>NZ_JAELUH010000037.1 GCF_016429215.1 Herbaspirillum sp. ASV7 | reverse complement strand
GGCCGAATTGCGGGCCGGCTATCCGATGCGCGGTGGCGGCGACGACCCCACGCTCTTTGCCATCCAGGCCGGCAAGCCGCCCATGATCGCAGAGGATTGCACCCTGGCCCCCTGCAGCGCCCAGGGCTTCGCAGCGGCAGCGGTGGCCGACTGGGGAAGCCGCTTCCTGCGCGACTTCCCGTCCGCGCGCGCGGTGGCCTGCCACGACGGCAGCAGCAGCGCGCACAGCCAGTGGCGCTGCGACCATGATGCCTCCGCCGCTGTCGTACTCAAGCTGGGCTGGCGCCGCATCGGCACAGCCCGGCCCGACAACGGCCCCGTGATGAGCCTGGTGCTGGGGCAGTGAATGCGACGCCAGGCTCCCTGCCCTCAAGACGGCCTGACACTCATCGAACTGATGATCGCCATGACCGTGGGCCTGCTGGTATTGCTGGTGGCCGGCACCCTGCTGCACCAGGCCCGCAGCGCCTACCAGGATCTGGACGATGCCAGCCGCGTGCAGGAAACCGGCCGCATGGCGCTGGATCACCTGCAGCAGGCGCTGCGCCAGGCCAGCCACCTGCCGTGGGAGAACATCGATGGCGAGAGCGATCCGGAACCGACACTGCCGACACTGACAACACCCGCCACCGGCCTGCGCGGCCTGGACGACAGCCGCCAGGCCGACGCCCTCGATCCCTCCGCTGGCCTGTTCGGCGCGCCAGCCGGCGATGGCGTCAACCATAGCGACGTGCTGATGATCGGCTTCTTCGGCGCCCCCGCCGGCAGCCACGCCCGGGTCGGCAACTGCAGCGGGGCCGAGGCCGCCAGCGGCCCGCTGGACGATGCCAGCCGCCAGTGGGTGATCTACTACATCGCCCCCGGCACGGGCGGCGAGGCCGAGTTGCGCTGCCGCTACCAGGGCAGGAACGGAGTGTGGACCTCCGACGCCATCGCGCGCGGCGTGGAAGCCATGCAATTGCGCTACGCCATCGACAGCGACGGCGACGCCGCCCCCGATCGCTGGCTGGATGCCTCGGCCATGGCCGCGCCCCAGTGGTCCAGCGTGGTGCTGGTGCGCATCGCGCTGCTGGTGCGGGGCAGCCAGCGCCGTCCCGGCGCCGAGGGTGCGGCCGCGCGCAGCTACGACCTGTATCCGCCAGGCCCCCATACCGATGCAGCCTGGCGCGTCACCGAGAAGCAGGGCGAGCAACGTCGACGCGCCGTCTTCCAGACCACCGTCATGCTGCGCAACCACGCCGTGACAGGCTGGCCGCGATGAGCGCGCCGCTGCTGCGCCAGCGCGGCGCCACCTTGATCATCGCCTTGAGCCTGCTGAGCGTGATCCTGCTGCTGGGCGCGGCCAGCACCTCGCTGCTGATGCTGGACGAACACGCGGCACGTAATCACCGTGAGCATGTCCAGGCGCACCTGGCGGCCCAGGCCGCGCTGGCCGACGCCTGCGAAGACCTGATGCGGGTACGTCGCATCACGCCTGAGCGCTTCGACGCCCGCACCGGCTGCCTGCAACAAGCCGAATCACGCGGCCTGTGCCTGGGCCAGCCCACGCACAGCGGCTGGCAGCCGCAGCAGTTGCAGCAGTTGCACGGCCCGCAGGCCATGACAGCCGCCTATGGCGAGTTCACCGGCCGCCGCTTCGGCCATGGCGCCGGCATCCCGGCGCCGCGCTACCTGATCGAACGCCTGCTGCCCGGCAAGAAGGCCGCTGCTTCCAGCTCTGCGCTATACCGTCTGCTGGGCATCGGCTACGGCCGGGGCGAGGCCATGGTGGCGCTGCAGGCGGTAGTCGCTTGGCCTGATGCCGATACCGCATATGCTTCACCGTCGTCCCCTCCCGCCAGTTGCCCCTTGCTGGCCTGGCGCCCGCTATTGCTCCCTGCCACACCATGATGATGACCGCTCCCCGCCCCCTGCCCCTTCCCTCCTGCCGCCATCGCGGCTTCACCCTGCTGGAACTGATGGCTGCGCTGGCCATCGTGATCCTGCTGGCCGGCCTCAGCTGGAGCAGCTACCAGCATTACGTCAGCCGGGCGCGCCGCGCCGAAGGCCGCGCCGCCGTGCTGCAGGTACTGCTGCAGCAGGAACGCCAGTTCGCCTACCGGCACCGCTACCAGGCCTTCCAGCCGGGACCGGCCGAGACCGGCTTCAAGTGGTATTCAGGGGGCACGCCCGCCACCAGCGCCTACGCCCTCTCGGCGCAAGCCTGTGCCGGAGAGGACCTGGCCAGCTGCGTGCAGGTCAGCGCCACCCCGGGCGGTGCCCACGTCAATGCCGCCTATGGCGACAGCCAATGCGGCGTGCTGCGCGCCGACAGTCGCGGCAGCCGCAGCGCCGACGGCAGCGATTGCTGGTGAGGCCATGTACGGCCGGGGATTCACGCTCATCGAGCTGATGGTGGTGCTGCTCATTGCCGCCATCGTACTGGCGGCGGGCGTGCCCGCCATGCAGGACATCGCCAGCGAGCAACAGCTGGTGAGCGCTGGCAACCAGTTCTTCCACAGCGTCAACCTCACGCGCTCGCAGGCGCTGCGCCACGGCCAGCGCGCCGAGATGGCTCCTACCGATGGCCGCGACTGGCAGACCGGTTGGCAGGTCCGCGTCGGCCAGCGTGTGCTGATGCGGCAGGCACCGCTGCCAAAGAGTATCGCGGTGGCCTATACCCAGGGCGGCGAGGTGCTTGGCTATCATCCCGGTGGGCAGCCGGTCACGCGCGGCAGCTGGTATTTCAGCAGCGACAGCCGCTCGCGCGTGGTGGTGATCAACTTCCTGGGACGGGTCCGGATCTGCAACCCGCACCGGGACAGCCATTGCAGCCAGGCCGCCAGCGACTGAGCCGGTCCGTCGGGGTGGCAAAGGCGTGTATATTGACGGTCAATCGTTTTCGCCCGCAATGGCGCTGACCCATTTCCCTGCTGAACTCATGACGCACACTGACGACTCGCTCTATCAACTCGACATCGGCAACGACCAGCAAGCCATGGCGCTGGCGCTGATCCAGGCCGGCTTCGGCATGCTCAACACCACGCCCAATCCGCGTGTGGGCTGCGTGATCGTCAAGGACCGGCGCGTCATCGGTGCCGGTTTCACCCAGCCGCCCGGCGGCAACCATGCCGAGATCCAGGCCATGGCCAATGCCGCCGCACGCGGCCAGGACGTGCGCGGCGCCACCGTCTATGTGACCCTGGAACCCTGCAGCCATTTCGGTCGTACCCCGCCCTGTGCCGATGCGCTCATCCGCGCCGGCGTGGCCCGCGTGGTCGCCGCCATCGCCGACCCCAATCCGCTGGTGGCCGGCCAGGGCCTGGCGCGCCTGCAGGCCGCCGGCATCGAGACCAGCTGCGGCCTGCTGGAAGAAGAAGCGCAAGAGATCAACATCGGCTTCCTGCACCGCATGCGTACCGGCAAACCCTGGATCCGCATGAAAAGCGCCGCCAGCCTGGATGGCAAGACCGCGTTGCATAACGGCGTGAGCCAATGGATCACCAGCCAGGCCGCGCGCGACGATGGCCACATCTGGCGTGCCCGTGCCTGTGCCATCATGGCCGGCATCGGCACCATCCAGAAGGACGATGCGCAACTGACGGTGCGCGCCATCGAGACCCCGCGCCAGCCGCGCCGCATCGTAGTCGACAGCAAGCTGCTGGTATCGCCCGAAGCGCGGGTGATCCAGGGCGGCCACACCTGGGTCTTCACCGCCACCGACGACCGCGACAAACGCGCCGCGCTGGAAGCCGAAGGCGCCGAAGTGATCCTGCTGGCCAATGCCGAGGGCAAGGTCGATCTGTCGGCCCTGGTGCGTGAGCTGGGCCAGCGCCAGATCAATGAGCTGCACGTGGAAGCCGGCGCCAAGCTCAATGGCGCCCTGCTGCGCGAAGGCTGCGTGGACGAGCTGCTGGTCTACATGGCCCCGGCCTTGATCGGCGACGGCCGCAACATGTTCGAACTGCCGCCGCTGGAAGACCTGTCCGGCAAGCTGGGCTTGCGCTTCCACGAGGTCAAGCAGGTCGGCCCGGATTTGCGTATCCTTGCACGTTTCGCTTGATCGCCTTTGATCGCCCTTGATTGTTTTTGATTGATTTTCGGATTCGCTGCAAGAGGACTGGACAATGTTTACAGGTATCGTCGCCGCCATCGGCACCATCACTTCCGTCACCCCCCTGGCCGCCGGCCCCGACGCCGGCGTGCGTCTGACCATCGATGCCGGCGCGCTGCCAATGGCCGATGTCGGCCTGGGCGATTCGATCGCCCTGAATGGCGCCTGCATGACCGTGGTCGAGAAGACCGCGCGCGGCTTCACCGTGGACGTCTCGCGCGAAAGCCTGCGCCTGACCGCCGGCCTGGACGCGCCCGGCGAAGTCAATCTGGAAAAAGCCCTGACCCTGGCCGAGCGCCTGGGCGGCCACCTGGTCTCCGGCCACGTCGATGGTTTGGGCCAGGTGCACTCCTTCGAACCGGTGGGCGAGTCGCGCGAGCTGATCGTCGATGCGCCCAAGGTACTGGGCAAGTACCTGGCCTACAAGGGCTCCATCGTGGTCAATGGCGTCTCGCTGACCGTCAATCGGGTGGAAGACCTGGCCGACGCCTGCCGCTTCTCGATCAACCTGATCCCGCATACGGTGGAGGTCACCACCCTGAAGCACCTGAAGGCGGGCAGCAAGGTCAATCTGGAGATTGACCTGATTGCGCGGTATGTGGAGCGGATGCTCTCCTCCGGCCAGCACTGAAGCCTGCTCCCTGCAATGCAAAAAGGGACACGCCGGCGTGTCCCTTTTTCATTGATCCCTACCCCATGCCACACACCACTCAAGGCATCTTGAGAAAAACCTTGTCATAGATCCCCCGGATCTCCGCAACCGACTCCGGATCGTGCCACTTCTCCACGATGCGCCTGTAGAAAGGCTTGGCCCGGTTGGCCAGCAGCACCTTGTTGACCGCCTCCACCACCTGGCGCCCCCATTCATTCTTGGCGCACATCACCCGGTTGAAGACCACCTCATCGGCCTCCTGCATCGGAATGGCCACCAGCTCCCCGCCATGCCCCATGACGCGGGCCTGGTCCTGCGCCAGCAAGGGCAGCTCGACCATGAAGTCGATGCGACCGGCCAGCAGCATGCCCACCGCTTCCATTTGCTCGGAATAGTTTTCCTTCGGGGGATAGGTCTTGAGCAAGCGGTCCACCGTCGGGCTGTAGGAACGGTCGCGCATCACCGAGGTGATGAGCTGGTGGTCCTTCAACAAGGACTCCAGCGACGGACGTTGCGGAAACTGCGACAGGCGGTCGCGCCGCACGATGATGCGCAGCGGCAGGAAGATCGAACTGGGCAGCGAGAAATAACCCTCGCTCTCACGCTGCGGCGTCTTCAGCGCACCGTTGAAGCACCAGTGGCTGCCCTTCTTGATCTCGCTGTAGATGCGTGGGAAAGGCGCATCCAGCTCCACGTGCTCGTACTGCGGCAACTGCTCCTTGAGCACATCGAGTGCCTGGTCGAAGATGCCCTGGTGCGCCCAGGTTCCCTCGCGGATCATGTAGGGCGGCACGTTGTACTTGCCCCAGGTGATCTGGTCGCCCGCCACGGCGGCATGGCACGTCAGGAGAAAGGTCAGCAGCGACAGCGGGTAACGCAGGACTCGAAACGACATTGCCTATTCTCTATGCTCAACCAGGGGGAAAGGTGCGCCACCAAAGGATGGTAGCGTTATCAACGAAGTGGTGCTGCGGCAGGATTCTAACGGAAAGCGCCCGCCCCTGCGCTGTTGCAGCGGGGCGGGCCATGCTATTTTTTTGTCTATCGATATGAGTTTCCCGGGATCAATTTTTCCCCGGGCAGTTCGCTAGGCGCTCTTCCTGGCGCGGCGCTCCAGCAGTTCGCCGATGCTGCGCTTGACCTTCTCGCCCGCAGCCGGGCCTTCTGCAATGATGTGGCTCCCAGCGGAAATAGGCTTGCCGGTGTTGGCATCCACCATGATGGGAATGGCTTGCTTGCCGGTGGCGGTATCGACCAGGATGACACTCTCCCCTTCCGGCGCGAAATGCGTATTACCCCATTGCAACAGCGCCACCAGCACCGGGCGGAAGTCGCGGCCACGTGGAGTGAGATGGTATTCGTAACGGGGCGGGCGCTCCGAATACATGACCTTCTCCAGCAAGCCTTCCTCCACCAGCCCGGCCAGCCTGCGCGTGAGGATGTTGGGGGCGATCTCCAGGTGCTTCTGGAATTCGTCGAACCGGGTGAGTCCATAGAAGGCATCCCGCAGGATCAGGATGCTCCACCATTCGCCGACCCGGTCCAGCGATCGGGCTATCGGGCACTGCATATCGTCAAAGCGCTTTCGTTGCATCACGCACTCTCCACTCTTCCACTCTTCTACCTATCATCCAGGAACCGCGCTCGCCGGGCTCCGCAACCCGCATTGTGACATGCGGCGCGCAGCCGGCACGCAAGCGGCCTCAATGCGCATCCGCCGACGGCGCCTTGGGCGGGGTGATCTTGCGCATCAGCGGCACCATCAGGGTGGCGATGACAAAGCAGACCATCACCGCCAGGAAGGCGTCGGCAAAGCTCATCGTCAGGGCTTCGCGGTAGGTCAGCTGCCACAGCTGGCGCAGCGCCGCCGCCTGGCCCTGCAGGGCGTCGCCGAACTGCGCGCCCATGCCATCGCCCAGCGCGCGCAGGGCGTCCACCATGCTGCCGTTGCCGGCATTGAGGTGGTCGGCCAGGCGCATGAAGTGCAAGTTGGTCCGGTCATTGAGCAAGGTGGCGCATAGCGCAATGCCGATGGCGCCGCCCAGGTTGCGCATCAGGTTGAACAGGCCCGAGGCGAACTTGAGCCGCGCCGGTGCCAGCCCGCCCAGGGTCAGCGTCACCGTGGGCGGCACTGCCAGTTGCTGGCCCATGCCGCGCAGCGCCTGCGGCACCAGCAGCTCGGCCCAGCCCCAGTCATGCGTGAGAGGCGCGAACTGCCACATCGACAGGGCGAACAGGGCCAGGCCGATCATCATGATCCAGCGCAGGTCCAGACGCTTGGTCAGCCAGGCGTAGAGCGGGATCGAGAGGATCTGGAATACCCCGGTGGAAAACACTGCCAGGCCGATCTGCAAGGCGCTCAGGCCACGCACCCGCCCCAGGAACAGCGGCGTGAGGTAGATGGTGGCGAAGATGCCGATGCCGGTCACGAAGGAAAAGAAACAACCCAGCGCAAAATTGCGGTCCTTCAGGGCACGCAGGTCCACCACCGGCTCGGCCGTGGTCAGGCTGCGCCAGACGAAGAGCAGGCCGGCGATGCCCGAGATCCAGGCGGTGGCGGCGATCACCGGATCGCCCAGCCAGTCCCAGCGCGGGCCTTCCTCCAGGGTGTATTCCAGGCAACCGAGGAAGAGCGACATGAACAGGATGCCGGCATAGTCGGCGCGGCGGATCAGCGACCAGTCCGGCAGGTCGATGCGCACCAGGCGCGGCACCGCCAGCGTGATGAAGATGCCCGGCGCGAGGTTGATGAAGAACAGCCAGTGCCAGCTGTAGTGGTCGGTGATCCAGCCGCCCACGGTCGGCCCCAGCGTGGGGGCCAGCGAGGCAATCGCGCCGATGGTGGAGGCGGCGATGACGCGCTGCTTGTTCTCGAAGAAGGCGAAGGCAGTGGTGAAGACGGTGGGGATCATCGAGCCGCCCAGGAAGCCCTGCAGGGCACGGAAGACGATCATGCTCTGGATGTTCCAGGCCAGGCCGCACAGGAGGCTGGTGAGGGTGAAGCCGGCCGCCGAGACGGCGAACAGCCAGCGCGTGGACATCATGCGGGTCAGCCAGCCCGAGAGCGGGATGACGATGATCTCGGCGATCAGGTAGCTGGTCTGCACCCAGGTGGTCTCGTCATTGCCGGCCGAGAGGCCGCCGCCGATGTCACGCAGCGAGGCCGAGACGATCTGGATATCCAGCAGCGCCACGAACATGCCCACGCACATCACGCCAAAGGCGAACACCTTGGCCGATACGCTCATCTGCGAAGGCTGCACCAGCATCGATGCGGCGTTCATGAACCCTGCCCCCGGCCATCGACACGGGCCACCACCGACAGGCCCGGACGCAAGGCATCCAGCACGCCATCGGCGTTATCGAGCAGGATGCGCACCGGCACGCGCTGCACGATCTTGGTGAAGTTGCCGGTGGCGTTCTCCGGCGGCAGGATGCTGAACTGCGCACCGGTGGCCGGCGCCACGCTGGCCACATGGCCATGGAAGACGTGACCCGGCACCGCATCAGCCTCGATGGTGGCCGCATTGCCGGGCTTGATGCGGGCCAGCTGGCTCTCCTTGAAATTGGCATCGACCCACAGGCCACGTGCCGGCACGATGGACATCAACTGCACCGCCGTGGCGGCATAGGCGCCCTGGCGTGCATGGCGGTTGCCGACCACGCCGTCGATGGGGGCGCGCAGCTCGGTATAGCGCAGGTTCAGCGCCGCCGTATCGCGCTCGGCACTGGCCTGCGCCAGCGCGGCCACGGCCTGCTCATGCTGGGTATCGATCACCGCCAGCTGGCGCGTGGCCACGGCCAGCGCAGCCTCGGCCTTCTGGCCGTTGGCGGTGGCCTGGAGGAAGTCGGCGTTAGCCTTCTGCGCGCTCTGTACCGACACCGCCGCCCGTGTGACCAGACGCTCGAAACGACGGTCATCTTCCTGGGCGCGGACGGTCTCGGCGCGGCTGGCATCGACGCCGGCACGGGCCTGGGCGATCAGCGAAGTCTGCACCGCACGGGTGGCTTCCAGGTTGGCGATCTCGGCCTTGCGTGCCGCCACCAGGCCATCGGCCTTGGCCAGGGCTGCGCGGTAGTCGCTGTCGTCCAGCTGCACCAGCAGGTCGCCGGCATGCACCAGCTGGTTGTCGGTCACCTTCACGGTGGCGATGTAGCCGGGCACCTTGGCGCTGATGACGGTGATGTCGCCACCGATATAGGCGTCATCGGTGTCTTCGATGAAACGACCGGTGTGCCACCAGTGCCATCCATAGAACAGTACGGCCAGGCCAGCGACCACGGCGACGGCCATGGCCAGCTGGAGTTTGCCGCCGGCGCGCCGACGCTGGAGGGGCGCGTCGCCTGCGGGAGGGGTGGTGGAGGACATGGACAGGGCTCCTTGCAAAGAGAGAAATGTTGTCGGGAGATAAACCGGGAAACCCGGAAACCGGGAAAGCGGTTGAAAGCCGGCTGGATAAAAACCAGTTGCTTTCAATTTGAAAGTTACTTTACACTTGTGACTATCGAATTGCAAGTAACTATCTGCCCGCTCTGCAAAAAGGAAAGCTCATGCGCCCCTCCAAATGGCTACTCGCCCCCCTCTCCAGCGCCCTGCTGGCCGCCTGCGCTACCGTGCCGGACTACCACCCGCCCGCCCCGCTCCCGGATGGCCAGGCGTTGCCGGCGCGCTACGCCCACGCGCCGACGGGCTCGGTAGAAGAATCGGCGACAGCGCAGCAGGAGACCCTGCGCCAGTGGTGGTCGCGCTTCCAGGATCCGGTGCTGGACCAGATCATCGATCGCGTGCTGGCCCAGAACCTGGACCTGCAGGCCGCGCTGGCCAGGGTGCAGCAAGCACGCGCGGTGGCTGGTCTGGCCGATGCGGCGCTGCTGCCCAGCGGCAGCGTCACTGCGCAGGCGGCGCGTGAACGGCAATCCCTGCGCAGCCCCCTGGGTGAAATCGCCAGCCACCAGCCCGGCTACCAGCGCAACCAGACCCTCTACGACCTGGGCGCCGGGGCCAGCTGGGAAGCCGACCTCTTCGGCGGCCTGCATCGCCAGCGCGATGCCGACCAGGCCAGTGCCGAAGCGGCCGCCGCCGACGGCCTGGGCGTGCGGGTGGCCATTGCCGCCGAAGCCGCCGACGCCTACTTCAGCCTGCGCGGCGCGCAGGCAAGACTGGCCATCACCAAAGAAGAGATCGCCACCGACAGCCGCCTGAGCGAACTGGTCAGCCTGCGCCTGCAGGATGGCCTGGACAACCGGCGCGAACTGGCCCTGGCGCAGGCACAACTGGCCAGCGCCCGCGCGGCGCTGACGCCCTTGCGTACCCTGATCGAACTGCAGCGCAACCGGCTGGACGTCCTGATGGGCCAGGTACCGGGCAGCAGCGCCGCCGCGCTGACCGGCAGCGCCCGCCCGATCGCCACGGCACCGGCGCTGTCCACCTTGCCCGCACCGGCCGCGCTGCTGCGCCGCCGCCCCGACGTGATGGCCGCCGAGCGGCGACTGGCGGCCTCCCATGCACGCATCGGCGTGGCCATGGCCGAGTACTACCCCAAGCTGTCGCTGTCGGGACTACTGGGCTTCGAGAGCCTGTCCAGCCTGACGCTGTCCAGCCAGACCTTCCAGCCGCTGGCGGCGGTCGGCCTGCGCTGGCGCCTGTTCGATTTTGGTCGGGTCGATGCGGAAGTGGCACAGGCACGCGGTGCCAATGCAGAAGCGCTGGCACGCTTCCGCCAGGCCATGCTCAAGGCCACCGAGGATGTGGAGAATGCCCTGGTCACCGAGACCCAGCTCGATGACCGCCTGCAGGCCCTGCAGGCGCGTCGCGCCGCCACCGCTGACGCCCTGGCCGCCGCGCGCGAAGCCTTCGACGGCGGTGCCACCAGCCAGGTCGAGGTACTGCAGCAGCAACGCCAATTGCTCGATGCCCGCGACCAGCTGGCGCTGGCCCAGGCCGATGCGGCACGGGCCAGTGTGGGAACCTTCCGCGCCCTGGGGGGCGGTTGGTAGTAGGAGAGAAAAAGAGCTGCGCGAAACACCGGCGCGCGTCCAGGCGCGCCAGGGCGCATCAGACCGGACGTGCCGCCATATCCGCGATCAGTCCATCGATGAAGTCCTCGCACAGCACCAGTTGTTCAGCCGTGACGAATTCATCCGGGCGATGGGCGTGGTTGATATCACCCGGCCCGCAGATGACCGAGTCGATGCCATGCTTGCCGAAGATGCCCGCCTCGGTGCCGAAGCCGACCTTGCTCTGCTGGCCCGGCACCGCACGGGCCGCGACGATCTTGCCGATCTCGGCCCCGGGCGGGGTTTCCAGGGCCGGATAGTCGATGCAGGGCTGCAGGCTGATGCTTGACTCCTCGGCTTTCTGGCGCATCTCCGGCAGCAGCACGCTGTCGATGTAATGACGGATGCGCTGATCGATGGGTGCCGGATCCTGCACCGGCAGGTAGCGATACTCGAACACGAATTCGGAACTGGCCGGGATCGTATTGGTGGCAATGCCGGCATTGAACAGCGTGGTCGTCATGGTGGTGTGGGGCACATCGAACAGCGGGTCATGCGGCCCTTGCTCCAGCTCGCGCGACTGCGCCCGCAGGAAGGCCACCAGTTCGCTGCCGTACTCGATCGCATTGACCGCCGCCTGCGGCGTGGACGAATGCGCGCTGCGGCCGGTGACCTGGCAGCGGAAGGCGCGCTTGCCCTTGTGGCCGGTCTTCATCTGCATGTTGGTGGGCTCGCCCACCACGCAGCCCAGCACCTGCAACTGCTGCCGCGCCAGGTCTTCCAGCAGACGATGCACACCCAGACAACCGACTTCCTCGTCATACGAAAAGGCCAGGTGGAAGGGCGTGGCCGAATCGGATTCCAGCATCGCATCGACCTTGGCCAGTGCAATGGCGATGAAGGCCTTCATGTCGCAGGCACCACGGCCGTAGTAGCGGCCATCGCGCTCGCTCAGCACGAAGGGATCGGAGTGCCAGTCCTGCCCATCCACCGGCACCACGTCGGTATGCCCCGAGAGGATGATGCCGCGTCCCTTGCCCTGGCCGACGGTGGCAAACAGGTTGGCCTTGCGGCGGTCGTCGTCGAAGGTGATGCGGGTGGTGATCTTGCGCTGGCGCAGGTAGTCCTGGATGAAATCGATCATCTGCAGGTTGGAATGGCGGCTCACGGTATCGAAGGCGATCAGCTGGCGCAGGATATCGATGGAGCGCTGGTCCGGCATCAGGCGCAGCCCGGGCTGCGTCGGGGCTGACAAGGATGACGGGGAGGATGGATGGTTGGACGACATAGCTATCGAAAAAAAAGGCGACTCTCGTGCCAGACTACCGGCCCATGGGAGAGTCGCCAACACACAGAACCATGGATTCACACGTCGGCGTGACGATCACGCACCAGGAGAACAGGAATACAACTGAAAATGGCCGCCGCGATCAGGTAGTAGGCGATAGCCAGCTTGTCGCCGGTCAGGTCGATCAGCCAGGTCACGATGACCGGCGTGAAGCCGCCGAACACCATCACGCCGATGGCATACGAGATCGCCACACCGGTCACGCGGATGCTGGTCGGAAAGAGTTCGCCCAACACGCTGGAAGCGCAGCTCGCATAGCAGGCCAGCAAGGCGCCGATGGTGACCTGCACCAGGATCAGCGAGGCCAGGGACGGCCACAGGGTCAGCAGGTCGAACAGCGGATAAGCCAGCACGGCGGTGAGCAAGGTACCGAAGAGCATCGGTGTCTTGCGGCCGATGCGGTCGCTCATCATGCCCACCAGCGGACAGCAGGCCAGCATGGTCACTCCGTAGGCGATCTGGCCGAGATAGCTCTCCTGCAGGCTCAGGTGCAATTCACGCACCGCATAGGTGGAAAAATAATTGGAGATGTAGGTAGCGATGGTCCAGAACAGCATGATCAGCACCCCCATGCCGATGGTGCGATAGTGTTTCATCAACGTGCTGCCCACCGGCGGTTTCTTGTGATGGGCGTTGGTCAGGAATTCCGGCGTCTCGGCCACGGTGCGGCGGATGTAGATACCCACCGGGGCGATCAGCAGCCCCAGCACGAAGGCCAGGCGCCAGGCACCGCCGAAGATTTGCTCCTGCGTGAAGACGCTGGAGAGCAGCAAGCCGATCAGGCCCGCCACCAATACGCCACAGCCCTGCGACATCTGCTGGAAGGCCGCATACAGGCCGCGTTGCCCGCCGGGTGCATTCTCATGCAACATGGCCACGGCGCCGCCGACCTCGCCACCGGCTGAAAAGCCCTGTATCAGCCGCCCGATCACCACGATCACGGGCGCGGCCAGGCCGATGCTGGCGTAGCCGGGACAGAAGGCGATCACCGCCGTACCGGTGGCCATGAGCAGGATGGTCAGGCTCATGCCCTTCTTGCGCCCCACCCGGTCAGCATAGGCGCCGATGACCAGCGCCCCGATGGGCCGGGCGATGAAGCCCACACCGAAGGTGGCGAAGGTCAGGATCAGCGCCATCGTGTCCGATTGCAGGGCAAAGAAGGTCTTGGAGATCGGCACGGCGAAGATGCCGTAGGCAATGAAGTCGTAGATTTCCAGCAGGTTGCCCATGGTGGCGGCGATGGCCGCGCGTCGGGATTGCGATTTTCGTTCCACCGGCACGGCTGCAGCCATGCCGACGTGTTCAGTCTCTATCCGGGTGCTCTCCATCATTGTCCTCTCCGTGTTGTAGCCGCCATGGGAAGACATGGCAGGCGATTGGCAAACGGAGTATAGGCAACTAAGATATGCCTCACAAATAGCATATTTATATTCTTGTATACCTCCAAAGCATAGGGAGCCAGGACATGGAAATCCGTCACCTGCGTTACTTCTCGGCCGTGGCCAACCACGGCAGCGTGGCCGAGGCCTCGCGTCGCCTCAATATCGCCCAGCCCGCATTGAGCCGCCAGATCATGGACCTGGAAGACGAACTGGGCGCGGCCCTGTTCGTGCGCGGTGCGCGCGGGGTCACCCTGACCGCCGCCGGCCAGCAGTTCCACAAGGATGCCGAGCGCCTGCTGCAGGACCTGGAAGAAGCCAAGGAGCGCATCTCCCGCATCAGCTCCGGCCAACTGGGTTCCTTGCGCATCGGCATGACGCCCAACTACACCTGGCACCCGGCGCTGCTCAAACCCCTGCAGAAATTCCGCCAAGCCCATCCCAGCGTAGCCCTGCTGCTGGAGCCCTCGATGTCGGCCAAGCAGCTCGACGACATCCGCAACGGCACGCTCGATGGCGGCTTCCTGGCCTGGCGCACCGATGAGGACGCCCACCTGCAGGGCTTCACCATCTTCCGCAATCGCCTGCTGCTGGCAATCCCGGCCAGCAGCCCCATGGCCAGGCGGCCGCCGGCGCGGCTCAAGGACTTGCGCGACGAACCCTGCATCTGGTTTCCGCGCACGCGCTCACCGCGCTATTACGATTTCCTGATCCACCAATGCCTGCTGGCCGGCTTCTCGCCCAAGCTGGTGCAACTGGGCAGCGACGTCTCCACCATCCTGGGTTTGGTAGCGGCGGGCATGGGCTACTCCATCGTCTCGGACGCCTCGCGCTTCAACTGCCCGCGCGACGTGGTGCTGTTCGAACACCCCGACCTGTCGTCTTCCTACGACGTCGAATTCGTCTGGAGCGATGAAAACCGCTCGCCGACGCTGGAGAATTTCATGGCCTTCCTGCAGAAATTCACGCCGGACTAAGGGCTGATACGTTCTTACGTTCTCTTGAATCCATCTGTAACCGTTCGGACTGAGTAGGCCCTCTAGGGCCGTATCGAAGGCGCTCCTTAACGTGCTGCGCCTTCGATACGCGGCTACGCCGCTACTCAGGACGAACGGTCAGCCGTGACGCAATCAAAGTCGAAGCAGGCTTCGGAGCTGGCAACGCGCTTGGCTGAGCGGTATTACTACGCCAGGGCAGCTTTTTCAGGACACGGGAAATAATTTCCAGCTATACCTGAAAGGCATAGATACAGCGGATAACAGTATTTTTCGAATTGGGACGGCATTGCTATATTCAAGCCACAGGGCCTGACCACGCGGGGCTCCTGGTGCCGGACCGCCTGCCCGCTTTTGCCGCGCAGGTTCCGGTGGACGATATCGCCGCGCCGCCACTCTCGATGAGCCTGCCATGTTCCATCCCGCCAAACTCCGCCTGCACACCAAGCTCCGTCTCGCCCTGCTGGCGACCTGGCTGGGCATGCTCCTCATCGGCGCCGCCAGCGCCTATATCACCCGCGCCTCCCTGCTGGATGAACGCAAGGCCGGGCTGGTCAACCTGGTCGATGCCGCCTCGGCCGTGCTGCGGCAATTCCATGCCCAGGTGCAGGCCGGCCAGCTCGACGATGCCCAGGCCCGCCGCATGGCCCTGCAGGCCATGTCCAAGATGACCTACGGCAGCAATGGCTACGTCACCCTCATCGATGATCGTCCAGTGGTGTTGACCCACCCCACCCTGCCCAAGCTGATCGGACAGGACATGCACGACTACCTCGACGCCCATGGCCAGCCGCTCTATCGCAACATGGTGGCCGCCGGCAATCCGGGTGGTGGCGGCTTCGTGCAATACATGGTGCGCTCGCCGGACGGCCAGGCGCAGTTGCCCAAGATCACCTATGTGCAGGGCTTCGCGCCCTGGCACTGGTATGTCAGCTCCGGTACCCTGCTCAACGATATCAACGAGGTGGTGTGGTCGCGCCTGCGCATCCTGCTGCTGGCGCTGCTGCTCATCGGCGGCGCGCTGACCTGGCTGCTCAACGGCATCTTCGGCCGCGTGCTGCATAGCATGGGCGGCGAGCCGGACTATGCCACCCGCATCTCCCACGAGATCTCGGCGGGCAACCTGAGCGTGGCGGTACAAGCCCGCCATGGCGGCAGCATGCTGGGCGCGATGGCGCAGATGCGCGAGTCGCTGCTCAGGATCGTCTCTGCCTCCCAGGATTGCGCCCGTGAGATGAGCGTGATGTCACGCGAGATGGTGGATGGCAACATGGACCTGTCGGCCCGCACCGAGCGCCAGGCCGCATCACTGCAACAGACCTCGGCAGCCATGCAGACCCTGACCCAGACGGTGCGCGAAACCGCCGAGAACGCCGCCCACGCATCGAAGTTCTCAGCCCAGGCGGCCACCATCGCGCAAGACGGCGGCAACATCGTCGCCTCGGTGGTGAGCAACATGGATGGCATTGCCCGTTCGGCGGCGCAGATCCACGGCTTTGTCGAACTGATCCAGGGCATTGCCGCGCAGACCAATATCCTGGCCATCAATGCCGCCATCGAAGCCGCCCGCGCCGGCTCGCATGGACGCGGCTTTGCCGTGGTGGCGCAGGAAGTGCGGGCCCTGGCCGACCGCTCCGGCCATGCGGCGCGCCAGATCCAGCAACTCATCGCTGCCTCGCAGGAAAACATCTCCGCCGGCGTCACGCTGGTGGACGACGCCGGACGCGTCATGAGCGCGGTGGTGGAGTCCGTCACCCGGGTATCGCAATTGATCGCCTCGATCGAACAGACCACCGACGACCAGAAACGCAGCATAGAAGAAGTCAGCCTGGCCGTGGCCGACATCAACGACATGGCCCAGCAGAACGCCGCCCTGGTGGAACAGGCCGCCGCCAGCTCGGCCACGCTGGCCAGCCACTCCGGGGTGTTGATGTCAACGATGGCGCATTTCAGGGTGGCGGCCTGAGAGCGGCCGCCCAGCGCTAGCTCGGCTGCGCCAGCGGCGTGCTGGCGCGACGATCGTCGATGGGAAAATGCAGCACCGCCGCCACGATCCCCACCACGAAGGTCGCCCCCCATAGCAGGGAATACGACCCGGTCAGTTCCAGCATCCAGCCACCCAGCCAGGCGCCAAGGAAGGAGCCGATCTGGTGGCTGAGAAAGCAGATGCCGAACAGCGTGCCCATGTGCTCCGTGCCGAAGATGCGTGCCACCAGCCCGGTGGTCAGCGGCACGGTTCCCAGCCAGGCCAGTCCCATCACGGCGGCGAACAGGCCCACGCTCAAGGGACTCTTGGGTGCCAGGAAGAACAGGCCGATGGCCGCGCTGCGCAGCAGGTACAGCCAGCCCAGCACGACCTGCGGCCGGTAGCGTCCGCCCAGCCAGCCGCAGGCCCAGCTGCCGGCCATGTTGAACAGGCCGATCAACGCCAGCGCGGTGGCCGCCAGGCCGCTGGGCATATGGCACAGCTCCAGGTAGCCGGGCAGGTGGGTGGCGATGAAGGCCAGCTGGAATCCGCAGGCGAAGAAACCCAGCGTCAACAACTGGTAGCCGCGATGAGCACGGGCCTGCGCCACCACCTCGCGCAGGCTGTAGCGCAATGCCGTGGCAGCCTGGACCGGGCGCGCACCCTGCCTCAGCAGGAAGCCCAGCGGCGCCACCGCCAGCACCAGGAAAGCCAGCATCAGCAAGGCCGCGCTCATGCCCGAGGAAGCCCGCACGCCCTGCACCAGCGGCAGCATCAACACCTGCCCCAGCGAACCACCGGCACTGACCAGGCCCATGGCACTGCTGCGGCGTTCCGGCGCCACGCTCTGCCCGACCGCCGTCATCACCACGCCGAAGCTGGTACAGCTGATGCCCACGCCGATGAACACGCCCATGCCCAGTACCAGCATGACGCCATTGCCCGCCAGTGCCGTCATGGCCAGGCCGAGCGCATAGCAGCACGCGCCTAGCGCCACCACCGGCGCCGGCCCATGGCGATCGGTCATGGCCCCGGCCAGCGGCTGGGCGAATCCCCATACCAGGTTGTGCAGGGCGATGGCAAAGGCCACCAGCGTCACCGGCAAGCCGTGATCGTAGGACAGCGGACTGATGAACAAGCCGAAGGTCTGGCGCGAACCGAGCGCCATGCTCATGATGGCGGCGCCGGCGGCGACCGCCAGCCAGGTGCGACGGGTAGCAGAAATAGTCATGGGAGTGCGGTTTTCCGGTTGGTGCTGATGATGTCGATATGCCCTATTTAAGCGCCTTCGCAGCGCGTGCTCAAACGAATTCGATGATGTTTCACATTCTCTGCAGTCATGCGAAAACCTGTACTGGCAATCTCCACGCAGGCGCGCGGATGTGTTTCAATACCGCATTTCCATCGCCCAGAACGAGCCCCCATGCCCATCCCCCTGGCCAAGCTGCCACCGCTGGACCTGATCCGTGGCTTCGTCGCCGTGGGGCGCCGCATGAGCATCACGCTGGCCGCGCAGGACCTGTTCCTGACGCAATCGGCGGTGAGCCGGCAGGTACACCTGCTGGAACAGTTCATGGGCATGCCGCTGCTGCAACGCCACCACCGCGCCATCTCCTTCACGCCGGCCGGCGAGCGGCTCTTTCGCAGTGCCGATGCCATCCTGCTGCAACTGCAGGACACCGTGGGTGAGCTGCATGCCAGCCAGGCCGCGCGCCCGGTCACCATCACGGCCAGCATCGGCATGACCGGACTGTGGCTGCTGCCACGGCTGTCGCTGCTGCAGCAGCGCTGGCCCGGCTTGGACGTGCGGGTGGCTGCCAGCGACAGCGTGGCCGACCTGCGCCAGGAGGGCATCGACCTGGCCCTGCGCTACACCACGCGCTTGCAGGTGCCGCCGGGCGCGATCCGCCTCTTCGGTGAATCGGTGGCGCCGGTGGCGCATCCGCTGCTGCTGGTCGATGGCAAGCTGCCGGCGGCCACGCCACTCATCGAATTCGAACAGCCCAATCCACGGCTGCGCTGGAAGGACTGGCTGGAGGGCAGCGACAAACCCACCCGCAAGAAGCGCAGCGTACTGCGCTTCAACCAGTACGACATGGTGATCCAGGCCGCACTGGCCGGACAGGGGGTGGCCCTGGGACGCATCGAACTGATCGGGCCGCAACTGCAAGCTGGCCAGCTGGTCATGCTGGCCGAGCCGCGTACCCAGGGAAGCGAGGGCTATGCCTACTGGCTGATCCAGGCCGACCAGCAGCCCCGCAGCGAGGTGCAGCAGGTAGCGGCGTGGATCATCGCCGAGGCCCAGGCCAGCGTCCGCTAGCGCAAGCCGGCAGGGTGGCAGGCGGCCAGCGCATCGTCGAGCCGGTCATTGCCCCAGAACATCTCCTCCCCCACGAAGAAGGTGGGCGCGCCGAAGATGCCCAGCGCGCGAGCCTGGCCGGTCTGCTCGCGCAGACGGCTACGGATGGCATCGGATTGCGCCAGGGCCAGGATCTCATCGGCCGGCAGTTGCATGGCCAGCAGCACCTCGTGCACGGTCTCGATGCTGTCGATGTCACGGTCCTCGGCGAAGTTCAGGTGCATCACCAGGCGACAAAATCCAGCCACCCACGGCGCCTCGGCATGCGCCAGCGCCACCCGCGTGGCCACCACCGCCGAGCGCGGAAAGCGGCTGGGCATGGTCCAGGGGACGCCGTACTTGCGGCACTGACGGGCCATGTCGCGCCAGGTATAGTCGCCCTTCTCCTTTTGCAGCACGAAGGGCGAGGTGCTCCAGCCCAATGCCTGGAACACCGGTCCCAGCAGGAAAGGCCGCCACCGCACCTGTACCCGCGCCTGCTGCGCGGCCTGCTCGATGCGCATGGTGGAGAGGTAGCTGTAGTTGCTGCCGAAGTCGAACCAGTACTCGATCACGGGAAGCGCGGCGCTCATGCATGCACCACCAGGCAGCGCAACTCCAGGCTCTTGCGCAGGGGCGCCGAGGGCGGGATCTGGGGCAGATCGAAGGCGCTATGTGGCGTAAAGCGCGCCACCCCATCGGTGCGCGAATCGAACTGCTTGAACACCAGCGCATCGCTGGCCTGCATGTCGGCGAAGTAATACCAGCGGTGGCGGGGATGGTGGCGCAGCAGGTAGATCTCGCCATTGCGACGCGGATAGCGGACCTCGCCACGTACCAGCTCGTCGGCTGCCACGCTGCGCGCATCGGCCACCGCCAGCGGCGTATCCTGCACCACGCCGCGCAGGCTGCGCCAGATGTTGAGGATGGAAAAATGCTGGGCGTAGGCAATCAGGTCGGCATCACGCAGCACCATCGAAAAGCGGCGCCGGCCCGATGCCTCGGTGTAATCGTTGTGGATACGGCCATTGGCCGCCGGCGTGGCACCCCGCACAGTGCGACCGAAATCCAGCGGTACGCGCGCGGCGTCACGCTCGCGCACCAGGTGATCGAACACGTAGGCATGGGTGCCGCCGGTCAGGGCCAGGGCCAGTTCCACAGCCTCGGCGTAGTAGGTCGAGGTGATCTCGTCGGCATCGTCGAAATTGCGCACGGCCGTGGGTGCATCGACCAGCTGGAAGCCATTGCTGTCGATGGAGAGATCGGCAAGACGCCCGGCATCGGCGATGAAGCTGCGCTGGGCGGTATATCGCGCGCTCTCCCAGGGTGTCCCCGGCGGCGGTTCGAAGGCATAGCTGACCGGGTCGCGGGCGTCATCGGCCAGGTAGTTGAGCGCTGCCCAGACGCCGGCCGGGCTCTGAAGGGTGGCAGTTGACATGATGGCTCCTTATGCGTGGATGAGATATTGCTTCATTGAAGCAGCCACGCCCGGGCTATTCAAACGACTTATTTCCACTTACGCATGCACAGCGGGAATGTGAAACGACAATGCATATGCTTATGTGAATTTGTTTCTTGGCAGGGGACGGACGGCGCGCTAGCGTCTGTCATCGGTATGTGCGAACCGTTTCTCCCCTCAACGAACGACAAGAAAGAGACAACATGGCAGACAATGCGCAATGGAAATTCGAAACCCTCTCCGTCCACGGTGGCTACGATCCCGATCCGACCACCCGTGCGGTGGCCGTGCCGATCTACCAGACGGTGGCCTTCGCCTTCGATGACACCCAGCATGGCGCCGACCTGTTCGACCTGAAGGTGCAGGGCAATATCTATTCGCGCATCATGAACCCGACCCAGGATGTGCTGGAAAAGCGCCTGGCCGCGCTCGAAGGCGGCATCGCCGCGCTGGCCCTGGCCTCCGGCCAGGCGGCCGTGACCTATGCAATCCAGACCATTGCCGAAGCCGGCGACAACATCGTCTCGGCCTCGACCCTCTATGGCGGCACGTACAATCTCTTCGCCCACACGCTGCCGCAGTTCGGCATCACCACGCGCTTTGCCGATCCACGCCAGCCGGCCTCCTTCGAGCCGCTGATCGACGCGCGCACCAAGGCCATCTATATCGAATCGATCGGCAACCCGCTGGGCAACATCACCGACATCGCCGCCGTGGCCGAGATCGCCCATCGCCACGGTGTACCGTTGATCGTCGACAACACCGTCGCCACGCCCTACCTGCTGCGCCCCTTCGAGCATGGCGCCGACATCGTCGTGCATTCGCTGACCAAGTACCTGGGCGGCCATGGCACCACGCTGGGCGGTGCCATCGTGGACTCGGGCAAGTTCCCCTGGGCCAAGCACAAGGAACGCTTCAAGCGCCTCAATGAACCCGATGTGAGCTACCACGGCGTGGTCTATACCGAGGCCTTGGGCGAGGCCGCCTACATCGGCCGTGCGCGCGTGGTGCCGCTGCGCAACACGGGCGCGGCGCTGTCGCCCTTCAATGCCTTCCAGATCCTGCAGGGCATCGAGACGCTGGCCTTGCGGCTGGACCGCATCACCGAGAACACCCTGGCGGTGGCGCAGTACCTGAAGCGCCATCCCAAGGTGCGCTGGGTCAACTACGCCGGACTGGAAGACCATCCCGACCACGCACTGGCGCAAAAGTATTTCAAGGGCCGCGCCTCGGGCGTGCTGACCTTCGGCGTGGCCAATGGCCGCGAGGGGGGCGCGCGCTTCCAGGATGCCCTGCAGCTCTTCACCCGCCTGGTCAACATCGGCGACGCCAAGTCGCTGGCCACCCACCCGGCCTCGACCACGCACCGCCAGCTCTCGCCGGCCGAACTGGAAAAAGCCGGCGTGACCGAGGATACGGTGCGGCTGTCCATCGGTATCGAGCACATCGATGACCTGCTGGCCGACCTGCAGCAGGCGCTGGAATCGGCTTGATCAGCTGGCCTGCGCCGTCACTGCGGCCAGGCATACTCCAGCTGCAGGGCCACCAGGTCGGCGGTGCTGCGGCCGTAACGCGCGGCGATGGCAGCCAAGGCGCGCTCCAGATGCGCTGCGGCGGGCAGATCGCCCTGCAGTGACAGCGGCAGCGCGCCAGCCTGTGCCGGCTGGGTATGCAGCAACAAGCCATCCTGACTGGGCAACGGCCCCGACCAGCCTGCCGGGGCCGTCAGCACCGCCTGCGAACGATACGTGCGCGACCAGGCATCGGCCGTCAGCGCCAGGGCAATGCCATCCAGCCCGGCCTGGCCGATGATTTCCACCGTCTCGTGCCGCCACAACAGCGCCGTATTGGCGATCACCCGCCAGACATGGGCGGCGCCAAGATGAAAACGCCCGCTGTCATGCCCGTCCCCCAGATCACGGATACCCAGTTGCGTCGCCAGCTGCTGCGCCCGTTGCCGGCCCGCAATCGCCTCCACCAGAACCAGCGCAGCCGGCAGCGAGGCCGACACGCCGGTGGTGGTCATGATGCCGTCGTCGACCACATAACGGTGGTTGCTGACCCAGCGCATGGTCGGATGGGCCTTGCGCAGGTCCTGAGCGGCATACCAGTGCGTGGTGGCCGCACGCCCGTCCAGCAGGCCAGCCTTGCCCAGCACCCTGGCCCCTTCACAGATACCGGCGATATTGGCCTGGCGGGCGAACTGCCGGGCCAGCCAGGCCAGGATGGGCTCGTTGTCCGCCTGGTGCAGCGCCGGGACGACGACGTAATCCGCGCCCTCGGGATGCCGGGCATCGAATTCGGCCAGCGTCAGCTGCGCCGAGATCGCCAGCGCCGGCATCAGCGTGATGCGCCCCGGTTCGGGCGCCACCACCACCACGTCGGCGGCGCCGCAACGGCTGAGCACGGCGTGGGGAATCATCAGATCGGTGGTCTCGGTCCCGGCGTTGTCGGCCACGATGGCGACCAGCGGCCGGGGCCGCCGGGCCGGTCGCAGCTCCTGTGCCGCAGCGCGGCGGCTGCCCGATGCCACTACAATGAGCGCCATTGCCATATTGGCCGTCAATCTGGTCAGGAATTCCCTTCTATGCATGCCGCCCTCCGGCGAGTCCGCGTGAGCGCGGGGAAAAGCGATCTTAGGAGAACGGCACCGACACCGCCATGACAGAGATATCGGATTTACGGCCACAGGCCGCGCCACTTGCCTGGCCACATTCTTCGCCACGCACGGTGCTCTTCATCGCCTTCGATGGCGCCGAGCCGCTCGACCTGATGGGGCCCATCGGCGTGTTCTCGCGCGCCCAGGCACTGGCGCCGGGCAGCTACGACATCCGCGTGGCCTCGCTCGGAGGCGGCGCCATCGGCACCGGGTCGCCGCTGAGCCTGGGCGGTATCGTCCCCCTGTCTGAGATTGGCGGCAGCATCGATACGATCCTGGTGGTCGGTGGTCATGAGCAGGCCATCCGCCGCGCCGCCACCGATGCTGCCCTGGTCGATTGGCTGACCCGGCATGCCGGCCATGCGCGCCGGGTCGGCAGCATCTGCACCGGCGCCTTCATCCTGGGTGCGGCCGGCTTGCTGGATGGCCGGCATGTGACCACGCACTGGGCCGCCGTCGAACTGCTGCAACAGTATTTCCCCCAGGCCAAGGTGGACCCGGAGGCGATCTACCGGATCGATGGTCCGGTCTGCACCTCGGCCGGCGTCACCACCGGCATCGACCTGGCGCTGGCGCTGGTCAGGCAGGACCTGGGCCAGGCCGTTGCCAGCGCCATTGCGCGCGACCTGGTGCTGTTCCTGCATCGACCGGGACGGCATCAGCAGCTCAGCGCGACGCTGGCGGCCCAGCAGCGCGCTAGCGACCTGTTCTCCGAGCTGCTGGCCTGGATGCTGGACCACCCGCAGGAAGACCTCAGCGTCCCGGCCCTGGCCGCGCGCGCGGCGATGAGCCCACGCAACTTCTCGCGCCGCTTCCTGCGCGAAGTCGGCAAGACCCCCGGCCAGCATGTCCTGGAACTGCGCATCGAGCATGCCTGCCGCCATCTGGAGAAGACCGGCTGGACCATAGCGCGCATCGCCGAACGCAGCGGCCTGAAGAATGCCGATACCATGCACCGCGTGTTCCGCCAGCAACTGGGCATGACGCCCGCGCACTATCGCGCGCGCCTGGCCAGCGGCCAGACAAGCGCACCGGCACCGGCCTGAGCTTGGCGCTAGCGGCGCGCGCCGGCCGCGCCCAGGATGGCCTCGCCCACCACCCGCATGGCCCGCGTGACCGGCTTGTCGTGGCGCACGATCAGGCCCAGCTGGCGGGTCAGCACCGGCGCCAGCTGCCGCACCTGCAAGAGGCGCCGGTCGTCCTGGCGCAACGCCATCTGCGGGATGATGCTGTAGCCCAGGCCGGCCGCCACCATTTCCTTGATCGCCTCGACGCTGCCCAGCTCCATCTTGGGCTGCAGCCGCATGCCCGCTTCCAGCAGCCAGGCATCCACCTGTTGCCGGGTATTGGTGCCAGGCTCGAAGAGCATCAGCGGCAGCGCCGCCAGATGCCGTGGCGCCACCTGGCGCGGCAGCTTGCGCGCACTACCCGGGCCGATGAGCACGAAGGGCTCTTCCAGCACCACGCTCACATGCAGTGCCCGGCTGCTCACCGGCAGGGTGACCAGGGCCAGGTCCAGCAGGTTCTGCTCCACTCGCCGCACGAAGTCGCCGGTGTTGCCGGTGCCGACGATGACCTGCAACTCGGGATAGCGTTGCTGGATCTCGGCCAGCACCGGCGGCAGCAGATGCAGGCAGGCGGTGGCACCGGTGCCGATGCGCACGGTTCCCCGCACGCCCTCGGCATGCTGCCCGATGGCCTCGACCGCCTCGGCAGCCGTCTCCAGCAGGCTGCGCGCGTAGCCGAGCAAGGTGGCACCGGCGGCGGTGGGGGCGATCTTGCGGCCGACCCGCTCCAGCAGGCGCGTACCCAGCCGGCGCTCCAGCTCGCGGATCTGCTGGCTCACCGCCGGCTGGCTGAGCTCCAGACTGGCCGCCGCCGCCGAGAAACTGCCACTTTCCATGACCCGCACAAAGGTATCGAGCTGCTCGAACGAGAACATCTGCATATAAGACCTTCTTATGCAATGAATAAGCAACATAATCTATGTTGTTGTCCGCAGCACTGTCAACATGCGTCCCATGGATACCTTGACTGCACAATGCCATCCGGCACCCCCTGGCGCACCGGCGCTCACCCTCGCCGAGGCGCGCCCGGAGCACATCCCCGCCATCCTGGAGATCTATTCTGTCTACGTGCTGGAGGCCCTCTGCACCTTCGAGGAGTTGCCGCCCTCGCTGGAGGAGATGCAGCAACGCCTGAACCGGCTACGGCGCGTCGGCCTGCCCTGGCTGGTGGCACTGGAGGGCGATCGCGTGGTCGGCTATGCCTATGCCAGCCCCTACCGTTCGCGCCCGGCCTACAACGGCACGGTGGAAGATTCGATCTATATACGCCGGGGACATGGCGGCCGTGGCATCGGCCGCGCCCTGCTCGATGCATTGGTGAGCCAATGCCGAGCACTCGGTTATCGCGAGATGATTGCCGTGGTGGGTGACAGTGCCAATACCGCATCGCTGGCACTGCACGAGAGGGTGGGATTCAGGAAGGTCGGTGTGCTCACCGATGTCGGCCGGAAATTCAATCGCTCCGTCGACACCGTGCTGATGCAGCGCACGCTGCGCTAAGCATCTATCCGACCATCGGGCACAGCCCGGACTCAGGGCTGCTCGGCATCGGCCACCCCGGGGATACCGACCCGGATGACCTGGCTGTAGTCATCCTGCGGGCGACTCTGCAACGCGCGCTCGGTGATACGGCCAGCCAGACGCAATTGATCGAAGCTATAGCCGGGCGTCAGCACGCCATGGTCATAGACATAGCCGGCGAAGTAGCCCGAGAGCAGCAGCCGATAGTCCAGCGGCAGGCCGGGCGAGAGCCGGCGCGCCAGTTCGAAGACGATGGTGGTGCAATTGCTGGTGAGGGTGTTGTAGAAACGCGGTGCCTGATGCAGCTGCGCGGCGCGTTCCAGGTAACCGAGGAAGACCTTGCGCAACTGGTCGGGCCGCAATTGCAGGCGATACAGGTAGACGTCCTCGCCGCGCGCATGGGTGCGGGTGCGCAGGATGTCGTGTTCATCGGCGGCGACGATGACGGTCTCGAACTTGCGGAAGAACCCGCCCAGCGCCGAGAACGCTTCCCCCCGCTCGCGCCGTATTTCCAGCGAGAACACCAGCCGCTGCCCATCGGCAAAGCCGAACGACACCAGCGTATGGGCGATGGCTGGCCCCATCCAGTAGGACAGGATCAGGTCGGCCGAGACCAGTTGTGCCAGATCGTAGTGGCGGGTTTCCCAGCGGATGTCATAGTCGGTCTCGCTGCGCCAGTCGAAGTTGCGCACCTGCTCCAGCGTGACCTGGTCGCCGTTGACCTGCGAGACCAGCATGCGCGCCACGTCATCGGCCCAGAGGCGCTCATGCGAGGGGCGGATGCCGCGCCACCAGGACAGCAGCAGCACCAGCGCCAGCAGAAACGCCGCCGGTCCCCAGGGCAAGACAGCTTGCGCACCGGCCAATGCCGCCAGGGTTGCCAGCGGCGGCACGCTCCACGCTGCCATCACCAGCACGTGCACCCGACGCGGCCCAGGACACTGATACCACAGCGCAAACCCGCCCCACACGGCCAAGCCCAGGACCAGGCCGGCCAGCAGGATCAACAAACCATTGGAAAGAAGGCCCATCGGCATCGTGCAATATTGTCGTTATTGGTCAGGCATCGGGGTCCCTCCCCGCATGCGGGCATTGTAGCCGCGCCCTGTGTATAAGTTTATGCGGATATATTCGTGGCTGCTGCCGGGCGACAAGCACAGAATCGGCAGATCTTCCACTGCCAGGAATGACTCCATGCGCCAGCCCCCACGGCAATTGCACCTCAACGTCAATATCCTGCATTCCGGTTTCATCCCCTCGGCCTGGCGCCTGCCGCAGGCCGAGCCGCTGGCCTTCATCGATGCCGCCCACTACGTCAAGGTGGCGCGCATCGCCGAGGCCGCCAAGTTCGACGCGGTGTTCCTGGCCGATAACGCGGCCATCATCGAACAGATCGACTTCCGCCCCATCACCGCGCTGGAACCCACGGTGCTGCTGGCGACGGTGGCCGCCGCCACGACCCATATCGGCATCATCGGCACGGCCTCGACCAGCTACAACGAGCCCTATAACATCGCGCGCCGTTTCGCGACGCTGGACCATGTCAGCAGCGGGCGTGCCGGCTGGAACATCGTCACCACCGCCGACCTGGCCTCGGCCCGCAACTTCGGTCAGGACAAGGTCCCCGACCATGCCGCGCGCTACGCCCGCGCCGACGAATTCACCCAGGTGGTCAAGGCCCTGTGGAACAGCTGGGAAGACCAGGCCCTGGTGGCCGACAAGGCCAGCGGTCGTTTCATCGACGATGGCCGGGTACATCCCATCGCCCATCGCGGCAGCCACTTCCAGGTACACGGCCCGCTGAACCTGCCGCGCACGCCGCAGGGGCAGCCGGTGCTGGTGCAGGCCGGCGGATCGGGTGACGGCCAGGAACTGGCCGCACGCCATGCCGAGGCAGTCTTCTCGGCGGCCCACACGGTGGAGGAATCGCTGGCCTACAGCCGCGCCATCAACAGCCGCGCTGCCCAGCTCGGCCGTGGCGCGCATGCGGTCAAGATCCTGCCGGGGCTGGCCACCATCATCGGTGCCACCGAGGCCGAGGCACTGCGCCGGCGTAACGAGCTGATCGACAATATCCCCTGGAGCTATAGCTTGAAGCGCCTGGCCGGCATCCTCGGGGTCCCGGTGGATAGCCTGGACCTGGATCGCCCGCTGCCAGAGAAGCTGGCCCTGCCCGGCGGCGGCAATGGCAACCATACCTTCTTCCATGCCACGCTGTCGCTGGTGAAAGGGCGTGCGCATACCGTGCGCGATGTCATCCGCGCCCTGTGCGGCGGCGGTGGCCATCGTGTGCTGGTGGGCACGCCGGAACAGATCGCAGACGAGATCGAACTGTGGTTCAAGGCCGGTGCCGCCGATGGCTTCAACCTCATGCCCGATGCCTTGCCGGATGGCTTGCAGCATTTCGTCGATGGTGTGGTGCCGCTGCTGCAACAGCGCGGGATCTTCCGCCGCGAGTATGAGGGCAAGACCTTGCGCGAGCACTTCGGCCTGGCCCATCCGGCCAGTACCGGTGGACAGGCCCAGGCGGCCTGAACACGTCACTCACAGGCCCACACCAAAAAGGCTCGCCCCGGGACAGACCGGGGCGAGCCTTTTTTACTGGAGCCGGGAAACCAGCTGCGTGGACTGCGCCGTCAGTTCTTGCCCAGCTTGAGGTTGCGCTCGTCCTTGTCCTTGCTGCTGAAATAATCCGGCAAGGCAAAGCCGTCATAGAAACGGTCGCTGCGGATGGCCTTCTGGAAATTCTCGGAGCGGTAGGCCTGGGCGATATCGCGGGCATAGGTCTCGTCCTGGCGGGTCTTCTTGACGGCCACCACGTTGATGTACGGCGGCTTCATGTCTTCCAGGATGAAGGCCTCGGAGAGCTTGAGCTTGGCGAAGATGGCGAAGTTGCCCTGGATCGCGACGAAGTCGGCATCGTCCAGCGCCCGTGGGCCCTGGGCGTTTTCCAGCAGCAACAGCTTCAGGCCGACCTTGTTTTCCACCACGTCCAGTTCGGTGACGTCGACCGGCTTGTTCTCGCGGATGCGGATCCAGCCCAGCCGCTGCAATATCCACAGGGCGCGCTGCAGGTTGACCGGGTCGTTGGGCACGGCCACGGTGAAGCCCTTCTTGAGGTTGTTCAAGTCCTTGTGCTTGCGCGAATACAGGCCCATGGGTGGCGTGGGCACCTGCACGATGCCCACCAGGTCGGTCTTGTTGCGCTCGTTGTAGGAGGCCAGGAAGACCGAGTGCTGCATCACGTTGGCATCGATGTCGCCCTTGAAGACGGCGCTGTTGGCTTCCAGCCCGGTGGAGAATTCATAGTAGCGGATCTTGTAGCCCTTTTTCTCCAGCTCGGGTTGCACGCCCAGCTTGAATTCGTCGATGTAGGGGCCAGGCACGAAACCGACCTTCAGTTCGCGCTCGGGTGCCGCCGGTGGAGCGGCCTGGGCAGCAGTCAATACGGCGGCGCCGAGCAGCAGCAGGCTGGCAAGTCTTTTCAGCATGATGGATTTCCCTTATCAGATCGCGGCGGTCTCAGACATAACCCTGGCCGAAACGCTCGTTGTGCGGTTCACCATTGAGGTGGAAATTGCCGATGGCGGCTTCGCGCTGCGTGACCGGATTGTGCGAGGCCAGCGTGCGCGCATTGCGCCAGTGGCGATCCAGCCGCAGTGCCTGGCTGGTGGCGGAGGCGCCGCCGACTTCGAAGAGCAGCGTGGTGGCTTCCAGCACCTGGCCGATGACGATCTGCTGGGCTTCGAAGGTGCGGATGTCGAGCAGGTTGTAATCCTCGGTGGTGGCGCTGCCGGCGCGACGGGCCTCGTTGAGGGCGTCCTGCTCGCGGGCGATGGCCAGGGTCAGTTGCTCGGTCGACCAGGCCAGGCTGGACAGACGGCCCACCACGCGCTGCACCAGCGGATTCTCGCGCGGCACCGATTGCCCCGGCACGCCAAAGGTGCGGCTGCGCGGACGGGTGAAGGCGACCGCATCGCGCAGGGCAGCGCGGGCAATGCCGGCCAGCGTGGCCAGGTGGAAGGTCTGGTAGAAGGAGGTGATGATGGTATTGCGACGCGGCTGCGAGAGCTGGTAGCGGTCCAGGATCTGGTCGGCCTGCACCGGCACGTTGTGAAAGCGCGTGGTGCCGCTGCCGGTCAGGCGTTGGCCGAAGCCGTCCCAGTCGTCGATGCGCTCCACGCCAGGGGCGTTGACGTGGACGATGACGTTGAGATCGGATTCATGGTCATGGCCGCGCGCCAGGATCCAGTCGGCATAGAGGGTGCCGGTGGAATAGTATTTTTCGCCATTCAGGCGCAACTGGCCGTTGGCATCCTTCTCCAGCACCACCGAGTTGGACGTGGAGCCGGTACGCTCGGAGGCGGCCGCGCCGAAGGTCTGGCCGCTGCCGATGACCTTGAGCCAGCGCCGTGTATCGGCGTCGTCGCGACGCTCCTGCAGCAGCTCGGTAAAACCGGCGTTCACGCGCAGGATCTGCGGCAGGTTGGACTCGGCCTCACCCAGGCGGATCAGCAGCGAGAAATAATCGGCCAGGCTCACGCCGCCGCCACCGTGTTCCACCGGCACGCGCAGGGCGGTGAAACCGCTCTCCTTCAACTGGCGCACTTCTTCGATGGGCAGGCGGCGCTCGCTCTCGCGGGCGATGGCGCCTTCGGCGATGCGGGCGAAGAGATCGGCAAAACGCTGGTGCAGTGCCTGGGCCGAGGCGGGCGTGGAAATGCTCATGGGGTCCTTTGCTGGATGAAGCTGACAAAGGATTATGTGGCCGCAGCCGCGTGCAAATGAAGGAAGGAAATCGGATATGGATATGCAGCGCCGCAGCCTAAGCCGCCCAGGCGGCGCGCAGTTGCACCGGCTTGCTGGCACGGATGGCCGAGATCATGTTGCGTACCGCCGGTGCACGTTCATGGCGGCGGAACACCGCGGCCACCTCCGACACCAGCGGCGCGCCCGCCAGCGCGCGGTAGCAGATATTGGGCAGTTGCACCACCGTGGTGAGCACCCCCGGCACCACCGCTACGCCGGCGCCCACCGATACCTCGGCCAGCACAGCCAGCAAGCCTCCGGGGCGGCTCACGCTGCGCGGCTCGAAACCACCGCGCCGCCACACCTCACGGCTGCCCAGCTCCTGCTCGGGCAGGATGAAGGACTCGCCGGCCAGTGCCCGCGAGCGCAGGGCAACACGCCCAGCGGCCATGGCATGGTCGGCTGGCAGCGCCAGGCAGAAGCGATCGCGCAACAGCACCTGGGACTGCAAGGCGCCACCCAGCGGGACCGGCATGCGCAGGAAGGCGATGTCGACCTTGCCCTCCTCGACCGCGCCAGCCAGCTGGTCCATCGGCCATTCGCGCGCATGCACGCTGGCCTGCGGCCAGCGCTGGCGGAAGGCGCTGATCTGCTGCTGCAGGATGCCGCCGAAGATGGCCGACCCCACATAGCCGATCTCGACCCGGCCCAGCTCGCCCCGGCCGGCGCGACGGCCGACCTCGATGGCCTGGTCGAAGCGCGCCAGCACCGCCTGCGCCTGCACGACGAAGTCGCGCCCTGCCGATGTCAGTGCCACCGAGCGCTTGGTGCGCACGAACAGCTGCGCCTGCAACTGGCGCTCCAGTTCGCGGATCTGCACCGACAGCGTGGGCGGGGCAATGCCCAGCAGTTCGGCGGCACGGGCGAAGTGCAGTTCGTCGGCCACGACCAGGAAATAGCGCAGGTGCCGCAGTTCCATTGTCTTGCTCCCGTTGAATTGTCAGGATGATGAGGGTGGAAAATTTGAATTAGTTTAAAACTAATTATTTTCCATTTCAGCGTTATTGAAGCGAATTATCGCTGCTGCTTCAATGGAGGACTTCCTTTCCCTCATTTTTGCAGGAGCCCGCCATGTCCAAGATCCGTATCCCCGCCGCCCTCTTCCTGTCCACCTTGCTGGCCACCGGTATCGCCAGCAAGGCCAGCGCCGCCGGCCTGCCCACGCAGCCGGTGCTGACGCTGGCCGCCGCCCAGCAGGTGATCCAGGCCGCGCAATCCAGGGCCCAGGCAGAGAACTGGCCCTGCGTCATCGCCGTGGTGGATGCGGCCGGCCTGCCGCTGGCACTGGTGCGCATGGACAATGCGGCCGTGCCGGCCGGGGTCGAGCTGGCGCCGGGCAAGGCGCGTACCGCCGCCCTGTTCCGCCGCCCCAGCGGGGCGCTGGAAGATGCCATCAACGGCACACGACCGGCCGCCCTCACGGCGCGCGGCTTCGTGCTCATGCGCGGCGGCGTGCCGCTGGTGGCCGATGGCCAGATCGTCGGTGCCATCGGCGTCTCGGCCGACACACCCCAGCATGACGAGGAAATCGCCAAGGCTGGCGCTGCCGCCCTGAAGTAAGCCGCTGGCAAACCCCGACCACCCTGCCCACTCAACGAGGAGCAAGCGCATGCGCTGGCCATTTTCCACTGCGGCGGGACGTATCCTGCTGACCGGTTCTCTCGGGTGTGCCATGACGGTGCTGGACACCAACGTGGTCGGCATCATCCTGCCCACGGTGGCACGCGAGCTGGGGGCTTCCTTCAGCGAGATCGAATGGATGGTGAGCAGCTACGTGCTGTGCTTTGCCGCCCTGCTGCTGCCGGCCGGCGCTACGGCCGATCGCTTCGGCCGCAAGCGCGTGCTGGCGTGCGGCATCCTGTTCTTTGCGGCGGCCTCGCTGGTCTGTGCGCTGGCGCCGTCGGCACAGGCGCTGTATGTGGCGCGCGCACTGCAGGGCGTGGGCGCGGCGCTGCTGCTGGCGCCGGCGCTGGCGGTGATCGGCCATGCCTTCCACGACGAAGGCGAACGTGCCCATGCCTGGGCGGTCTGGGGCGGCGTCATGGGTCTGACCATGGTACTGGCGCCGCTGCTGGGCGGGGTCATCAATACCCTGCTGGGCTGGCGCTGGGCCTTTGCCATCAACCTGCCGGTGTGCGCCGTGCTGGGCGCGGCGGTATGGCGCCATGTGCCGGAGTCGCGCAATCCCTTGCCGCGCCCGCTCGATCCCCTGGGCATCCTGTCTTTCTCCAGCGCGATCTTCCTGCTGACCTGGGCCCTGATCACCGGGCCAGAACACGGGTGGACCAGCGTTGCTTGCGTCGCCCGCATCTTGGGCGGCGCTCTTTTATTCGCGCTCTTCATCGGCTGGCAGCGCCGCGCTGCGCATCCGATGCTGGAGCTGGGGTTGTTTCGCCGTGCCGGTTTCGTGGCAGCGGTGGCGGCCATGTTCGCCTATGCGGCTTCGGCCCAGGTGATGGCCTCGCTGTTGCCACTGTATCTGCAGAATGCGCGCGGGCTGGATGCCCTGCACAGCGGCCTGGCCATGTTGCCCTTCGCGCTGGCCATGCTGCTGTTGCCGCAAGGGGGACGGCGGCTGGGTCGGTATCTTTCCTCACCGGGCATCCTGGCACTGGGGCTGGGGGTCACCGCGCTGGGCAATCTCTTGATGGTGCTGGCCGCCGGCGCGGCCTCGCCGCTCTGGACCGTCCTGGGCATGGCGGTGCTGGGCAGTGGTGGCGGCCTGCTCAATGGCGAGACGCAGAAGGCCATCATGGGCAATGTGCCGCGCGAGCGCGCCGGCATGGCCTCGGGGATCAGCACGACGGCGCGTTTCACGGGTGTACTGGCGGGTTTTGCGGGATTGGGGGCGGTGCTGGCCGAAGGCGCAAGCCACGCCATGGCTGCAGCACTTGCGGCCTTCGACGGCGATGCTCCGCACGTGCGCCAGTTCGTCGAACGCGCCATGGCCGGTGATCTGGGGCAAGCCGCGCAACTTTATCCGGAGCAGCAGAACAGTGTCGTGGTCTTGGCCAGGCACGCCTATGCGCAGGGGTTTTCGCATGCCTTCGCGATGGCGGCCCTGCTGGCCTTGCTGGCCGTGGCGGTGGTGGTGTGGGCGATCAGGCGCGCGTCGCCTGCAGCACCTGATCGGCCAGTCGCGGTAGCACCGTTGCGGCGTCCTCCCGGATCTTGAAGGCCAGCAGTGCATCGGCGCGCGTCACACCGCGATTGATGGCCGCCACCGGCTTGCCGGCCTCGGCCACCATGCGCGGGAAGCGGAATCCCGACAACACCATCAGCGAACTGCCCACTACCAGCATGGCATCGCAGGCGCGTGCCGCCTGTTCGGCCAGGGCGCTGCGTGCGGCAGGCACACCATCGCCGAAGAACACCACATCCGGCTGCAGCATGCCGCCACAGGCCACGCAGGCAGGCACATGGAAAGCCGCGTCGGCGTCGGGCTCCAGCTGGGCGTCGCCATCGGGCAGGGCCTCGGCCTGCATCTCGGCCAGGGCCGGGTTGCAGCGTTGCAGCTCCTGCTGGATCTGGGCGCGCGGATAGACGGTGCCGCAGGACAGGCAGCGCACCGCATGGATGCTGCCATGCAGCTCGATGACGCCGGTACTGCCAGCCTGCTGGTGCAGGCCATCGACGTTCTGGGTCAGGATGGCACCGAGATGGCCGGCCTGCTGCAACTGCGCCAGCGCCCGGTGGGCTGCATTGGGGGTGGCCTGCGCCAGGCGCGGCCAGCCCAGCATGCTGCGCGCCCAGTAGCGCTTGCGCGCGGCTTCGGACTGGCGGAAGGCGTTGCCCTCGATAGGCAGGCGGCCACGCCGCACGCCATCGTCATCGCGATAATCGGGAATGCCGGAGGCCGTGCTGATGCCGGCCCCGGTCAGCACCAGCACATCGCGGCGCTCAAGCAGCAGCTGCGTCAGTGCGGCCAGCGGATGGGCGGATTCAGGCACGACGCTGGACCTCCCGGGGTAGCACGGCCTGTTGCAGTCCGGCCAGCACATCGAGCAGGGCCGGACGACCGAACAGGTAGCCCTGTCCCTCGTGGCAGCCTTCCTGTTCGAGGATGGCGCGCTGGGCTTCGGTTTCCACCCCCTCGGCCAGCACCGATACATTCAGGCTGTGACCCAGCGCCAGGATGGCGCGCACGAAGGCCTTGGCCTGCTGGCTGGTTTCCAGCTCGCTGATGAAGCTGCGGTCCAGCTTGATCTTGTCGAAGGGGAAGGAGCGCAGGGTTTCCAGCGAGGAATAACCGCTGCCGAAATCGTCCATGGCGATGGTCACGCCCATGGCCTTGAGTTGCTGCAGCAGGTAGAGGGCGCGATCACGGTCGGCGATGATGGCCGTTTCGGTGACCTCCAGCTCCAGCCGCTCAGGCGCCAGGCCGGTGCTGGCCAGCACCGAGCGCACGCGTTCCACCAGGGCGGCGTTGGAGAGCTGCATGGCCGACAGGTTCACGGCGATGCGTGGTTGCAGGTCCCATTGCACGGCTTCGCGACAGGCGCGCTCCAGCACCCAGTCGCCGATGGCGCCGATGGCACCGCATTCCTCGGCCACAGGGATGAAGACGGAGGGCGGGATCAGACCCTGCTCCGGGTGTTGCCAGCGCAGCAGGACTTCGTAACCGGTGATCGCGTCGCAGCTGACGGCACGCTGGATCTGGTAGTTCAGGAAGAACTGGCCGCGTTCGAGCGCAGTCCAGATGTCGCGCGCCATGGCGCGCCGCGCGCGCGAGGCCTCGTCCATGGTGGCTTCGTAGAAGCAGATCTTTTCGTCCATGCTCTTCTTGGCGCGATACATGGCCAGGTCGGCATTGTTGAGCAGCTGGGTGCGTTCATCGGCATCGCCCGGGAACATTGCCACGCCGATGCTGGCGCCCGGGATGATATCGGTCTCGGCCAGGTGCAGCATGGTCGTCAGGGCGGTCTGCAGGCGGCTGATGAAATCGGCCAGCGCGCGCTGCTGGTGGAACACCTTGAAGGCGACGAATTCGTCACCGCCGAAACGCGCCACCGTCTCACCTTCGCCGGCCAGGGCTTTCATGCGGCGGCCCAGTTCGGCGAGCAGCTGGTCACCCACGGCGTGACCGAAGGCGTCATTGACTTCCTTGAAGCCGTCGAGGTCGATGCTGATGACGGCGATCTGCTGTTCTGCGTGGCGCAGCTTGTCCATGGCCTCATCGAGACGCTCCAGGAACTGCAGGCGGTTGGGCAGACCGGTCATGGCGTCGTGACGCGCCAGGTAGACGATCTTGGCGTTGCTTTCGAGCTGCTCGGTGCGGTCGCGGGTGATCTTGGCAAAGCCCAGCAACTGGCCGTCTTCCTTGTAGATGGTGTCGATCACCACATGCGCCCAGAAGCGCGAGCCATCCTTGCGCAGGCGCCAGCCCTCGTCTTCGAAGCGGCCTTCGCGCAGGGCGATCTCCAGGTTGGTGGTGGGCAGCCCGGCCAGGCGCTCCTGCTCCTGGTAGAACACCGAAAAATGCCGGCCCACGATCTCCTTTTCCAGGTAGCCCTTGGCGCGCTGGGCCCCGGCGTTCCAGTTGGCCACGGTGCCGTCGGGATTGAGCATGTAGAGGGCGTAGTCGGTAATGCCTTCCACCAGCAGCCGGAAGCGGTTCTCGGTGTCGCGCCTGGCCTCCTCGGCGCGGAGTTGCTCGGTGCAGTCGCGGGTGATCTTGGCAAAGCCGATCAGCTCGCCGTTTTCCTTGTAGATGGGGTCGATCACCACATGCGCCCAGAAGCGGCTGCCGTCCTTGCGGATGCGCCAGCCCTCGCCTTCGAAGCGGCCCTCGCGCAGGGCGGTATCCAGGCCACGCTGGGGCAGGCCTTCGGCGCGCTCGGCGGGGCTGTAGAAGGTGGAGAAATGACGGCCGACGATCTCTTCGGCGGTATAGCCCTTGAAGCGCTGGGCACCGGCGTTCCAGTTGGCCACCACGCCATCGGCGCGCAACAGGTAGATGGCGTAATCGGTGACGCCCTGGACCAGCAGGCGATAGGCATTCTCGGAGCTGAATTCGTTCAGGTCATCTTGTGGGTTCATCAGTCAACCTCCCGTTGGCGGCCGGCCCGTTGCATAGATCCTCCCGGGCATCGGGATGATGCGGGGGCAGGCGGCTTGCCGTACGGTTAGCTCTTGCATTGACGACAGCATTCTAACCCGGGCGTCCATGGGCTTCCTTCAGGATTCTCCTGACTTGGCGCGGCGCCAACGCGAGTTGCCGATTCTCCCTATAATTCCGGTGCAACTTTCACAATGTCTCCCGCCCCCAAGGCGGGGCGGCATTGATATAAAAAACCTTCCGCCAAAAGTTCGAGGAGCAACATTCATGCGGCTTTTACTCCTGCTGCCGTTCATCGGCCTATTGTGGGTCCCGTTCTACAACGCCGAATTGCCGACCCTGTTCGGTTTCCCCTTCTTCTACTGGTACCAGTTCGCCTGGGTGCCGCTGACCTCGCTGATCATCTGGCTGGTCTATCGTGATGGTTTGAAGAAGGGAGTCCAGTAAATGGATACCTCCAACATCCACTGGAGCGCGCTCTGGGTCTTCCTGTTCTTCTTCGCCCTGGTCACGGTGATGGGCTTCCTGGCCTCGAAATGGATGGCCGGTCCCAGCAACAAGGGTGCCCACCTCGATGAGTGGGGCCTGGGCGGCCGCAACTTCGGTACCTGGATCACCTGGTTCCTGGTCGGCGGCGACTTCTACACGGCCTATACCGTCATCGCGGTGCCGGCGCTGGTCTATGCGGTGGGGGCCTATGGCTTCTTTGCCCTGCCCTATACCATCCTGGTCTATCCCATCGTGTTCGTGATCATGCCCAAGCTCTGGCACGCGGCCCACAAGGCCGGGCACGTGACAGCCGCCGACGTGGTCTGGGGTCGCTACAGGTCGCGCCCGCTGGAGTTCGCCGTTGCCCTCACGGGTGTGGTGGCCACCATGCCCTACATTGCCCTGCAGCTGATCGGCATGGAAGTGGTGATCAAGGCGCTGGGCCTCACCGGTGAACTGCCGCTTTTGGCGGCCTTCGTGATCCTGGCGCTGTACACCTACTCGGCCGGGCTGCGCGCGCCCGCGCTGATCGCCTTCGTCAAGGACGTGATGATCTACATCGTCGTGCTGGTGGCGGTGATCGTGGTGCCAGCCAAGCTGGGTGGCTATGGCGCGGTGTTCAGCTCGGCCCGCGATGCCTTCGCCGTCAAGGGTGGCGCCACCGGCCTGACCCTGAAGCCCACGCAGTTCCTGCCCTTTGCCACGCTGGCACTGGGTTCGGCGCTGGCGGCCTTCATGTATCCGCATACCCTGACCGGCATCTTCGCCGCCAAGGATGCCAACACCATCCGCAAGAACGCCGTGTTCCTGCCGGCTTATACCGTGCTGCTGGGCCTGATCGCGCTGCTGGGTTACATGGCCTATGCGGCCGGCGTGAAGGTGCAGACCAACAACGACGTGGTGCCGGCGCTGTTCAATGGCCTGTTCCCGGGCTGGTTCGCCGGCTTCGCGTTTGCGGCCATCGCCATCGGTGCTTTGGTGCCGGCGGCGGTGATGTCCATCGGTGCCTCCAACCTGTTCACCCGCAACTTCTGGAAGCCCTACGTCAATCCGGGCATCTCCCATGAAGGCGAGGCCAAGGTGGCCAAGGTGGTGTCGCTGGTGGTGAAGTTCGGGGCGCTGGTGTTCATCCTGTTCCTGCCGACCAAGTTCGCGCTGGACCTGCAGCTGCTGGGTGGCGTATGGATCCTGCAGACCTTCCCGGCGCTGGTGTTCGGCCTGTTCGTCGGCTGGTTCGGTGCGCGCGCCCTGCTGTGCGGCTGGGCGGTGGGTATCGTCGGCGGCAGCTGGCTGGCCTTTGCCGATGGCATCAAGCCGGTACACAGCTTCATCGTTGGCGGCGAGACCTACACGCTCTACACCGGTCTGATCGCGCTGGCCATCAACGTGGTAGTGGCCGTGCTGGCCAACCTGGTGCTGGGGCGCGGCCAACAGCCTGCGCTGAAACACTGAGGAGGTAACACCGCAGTCGTGCGCGCGGCGTTATCCGAAGGTTGCAGCGACCGCGCGCCATGACGGCAAAGAGGAGGACACTGTCCTCCTCTTTTTTTGCTTGCTGTTTACGGCTTCAGCGATCGACCAGTCGCGCGGGGACGCACAGCAACACCAGCAGTGCCGAGAGCGTCAGCATCGCCGCCACCAGGAACAAGCCCGATGCCACCGATTGGGTCTGCATCTTCAGCCAGCCTATGAGCGAAGGGCTGACGAAGCCGGCCAGGTTGCCGGTGCAATTGATCAGCGCGATCCCGGCCGCGGCCGCAGCGCCTCCCAGGAAGGCGGTCGGCAAGGCCCAGAACATCGACACTGCCGTCACTACCCCCATCGCACCCAGGCTCAGGCCGGCAATGGCTGGCAAGACCTCTCTCTCGCTCAGCGCGCACAGGATGAAGCCGGCTGCCGCCACCAGGGCTGGTACCGCCACATGCCAGCGACGCTCGCGGAAGTGATCGGCACTGCGCCCGGCCAGCAGCATCGTGACCAGAGCGGCGCCGTAGGGAATCGTCGCCAGCAAGCCGATGTGCAGCGGGTCGGCAATGCCGGCACCGCGCAGGATGGACGGCAGCCAGAAGCCGATGGCATAGGACCCCATCACCATGCCGAAGAGAATCAGACACATCAGCCAGACACGGCCCGACAGCATGGCACCCATAGCCGAACTGTGGGTACGGCCGCTGGCGTCTTGCGCGATGGCGGCTTCGATCACTTGCTTCTCCTGTGCATCGAGCCAGGTGGCATCGGCCACGCGGTCATCCAGGTAGAAGTAGATCAGCACGCTCAACAAGACGGCAGGGATCGCTTCCAGCACGAATAGCCACTGCCACCCCGACAGCCCCATCGTACCGCCGAAGGCGGACATGATGTAGCCCGACAGCGGGCCGCCGACGATGCCCGAGACCGGATTGCCGGCCATGAACATGGCGGTCATGCGGCCGCGTCGCCGGGCCGGAAACCAGTAGGTCAGATACAGGATCACCCCCGGGAAGAAACCGGCCTCGGCAATGCCCAGCAGGAAGCGGATGGCATAGAAGGCCGCCGGTGTCTCGACCCAGGCTGTCAGGGCCGAGAGCAGCCCCCAGCTGATCATGATGCGGGCTATCCAGCGGCGCGCCCCCAGTCTATGCAGCAACAGGTTGCTGGGCACCTCGAAGAGGAAGTAGCCGAGAAAGAACAGGCCCGCGCCCAGGCCATAGACGGCATCGCTGAATTGCAGGTCGCTGAGCATCTGCAGCTTGGCAAAGCCGATGTTGACACGGTCCAGGTAGGCCACCACGTAACTGACGAACAGCAGTGGGATGAAGCGCCAGGCAACCCGGCGAAAGACGCGTTCGCCCAGGGCCGGATCGGCAGATGCCGCCTCGCCCGCCATAGAGGGCGAAGCAGCGGCGGGGTCAGGAAAGGTCTGGGAATGCATGGAGTCTCCTTGATGTGGATGCTGTAGCTGGCCTGCGACAATGCGAGGCCGCTGCAGCTTTCTTGTGATGGACGGGGGCGTTGCGGGGCTCAGCAAAGGGCGGTGCTGACCCGGCCCTGATAGAGGGTGAAGCCCAATGCATCGAGCTGGCGCAACAGGGCCTCGCGATCAATCGCATCCAGCTCCACCAGCGGCGGGCGCAGACGGTTCCAGCCCGGATCGCGCAGCCCGCAGGACATGGCCGCCTTCATCGCCGCGATCATCGGAAAGCCAGCGAAGGCAGCACGGACTTCGTTGAGTTCTTCCTGCCAGGCCTGGGCCTGCGGATCATCCCATTGACGGCACAAGGCGGCGATGCCGGCCGGGTTGACATTGGCGGTGGCGGAGATCACGCCGGCGCCGCCGTGGCGCATGGTCTGCACCAGTGCAGTCTCGCTGCCGGCGAAGACATCGAAACCGGCCGCCCCGAATTCGCGCAGCATGGCGGCGGTGTTGTTCCAGTCGCCCGAACTGTCCTTGATCCCGGCGACAACACCGGGGAAGCGCTTGAGCAGCCGCTCGATCAGGCCCAGGCTGATGCCGACCTGAGCCACCGGGGGGATGTGATAGAGATAGATGCGCAGGCGCGCATCGGCGACAGCCTCGATCACCTCGGCGAAGACGCGGAATAGCCCCTCTTCGCTGACCGCCTTGTAGTAAAACGGCGGCAGCATCAGGACGCCGCCGCAACCGGCCTGCACCGCATGGCGCGTCAGTTCCACGGTGTCGCCCAGGGCACAGGCTCCCACACCGGGCATCATGCGCGTGGCGGGCATGCCGGCGTCGAGCAGCACATCGAGCAGGCCGCGTTTCTCGGCCACGCTCAGCGAGGCTGCCTCGGAATTGGTGCCGAAGACCGCCAGCCTGACATCGTGATTGAGCAAGGTGCGGCAATGTTCGATGAAGCGGGCAATCGAGGGGCTACCGTCAGCCTCGAAGGGCGTGAGCACGGGCGAGAGCACGCCGCCCAGACGGGGCGCGGGCAGCGCAGAGGGATGATTCATGGCAAGTCTCCTGAAATGGGCCGGCGCATGGTGCGCGGCGGTCTGGGTGCCAGCACGGTTGTACTGGGGGACGGCGACCAGTATTGCCCAGTTCGGGAAGCAGAATAATCATGCTCCGCTTGCGTCAATCGATAGAATTTTTATCTTTCTTGCGCCATGCCTTGACCAGTTCCAGGAAGCAGTGCACCAGCCGGGTCCGCGCTGAGGTGCGTGTCCAAGTCATGCCCACCACGCGGCGTGCGCTGCGCCGTGGCAGAGGCCAGCGACGGATCGCCAGGCGCGTATTGGATGCCGCCACCCAGGCCGGCACCAGGGATACGCCGATGCCCCGCTCGACCAGCGCCGCGATGGCATCAAGCCCATCCATCTCGCAACGCTGGCGGGTACGTATGCCGTGCTGGCGCAAATAAGCCTCGGCCAGCTGACCGCCCACGGTTGCGCGGTCGTAGCGCAGGAAGGGTTCGCGCTCCAGGGTGGCATGTACATCATCGACCTGCATGGCGCTGGGCGCCAGCAGCACCAGCGGCTCTTCACGCATGGTGTACCAGCCACAGCTCTTGGGTAGCTCGTATAAGGGCTGGATCAGCAGCGCCGCATCGAGGTCGCCATCGACCACCTTGCGAAACAGCGTGGTCGAGGTGCCGGGCTCCAGATAGATATCGACCTTCGGATGCTGCGCCAGGAAACGCGAGACCAGCTCCGGCAGCACCGCCAGCATCATGGTCGGGGTGCCACCAACGCGCAGTTGCCCGGCCAGGTCGTGGCCGTCGCTGAGGTCGTCGCGCAGGTCGCGGATGTCGCGCAGTACCTGGCGTCCCCGTTCCAGGATGCGCGCACCGGCCTCGGTGGGGGCCACCGTGCGTCCGGAACGGCGGATCAGGCTCATGCCCATCTCCTGCTCCAGCAGGCGCACCCGCTGGGCCACGGCTGCCGGCGTGAGATCCAGGCGCCGCGCGGCTTCGGCGATCGATCCCAGCTCCGCGACATGGATAAAACTCTGCAGGTAGCGCGTATCCATGCGGTCTCCGATCAATAGAATAATTATCTTTTCAAGATATCGGAACGTACTGTTTTCATTGATTGGCGTCAATCAGAATGTGCTGCACATGCCGCCCGACGACGCTCCGGCGGCGTGTCTACATCACTCATCCATTTCATCGAGGAGGAAACAAGACATGCCCATCATCGAATCAGTCTCGGTCTGTACCGCGCGCGTACCACTGGACCGGGTCACCTCATTTGCCACCCGCACGGTCTCGGCCCGTGACTATGGCCTGGTCAAGGTACGCTCCACCGACGGGGTGGTCGGCATCGGCTTTTGCTATGTCGGCAGTGCCGGTGGCGCGATCCTGACGACGGCGGTGGAACAATTGCTGGCGCCGCTGTTGATCGGCAAGGAGTCGCTGGCCGTGGAAGGCCTGTGGCAAGCCATGTACCAGGAGGCCCTGCTGCATGGTCGCGCTGGCACGGTGATGCGGGCCTTGAGCATTCTCGATACGGCGCTCTGGGACCTCAATGCCCGCACCAGCCAGCTGCCGCTGCACAAATACCTGGGCGCAGTCCATCTGGACGAAGTCCCGGCCTACGCCAGCGGCGGCTACTATCTGGACGGCAAGACCCCGCAGGCGCTGGGAGATGAAATGGCCAGCTATGTGGCCATGGGCTTCAAGGCGGTGAAGATGAAATCGGGCCGGCTCTCGCCCAAGGAAGAAGAAGCACGCGTACGCGCCGCCCGTGAAGCCATCGGCCCGGATGTGGAGCTGATGCTGGACATCAACAACGGCTGGGGCGATCTCACCCAGGCGCTGCAGCATGTGCGTCGCTTCGAGCAATACGATCCCTACTTCATCGAAGAGCCCTTCTCGCCCGACGACATCGACAACCACGCGCGCCTGGCCAGGCTCACGCGGGTGCCAGTGGCCACCGGAGAGATCGGCTATGGCCGCTGGTATCACAAGGAATTGCTGGACAAGGATGGTGCGGCCATCCTGCAAACCGATGCCGTGGTCTGCGGCGGCATCAGCGAGTGGCGACGCATTGCGGCCACTGCCGCCAGCTACGGCAAGGTGATGTGTCCGCACTGGTTCCACGATGTGCATGCACCGCTGGTGGCGGCCACGCCCAATGCGCGCTACGTGGAATTCTTCTGGGATGACCAGGTGCTCAATTTCCGCCGGCTCATCGATCGCCAGCTGACGCATCGCAACGGCAACGTGGTATTGCACCAGTCGCCGGGGTTGGGCTTCGATTTCGACGAATCCCAGGTGGCCCGTTACGGCAAGTGGAGCACCATCAGGCACTGATCGCAGGCCATGCCGTTCGATATCTATCCAACGGCATGGGCGGGTGTGTTCGGGGACTTAGAGCTTCTCGGTCTCGCCGCTCTTGGGCTGCCACTTCATGAGGCGCTTTTCGATCGCACCCACGGCCAGGTCCAGCACCAGTGCAAAGACCGTCAGCACGACGATGCCGGCGAAGACGGTGTTGATATCGAAGGTCCCCTCGGCTTGCAGGATCAGGTAACCCACGCCGCGCGCCGAGCCCAGGTACTCACCCACCACCGCACCCACGAAGGCCAGGCCGATGGAGGTGTGCAGGCTGGAAAACACCCACGAGGTCGCCGACGGCAGGTAGACCGTGCGCAGCAGCTGGCGTGCATTGGCGCCCAGCATGCGGGCATTGGCCAACACCACCGGGCTGACTTCCTTGACGCCCTGGTAGACGTTGAAGAAGACGATGAAGAACACCAGCGTCACCGCCAGCGCCACCTTGGACCAGATGCCCAGGCCGAACCACATCGCGAAGATCGGTGCCAGGATCACGCGCGGCATGGAGTTGGCCGCCTTCACGTAGGGATCGAGGATGGCCGAGGCAGTCGGCGAGAGCGCCAGCCACAGGCCGATGCCCAGGCCGGAGACGGTGCCGATGAGGAAGGCCAGCACGGTCTCGGTCAGGGTGATGAGCAGGTGCGAGTAGATCTCGGCCGGGAAGCTCAGGGTGAAGAAGGTGGTGTCGCCAATGCCGACCTCCAGGCTGCCGCTGCCTACCGTAAACCATTCCCAGATACGCTGCGCGACCTTGATCGGCTCGCCGAAGAAGAAGGCGGTCTGCGGGTTGCGGGTGGCCGCATGCCAGACCACCAGCACGACCAGCAACACCATCAGTTGCCAGAATCGGATGTTCTTGTGATTGGGTTTCAGTAATTTCCACATGGTGCTGTTTCTTTCGCTTGCTGATTCTGCCGGTGGCCGTGCTTACGCCGCACGCTTCTGTTGTTGATAGCCCTTGAGCACTTCATCGCGCAGCACGTCCCAGATCTGCTGGTGCAATTCGACGAAGCGCGGGTGCATGCGGATCTCGGCCACATCGCGCGGGCGTGGCAGGTCGATCCTGAATTCGCCGATGGGGTGGGTGCCCGGGCCGGCGGCCAGCACGATCACGCGGTCGGACATGGCGATGGCTTCGTCGAGGTCGTGGGTGATGAAGAGCACGGCTTTCTTCTTGGCGTTCCACAGGTCCAGGACTTCGTTTTCCATCAGCTGGCGGGTCTGGATGTCCAGGGCCGAGAAGGGTTCGTCCATGAGGATGATGTCGGGGTCCAGGATCAGCGTCTGCGCCAGCGCCACGCGCTTGCGCATGCCGCCGGAGAGCTGGTGCGGATAGCGGTCGCCGAAGCCCTGCAGGCCGATGCGGGCCAGCCAGTGCTGGCCCAGTTCCTGCGCCGACTTCTCGTCCTGGCCGCGATACTGCAGGCCGGCGATGACATTCTGCAACGCGCTGCGCCAGGGCATCAGCGCCTCGGCCTGGAACATGTAGCCGGCGCGGCGGTTGATGCCGGTCAGCTCTTCACCGAACACCTTGACGCTGCCCGAGGAAGGACGCAGCAGGCCGGCGCCGACGTTGAGCAGCGTGGACTTGCCGCAACCGGTGGGGCCGACCACGGAGACGAACTCGCCCGGCGCGATCGACAGGTCGGTGTTGGCCACGGCCGTATAGCGCTGGGTGCGATCGTCCTTGGAGACGAAGGTGCAGGTGATGTTGTCGAACTGGAGTGCTGGAGTCATGACGTTCTGGGCGGTGGAGGCCCCGGTTGTTGATGCGGGTCGATACGGGCTGATGCCACTTGCGATTCACTGCTACGGACTGCCCAAGATGCGCAAATGCCCGTTGCCGGGCATCTGGGTTGCATTCGCAGCGGGCGGGAGCCGGGCTCCCGCCGCTTGCCACTGCCTTACTTGTACTTCGCGTTGGCCTTTTGCACGAAGGAATTCGTGAAGGTCTTGGAGAGGTCGATCTGCTTGTCGGCCAGCGAGGGCTCGAAGGCCTTCAGGGTACGCAGTGCCGTATCGGGGCCGCCCGGCGGGAAGTAGCCGTCCGGCGAGATGGCCTGGCGCACCTTCATGAAGGCATCGATGTAGAGCGAGCGGTCGCCCAGCAGATAGCTTTCAGGCACGGCCTTGATGATGTCGGAGGGGCCGGCCTTCTGGATCCACTTCAGGGCGCGCACCATGGCGTTGGTGAGGGCCTGAGTGGTGTTGGGGTACTTCTGGATGAAGGCCGCCGGGGCATACAGGGTCGCTGCCGGCATGGGGCCACCGAAGACATCGTTGGTGTCCTTCAGGGTACGGGTGTCGGCGACGGTCTTGATCTCGTTGTGCTGCTCCAGCATGGAGATCACCGGATCGAGGTTGGCGATGGCATCGATCTGGCCCGAGCGGATCGCCGAGATGGCGCCCGCGGCCGCGCCCACGCCGATGAAGGAGACATCGGTGGGCTTGAGGCCGCCCTTGGCCAGCACGTAGCTGGCCATGATGCTGGTGGAGGAGCCCGGTGCGGTGACGCCGATCTTCTTGCCCTTCAGGTCGGCGATGCCCTTGTAGTTGGGCATGGTCTTGTTGTTGACCGCCAGCACGATCTGCGGCGCGCGCCCTTGCAGCACGAAGGCGACGATGGGCTGGTTCTTGGCCTGCATGTTGATGGTGTGCTCATAGGCGCCCGAGACCACGTCGGCGCTGCCGCCCACCATGGCCTGCAGGGCCTTGGCACCGCCGGCGAAGTCGGAGATCTCGACCTGCAGGCCCTCATCCTTGAAATAGCCGAGCTGTTCGGCAATGGTCAGCGGCAGGTAGTAGAACAGGTTCTTGCCGCCCACGGCGATGGAGACCTTGGGCTTTTCCAGCGCCTGTGCACCAGCAGTGCCGTTGAACGAAAAATAGCCGGCCAGGAACAGGCCCGCGGCGATCAGCAATTGCTTCCAGCTCAATTTCATTGTGTCTCCTCCGTGTCGTGGATGGGGTGCTGCTTGTTGTGCTGCCTGTGGTACTGCCTGTGCGCTGCTTCAGACCACGCCTTGGTCCCGCAGCTTCTTGATGTGGGCCTCATCATACCCTAGCGCATGGAGGATTTCATCGCTGTGCTCGCCCAGCTCCGGGCCCAGCCAGCGGGTCTGGCCGGGGGTCTCGGACATCTTGGGCGTGATGCCCGGCAGCTTGACCGGCGTGCCGTCGGCGAACTGGTGCTGCTCGAACATGTTACGGGCCAGGAACTGGGCGTCGCCCATCATGTCCTTGACCGAATAGATCTTGCCCACCGGGACATCGGCCCCCTGCAGGATCGCCAGCGCCGTCTCGATGGTCTGGGTATCGCACCACTGCTGGATGGCGGCATCGATCTCGGCCGTACGCGGCACGCGGCCATCGTTGCGGGCCAGCCCCGGGTCATTGGCCATGTCGTCGCGGCCGATGGCGCTCATCAGGCGCTTGAAGATGGCGTCGCCATTGCCGGCGATGACGATGTTCATGCCGTCGCCGGTGGTGTAGGTGTTGGAGGGCACGATGCCTGGCAGTGCGCCACCGGTACGCTCGCGCACCACACCGGCAAAGTCGAACTCGGGCACCATCGATTCCATCATGTTGAAGACCGCCTCGTACAGGGCCACGTCCACCATCTGGCCCTGCCCTGCCACACAATCGTCGCCTTGCTTGCCGTTCCAGCGACCGCCGGTGACGTCGCGATGGCGCAAGGCCATCATGGCACCGATCACGCCATGCAGCGCGGCGATGGAGTCGCCGATGGAAATGCCGATGCGCACCGGTGGACGGTCCGGGTGACCGGAGACGTAGCGGATGCCGCCCATGGATTCACCGATGGCGCCGAAGCCCGGCAGATCGCGCAGCGGGCCGGTCTGGCCATAGCCCGACAGGCGCACCATGATGGTGGCGGGATTGAGCTTCTTCAGGTCTTCATAGCCGAGGTGCCATTTCTCCAGCACGCCGGGGCGATAGTTCTCGATGATGACGTCGGCTTCCAGGGCGAGCTGGCGGGCGATTTCCTGGGCCCGCTCGTCCTTCATGTTCAGGGTGATGCTCTTCTTGTTGCGCGCCTGGACCGACCACCACAGCGAGGTGCCGTCCTTCAACACGCGCCACTGGCGCAGCGGGTCGCCATTGCCGGGCGCCTCGACCTTGATCACGTCGGCGCCGAACTCGGCCAGCATGCGTGAGCAGAAGGGGCCTGCGATCAGCGTGCCCAGTTCGAGCACCTTGATGCCGGCCAGCGGGCCGGGCTTGGATGTGGCTGTCGTCATCGTGCTTGCACCGGTAGCCCGGCGCGCATGTCGCGGCGCGCAAGCTGACCGGTGTTCTCCTCTTTGTCGATGTTGCCGGACCCGGCTCTAGGGGGGAAAGAGGCCAGTGTCCTGAAGTGCGTTACTTGTTATGTGCTTCTTCCAAGGCTGGCGATGCGGTCCGCGCGCGCGCCGGTGGACGCATGTTGCGCTGCCATATCGCCTGACGTCGTACGTGCAAGCCGGCAGCCGCCATTCTATTGCAGCATGGCTTGGCTGTCGCGCATTTTGACAATCATAAGGAACATCACCACGTGCAAGATTTTCATCCCACGTCGGCGCTGCCAAGCTCTCAGGTAGTGCGCCGGTCCAGCATGGCGCGTGCGATGGTGCCGGCGTCCACGTATTCGAGCTCGCCCCCCACCGGCACGCCACGGGCCAGGCGGCTGACCTTCAGGCCACGCGCCTTGAGCGTTTCGCTGATGTAGTGGGCGGTGGCTTCGCCCTCGTTGGTGAAATTGGTGGCCAGCACCACTTCGGCGACCACGCCATCGGTGGCGCGGGTGATCAGTTTTTCGAGATGGATATCGCGCGGGCCGATGCCGTCCAATGGCGAGAGCCGGCCCATGAGCACGAAATACAGGCCCTTGAAGGTCAGCGTCTGCTCGATCATGACCTGGTCGGAGGGCGACTCCACCACGCACAGCTGGGTATGGTCGCGCTGGCTGTCCTGGCAGGTCTCGCAGATGACCTGCTCGGTAAAGGTGTTGCACAGCGCACAGTGGCGGATGGTCTCCAGGGCATGCGCCAACGAACGGCTCAGCTCGGCGGCCGCGTCGCGGTCATGCTGCAACAGGTGGAAAGCCATGCGCTGCGCGGTCTTGGGGCCGATGCCGGGAAGCCGGCGCAGTGCTTCGGTCAGGAGGGTGAGACTGGAGGGCGTTTTCAATTGCGGTCTACGGAATAGCGGAAGGCTTCCAGCGCCTCGGCCGTCATCGAGGGGACGAATTCGATGATCTCGTATTCGGCCACGCCCCCGATGAAGAAGGGATCGGATTCCATGATGGCTTCGATCTCGGCGCGGTCGGCACAGTCGGCGATGATGATGCCGCCGGTGCGCGGGACCTTGCGGCCCGACATCAGGAACACCCCTTCGGCATATTGCTGGTTGAGGAATTTCTTGTGCGCGGTCAGCAGGGAGTCGATTTCACTGGCCGGCTTTGTGTACGTGATCGAGACGATGAACATGGTGTCTCCACTAAGCAATCCTGCATTTCATCCTAAAGCACTGCGCATACCGGCCGACCGACGCCTGGCAGCCAGCGGGCCGCCAGGGAAGAGACGATCAGAACGGCATCTTGAAGCCAGGCGGCAGCGGCATGCCGGCGGTCACGCCGGACATCTTTTCCTGGGCGGTGGCTTCGGCCTTGCGCACGGCGTCGTTGAAGGCAGCGGCGACCAGATCTTCCAGCATGTCCTTGTCATCGGCCAGCAGCGAGGGATCGATGGAGACGCGCTTGACATCGTTCTTGCAGGTCATCACCACCTTCACCAGCCCGGCGCCGGACTGGCCTTCGACCTCGATCAAGGCCAGTTGCTCCTGGGCCTTCTTCATGTTGTCCTGCATGGCCTGTGCTTGCTTCATCAGACCTGCCAGTTGACCTTTCATCATGCTAATGCTCCTTGTTTCAATTCACGGAATTCTATCGCGTTTGGCGCCGGGCTCGCGAAATTCGCAGCCCCTGGCCGCACGCCTTGCTTACAACGGGTGGATCGACCCCGGCACGATGCTGGCGCCGAATTCACGCATCATCGATTGCACGAAGGGATCGTTCTTCATCTTGTGTTCGGCCTTGCGCTGGCGCTCGGCGCGCTCGGCCTCGGCCACGGCATTGGCGGTATCGGCCACGGCGCCCAGCTCGGTTTCCACGCGCACTTCCTTGCCGAAACGTTCGGACAGGGCTGCACTGAGTTTCTCGACGCTGCCCGAAGAACGCAGGGTTTCCAGCGGGATGCGCAGGTGGAAGCAGACATTGCCGCCGTTGAGCGCCTCGCAGCGCAACAGCTCGCTCTGGAACGCCATCTGGTGCGCCACGCCACGCAAGGCCAGGCTGGCGGCCAGGGTCGGCCAGTGACCATCCCAACCCAGCTCGGCCACCACGCGGGCGGTCTCCTGCTGCTGGGCCGGTGTGGCGGCCGGACGCTGTGGTGCCGCTGCTACCGCTGGTGCAGCAGCTCCTACGGCGGCAGGCGCGGGGACGGATTCAGTTTTTTTTTCAGCCTCGAAGCCGGCAGGCGGCATCGATGCGCTGCCCGATTCCTCTTCCCACGGCGGGATGGCATCGAAGGGCGGCGGCTCGGGCATGTCCGGCGGCATGGCCGCCGCTGACCGCGTTGCGGGTGCAACAGCGGCCGGTGCCGGTGCAGCCTGGGGCTGCTCGACGGCCGGACGGGCTGCCGGTGCGCGACCGGTCTTGCCGACGGCGGCGCGGGCTGCCATCAGGGCGGCTTCGCGGGGCGAGGCGGGTGCGGCCGATGCAGTGGGCGCAGCAGGTGCTGTCACGGGTGCGGCTGCGCTGGTCGCAGGTGCCTGCGCACTCTCCCGCGCAGGCGCTGGTTGCGGACGGCTCACCGGCTGTCTCTTATACACATCTCCGAGCCCACGAGACTCCGTTATGTATCTCGTATGCAGTCTTCTGCTTGAAAATAGGGGGGGGGGGGGGGGGGGGGGGGGGGGGGGGGGGGGGGGGGGGGGGGGGGGGGGGGGGGGGGGGGGGGGGGG
>NZ_JAELUH010000302.1 GCF_016429215.1 Herbaspirillum sp. ASV7 | reverse complement strand
CCCCCCCCCCCCCCCCCCCCCCCCCCCCCCCCCCCCCCCCCCCCCCCCCCCCCCCCCCCCCCCCCCCCCCCCCCCCCCCCCCCCCCCCCCCCCCCCCCCCCCCCCCCCCCCCCCCCCCCTTTTAAATGATCCGGCGACCACCGAGATCTACACTTGTAGTGTATCGTCGGCAGCGTCAGATGTGTATAAGAGACAGATCCTGTTCGGTGGCTGCTTCCTGTCAGCGGTAGCCTCGACCACCGCCATGGTGCGTCACAACCTGCCACCGGCCGACTGGCCCGCCGGCATCAGCGCCTTCACCATCATCTTCGCCGCCGGCCAG
>NZ_JAELUH010000301.1 GCF_016429215.1 Herbaspirillum sp. ASV7 | reverse complement strand
CCCCCCCCCCCCCCCCCCCCCCCCCCCCCCCCCCCCCCCCCCCCCCCCCCCCCCCCCCCCCCCCCCCCCCCCCCCCCCCCCCCCCCCCCCCCCCCCCCCCCCCCCCCCCCCCCCCCCCCTTTTTACTCATCCGGCGACCACCGAGATCTACACTTGTAGTGTATCGTCGGCAGCGTCAGATGTGTATAAGAGACAGCTGCAGACGGTCGCCGCCACCAGCGAACCCCACACCAGCGCCCAGACGCCGTAGCCCATCAGGGCCAGGGCCACGCTGGTGATGCTTTGCAGCAGGATGGAGAGAATGGTCACCCCGGCGATGGCC
>NZ_JAELUH010000300.1 GCF_016429215.1 Herbaspirillum sp. ASV7 | reverse complement strand
CCCCCCCCCCCCCCCCCCCCCCCCCCCCCCCCCCCCCCCCCCCCCCCCCCCCCCCCCCCCCCCCCCCCCCCCCCCCCCCCCCCCCCCCCCCCCCCCCCCCCCCCCCCCCCCCCCCCCCTTTTTACTGCTCCGGCGACCACCGAGATCTACACTTGTAGTGTATCGTCGGCAGCGTCAGATGTGTATAAGAGACAGGTCTACGGCTATGCCAACATGAACCCGATCGCCCTGAACGCCTTCGTGGCCGCCGGCGCGCAAGGCATCGTCCACGCTGGCGTGGGTGATGGCAGCCTGAACAACACCGTGGTCCCCTCGCTGACCG
>NZ_JAELUH010000036.1 GCF_016429215.1 Herbaspirillum sp. ASV7 | reverse complement strand
ATCTCTGTTTTGTGCCATTTCTGGCTACCCCGAAGGGCATCGCTCTCTCAAAATACTGACAGGTAATTTCTTGCGAACTTACCTATATTTCTTGTGAGCATTTAATATTTAAAGTTTCCAGAACCGAAGTTCTGTCGCACTTCATTAAACGCCCACGCTTATCGGCTGTTAATTTTTAAAGATCATCTGCATCAAACGCGCTTGGCGCTGTTTTCATCGCTGCGAATCGTTGTGTTCGTCAGCAGCAGAGAAACGAGATTATGTAGCAGTTTGTTTATCGCGTCAACTACTTTTTTGCGATTCGTTTTAATTTTTTTCGTCTTCGCTTAACTGCCGCTCTGACTACTTCCATTTAAAACGCCCTACAAACTGCTTCCACTACTCTTTGCTTCGCCGACCTCCGTCGCTCTGTTTTTCAACTTCGCTTCGTGTGTCGCGTCAGCAGGGGGCGAACTATAGCAACCTGCCCAATGGTGCGCAAGCAGTTTTTCAAAAATAATCGAAAATAGTTTAGAAGAAAAAGCCAACTGGCTATCCGCCCATTACCACGTATCGCACCACCCGCGCTGAACACTGGTCAGAGAAATGATTCCGCCGGCACCAAAAGAAGATGAGCGTCCCGGCGGTGGTAGCGAGCAATCAAAAAAAACGCCACCCTGATTAACTCAGGGCGGCGTCTCTCTTTGACTTGTTGCCGCGTCCTCTCCAGGGAAAGGACTCGCTGCACGATCAGCGCTTTTGACGCAACTTCTGGATCGCTGCCAGCTGGGCCACTGCGGCGGCCAGTTCGGCCTGGGCTGCAGCATGGTCGATCTTGGAGTCGCGATTGACCAGCGCTTCTTCGGCCAGCTTCTTCGCTTCATTTGCCTTGGCTTCGTCCAGATCAGCACCACGGATCGCGGTGTCAGCCAGAACGGTGACGGCATCCGGCTGCACTTCCAGCAGACCGCCGGCGACGAACACGAATTCCTCGTGAGCCTGGCCCGGGACCTTGATACGGACTGCACCTGGCTTGATGCGCGTGATCAGCGGGGTGTGGCGGGGATAGATACCCAGCTCGCCCGCTTCGCCCGGCAACGCGACGAATTCAGCCTCGCCGGAGAAGATCTCCTCTTCCGCCGAAACCACGTCCACGTGAATAGTATGTGCCATGTCGTTTCCTAGTCGATTGGCCACCACCGCGAACGGTGGCGGCGCCAATCAGTCAATATTTACTTACCTGCAGCTGCAAGCACCGACCGGGTCCATACCTGGCGCGATGCCCACAACCACCAGCAAGTCTTAGTTGATCTTCTTGGCTTTTTCGATTGCTTCTTCGATCGTACCGACCATGTAGAACGCTTGTTCCGGCAGGTGGTCCAGTTCGCCGCTGGCGATCATCTTGAAGCCCTTGATCGTGTCCTTCAGCGAAACGTACTTGCCCGGGGAACCGGTGAACACTTCGGCAACGTGGAAGGGCTGCGACAGGAAACGTTGCATCTTACGAGCGCGTGCGACGATCAGCTTGTCTTCCGGTGCCAGTTCGTCCATGCCCAGAATCGCGATGATGTCGCGCAGTTCCTTGTAGCGCTGCAGGGTGCCCTGGACAGCGCGCGCGGTCTCGTAGTGTTCCTGGCCGACCACTTGCGGGTCCAGCTGGCGCGAGGTCGAGTCCAGCGGATCGACGGCGGGGTAGATACCCAGCGAGGCGATGTCACGGGACAGAACGACGGTCGAGTCCAAGTGGGCGAAGGTGGTTGCCGGCGACGGGTCGGTCAAGTCATCCGCAGGGACGTACACGGCCTGGATCGAGGTGATCGAACCAGTCTTGGTCGAGGTGATACGCTCTTGCAGGCGGCCCATTTCTTCGGCCAGCGTCGGCTGGTAGCCCACGGCCGACGGCATACGACCCAGCAGCGCGGACACTTCGGTACCGGCCAGGGTGTAACGGTAGATGTTGTCCACGAAGAACAGCACGTCCTTGCCTTCATCGCGGAAGCCTTCAGCGATGGTCAGGCCGGTCAGCGCCACGCGCAGACGGTTGCCCGGCGGCTCGTTCATCTGGCCGTAGACCATGGCGACCTTGGAGTTGGTCGGGTTTTCCAGGTCCACCACCTTGGCTTCTGCCATTTCATGGTAGAAGTCGTTACCTTCACGGGTACGCTCACCAACACCGGCGAACACGGACAGACCGCTGTGCGCCTTGGCGATGTTGTTGATCAGTTCCATCATGTTCACGGTCTTGCCCACACCGGCGCCACCGAACAGACCGACCTTACCACCCTTGGCGAACGGGCAGACCAGGTCAATCACCTTGATGCCGGTTTCCAGCAGCTCTTGCGAGGGCGACAGTTCGTCGTACGCCGGAGCCTTGCGGTGGATCGAAGCGGTCTGCTCGTGCGAGACAGGACCACACTCATCGATCGGGTTGCCCAGCACGTCCATGATGCGACCCAGGGTCGCGGTACCGACGGGCACGGTGATCGGCTTGCCGGTGTTCGAGATGGTCAGGCCGCGGCGCAGACCGTCCGACGAACCGAGCGCAATGGTACGAACCACGCCGTCACCCAGCTGCTGCTGGACTTCCAGGGTCAGATCCGAACCTTCCAATTTCAAGGCATCGTAAACCTTGGGCATCGCATCGCGGGGAAACTCCACGTCCACCACAGCGCCGATACACTGAACGATTTTGCCATCAGCCATTTTCGTTCCTTCAATAGATAAAATTTAAATTCTGTTTCGCTGCGCTACGCCAGCTGATTAGCCGACCGCGGCCGCACCGGCGACGATTTCCGACAGTTCCTTGGTAATCGCGGCCTGACGAGTCTTGTTGTAGACCAACTTCAGCTCGCCGATCACGCTACCGGCGTTGTCGCTCGCTGCCTTCATCGCCACCATGCGCGCCGATTGCTCGGACGCCATGTTCTCGGCGACGGCCTGATAGATCAGCGCTTCGACGTAACGCACCAGCAGCTCGTCCACCACGGATTGCACATCGGGCTCATAGATGTAGTCCCAGGAGTGCGCACCCTCGTCAGCCTTGAGCTTGTCGCTGGTCAGCGGCAGCAGCTGCTGCAGGGTGGCTTCCTGCTTCATCGTGTTGATGAACTTGGTGTACACCAGGTACACCGCGTCCAGCTTGCCTTCCTGATAAGCGTCGAGCAGCACCTTGACGGGGCCGATCAGCTTTTCCAGGTGAGGCGTATCACCCAGTTGCGTCACGTTGGCGGCCACGCGGGCGCCGATACGATTCAGAAAACCCAGACCCTTGTTGCCAATGGCGACGGATTCGATGGACTTGCCCTGGCCTTCCAGTTCACGGAACTTGGTAGTCAACAGACGCAGCGAGTTGGTGTTCATGCCGCCGCACAGACCCTTGTCGGTCGTGACGACGATGAAACCAACGCGCTTGGCCGACTCCTGCTGGACCATGAACGGGTGCACGTACTCCGGGTTGGCCTGCGACAGGTTGGCCGCAATGTTGCGGATCTTGTCGCTGTACGGGCGAGCTGCGTGCATCCGGTCCTGCGCCTTGCGCATTTTGGATGCCGCGACCATTTCCATCGCCTTGGTGATCTTCTTCGTATTTTCTACGCTCTTGATCTTGCCACGTATCTCTTTACCTGTAGCCATGAGTAAGACTCCTTATAGCTTCAGTAAAAATTAGTACGCGCCGGATTTCTTGAAGTCAGCGATGGCGGCCGCCAGGGCTGCTTCAGCATCCTTATCCAGTTGCTTGGTGTCTTCGATCTTCTTGAGCAGGTCAGCGTGGCTGGTCTTCATGAAGTTGTGCAGACCGGCTTCGAAGGCCAGGATCTTCTTCACTTCGACGTCGTCCATGTAGCCCTTGTTGACGGCGAACAGGGTCACGGCCATGATCGAGATCGACTGCGGGGTGTACTGAGCCTGCTTCAGCAGTTCGGTCACGCGTGCACCGCGGTCCAGCTGCTTGCGGGTGGCTTCGTCCAGGTCGGAAGCGAACTGCGCGAAGGCAGCCAGTTCACGATACTGTGCCAGGTCGGTACGGATACCGCCGGACAGATTCTTGATGACCTTGGTCTGAGCAGCACCACCGACGCGCGACACCGAGATACCGGCGTTGATCGCAGGACGGATACCGGCGTTGAACAGCGAGGTTTCCAGGAAGATCTGGCCGTCGGTGATCGAGATCACGTTGGTCGGAACGAAGGCCGACACGTCACCCGCCTGGGTTTCGATGATCGGCAGTGCGGTCAGGGAACCGGTCTGGCCCTTGACTTCGCCGTTGGTGAACTTCTCGACGTAGTCGGCGTTCACGCGGGCAGCACGTTCCAGCAGGCGGCTGTGCAGGTAGAACACGTCGCCAGGGTAGGCTTCACGGCCCGGCGGACGGCGCAGCAGCAGCGAGACCTGACGGTAGGCCACGGCTTGCTTGGACAGGTCGTCGTAGACGATCAGGGCATCTTGACCGCGGTCGCGGAAGTATTCGCCCATGGCGCAACCCGAGTAGGCCGACACGTATTGCATCGCAGCCGATTCGGAGGCGGTAGCGGCCACGACGATGGTGTATTCCATCGCGCCGTGTGCTTCCAGTGCGCGCACCACGTTCTTGACCGACGAAGCCTTCTGGCCGATCGCGACGTAGATGCAGGTCATGTTCTGACCCTTTTGATTGATGATGGCGTCGATCGCGACAGCGGTCTTGCCGGTCTGGCGGTCGCCGATGATCAGCTCGCGCTGGCCACGGCCGACGGGGACCATGGAGTCGATCGACTTCAGGCCGGTCTGCATCGGTTGCGACACGGACTGACGCGCGATCACGCCCGGAGCGATCTTTTCGATCGGGGCGGTCAGCTTGGCGTTGATCGGACCCTTGCCGTCGATCGGCTGGCCCAGTGCGTTGACCACGCGGCCCTTCAGTTCAGGACCGATGGGCACTTCCAGGATACGGCCGGTGCACTTGACGGTGTCGCCTTCGGAAATGTGTTCGTACTCGCCCAGGATAACGGCGCCCACCGAGTCACGCTCCAGGTTCAGCGCCAGGCCGAAGGTGTTGCCCGGGAATTCCAGCATCTCACCTTGCATCACGTCGGACAGACCATGGATACGGCAGATACCGTCGGACACGGAAATCACCGTGCCCTGATTGCGAATCTCAGCGGTATCGCCAAGGCCTTGGATCCGGCTCTTGATCAGCTCGCTGATTTCAGATGCGTTGAGTTGCATACTAACTCCTAAAAATTGTTCTTTCGCTTAGCCAGGCTGAGGCACTTACGCGGCCAGAGCAGCTTGCAGCTGCTGCAGCTTCGCGCGCACGGAGGTATCGAACACTTCGTCGCCGACCACGACACGCACACCGCCAATCAGGCTGCTGTCGACCGTCACGGAGGGGTTCAGCTTGCGGCCGAACTTCTTCTCCAGTGCCGAGACCACATCCTTGACCTGGGCATCGCTGAGCGCGAAGGCACTGACGATATTGGCGTCAGCCGAACCTTCCGACGCGTTCTTGAGAGCGTGGAATTGTTCGGCGATTTCCGGCAACAGCACCAGACGGCCATTGTCGACCAGCGTCTTGACGAAATTCTGCGCCTCGACGGACAGCGGGGTCTTCACGGCGGCGGCAAACACCTCTGCCAGCTTGTCGTGCGATACGGAAGGGTTGTGCGCCAGTGCTTGCACATCAGGATGCGCCGCCACCTGAGCCATCTCGGTGACGAGATCGGACCAGGCTGCCAGGCTGCCAGCCTTGGCCACGCGGAACAAGGCTTCGGCGTAAGGACGAGCGATCGTTGCAAGTTCGGCCATATTACAGCTCTGTCTTCAGTTGATTCAGCAGGTCGGCGTGAGCCGCTGCGTTCACTTCGCGCTTGAGGATCTGTTCCGCGCCCTTGACGGCGAGCGTTGCGACCTGGCCGCGCAGTTCTTCACGCGCCTGATTCACTTGCTGTTGGGCATCGGCACGGGCAGCGGCGATGATGCGGGCTGCCTCGTCGGCGGCCGTCTTCTTCGCTTCTTCGATGATCAGCTGAGCGCGCTTTTCGGCGTCGCCGATGCGCTTCTGGCCTTCGTCACGTGCCGTTGCCAGTTCGCCCTGGATGCGCTTTTCGGCGGCGGCCAGATCGGCCTTACCACGATCGGCGGCTGCCAGGCCATCCGCAATCTTCTTGGCGCGTTCGTCGAGCGCCTTGATCAACGGCGGCCACACGAATTTCATCGTGAAGCCGGCGAGGATGAAGAAGACCACGAACTGCGCAATCAATGTTGCATTTAAGTTCACGGTAATTTCCTTCTCAGAATAACGAGTGCCGGAACCAATCGTCCGGCAGATGAGAATCGGCTATGAAGCGCGAATTACTTGGCGATGAACGGATTTGCGAATGCGAACAGCATGGCGATACCAACGCCGATCAGGAATGCCGCGTCGATCAGGCCGGCCAGCAGGAACATCTTGGTTTGCAGGGTGTTCATCAGTTCAGGCTGACGTGCGGATGCTTCGAGGTACTTACCGCCCATGATCGCGATACCGATACAAGCGCCGATAGCACCCAGGCCAATGATCAAACCGCAAGCCAGAGCAACGAAAGAGACATCAGTCATGACAATTCCTTAAGAAAAGTTAAATTTAAATACAAAACCAAAAAACAAACTGAAAAACAGGTACTGCAAGCCTTGTGTTAGTGCGCTTCGTGCGCCTGGCCCAGGTAAACCAGTGTCAACATCATGAAGATGAATGCTTGGAGCAACACGATCAGGATGTGGAAAATTGCCCAGATAGAACCGGCGATCACATGGCCGATGAAGCCGAATGCGGTCGCGGTCGATCCCAGCAATGCGATCAGCAGGAACAACAGTTCGCCTGCATACATGTTGCCGAACAGTCGCATGCCCAGGGACACGGTCTTGGCGGCGAATTCGATGATGTTCAGCAGCAGGTTGAAAGGTGCCAGCCAGATGCCGAAGGGTGCTGCAAACAGTTCATGGATGAAGCCGCCAGCGCCCTTGATCTTGACGCTGTAGTACAGCATCAGTGCCAGCACGCCCAGGGCGATGCCCAGGGTGCCGTTCAGGTCGGCGGTGGGGACGATACGGTGATGGGCTTCGCCCAGGCCGACCACGCGCAGGATGCCCGAGGCCAGGTCAACCGGCAGGAAGTCCAGAGAGTTCATCAGGGCAACCCAGACAAACACCGTCAGAGCGACCGGGGCGATGAAGGTGCGGTCACCATGGACGATGGCCTTGGACTGGTCTTCGACCATTTCGACAACCATCTCGACGAATGCCTGGAAACGACCCGGCACGCCCGAGGTCGCCTTGCGGGCGGCCAGGAACATGAAGAGGCAGCCAACCACGCCACAGAACACGGACCAGAAAACGGTGTCCATGTTAAGGATCGAGAAATCAACGATCTTGGTCTGGTGATGCGTGGAGAGATGTCCAAGGTGGTGGACGATATATTCGGAGGCTGTCGGCGCGTGCTCAGCGGCTTCTACGGTCATGGTCGGTGTCTAAACAGTAAAATGAAATAACTCTTAAGCACCACGATGAAGCTCAGCATAAATGCGAGCCAATTGACACCGTGGTACAACCAAACGATCGCGCCCATGAGCGCGAAGGTCGTAGCAATCTTGATAAATTCCCCGAAGAAAAACGCCATCGGGTTGGTACCACCGGGCTTACGTGCACTGACGTAGAGTCGCAGGGCAAACAGGGCATTGGGAACCACGCAGCAGATTCCACCCAGTAGGGCGGACCACAGCGCCGGAAGTCCCCCCAGCATGCCTGCCACCACAGCAGCGACGACCGTGGTGACGAGCTGCAAGAGAATGATGCGCAGCATATCTATCCATTTTCGTGCATGCGCCGCACTCTTTACGAGCAGACGGCAGCTTAAAAGCCCGGCGATTATAAAGGCTGGTTTTCCCGTTAGTCAAACCTTTTGCAGCCAGATCAAGGGCTTATCTCAGGCACTTCGCGGCGAGTTGTGGCAAATAAGCAGCTACTTCATTTTTTTGCAGTGCAACAAACATGAGCAGCCGTCGGCAATTCGCCCTGATCAGGACAATGTCTTATTGACAATCGCCCCATCGTTATTCCCCTTCATCTTTTGAATTCTCTCACTGGAAATATCTACGCTCGCCCCGCCTTCGCCGGGCGACACTGACATTTCGGTGACAGCGGCAGTTTACTCAAGAAGGGGCATCAGAGGCCAGAAAAAAATCCCGCAAATTCAATGATTTACCGCAAGCGCAAAAACGCTCGCAATCATCTCGCGCAAGCGCTGACAGCTTGTCAGCAAAACCAGGGTTGTCTGATGACCAAGCTCGCTTTTGGGGCGGGGATGCTGCACCACAGCGAAGCCGATCAAAAATGAGTCAACCGTCCCGCCGCAGCCGTCGGAAGGGGCAAAGATGCAGTAAAAATACGGCATCTTCGCGCGGCACGCGGCGCGGCCTCTATTGCCGTTCTATACATCCCGCGGAATGGATGACAAATACCCTGCTGATCCGAGCTTGTGCGGCAGGAGGGGCATGCTCTAATCTGGACGTCGCCGCAGATGCCCTGCGGCATGGTTGCCGACAGGAATGACACGGGTCGTGCAGAGGTGACACGCGAGGCCAGAGGGCCGCTATGCTGCACCAGCTAGCTCTTCCACGCGGCCAGACGACTCCGTGCAATCCGTGTAAGAGGCTGCCGATGGCTCACTTTTGGCGCGACAAGCGCGTTTTCATCACCGGTCATACCGGCTTCAAAGGGAGCTGGCTGACGTTGTGGCTGCACATGATGGGCGCCAAGGTCAGTGGTTATTCCCTGCCCGCCCCGACCAATCCCAGCCTGTTTCACCTGGCGCGCCTGCACAATTGCGTGCAGACCACCACCGGCGACGTGCGTGACCCCAGGCATCTGGCCGAGACCATGGCCGCCGTCCAACCCGACGTGGTGTTCCACCTGGCCGCCCAGGCCCTGGTGCGCGACTCCTACCAGACCCCGGTCGACACCTATGCCACCAACGTAATGGGCACCGTGCACCTGCTCGAGGCGGTACGCAACACGCCCAGCGTGCGCTCGGTGGTGGTGGTCACCAGTGACAAGTGTTATGAAAATCGTGAATGGCTGTGGGGCTACCGCGAGGACGACCCCATGGGCGGCCACGATCCCTACAGCAACAGCAAGGGCGCGGCCGAGCTGGTGACCTCGGCCTATCGGCGCTCCTTCTTCGCCAGCAATCCCGACAACCAGACCGGCATCGCCAGCGTGCGCGCCGGCAACGTCATCGGTGGTGGCGACTTCGCCGCCGACCGCCTGATCCCCGACTTCATCCGCGCGCTGGAAAAGGAAACGCCGCTGCGTATCCGCAACCCCCATTCGGTGCGCCCCTGGCAGTTCGTGCTGGAGCCGCTGTCGGGTTACCTGCAGATCGGTCAGTTGCTCTTTGAACAGGGTGGCAGGTATGCCGAGGCGTGGAACTTCGGCCCGGCGGAAAACGATCCGCAATCGGTCGGCCAGCTATGCAACAACTTCAACCACGCCCTGCAACAACATGAGGTGAAACCTGCGCAGATCTTGCTGGAACCCCAGGCCGATGCTCCGCACGAGGCCACACTGCTGCGCCTGGATATTTCCAAGGCGCGCCAGCGCCTGGGCTGGGCGCCGCGCACGGAGCTGCAGACCGCCCTTGAACTGACCGCCCAGTGGTACGCCGGCTATCTCAACAATGAAGACCTGCGCGCGCTCTCGGAGAACCAGATTGCCTTTTACCAGAGTCTGACATAATCGCGCTGTCGCAAAAACTTGAACCAGGAACACCATGAATATCCTCGTCACCGGCGGTGCCGGCTACATCGGCTCGCACACCTGCGTGGAACTGCTCAGAGCAGGCCACGAAGTCATCGTCTTCGACAATTTCAGCAACAGCAGCCCGGAGTCGGTGGCACGTGTGCAAAAGATCGCCGGCCGGCCACTGTTCCTGGTCAAGGGCGACATCCGCAACCGCGACCAACTGGAAAGCGTGCTGCGCGAATTCAAGTGCGAGGCAGTGATCCATTTCGCCGGCCTGAAGGCCGTCGGCGAATCGGTCGAGCAACCGCTGAAGTACTACGACAACAACGTGGTCGGTACCGTACGCCTGCTGGAAGCGATGGAGGCCACGGGCGTGAAGACCATCGTCTTCAGTTCCTCGGCCACGGTCTATGGCGATCCGCAATACCTGCCCCTGACCGAAGCGCATCCGCTGTCGGCCAGCAATCCCTATGGGCGCAGCAAGATCATGGTGGAGGACATGCTGCGCGACTACTTCCGCGCCCATCCCGACTGGAAGATCGCCCTGCTGCGCTACTTCAACCCGGTCGGCGCCCATGAGAGCGGCCTGATCGGCGAAGACCCCGGCGGCATTCCCAACAACCTCATGCCCTATGTGGCCCAGGTCGCCATCGGCCGTCGCGAACGGCTTAGCATCTGGGGCGGCGACTACCCCACCCCGGACGGCACCGGCGTGCGTGACTTCATCCACGTGGTCGACCTGGCTACCGGCCACCTGGCCGCCTTGCAGGCGCTGGCCGAGCCGCAGTGCTTCGCGGTCAACCTGGGCACCGGCATCGGCTATAGCGTGCTGGATGTGGTCAAGGCCTACGAGAAGGCCTCCGGCAAGCCGGTCCCCTACACCATCGCAGAGCGCCGCCCCGGCGACATCGCCTCCTGCTACGCCGATCCGGCCGAGGCGCGGCGCAAGCTGGGCTGGCAAGCCCAGCTTGGCCTGGAAGCCATGTGCGCCGACTCCTGGCGCTGGCAACAAATGAATCCCAACGGTTTCAACGCATAAAGGAGCCGCGACCATGATCTTCGTAACTGGTGGTGCCGGCTTCATCGGCAGCAATTTCATCCTCGACTGGCTCAGCGACGACCGCGCTGAACCGGTATTGAACATCGACAAGCTGACCTATGCCGGCAACCCCTACAACCTGGCGTCGGTGGCCGAGGATGCGCGTTATGCCTTCGTGCAGGCCGACATCTGCGACGAGATCGCCATGGCGACCCTGCTGTCGCGTTACCGTCCGCGCGCGATCCTGCATTTCGCCGCCGAGAGCCATGTGGATCGCTCCATCCATAGTCCCGACGAATTCATCCGCACCAACGTCAACGGCAGCTTCAACCTGTTGAGCAAGGCGCTGCGCTACTGGCAGGCGCTGCCGCAGGCGGAGCAGGCTGATTTCCGCTTCCTGCATGTCTCCACCGATGAGGTCTATGGCAGCCTGGGGCCGCACGATGCGCCTTTCTCGGAAACCACGCCCTATGCGCCCAACAGTCCCTACTCGGCCTCCAAGGCGGCCTCCGATCATCTGGTGCGGGCCTTCCACCATACCTACGGCCTGCCCACGCTGACCACCAATTGCTCCAACAACTACGGTCCCTATCACTTCCCCGAGAAGCTGATCCCGCTGGTGATCTCCAACGCCCTGGCCGGCAATGCGCTGCCCATCTACGGCGACGGCCAGCAGATCCGTGACTGGCTGTACGTCACCGACCACTGCGCGGCGATCCGCACGGTGCTCGCACGCGGCACCCCCGGCCAGACCTACAACATCGGCGGCTGGAACGAACAGGCCAACCTGCATGTGGTGCATACCCTGTGCGACACCCTGGATGAACTCGCGCCGCGGGCAGAGGGCAGCTATCGCAGCCTGATCACCTTCGTCAAGGATCGTCCCGGCCACGACCGCCGCTACGCCATCGATGCGCGCAAGCTGGAAAGCGAACTGGGCTGGAAACCGGCGGAGACCTTCGAGAGCGGCATCCGCAAGACCGTGCAGTGGTACCTGGCCAACGGCGACTGGGTGGCGCAGGTGCGCTCCGGCGCCTATATGAACTGGCTGCAGAAGCAATATGGCGACCATCCTCCGGGAGCATCGATATGAGCGACATGACACAGGCAGGCAAGCGCCGCGGCATCATCCTGGCCGGCGGTTCGGGGACCCGGCTGTATCCGGCCACCACCGTGGTGTCCAAGCAGCTCATGCCGATCTATGACAAGCCGATGGTGTACTACCCGCTGTCGAGCCTGATGCTGGCAGGCATCCGTGACATCCTGCTGATCTCCACGCCACAGGACACGCCGCGCTTTGCCGAATTGCTGGGCGACGGCAGCCAGTGGGGATTGAACATCCGCTATGCCGTGCAAGCCTCGCCGGACGGCCTGGCGCAGGCCTTCCTGATTGGCCGCGACTTCATCGGCAACGATCCCTCGGCGCTGATCCTGGGCGACAACATCTTCTACGGCCGCGACCTCGAACCGCCTATGCGCGAGGCCAACGCCCGCACCGACGGCGCCACCATCTTCGCCTATCACGTCCAGGACCCGGAACGCTATGGCGTGGTCGAGTTCGACCGCCAGCGCCGCGTCGTCGGCATCGAGGAAAAACCGGCCGAGCCGAAGTCCAGCTTCGCTGTCACTGGCCTGTACTTCTACGACAACCAGGTGATCGACATCGCCCGGTCGATCAAGCCGTCGGCGCGCGGCGAACTGGAAATCACCGACGTCAACCGAGCCTACCTGGAACGCGATCAGTTACAGGTGGAGCTGATGGGACGAGGAATCGCATGGCTTGATACAGGGACTCACGAGTCGCTGCTCGATGCCGGCCAGTTCATCGCCACCATCGAAAAGCGGCAAGGCCTGAAAGTAGCCTGTCCAGAAGAAATTGCTTATCGTCGTGGCTACATCGATGCGGTTCAACTGGAAAGGCTGGCCGAGCCGCTCAAGAAGAATGCCTACGGAAGGTATCTGCTCCAGCTGCTTACCGACATGAGCTATTAAGCGCACGACCAAGCTATCGTCCCATGCAAATCAAGACCACTCACTTGTCCGGCGTACTACAGATCGAACCACGCGTGTTCGGCGACAGCCGCGGCTTCTTCTATGAGAGCTTCAACGAACGCGCCTTCCTGGAAAAGACCGGGGTCGAGGCCCGCTTCGTCCAGGACAATCACTCCAAATCCGCGCGTGGCGTGCTGCGCGGACTGCATTACCAGATCCGTCATGCCCAGGGAAAGCTGGTGCGCGTGACCCGCGGCGCCGTGCTCGACGTGGTGCTCGACATCCGCCGCAGCTCGCCGACCTTCGGCCAGTGGTTCAGCTCGGTATTGAGCGAGGAGAACAAGTTGCAGATGTGGATTCCTCCCGGTTTCGCGCATGGCTTCTCGGTACTGGAAGACGATACCGAGTTCCTCTACAAGACCACCGACTACTGGATGCCCGAGCACGAGCGCTGCATCCTCTGGAGCGATCCCGTGCTGGCCATCGACTGGCAGCTGCAGGGTGAACCGGTCATGTCGGAGAAAGACCAGCGCGGCACGCCGTTCCAGGCGGCCGAGGTATTCGAATAGTCATGAGCCAGCCCTGATAGGAGCCCCGATGAAATCCATGCGCATCCTGCTCACCGGTGCCAGCGGCCAGGTTGGTGGCGAATTCCTGCGGCGCCTGCGCGCCATGCCCAGCGGCATCGAGGTCATCGCGCCTACGCGTGCCCAACTGGATGTGTCGCAGCCCCTGGCGCTGCGCGAGGCAGTGCGCGCGGCCAAGCCCGATCTGATCATCCATCCGGCCGCCTACACCGCGGTGGTCAAGGCAGAATCCGAACCCGACCTGGCCCGCCGCATCAATGCCGAAGCCCCCGCCGTGCTGGCCGAAGAAGCGGCCAGGCTGGGGGCGGCGCTGCTGCATTTTTCGACCGACTATGTGTTCGATGGCCGCCATGAGGGTGCCTATACCGAAGACATGCCCACCCATGCGCTCAATATCTATGGCGCGACCAAGCGCGAAGGTGAATTGGCCATTGCCGCCAGCGGTGCGGCGCACTGGATCCTGCGTACCAGCTGGGTGTACAACCTGGCCGGCAACAACTTCATGAAGACCGCGATCCGGCTGGCACAGCAAAAGGAAAGCTATACCATCGTCGGCGACCAGTTCGGCGCGCCGACCTGGGCCTCCACCATCGCAGCGGTCTGCTGCCACATGCTGGCCGGCGCCAACGGTGACCGCGAGAAGGTGCAAGCCACCAGCGGCATCTACCACCTTACCGCTGCCGGCGCCACCTCCTGGCACGGCTATGCCACGCTGATCGCGCGCGAGCTGATGGCGCAGGGCGTAGCGGTCAAGCTCAAGGGGCTGGAGCACATCACGCCGGTGCCAAGCTCCTCCTATCCCACGCCACCTGAGCGTCCGCTCAATTCACGCCTGGACTGCAGCAAGCTGGAACGCAGCTTCGGTCTGACGCTGCCGCAATGGGACGAGGATGCCCTGGCCTGCCTGCATCAGATCATCCGTCACTACCGGCTAGACCAGGGCCAACTGCTGCCCGACTAAGACCCCATGACCAAGGCGCCGCCCTCCCTCGCAGGAGTGGCGGCGCCTTGGTTGTTGGCGACGAATTTAATGGCTGGGGACGTACTTGACCTGGTCACCCCGAGTGATCAGGTTGAGCTGGCCGAAGAAGCGCATGTAGCCCGGATCGCCAAAGCGCGCGCGCAATTCGCGCAACAACAGGTAGCTGCCCAGGCGCTCGGCGCAGAAGGCCCAGGCCCGGGTCTGGTAGCCTTCGCGGCGAGTGTCGTAGTGCTTTACGCAATACCAGATCACGGCTTCGATCTGGCCCACGGCACGCAGCCAGAACTCGGCCGGGAATACCCCCATCTCCACCCCGCCCATGAAGAAGATCTTCTCGTTGAAGAACTGCTCGGCTTCGCTCTTGCCGAACACGCCCAGTTCGGTGGCCGCGGCAGCGAAACGCAGCAGATCCTCGGCGTGATGGGCTAGCGCATAGTGCGACAGATAGCCGGCGCTCTGGCCACCGACATTGAAGCCGCAGGTCTTGCCGACCAGGAACTCCTGGTCGCCAGGCTCCATCATCTGTTCCAGGCTCTGGCGCGCGAATTCCTTGTCAGAGACCACGTCCATCATCCAGTTATCCTCGGCCGGGACACCACTGATACGCTCGCGCGAAATGAACTTGCGATACAGGCACACGCCAACACGCTTGATCTTCGGATAGTCACGCAGAATCAGCCGGCGCAAGGCGAAGTTGCCCAGCATGCCAGCCACGATGGGATGATAGGGGACCCACTCGGGCGCCAGGTCGCGCAGGTTGAGCGCGCCATCATGCTGCGACTCCCCCAGGTAGATCGGCAGCACATAGTCGGGGAACTTGATCGGCAACGGTACGTGGGTCATGCATCCGAATACCAGCTCGCCACGCGCGGCCTGGGCGGCGGCGTTGTCGGCCTGCGGGGGAACCGTCGGCATCGCCGGGACAGCCGTGGCCGCAGGGGCCGCTGGCGACCCGCCCATTGCCTGCAAGGCAGAGCGCAGGCTGTCCAGTGAAATCGCCGCTGCCGATGGCAGGGACGTCGCGGGCATCAGAGGCTGCGACTGCTGCAAGCGCTGAACTTCGGCCTCGAAACGCTGACGGTCACCCGCCGCGCCGCTGTTGGCATAGGCAGCACGCAGCTGCTCAAGGCCGGCGATGTCGGCGCTGGCCAGGGAGCGCGCTGCCGGCATGCGCTCGGTCGGGCAGTGCCAGACCTCTAGTTGCTGGTCCAGCGCCAGCACCAGTGACGCCAGGCGATCAGCCAGCAAGGCCTTGGCCGGCTCCCCTGCCGGAGTGCCGGCCTCAAGGGCCTGACGCAAGGGGTTGCCGACCTCCTCGGTGGCCAGGTGCAGGCGCTCGGCCAGGTCGAACCAGGTCTGCCAGAAGGCGCGCCGGGCCACCACAAAGCCATTGAGGACATTGTTTTCCCAGCGCGGCAGGAAATGGGCGACGTCCAGCTCCAGCCCCAGGCTGTGGAAGAAGGCTTGCGCAGTCTGCGCAAAGCCCGGCAACTGTTGCTCGCCCTGTAGCAGCAGGTTGAGCTGGCCGCAGGCCTCCAGGGTCACCGGGCAGAAGGTCCAGGCCTGGGCCTGGGGCTGGGCTTGCACCAGGGCCGCAACGGCGGCCGCATCCAGTCCGGTCCGGCCCACGAAGTCCGGCGCCAGGAAGCCATAGCAGCTTTCATCATCGATGGCCTGCTCGCGGAAGAAGCGACGCATCGCCGAGAGGTCGCCCCAGAGGCCGGGCAAAGGGCTGACCAGTTGCTGGAAACCGGGTGCGGCCGAACGCGACGGGCCGCTGATCTGGAACAGGTTCACATTCATCGCCATGCTCCTCACCAGACCTGCAGGTGCGGCACCGCGATGGCGAAGCGGCCACCCCAGTCACGGATCTCGGCCAGCTGCCGGGCCACCTCCTCCTTGATGTTCCAGGGCAGGATCAGCACCACATCGGGCTTTTCGTCCAGCAGGCGTTGCGGCGAAACGATGGGGATATGGCTGCCGGGCATGTACTTGTCCTGCTTGGAGGGCGCGGCATCGGCCACCATGGGCAAGAGATCGGGATGCACTCCGGAATAGTTGAGCAGGGTATTGCCCTTGGCTGCGGCGCCATAGGCCAGCACTTTCTTGCCGGCCCGCTTTTGCTCCAGCAGGAAAGTCAGCAGTTGCAGCTTGATCTCCTCGGCACGGGCCTGGAAGCCGGCGTAACCGTCGATGCTCTCCAGGCCGAAGGCGCGTTCGCGCGCCAGCATGGCTTCCACTGCGGGCGTGGCTGCGATCGCGGCATCGGCGTGGCAGGCATAGATACGCAGGCTGCCGCCATGGGTGGGCAATTCCTCGACGTCATAGATGCGCAGGCCCTGCGCGCGCATCACGCGCTGCACCGCCACCAGCGACAGGTAGGAGAAATGCTCGTGATAGATCGTGTCGAACTGCGATTGCGCGATCAGATTCAACAGGTGCGGACATTCGACCGTGACCGTACCCTGTGGCGCCAGCAAGGCGGCCATGCCACCGACGAAGTCATTGATGTCCGGCACGTGGGCCAGCACGTTGTTGGCGGCGATCAGGTCGGCCGCACCGTGGCTGGCGCGCAGGCGCTGGCCGAGGGCCACGCCGAAGAATTCTTCCACAATCGGGATACCCTTGGCGCGCGCGGCATCGGCGGTGCTGGTGGTGGGCTCCACGCCCAGGCAGGGGATGCCCTTGCGCTGCACGTACTGCAACAGGTAGCCATCATTGGCGGCCAGTTCCACCACCAGCGATTGCGCACCCAGCGCCAGGCGCGTGGCAATCATCTCCACATAGCGCTCGGCGTGCTGCAGCCAGGTCGTGGAGGTCGACGAGAAGTAGGCGTAGTCGGTGGCGAAGAGCTGGTCGTAGTGGGTGTAGTCCTCGGTCTGCACCAGCCAGCATTGGCGGCACACCATCACCTTGAGCGGATAGGTGGTCTCGGGCCGGCGCAACTCCTCGGCCTTCAGGTAGGCGTTGGAGGGCGGCGAGAAGCCCAGGTCGATGAAGGTGTCATGCAGTTCGGTCTGGCAGTGGCGGCATTTCATAGCGGGATTCCATCGAAATCGGGGGCCAGCAGCGGGTGCTGGAGATCGCGGGGCGACAGGTTGCGCGGCGGCAGCGGCCAGGCAATGGCAGCACGCGGATCGTCGTGGCGCACGCCGCCTTCGGCGTGCGGCGCATACGCGGCGGTATGCAGGTACAGCAGGGAGGCGCCCTCTTCCAGTACCTGGAAGCCATGGGCGCAGCCCTCGGGGATCAGCAGGGCACGATCATCGGCGGCAGCCAGTTCGACACCGCGCCATTGCAGGAAGGTGGGCGAGCCCGCACGCAGGTCCAGCACCACATCGAAGACGCGGCCGGCCAGGCAGCGGATGAGTTTCTTCTCGGCATGGGGTGCATGCTGGAAGTGCATGCCCCTGACGCTGCCAGGCTCGGCAGTGATCGAATTGTTGACTTGCACGATACGGCTGCCGCCCAGCACGGCTGCCAGTTCCTCTTCGCAGAACCAGCGCGCGAAACTGCCACGGGCATCGCCCCGGCGCATGCTGGAGACCAGCACCGCACCGGCAATACCGGTGGGCTCGATGCGCAGGTTCATGGCGTCATCCCTGCCGGGTTCATCAGTCCCAGGTCTTCCATCGCGCTTGTCCCTGCTCCCACATCTGGTTCAACTGGATCTTGTCGCGCAGGGTGTCCATGCACTTCCAGAAACCATGGTGCGGCCAGTTCAGGAGCTTGCCGTCACCGGCGATCTGCTCCAGCGGAGCGCGTTCGAAGATGGTGGCCTCGCCCTCCTTGAGGTAGTCGAACACGCCCTGGCGGCAGACCATGAAGCCGCCATTGATCCAGCCCAGGTCGCCCGGCGGCTTTTCGCGGAAGTCGCGGATCAGGCCGGCCTCATCGGTCTGCACCATGCCAAAGCGCGCCTCCGGCTGCACGGTGGTCATGGTCACCAGGGACTGATGCGCGCGGTGATGCGCTACCAGCGCGGTGACATCGACATCGGAGACGCCGTCACCATAGGTCAGCATGAAATCGTCATCCTTGAGGTAGTCGCGCGCGGCCAGCAGACGCCCACCGGTCTGGGTATGCAGGCCGGTCTCCACCAGCGTGACCTTCCAGGGCTCGGACTTGTTGCGGTGCACCTCGACCTTGTTGTCGGCCAGGTCGATGGTGACATCGCCCTGGTGCAGGAAGTAGTTGGCGAAGAATTCCTTGATCAGGTAACCCTTGTAGCCCAGCAGGATCACGAATTCATTGAAACCGTGCTGGGAATAGCCCTTCATGATGTGCCACAGGATGGGCTTGCCACCGATTTCGACCATGGGCTTGGGACGTACATCGGTTTCTTCCCCGAGCCGTGTGCCCAGGCCGCCAGCAAGAATGACGACTTTCAATTTCTACCCCTCGATGAGTGATGATCCACGCGCCGTAAAAGCGTTGCACTGGCAGCAACCCTTTCACCAAAGATGACTATGTTACCGGCTTTGCCACGGCAATAAGCGCCGGTCTGCACCGTTTATCGGCGCCAATTTGACTTTTTGCCATGCCCCCGGAAGGGCCTTCATTCAAGGATTTGTCGGCCTCTTTACCGCCATTTCAGGCCATTCCGGCCGCAATGGCGCTGCTATACTGCCCCGGACTTGGCAGCTGGCTGCACCAATGCGACCAGGGGAGCCGACAGCACGGTGCTGTCACATCCACAGACCACTCTTTCGACCATGACTCAAGATTTGTTCGCCCGGCTCCACCAACCCTACTACATTCATGCACCGGCCTACGATGAGGGCAGCCCCGATGCCCGACTCCTGCATCTGCTCTGCCACGCCCTCAATCTGCGCGGCGAAGAAGCCTACGTCACCAGCGAGAGCGATCCGGGCCTGCGTACACCGCGCCTGACGCAACAGACCGTCGACACCCACCTCAAAGGCGGCCGGAAAGCCATCGTCGTTTATCCTGGCAGTACCAGCGGTAATCCGCTGATGGCCGCCAGCGTGGTGCGGTTCCTGCTGTCGCAACATGGTGCGGTGGCCCCCGGCGAAATGCCAGTGGCCTGGCGCGCGGGGCTGGCCGATGGGAATGTTGCATTGCTGGAAATTCCGCAGACCGATGATGCCGCCTGGGCCAGCCGGCGCGCGCAATTCATGCAACAGCTTGATGCGTTCATCCTGGCCAGCCAGAGTCGCTTCGGTGCGGCGCTACCGCCAGCGGCGATATCGCCCGCACAAGCGACTCCACAACCCGTGCCACAGACAACCGCGCACCCTGCCCCGGTCATGGCGACGCCTGCGGCACCGGGCGCTGCGGCCCGACGCAAGAAACGGCTGGTCGTGTTTTCGGTCGAATCGACCTGGAGTCCCTGCCCGCAGATCCGCCTGCTGCGGCCTTTCGCGCATCTGAAGGACGAATGGGAAGTGATCTGGGCCATCGAGAACGGTCGGCTGCAGGGTGATTATCTGAACGACGCCGACCTGATCCTGCTGCACCGTTTCACGCCGGGTCTGATGTCACTGGACGTGCTGCGTACCATTTTCAGCTCGCGCGTACCCATCATCTACGAGTCAGACGACCTGCTCAACGAGATCCCCGCCGATCACCCGGAAGCCCAGCAGGGCGCCGCCTGGAAGGCCGGCATCGAACACGCGGTCCGGCACGCCAAGGCGGTCGTGGTGTCGACCGAATTCCTGGCCTCCAAGTACCGTGACCTCAATGCCTCGGTCTACGTGCTGCCCAACTACATCGACTTCGACCTGTTCTACCGCCCGGTACCGCAGCATCAGCCCGCCGGTGGCCGCATCAACATCGGCCTGCTGGGCTCGTCGATCCAGCCCTCCAACTTCGCGCTGGTGGATCAGGCGCTGCGCGCCCTGGTGGAGCGCTACGGCGACCGCCTGCACATCGACTTCGTCGGCTGGGACTGCCCGCAGGGCTGGGTCGGTCATCCGCTGGCCACCTTCCATACCTTCGTGCACCAGTACGTCGACTACGCTGCGCAATTACGCCAGTGGAACTGGGACATTGCACTGATCCCGCTGGCCAGCGACGAATACAACCAGTGCAAGAGCTACATCAAGTGGCTGGACTATTCTGCCGCCGGCATCGCCTCGATCTTCAGCGATGTCTCGGTCTATAACGAAGTGGTCACGCACGATGTCACCGGCCTGCTCATGCCCAATTCCAGCCAGGCCTGGCTGGAAGCCATCACGCTGCTGATCGAGTCGCCCGAGAAGCGTCATGCCCTGGCGCGTGCCGGCCAGCAGGAAGTGCGCGAGCACTTCGACCTGCAGGCCAAGGCGGCCCACTACAACGAGGTCTACAGCCGCTGCGCGACGGTCTGATAAAGATGCGCAGACGGTGCAAGGCCGTCTGCGCGGCTGGCTTACTTAGCCTGGTAAGTCTGGCGCACCTGCGCCTGGGCAGGGAAGTCCTTGGTGATGAAGCCACGATGCAGCGTTTTCCCTTGTGTGAAGGGATACTCACGCTCCACGAAAGTGGGTTCGCTGGCGTTCTCATAACGCCCGCTGATCGATATACGCATGCGATCGTCACCACGGCGTGAACTGCGGTGTACCGTGAAGTTGCTCATCAGGCATACCCCCGACTTGCGCACCTGCACCGGCACGAACTGCTCTTCGGAATAATGACTTTCGTCGACCCGGAAGATATTGGCTTCCTGGGTACCGCTCAACAAGCCCTTCAGATGACTGCCCGGCACGACTTCCATCGTGAAGAGATTGGCGTCGATGTCCATGAAGGGAATCCAGGTGGTGACGGTATCAAGACTACCCTGCACCGACGTCCAGTCCTGATGCACATCAAAGCCCTGATACCCGCCTGGGATCACCAGCCTGCGGGCCATCAGATGCAAGACCGGCGTGGTCTGAAACAGCGGCGTGCGCACGCCGAGATCGGCGACTGCATCGCGCAGACGCGGAGCAGTCATCAGTTGATACACCCCGTACAGTTTGGAGCACATGCGCAAGGTCGCCAGATACAGCTGCACATCGGCCTGCAGCAGGGCCGCCATGTTCTCTTGCAGCGCCACCAGTCGTTCGCCCCCGGCTACCGGCAGTTTGCGGCGCTCCAACTGTTGTGCAAACGATAAATTGAAGGCATCCAGGGTCTCATCCAGCCAGGCTGGATCCACGATGTCTTCGGCTATCAGATAACCATTTTCGAGATAGAACGCGATCTGTTCGCTGCTCAGCACTTTTCCCATATGTCCCAATCCTTATCGTGATCCTTGCCAATAGAGGGAGCAAAGCCCTTTTTCCCTGCAATATATCGTTTATGAATACCGACCCATTCTGCTCTAATCCGTGTTAACGACTTCAGGAGACTACGATGCAAAAAGTTATCCTTTTCGGCATTTTGGACACTGCTCAGCTGGCGCACTACTACTTGAAGAAAGACCCGTCGGTCGAAGTCGTCGGCTTTACCGTCAACGAAGAATACATGCCAGAGAGCAAAACCTTCGAAGGTCTTCCGGTGGTTCCGTTCGAGTCGGTGAACAGCTATTACTCGCCCTCGGAATACAAGATGTTCGCACCGATGACTGGGCGCAAGATGAATCGTCTGCGCGAGTCGATCTATCTCGCCGGCAAGGAAAAAGGCTACGACTTCATCTCCTACGTCAGCCCCAATGCCACCGTCAACGATAACCGCATCGGCGAGAACTGCTTCATCCTCGAAGACAACACGCTGCAGCCCTTCACCACGATCGGCAACAACGTGGTCATGTGGAGCGGCAACCATATCGGCCACCACGGCGAAATCAAGGATCATGTCTTCTTCACCTCACACGTGGTGCTGTCCGGCCATTGCGTGGTCCATCCGTACTCCTGGTTCGGCGTCAACGCGACCATCACCAACGACTGCACCATCGCGGAAGGCACCTGCGTCGCCATGGGCGCCCTGATTTCCAAGGACACCCAGCCGTGGCAGCTTTACATCGGCTCTCCTGCCCGCGCGGCGAAGAGTAGTCAAGATTTGGATTTCTGAACATGTCATGGATCAAACAGGGGCGCATTTTCGACCCCGACACCGATTGGCTGGGCTCGCATGCCCAGGTACCGACCACCCTGGTGATGGATGAGGTGGTACGCGTCTTCATCTCCACCCGCAATGCTGCCGGCAAGAGCCTGTGCTATGCAATCGATCTCGACCGCAAGGATCCGTCCCGCGTGGTGGAGCGGCATCGCCAGCCTTGCTTGGGTTTCGGCCGTCCCGGTACCTTCGACGACGACGGCGTGATGCCCAGCTACGCACTGCAGCGCGACGGCAAGACCTACCTCTATTACAGCGGCTGGAACCAGCGCGTCACCGTGCCATATCACAACTCCATGGGCATCGCCGTCTCCGACGACGACGGCCTGCATTTCGAAAAGCTCTACGAAGGTCCGATCATGGACCGCACCGCCACCGAGCCCTATGTTGCCGTGACGCCCACGGTCCTGTTCGACGAGGGACTGTGGAAGATGTGGTACGTGTCAGGAATCAGCTGGCTGAACGTGCAGGGCCACTATGAGCCGCTGTACGTCATCAAGTACGCCGACTCCAAGGATGGCGTGAACTTCACCCGCTATCCCGAACACTGCCTGGAATCGCGCTTTGCCACCGAAGCGTTCTCGCGGCCCAACGTCATCAAGGAAGACGGCATCTTCAAGATGTGGTTCTGCTCGCGCGCATCGGAGGATTATCGCAATGGCACAGGCTCCTACCGGATCCGCTACGCCGAGTCCGCCGACGGTCGTATTTGGACGCGATTTGATCAAGATGGTATTCCCCCCTCGGAAGAGGGTTGGGATTCGCTGATGACGTGCTACCCTTTTGTGTTCCAGGTAGACGGAAAAAAATACATGTTATACAACGGCAACCGGTTCGGCAGCACCGGATTCGGTCTGGCAATTTGGAGCGATGATGAGTAACGACAAGATTCAAGACGATGTGTACAAACTGGAGTCCACGGCATCGGATGCGCAATTTGCCTTCCGCGAACAGCTGCTGGACATGTATCGCAAGAGCCCGCTGTCGCAGGAAGACCTGCTGTTCAACGTCGGCCTCTATACGCGCAGCTCGGTGCTGGTCAAGTTCATTGTCCTGAACGATCTGTACAAGCGCTTCAAGCACATCCCCGGCATGCTGGTGGAATTCGGCACCTGGTACGGCCACAACCTGGTGCTGCTGGAAAATCTGCGCGCCATCTATGAGCCGTTCAACAAGCAACGCCAGATCGTCGGCTTCGATACCTTCGAAGGCTATTCCAAGCCCAGCGACAAGGATCGCCAGGAAAGCGGCGTGTGGGTGGAACACTCCTACTCCACCGAATCCAGCTACAAGCAATACCTGGAGGAGCTGCTGCAAGTCCACGAAGGCAACAACGTCATCGGACACAAGCGCAAGATCCATTCGCTGGTCGCAGGCGACGTCACCAAGACCGCGCCTGAATATTTCGAAAAGAACCCGGCCAGCATCGTGGCCTTCGCCTATTTCGACATGGGCCTGTATGAGCCGACCCTGGCCGCGCTCAAGGCGGTCAAGCCGCATCTGGTGTCGGGAAGTATCCTGCTGATGGATGAGCTGACCTGGCCGGAATCGCCGGGCGAAGCGATCGCCTTCAAGGAAGTGTTCTCCAAGGATGAGTACGTGCTGGAGAAGTGCGAGCTGTATCCCTCCAAGTGCATCGTCACCATCAAGTGAATGGAGAGGCCATGATCTCTATCCAGGAATTCGACAAGCTGATGGATGACAAGGGCTGGGTGGTGTTCGAGAACGCCATCCCGCAGGATATCGTGGCCCGCATGCGCGACGATATCCAGCCTGCCTACGAAGTCTGCCGCGCTTACCAGATCAAGAACGGCATCGACCAGGACACCAGCTTCACCGTGCACCATCTGATCGGCCAATACGACAGCTATCTGGACTGCCTCAAGGCCTATCCCATCTATGAATACATAGAGCGCTACTTCGGCGGCAACTTCATTCTCAATTCCTTTGGCGGCGCGATCAACACGCGCAACTCCACGTCCTACGCCCAGCGCGTGCACCGTGATATCCGCTCCTATTCGGGCAAGCTCCCGCTGTTGCTCAACACGCTGGTGATGCTGGACGATTTCACACCGCACAACGGCGCAACCTGGATGCTCTCGGGCTCGCACAAGTACGAAGAAAAGCCGAGCGACGAATATTTCAAACAGCACGCCGAGCAGGCCATCGGCCCGGCCGGCAGCATCCTGCTGTTCAATTCCAACGTCTGGCACGCCGGCGGCAACAATGAAACCGACCTGCAGCGGCGCTCGGTCACGCCGATGTTCTCCAAGCCGTTCATGAAGCAGCAGTTCGACTATCCGCGCGCAATGGGTTACGACAAGGGCGACAGCTTCGATGACCGCATCCGCCAGGTGCTGGGCTACAACGCCCGCGTGCCTGCCACCCTGGACGAGTGGTACCAGCCGCCGGCCAAGCGCATGTACCGCCCGAACCAAGGATGAGCATGTCACGCGACCTGAACACGGAGTACCAGGATACCGAAGATCGTTTATACGCTTACGACTTCGACTACATCCACCGTGATTACATGCTCAAGGCGCTGGCACCGCATCTGCGCCCGGGCAATGTGCTGGAGATGGGCTGCTATCACGGAGAGTTCACCAAGAAGCTGCAGCCCTACTTCGACGACATCACCGTCATCGAGGGCTCGTCGGACCTGATCGAGATCGCGCGCAAGAACGCCGGCGACAGTGTCAAGTTCATCCTCAGCTATTTCGAGGATGCCGAACCGGGCCGCCTGTTCGACAACATCTTCCTGGTGCATACGCTGGAGCATCTGAATGACCCGCAGACGGTGCTCAAGAAAGTACGCCAATGGCTCGCGCCCGCAGGCCGTCTGTTCATCGTCGTGCCCAATGCCAATGCCGCCTCGCGTCAGATCGCAGTGGGCATGGGCCTGATCGACTACAACGCCGCCGTCACGGCAGGCGAACATGCGCACGGCCACCGTGCCACCTATAGCCTGGACACGCTGGAACACGAAGCGCAGCAGGCCGGCTTCAAGGTCGCGCAGCGCGGCGGCATCCTGTTCAAGCCTCTGGCGAACTTCCAGTTCGACGCCGCCATGCGCAACGGCATCATCGATCAGGCGTTCTTCGATGGTTGCTACAAGCTGGGGATGAAATACCCTGACCTGACGGCCAGCGTGTTCGTGGTCTGCGAAGCCTGAGTTCTAGCGCTCAGACGTAATCGTAGGCATCCAGATGGGCCCCGATTCCCGCGGGCCCGACTTCCATCAAGACGTCGATCACCGACAGGTAAGGGGTGAAGCCAGGACTACGCTGGACGTAGACCTGTGGCCGCATCGCGATGAAGCGCAGATCGATGCCCTCGGCGGAGAATGACGCCGGATCGTACAGCGCCTTGCCGCCCTGGGCATTGACATAGACGTCCGCCCGCTCGCGCCGGCAGATATCCAGGATACGATCCTGCGCGACCAGTTCGCCGTTGCCGTAGGCACGGCTGCTGGTTTCGAATTGAACGCTCAAACCCATGAAGCCGGCCAGCGTCTGCAACTGATGCGCCAGAAAGGCGGCCAGATTCTGTTCGGGGAAGACCAGTATCTTTTCCACCAGCGCGAACACCTCGGCGAAGTGCGGTGCCTTGCGATAGGTGACCTCGACCATCTTCAGCATCTTCCGTTGCCATTCGGCGGCCGGCGCGATGTCGATCTCGCAGATCTTGCGATTCTGCGAAGCCTGTCGCAGCGGCAAGGTAATGAAGGTCGGCTCGCCGTTGATCAACAGCCGGTTACGGTTGATCCATCCACGGTTGATGTAATTCACATCATCGAAGATCACGAAGCGGTCCGCCGCCCGCATCAGCTGCCAGTAACCGATGTAGGGAAACAGGTAAGGCTGCATGATGGCCAGGCGCATCATGCCGAAGCGGCCTCCTTGATGACCGCGATGATCCGCCCCACATCCTCATGCGCAAGCTCGGGATAAATCGGCAGACAGATCACCTCGCTGGCGACCTTGTTGGCGACCGGCAGATTGACGGCAGCCGCCGAGGCCAGCGACCGGTACATCGGGAACTCGGTGATCAGCGGATGGAAATACCGGCGCGTATTGATGCCATGCGTGGCGAACAGCTTGAACAGCTCGTCGCGCGAGAGTGGATATTGCGGTCCGACCAGAATCGGGAAGTAGGCCGAATTACCTACCCTTTCATTGACGCCGTCGACGCAGGAGATGCCCTTCACGTCCGCCAGCTCAGCGCGGTAGCGGGCATCGATGGCCTCACGCCTGGCCAGTGCATCACCGATTCCCTGCAATTGCAGCAGGCCGAAGGCCGCATGGATCTCGCTGAGCTTGCCATTGGTTCCAAGCCGGGAAACGGTGCTGCCGTCTGCCTCGAAACCGAAATTCTTGAGGCTGTCGATCTTCTGCTTGGTTTCCTTGTCGTGGCAGATGATCGCACCGCCCTCGAAGGTACTGAATACCTTGGTCGCGTGAAAACTCAGCACCGCCATGTCACCATGTCGCAAGATGCTTCCGCCCTCGTCTTCCACGCCGAAAGCGTGCGCCGCGTCGTAGATCACCTTCAGGCCGTGCTTGTGGGCGATCTTGCTGATGGCATCAACGTTGCAAGGGTGGCCGTAGCAGTGCACCGGCAGGATGGCGGTGGTAGCCGGCGTGATCGCCGCCTCGATGCGTTCGGGATCCAGATTGAGCGTCACGGGATCAATATCGACGAAGACCGGTTGCAAGCCATTCCACAGCAGAGAATGCGCCGTGGCGACGAACGAATAGGGCGTGGTGATGATCTCGCCGTTCAGGTCGGCCGCTTGCAGCGCGGTGAGCAGCGCCTGGGTACCGTTGTTGAACAAGGCGATGTGCGGCACACCCAGATGCTCGCATAGCGCCTTTTCCAGCCGCTGGTGCATCGGCCCGCCATTGGTCAGGATGCGCGCGTCCCATATCTCTTGCAGATATGGAACGAACTCTTCCAATGCCGGCAATGACGGCCGGGTCACGAATATCGGTTTCCTGTCGCTCATAAGACTTTACCCGTTGCGCTGTGCCTGGTGGATTTCGCGGCCCTCTCGCCGTTATTTCTTTTGGCAGACGAAAATGAAATATTCCAGCGGCAAACCGAAGCAATCATCCGACAGCTTGGCCCAGGAGAAATTGGTGAAGTGGGTACCGAACACCTGCTCGATATGGTCGAAGGAGTCGAAACGGTACATCAACGTGCCTTTCAGCAGGCCTCCACCCCATTTGTTTTCTGGCGGATCGATGCGGATGCGGTGTTCGCCCAGGTCATTGCAATTGAGCAGGGAATAGCAGTTCTTGGTCGGCACCGAACACACCATGTAACCGCCCGATTTCAGCACGCGCGCATATTCGGCGACGTGATCCCCGATCTCGGAGTTTTCATTGTCCAGGTAATAGATCGCGTTCCAGGACAGCAGGTAATCGAAAAAGCTCTCGTCGAAGGGAATGTCGACGTTGGTACCGCTCTTGATCTGGCTCTTGATCGCGAACGGATGGTCCAGCAATTTCTGCTGGGTGATCTGCGCGGTCTTTTCCGTCACTTCGGTCCCGTACAGCTCGAAACCCAGCTTATCCAGCAGCACCATGTTGCGGCCATCACCGCAGGAGACATCGCAGATCTTCTTGCCGCGATAATTCTTGTCGATCTTCAGTTTGGGGTAACCACCCACGAACGAGCGCAATACATATTCATTGGGAAAGAGCAGCGAATTGAGACCGCTGTAGTAGTTTTCCCAGGCATCATATTTTTCTTGCATTTCCGACCCCACTCTTCAAGTCATCAGATTCAAACCACCGCTCCGACCGGCCTCAGATGGCGCGGTGGAATTCGTTGCGCGTCCAGAAGTCGCGCAAGATGTTCCAGCAACGCGTCGATTCTTCCTGTGCCGCCACCGCCGACACCACCTGTCCCTGCTCTTCGTGAATACGGAAGAAGCTCAGTGCCTCAGTCAGATACGCCGTGCTGCCCTTGAGCGCCAGGTTGATATAGATGGCAACGTCGGATGCCCACGATATTTCCTGTCCATCGACCGACATGAAATCCGGCTTCACTTCGGCCACTTCGGATTTCCGGAACATCACGGTACTCGGCTCGCCGACGAAGTTGACCTGCGTCGAAAGTAACGCCGACCCCAGCGACAGGCCATCAATGACCGAATCCTCCTGGACCAGCAACTGGGTGGCGGTGATGTCCGGGAGGTAATTGCCGTTGCGGTCGATGCGCTGGCGCTTCGACGTGGCCAGGGTGATGTCAGGATTGGCGGCAAAGGCCCCGATCAAACGCTCGACGCAATGCGGCGCCAGCACGTCGTCATCGTTCAGGAACTTGACGAACTCGCCCTCGGCCTGCTCCAGACAGAGGCAATGATTGGAGCGTCCGATATCGGTGCCGGCCTTGGGATTGCGCATGTAACGCACACGCGGATCCCTTTCCTGATAGTCGCGCACAATGGCCGCGATGGCATCGGTCGGGCAATCGTCCGTGACCAACACTTCGATATTGCGATAGGTCTGCGCCAGCGCGCTTTCCAATGCTTGCCTGAAGTAAGTGGCTTTATACGACGGCATGACGATGCTGACCAGCGGTTCGGCACCATGCTGGATCTGACGTTCCGGCTTGCGGAATTCAACGATCAGCTGGGACGACTCACGGTATTCGCGGCCATTCAACATGGGGTCGGAACTGATGCCATACTCGCAGCGGCCGATCAGTTCCAGGCCCACCATCTTGCCGATGCGCACCAGTTCTTCTTCATCGTAGATCCATTCATGACCCCACCAGCGCATGGCGATGTTCAGGCGCTGGCAGCGACTGGCCGTCCACGGCATGCCAAAGCGCGCCCAATCGGGGTGCACTCGATTGTTCACGTAGTCGCCGATCATGTACTCAAGATCCGGCATGGCAAAACGCACAATGCCACCCGGCTTAAGGATGCGATGGCACTCGTGCAGCAAGCGAATACCCTGGTTCGCACCCACGTGCTCGAAGAAGTGCTCGCTGTAGATGCCGGTGACGGTTCCACGCTCCCAAGGCAACTGCTTGGTCAGATTCAGGTTCATGTCGGCGCCGGGCGCGTCGAGGTCGATATTGATGAAACCCGGGAAATTCTTGGTACCGCAGCCCAGGTGAAGGTACAGCGCTTGACTCTCGGCCGGGACTGGCACGGCTGTACCGGCGCCTTGCACCTTGAGCGGGAGTTGCTGCGGCTGCACAGCGGCGGGTGCGGGTGCGGGTGCGGGTGCGGGTGCGGGTGCGGGTGCGGGTGCGGGTGCTGGTGCGGGTGCGGGTGCGGGTGCGGGTGCGGGTGCGGGTGCTGGTGCCGCCGGAACCTGTTGGGTGCTCAGACCCGTCGAAGTGGCCGGCGCAGGAACTCCACCGATGGTCAGACCGAAGTCTGCATAGGCAGCGCGCTCCACCAGCGCCACCCCCTCGAAGACCAGCACATCGCCGATGAGCTTGTCGTCGTAATACTCGCCATCGAACAGCCCAGGGAAACGCATCAGTGAACTGACGACTTTCTCCACAGGGCCCGGGCCAAGGTAGAGCGCGCCGCCGCCAGCCCAGGTGCGCAGCACCGGACGGGAATAGACGCGGCGATTCAACTCCTGGTTGTCGCACAGGCCCCAGTGGAAGCAGCGATCGTGCTCCAATCCTCCGGTCGGCACCCCGGCATAGACGTCGGCTGGATGGAGCTCTGCCAGGTTGCGTTTGAGCGCAGCGGCATCGACCAGACCCATCTCGTCGCTCACCTTGAGCACACCGACATTGCTGCCGATATTTTCATAGACCCAGGTCAGTGCGGCGACCACCTTGCGCGGCGTCGACTCGAAGTTATCGGCAACGTCCACCTGCAGCGCCCGTGGATGTGCGATGGAAGGCGTATTGTTGCCGCTGACGATCATGTACTGGATACCGGCTGCATCGAACTGTTCGGCCAAGCGCAAGGCCTTGGACTCATTGACCTTGCTGGAGATGATCAGCACCAGGTTTTGCAGATCCGAACGCTTCTGCACCACCTTCTTGTAATCGGCCAGGATGTCGGCGTTGTAGGGCGCGGTCGCAATGGCTTGCTTCAGGTACCACAGCGCATCACTGGCATTGCCACGCGCGTGCTCGACCTGGAAGCGCTTGTAGTCGAGCGCCCATTTGACGTTGGAAGGAATATAGGCGAATTCACGTTCAAGGCGTTGGGCTTCCTTGATGATGCCGTCCCAGGTGAGGGGGGAGACGGGCATTTCCAGCAGGTTCGTCGCGCGTTCGTTGAAATTCATGTTCAGGTCCGCTGATCTCAGTAGTTGGTTTGGCGGTTCGTCTCGGTAAGCCGGCTCGCACTTCCAGAGCCAGGCACAGGGCATGGCTGTGGCACCATGCCATCATAATTGCCACCCAGCCATGCAAAGTGAAAAGCACAAGCGCAAATGCCCTTCAGCTTTACATTTGCACAAGAACATCCCGCAGATGATGGAATCGCCACGCCACAGCCATCATGGTACCGCCGCTATCCCGCACAAGTGCTGACCGAAGCTGACGATTTGCCAATTTCAAGGCAGGCGGCATGCCATCGCATATTTTTTCGTATATTATTAAATATATTAAAAAGCACGGCGGAAGTACTCTATACGGTGCGCCGGGCACGCGTAGCTGAACACTCTCCATCACGCAAAGGAAAAGAGATGACGCATCCATTCAATGTCCTGCACCATATCTGCATCGTCGTCCATGACCTCGACAAGACCGTGGCCTACTACGAGAAGCTGGGCGTGGGGCCCTGGTTCGACTACCCCAAGAGCAGTCCCTACGTACAATTCGAGGTCCCCAACCAGGCCGCGTCGGACGAGATGCGCTACAAGTGCGTGGACCTGGAGAACGTGCAGCTCCAGATCTGCCAGCCCTCGGCGCTGGACTCTCCCCAGCGCCGCTTCCTCGACCAGCATGGCGAAGGGGTCTATCACCTGGGATTCGAAGTGCCCGATTGCGATGCAGGCGAAGCGCAGGCACGTGCGATGGGTCTGGACGTCATTGCGCGGGGCCGTCGTGCCGACGGTTCCGGCTTCAGCTACTTCGACACCCGCAGCGGTGCGGGTACGGTGCTGGAGATTCGCAAGTCATCCTGATGGCCACAAACGACGATGCCGTTCGGTGTGGCACCGGACGGCATCGTTGGCAGCGCGATAAGGCAAGCTCATCATCAGCGTTGCAAGGCAGGCTCCACCGTCTTCATGGTCGACTCCACGTGGATACGCGCGAGGTGCTCGGCACGATCTTCCTCGCGGCGGCGCAGCGCGTCGACCAGCTCGCGATGCTCGTTGTTGGTACTCACCAGCTGGGTGTCGGCAAACAGCACCGGCACCCGTAGCGCCCAGTAGTAGAAGCGCGTGCGCTCATGGAACTGGATCAGGATGGCATTGTTGGAGGCCTCCACGATCAGTTCGTGAAAGCGTGTATTGATCTTGTTGAGTTCGATGCGGCTGATGTCATTGGACGGCTCCATTGCCTCCAGCATGCCCTCCAGCATAGACAGTTGCTGCTCGTTGATGTAGCGTGCTGCCAGGCGCGCGGTAGCGCTTTCGATGGCGGCGCGACTCTCGAAGATGGCATGCACCTGGAGGTGGTCCACCCCCTGCACTTCCCAGCCACGCCGACGCACGATCAGGCCTTCTCCCTGCAGCAGCAGCAGCGCCTCGCGCACCGGAGTGCGGCCGATGTCGAACATCGTGCAAAGCTCTTCTTCCACCAGTCGCTGGCCGGGCTTGAAATCGGATGCGAGAATCATGCTGCGAATTTTGGCCTGCACATCGCCGGTAATCAGGTTCAGGTTTGGTTTCATCGATTGGCTGTCTGGGATAGCGGTTGTCGTTGTTCTTGCTTGCCCTGCCAGGCTGCGTACAAGCCGCCTGCCAGGATGAGTGCCATGCCGGCCGCCGCCAGGAGATCAGGCACATGATGCCAGACTATGTAGCCCAGCAGGGCAGCCCACAATAGCTGTGAATAGGAAAAAGGCGCGATCGCGGAGGCGCGCGCGCTGCGGTAGGCGGCCACCGCCAGCCATTGGCCGCCGCACCAGCACAGCGCCATCACCAGGCACCACGGCGAAGACTGCATCAGGCGTATGTCACTGCCATCGGGCAACATCAGCGTCAGAAAACCCAGACCGGCGGCTGATGAATACAGCATCGTCGTCGCCATCGGGTCGGCACTGCCGATCCGTCGCGTACACACGATGGCCAGCGTCCAGGATAACGAGGAGAGCACCGGAAAAAGAGCCGCCGCGCTAAAGCGCGCGCCACCCGGCTGGACCACCATGAGCACACCGGCAGATCCGATCGCAATAGGCCACCAGCGGCGCCGCGCCACCTTCTCGCGCAGTATACCAACAGCGGCCAGCGTGACAAACAATGGCGAAACGAACACGATGGCCGTGGCCTCGGCAATTGGCAGGCTGCGCAAACCCTGCAGGAAGAACAGCGCGGAACCGATCAGGCCGGCGGCGCGCAAGGTCTGCCACCACGGATGTACGCTCCTCAACCGGCCAGCAGCGAACCGCCATCCGGCCAGCACCGTCGCCAGCAACGCGGCATAGCGCAGCCAGGCCAGCTCATAGGCCGAGAGGTCTTGCGCAAACAGCTTGACCAGCGCGTCGGAGGCGGCGAAGCAGGCCATCGCTGCCAGCAGCAGGGCAGCACCCCGTACCGGGTGATGGGGCGTCAAGGCGATGGTGGCAGTCAGCGTCATCAGGCGGCCCGGGCCTGCGGCGCCAGGCGCTTGAGGAACTGACGCGCGCGTTCGCTGCATGGGCTCTCGAAGAACTGACGCGCCGGCACATCTTCCACCACTGCCCCGGCTTCCATGAAGATGACGCGATCGGCCAGGTCGCGCGCCAGCGCCATGTCGTGGGTGGCGATCATCATGGTACGACCCTGCGCAGCCAGCGCCCGGATGGTGGCCAGCACCTCTTCGGCCAACTCGGGATCGAGCGCGCTGGTGGGCTCATCCAACAGCATCAAGGTCGGATCCATGGCCAGCGAGCGGGCGATCGCCACACGCTGCTGCTGGCCACCGGAGAGCTGGCTGGGGAAGGCGCTCGCCTTGTGTTCCAGGCCTACCATCTGCAGCAGCTCCTGCGCGCGCACGGCCGCCTTGGCACGCGGTGTTCCCAGCACGTTGAGCGGACCCAGCATCACATTCTCCAGCGCACTGAGGTGCCGGATCAGGTTGAAGTTCTGGAACACCATGCCGATGCGCGAGCGCTGCAAGCATATCTCGCGCTCCTTCAGTTCGTAGAGCCGGTCGCCCGACTGGCGATAACCGATCAGGGTGCCTTCGACGAAGATCCGGCCCTCATCCACGGCATCGAGATGGTTGACACAGCGTAGCAGCGTGGACTTGCCAGCGCCCGACGGGCCCAGCAAGGCCACCACTTCACCGGGCATCACGCGCACGCTGACATTGGCCAGTACGCGCTGGGCGCCACGCCATTTGGAGACATCGTCTATGAATACGGATTCCAATTCGATTCCTTGTCGGGTTGCCCGCTCAACGTTGCGGGAAGCTTCGTTCCAGCAATGATTGCAGCGCGGTCACGAAGGCCGTCATCACCAGATACCAGAAGGCGGCGATCGCCAGCAGCTCCACCACGCGGAAATTGGCGGAGTAGATATCGGTGGAGATACGGACCAGTTCCAGGAAGCCGATCACCGATGCCAGCGAGGATGACTTCAACAGCAGGATGTACTGGTTGCCGGTGGCCGGCAGGATGATGCGGCAGGCCTGCGGCAACACCACGCGGCGCAGGATCGCCACAGGTGTCATGCCCAATGCTTTGACTGCCTCGCGCTGGCCGTTGTCCACCGCCAGCATGCCGGCCCTGATGATCTCGGCCATATAGGCTGCCTCGGCCAGAGACAAGGCGATCAGCGCTGCCAGGTAGGGTGTGACCAGGTCGGTCGTCTTGGCTTGCACCAGCGGCTGGTCGGACAGCGGAAGATGCAGTGCGAACTCAGGGAACATGGTCGGGAAGGCGTTGAACCAGAAGATGATCTGGATCAGCAGCGGCGTGCCCCGGAACACATACACGTAGGCCGCTGCCATGCCCGCCAGCAAGCGGTTGCGGCTGATGCGCATGAGTGCCACCAACAGGCCCAGTACCAGTGCAATGGCCAGCGAGGTCGTTCCCAGCAGCACGGTGTTAAGCGCACCGGTGAGTATCTCTTCGCTGAAGATATACCTGGCCACCACCTTCAGGTCGATGATGCGCGAAGAGATGGCGGCCGATACCAGGCGCACCCCGACGGCCAGTATCAGCGCCGCCAGCAGCCACGGCAGCCAGGAACGCCGGTGGATCACCGTGAATTTGCTCTTGCCGGCGACGAGTCGTTCAGTCATCGCGCTCATTTGTTGCGCTTGCTGGCCGGCAGGTTGATCGTGATCTCGGGCAGGGCGAAGCCGCCTGAGTTCCACTTGTCCATGATCTTCTGGTAGCTGCCATCGGCCTGCAGGGACTTCGCTGCGGCAAAGATCGCATCACGCAACGCCGGGTTGGCCTTGTCGGTCCCCCAGGAAAGAATGTAGGAAGTAAAGGTGTAATTGCCGCCGGCGATCTTGTACTTGCCGGGGAACTTGGAGGACAGGTGCACAAGTGCCGGGATGTCGCCCAGGTAGGCGTTCACGCGCCCCAGATCCAGTTGCATGCGCGCGTCCGGCGCCGATGGCAGCTGTTCGATGCGGATCTTCTGTTGACCGCGCGCGCTACAGCGCTCCGAGGCAGCCGTCACGGCATCGACGATCACGCGGCTGCCCAGCAGAGTCGCCACGCCCTTGCCGCACAGATCGTCGATGTTGTTGACGACGGCGTTTTCGGTGCCCAGCATCAGGATGCCGACACCCGAATTGAAATAGTTGACGAAGTCCAGCTTCTCCTCGCGTTCTACCGTGTCACTGAGCCCGCCGGAGGCGATATCGAAGCGACCGGCCTGGATGCCCGGGATCAGCGATGCGTATTCGGCATGCACGTACTGGATCTTCAAGCCCAGACGCGCGGCGATCTCGCGCAACAGATCGACCGACAGGCCCTGCACGTCGGCACTGCCTTCCTCGCGATATTCCACCGGCGGGAAGGTCTGCTGCGACCCCACCCGCAACGTACCGCTGTTCTTGATGGCAGCCGGCAACGCCTCGCGCAACTCCTTGGCCACCAGCCGGGGGGACGCGGTCCCCTGTGCCAGGACCAGTGCGGGCATGGCGCCCAATAGACATAGTGCAACTGACTTCGCAATCTTCTTCAACATAGCCTCCCTCGGTCTGTTCGGAAATCTTGTACTTCGTCGTCTCGCCCGAGGCGCGCCGCTTCACCCCGAAGTTGCGCGCCCCTCGTACTTCTGTCTTCTTGTGCTTCTCTTGTGCTTCCTTGGCGCGCGATGACTACCGTGTTTCAGCCCCCTTGCCCGGGATAGCGGATGGGTTCGCCCGGTCTGCGCGCGGGCAAGGCGCGGCGGCCTCGAAGGTGGCCAGCACGGAATCGATGTAGGCCTGTGGCAGCTTCTGCTCCACCATGCCATCGGGGATGTGCTGCCAGTAGTAATTGGGCGGGCGCATCGGCGAGCCCGGATCGGTCATGCGGTAGGTCCAGCAGTCGTAGGTCTTGCCGTCATCACCAATCACGGTCAGGAAGCAGCGTTCGAAGTCGTCGTAGTCCTCCTCGAAATGCTTGGGCGGGTGCTCCACCACGATACCCAGTGCCGCAGTCCCCCAGGCCTCATGGGTGTCGTTCAGGTGACACCAGCCGCGGTCGCTGCGCCCCTTGGCTGCGTGGAACTGCAGCTTGTGATTGGGGGCACGGCCGGTGGTGACGACTTTCGCATCGGGCATGAAGCGGCGCAGTTCCACATCGTGCAGCCAGGTGCAATAACCGAAGTAATACATTCACATCTCCTCTTGGATGGTTCAACGACAAAATTCGCCTGATCAAGCGGCGTACGGCACTTCATAGCGGAACACCCAAAGGGGCCGCCAATTGTATATCTCTTCGTATATGTTGCAAGGTATTCGTTTGCTCTCTATGCCGCAGCCGCATCTCGGCATTCAGGGCAGGCGGCGCACCACCTTCCACTCGCCGCCATCGGGCAGCAGCAACCAATGCCGGGCACTCACCGTGCTCCCCCTGGCCGTCACATGTGCTTGCGCCTCCAGGCTGACCGTACCGTCGCCATTCGGCAGCCAATGGCCACTTCCCATTGTTCCGTCACTGAACTCGAGGAGCAGCGACGTATGCGCCTGATTCGTCGCAAAACCCAGGGCCATGGCTCGGCAGCCAGGATAGGCATGAGTGTCGCGGAAGAAGAGTCGAGGCAATGAAGACATCAGTTTGTTGGCTCCGATTTACGTATACCTTAACATATACGAAAAAATATACAAATGTTTTTGCAATGGAGCTGATGATCTGCCTGCCTTATCCTGCAAGACGGATTGTCAACCCCCCCCACCCCTTTCTTCGCCACATAGATCACGCCGATGGCAGGCAGGATCCCAGACTCAGGCTCAATATCCTGCCGCCGGCATCGACAGCTTCACCAGGTGATTGCTTCCCAGCCTCCGCGCCGACGCTGCTCCAGCCCTTCTTTACCAAAACGCCACAGGTGCAACCAGCCGTGTTCCACCAGCTGACGCACGATGGTGTGGCGCGCGATGATGGCATCGATGGCATCGGCCGCTGCATCGATCACGACCGTCAGGCGCAAGGCTTCATGCACCCAGCGCTGGCCATCATGCAAGGACTGGCGCGACAGACCGATACGCAAATCACCGCCATTGCCTTCAAAGACACCGATGGTGCCGCCCACCACGTTGTGCAGCAGCTTGTTGCCGCTGCCCAGGTGCAGCGGGTCGCTGGTGGAGGCGTGGTACTGCCAGTTGATCCAATGCGTCACCAGCATGGGCGCAGTCATCAGCAGTTCCAAGACGCTGCCGTCGTGATCCTGGCTGGCATCGTAGTCGTGCAGGAAGCAGCGTCCACCCAGGTCCAGCTCGCGGCTGCGCGCACGGGGGGCGATCAGGAAGGCGGCGTTGCCGGTCAGGCCCCACTCGGGGCGGGTCTGAGCGCCGTCATTGGCGCGGCGCCGCAGTTGCTTCAGTAAGGCGGGCGCGGCCTGCTCCGGCTCCATCCCCAGACGCGGTGCGCGTTCGCGCCGAACCCGATTGCCGGCTTCGACCAGAACCGGCTGCAGGGCTTGCCAGCGCGACCGCGCCGCAGCCGGCAGCAGATCCAGGTCGAAGGCTTCGAGTTCGTCGGTGGTGGTGTTGTGCAGTACGGCCAGGAACTGACTGCCCTCAGGGATGAGGATCTGTCGCTCCAGCAGGCCGCGGCGTACTTCCTGTTCGTTCAACAAGCGGGCCAGGGTACGGGCATTGACTTCGCCGGTCTGGCCGCAGCAGGCCCCGCAATCCAGCGCCGCCGCATGTGCATTGTTGGCCGACTGGCTGCCATGCCCGACCAGCAGCACCAGCGGAGCCACCTGCCGATCCAGCCCCATGGCGTGCAGCACGCGAGCAGCCAGCGCCACCTTGTCTTCCAGGGCCAGGCCGACCAGTTGTGGCCGGCACAGGTCGCGATACCGCGCCGGCAATCCGGCCAGGTCATCACGCGCACGCCCGCCCTGGCTTGGGCGCAGCCATTGCCACAAGCCACCCAGCGCCGTCACGCCAGCCACCTCCACGAAGGAAAACGCCGAACCCGGCCAGCGTGTATTCGCCTGCCACTGTTGCTTGAAGGCCAGCCTCTTGCGTCTCGCGCCTGCCACGCTGCTGGTCAGCAAGCCGTCATCGGCGGCAGCATCCGCCGGAGCCACCACATCCTGCACTTGGTAAGCCGGTTTCAGCAGGCCCGGCAACTGCGGACGACTGGCCTCGGTGGCCAGCGGCGTGTAGGCCACCGGCAGACCAAAGAATCCAGCAAAACCCAGCGTCTGCATGCCCGGATGCAGGGATTCCAGCGCACGCCGCAAGGGTTCGCTGCGCACGTCGATGCAAAAGGCGGCCTGCACCTCCACCGCAGGCGCACTCGCCGCGGGTCGCCGTAGCAGGGTCGCCGCGAGCTTGCGCTGGTAGCCGGCTTCCAGTGCGATCTGCCACAGTTCATCCACCAGAAACGCCTGCTGGGCCTGCTGCAAGCGCTGCTGCGAATGCGCCCAGACCTGCTGCACAGTATGGAAGGCCTGACTCGCGGCGTCATCGTCCTTGCATTCCAGCAGCAGGGCCGCCCAAGCCATACGGATGGCCAGCAGTTCGCGCAGGTGTTCGTCACGGTCGCCGTTGAGTTTCGCCTCCCAGCCCAGATAGGCAGTCCATGAGGCCCAACCGTTGACGGTCAGCAGGACAGCTTCCAGGTAATCGGCCCAGACCTCGGGGGGCAAGTTCAGGCGCCGCATGACCCAGCGCTCGGCCTCGCGCGCGCAGGTCGGCAGCGCGCGGATGCCATCGGCGAACTGTGGCAGGCCCATCAGCAGGCCGATGCCATGGTCGTGCTCCAGTGTTTCGCGCCAGAAAGCGTACAAGCCCATGCCACGCTCGGGCTGCCAGTCGGCTTGGTGCCGGTCGAAATAGGCGGCGCAGGTCTGGCTGACCTGGTGCGTGATGGCTTGCCGCCAGGAGAGCCGGGTGTGGCGCCGGGCATCGTTGTCGAGCACGTCGATGAGCAGCGGCAACTGCGACGGCGTGCGGGCCGAGTCCAGCGCCGCCAGGCAATGGGCGACATCGAACCCGCGCTCCTGGGCTTGACTGGACTGCGCCAGCGCATATTCCAGGTCGGCCCGGGTGATGCGGCCGTCGTGCCAGGCCTGCTGCAGCTGTTCCTTGGACGGGAAGACCTGAATGCCACCCAGCAAGGCCATGCGCGCCGCAACCTGGCGCAGCGGCATGCCCACCCGCGACCAGTGCGGATTGACGGCGATGGCGCGGTCCAGCGGCCAGGCAGGGGCGATCGCGGCACAGGCTTTCTCACAGGCCTGATGCAGGCGCTGTTCCAGCTCGGTGTTCCAGGCGGCCATCGGCGCGGTGGCCCGCAGCGGGCGTTCTTGGTCGAAGTCGATCATGCGGTTTCTCCGGTGAGGGGCTTAGCCCTGGCGGCGGCCATGGGTGGCGAGATTGTTCATGTGGTGCTCAGTGCTGGCCCGGCGGGCGTTGGGAGTCCAGTTCGAGGGCCAGAGTTGAAGCGCCAGGCGGGTATAGGCTTCATCGAGGTAGAAGCCGGCATAGCTGCGGCGGCGCCAGGCGGCCACGGCCTGCGGCGCCAGTTGCATCAGGCCCATGCAGGCGTAAAGGGCCAGCATCACCAGCAGTGCCACCAGACCAAAGACGCTGTGCGGGAAATCAGCAATATGCAGCGGCAGCCGGTGGCCGACCTGGGCCGCCACGATCAGGACAGCCGCACCCAGCGCGCCCAGCAGCACGCTGCGCAGCCCGACCTTGCCGGTGGCACCAGCACGCCAGAGCAGCGGCGCCCAGGCCAGGCCAAGGATGGCGCTCCACCACCACGGCCAGGCCGGGTAGGGGCTCAGGCTTTGCAGACCCAGCACCATGGCCATGCTGAGCACCGGCGCCAGCATCACGCTGGTAGCGGTGGGCAAGGCCGGACTGGACAAGGCGGCCAGGCGCGTCTCTCGTACCACCGAGGAGGCGGAGAGGAAGGCATGGGCTTTATAAAGGGAGTGCCCGATCAAGTGCAGCGCGGCGAAAAGATAGAGTCCGGCCGCGCACTCCAGCAGCATGAAAGCCATTTGCGCCACCGTCGACCAGGCCAGCTTGACCTTGATGCTGATGCGGGTGAGCATCACCAGCCCAGCCAGCAAAACGGTGCCGGCACTGACGATGAGCAGCACCACGCGCGCCGCCGTGGCCTGCTCCAGCAAGGGCGCGAAGCGTATCAGCACGAAGCCGCCCAGGTTGACCACTCCGGCATGCAACAGGGCCGAGACCGGGGTGGGGGCTTCCATCACCTGGATCAGCCAGCCGTGCACCGGCAGCAGAGCCGTGCGCAAGATCACCGCTAGCGTCAGGCAAAGCGCGCAGGCCTGCAGGCTGGTGGAGGCGCCCTGCTGGGCCACATGCGCCCACAAGTCTGAGAAGGAACCGCTGCCCACCTCCCTCCAGGCCAGCGTTGCGGCGCCGATGAGCAAGATGTCGGCCAGGCGGTCGGCGATGCTTTTCTTGTGGGAGGCCAGGCGCGCGAAGGGGCGATCAGGGTAGAAACACAGCAATCGCTCCAGCGCCAGGCCGACGCTCGCCCAGGCAGCGATAAGCACCATCCAGTGATCAGCCAGCAGCAGCGCGTGCACGGCGGTCAGCACGGCGCCCAGTGCAGCGGCATATTGGCGCTGGCCCTGCTCACCTTGCAGGTAGCGCCCCGAGAAGGCGCCGATCACCGTGCCGAGCGCCTGCACCAACAGCGCCAGCACCAGGCCCAGGGTGGAGAGATGCACTACCCCCGGCCACGGTGCAGCGTCCCGTCCGGCTATCAGCGTGAACAAGGCCAGCAGGAGGGCCAGCAGAGAAAGCGAATGGAATAGCTTCCACGCGCGCGCCGGCGCCAGCGGAAACAGGCTCAGCACCAGAGTCGCGGAGAGCATCAGGGCCGGCGGAGCCCAGGCGCTGAAAGCGGAGAACGAAATGGTCGTCATGACAAGAAACCTCATGCATTGGAATGGAGGGCATGATGCTTGTCACGGATCGTTCTGTAAATTACATTTATAATAACAAATACATTGATAAATACGAACGATGCGCCTAGAAAATCTTAACTTCCATCATCTTCGCTATTTCTGGCGCGTTGCCAAACTGGGTCATCTCACGCGGGCAGCCGAGGAGCTGCACACGTCGCAATCGGCCGTCTCGGCCCAGATTCGTCAGCTTGAAAAGCACCTGAATGAAGATCTCTTCCTACGTGAAGGACGCCGCCTGACCCTGACCGATACCGGCCAGCTGGTGTTCACCTATGCCGACCAGATCTTCGGCCTGAGCCGCGAAATGCTGGGCCGGCTGGAAGGCCGCTCGGCGGGGGTGACACGCTTGCGTGTGGGCAGTGTGGCCACGCTCTCCCGCAACTACCAGGAAAACTGGATCCGGCCCATGCTCACGGACCCCTCGGTCTCGCTGACGCTGGAATCTGGCCTGCTGGAAGGCTTGCTGGAGCGGCTCCTGCAGCACCAGCTCGACGTCGTGCTTGCCAATGAAACCGTCCCCTCCGCCCCGGAGCGCTCGCTGCACTGCCGCTTCCTGGGGAGCCAGGTGGTCTCGGTGGTCGGGCCGGCGCAACGCTGGGAGGCGCTGAGCCTGCGCATCCCGCAAGATCTGGAAGGGGTCGACATGGCCGTGCCGGGCCCGCGCCACGCCCTGCGCATGCAATTCGACGCGCTGTGTATCTCCAACGACGTCCGCCCTCGCATACGCGCCGAGGTCGATGACATGGCCATGCTGCGTCTGATCGCGCGGGACAGCGGCTGGCTCACGGTGCTGCCGGAGGTGGTGGTGCAAGATGAATTGCGCGACGGCGCCTTGGTGGTGACCGGCCAAACCAGCGAACTGATGGAGAGCTTCTATGCCATCACCACGCCCCATCATCACTACGACGAGCTGCTCGACCGGCTGCTGGCGGGCGGTCCGCGTTCCTCATGAGCGACTCTGGGGAACAAGGTCGGGTTGATATTGCGCAAAGCAAACGAGATGCAAACAAAGCAAAATATTTGCTTGTTGGAAAACGTCGATGGAAAACGTCGAGATACGCCCCCTGATTTTTGCCAAACGTGACGTGAAAATCGTCGGATATCATGCAATGGCAACGATTGGACGGAGTATCGAGCTGCCGGTTTGAGCCTTGGAAGCTTCAGTGTGCCATTCGGCACAGCATTGCTTCCGATGGCACCAGCGCAGGGAAGGAAGAAGGAAGGTGGCGCGGCTGGCGGGGATCGAACCCACGACCCTTGGCTTCGGAGGCCAATACTCTATCCACTGAGCTACAGCCGCGCTGAATCGGGGCGAACCCCGGAAAGGCCTGAAGGATACCGCCTTTCCGACAGGACGTCCATGGCGCTGGCGGTTTTTCCGTGTCAAACGGAAAGCATTGTGACTATAATCAAGAGTTCGGCGAGAGAGCGCGATGACAGCCCTGCCTGATCCAGATTCCACGCAATGCCAGGCGATACAAAGGGAAGCGACGTTTTCCGCCCCAATTTCGAGGAACCATTACGGAGGGACGCCAATGAGCTCTGCTCAGCATGAACACGAGTCTGCCATCAAGACTCCCAAGCAATTGATCGCAGCAGTCGTCGCAGGTTTTCTGGTCCCCATCATCTGTATCGTGCTGCTGGTCCAGTATGTGACCAACGGCCAAAAAACCGGGGCTGGCTCCGACAGCCAGGCACCCGAGGCCATCGCGGCCCGTATCAAGCCGGTCTCCGACGACGGCTTCACCTTCCGTGACGCCAATGGCCCCAAGCAATTGCTTTCGGGCGAAGAAGTCTTCAAGACCACCTGCTCGGCCTGCCATAGCGCCGGCGTCGCGGGTGCCCCCAAGGTCGGCGACGCTGCCGCCTGGCAAGCCCGTATCGCACAAGGTTATGACACCCTGGTCGCGCACGCCATCAATGGCCTGCGCGCAATGCCGGCCAAGGGCGGCAATCCTGACCTGGATGACGTCGAAATCCAGCGTACCGTGGTCTACATGGCCAACCAGTCCGGCGCCAAGTTCAAGGAACCCGAAGTGAAGGCCCCGGCCGCTGCCGCCGATGGCGCCGCCGCTCCCGCCGCAGACGCTCCTGCCAAGTAAGCTTCCGGCACGGCCGTTACCGACATGAAAAAGCCCCGAACGTGAATTCGGGGCTTTTGCTTTTTTGCGCCAGCGGCAACCGGGGTGATCAGTAACGCTGCGGCGGAGGCGGCGGGTAGCTGCCTGGATTGTAGCCAGCAGGTGCCTGTGCCGGGGCACTGGCCTGCTGCTCGGCGACGAAGATCTCCACGCGACGGTTCTTGGCACGATTGGCGTCGGAAGTGTTGGGCACCAGCGGCTCATGCGATCCGCGTCCCTGGATGCTGAAGCGGTTGGCCGCCACACCCCGCGCGCTCAGGTAGTCGCGGGTGCGGGCCGCGCGTTGCTGGGACAGCGGGTCGTTGATGGCATCGCTGCCAGTATTGTCGGTATGGCCGATGATGGTCACGGTGGTGGCCGGATTCTCGACCAGCGTGGTGGCAAAGCGGTCCAGCAACGGACGCATCTCGGGCTTGATGTCGGCACGGCCCGTATCGAAGGAGATATCGCTGGGGATCTCCAGCTTGAGACGATTGTCGGCGGTCTGCGTGACCTGCACACCGGTGCCCTGGGTGGCTTGTTCCATGGCGCGCTTCTGGTTTTCCATGCGGTTGGACCAGATGTTGCCGGCCACCGCACCGATGGCACCGCCAATGGCCGCGCCACCCAGCGCACGGCCACCGCCGCCACCGCCGGTGGCCGCGCCGAGGATGCCGCCGATGCCCGCACCAATGCCCGCGCCGGTGGCGGTGCCACGCTGGGTCGGGCTCATGTCGGCACAGCCGGTGATGGCCAGTACGCCGGCCATGGCTGCGATCGATAAAGTCTTCATGTCAGGTCCTTTCTTGCCTTCTCAGTGTTGTTGTCCAGGCCTGCAGCGGCCGGTGATGATCAGAGCCGATCGCGGCCATTATGTTCCTGTCGCGCTCCCTCAAAATGACAAGGGCATCCGGCGTACCGGATGCCCTTGCATCAAAGCGGGAGGCGTCAGTTCTCGCCCGTCCCAGGTTCCGGCGGGCCTTGCAACGCATCTGCATCCTGGTCCACAGGCTCACCGCGCTGGCTGAAGTAATATGCCAGACCGCCCACGGCGGCGATGACACCGCCCATGAGCAGCGGCTTGCGCAACCAGCGGCGCGACAACAGCGAGGCACCGGTCACCAGCAACGGCGTCACCGACTGCAGGTTGACACCGCCCAGGCCACCCGAGGCAATCGACTTGATCGATTGCACCGTCTTGCCGCCGCCGAACAACGATGCCGCGAAATGGCCCACGCGGCTCAAAGCACCTTTGGCCAAGGACTCCGCACTGAGGTTCTCGCGCACCACCTCGCGCGCTTCCATCACGCCCAGCCGGTACAGCGCGCCTTGCGCCAGCACCTTGCGCTTGCGCTCTTCGTGGGTCATGCCCTGGTCTTGGTCTGTCTGCATGGCTATCCTCGGAAAAAAACGCTCACAGCAGCGCGTCACGGTCGCGGCGCAGTTCCGACATGGTCTGCGGCAGGGACAGCTTGCCCTGTCGCAGCACCGCGCGGGCATACCACACCAAGCCTACAGTGGCCGCAGTGAACAGAAAACCCAGCAGGGCCAGGATCTTCCAGCCCCAGGTAGCCCAGGCCAGCAGCACGATCAGCACCGACCAGAAGGCGATGGCAAACCACAGCGCGACCGCCGCCAGCACGAAGATGATGGCGAATCGCACCAGGTTGGCGCCGATCTCCGACATCTCCAGCGAGGCCAGCTCGATACGGCTGATGATCAGGCCCAGCAGGTTCTTGGCCAGGCCCAAGAGGCCCGCCGTCAAACCCGGATGGGCCGCATGGGAGGCCGACGCTGCCGGCCCGTCCTTGTGGTGAGTCGCCATCGGCGCGGCGCTTACTTGCTGCGGCCGATGACCAGGCCGACCAGCAGGCCCAGGCCGGCCGAGATGGCCACGGCGCGCCACGGATTTTCGTGGACGTAGTCGTCGGTCTTGGCGGCGACTTCCTTGCCCTTCTCGATGGCGGCAGCCTGTGCGCTCTGGGCGGCTTCGGCGGCCGCTTCCAGCAGGGTCAGGCCACGTGCGCGCAGCTCATCGGCCTTCTCGCCGGTGGCGGCGGCGGCCTCGGCGAACAATGCCTGGGCATCCTTGACCAGGGTCTTCATGTCGTTGCGGACGGTCTTCAGTGCGGGGGATTGAGGCATTTGGATTCTCCTTGTTAGCCGATGGTGGAAAGACGAAAAGACCAAGAGGTCTGGCTGCCATGCCAGCAGTGCGCTCTTGCTGCACTGCTCACATGACGGATTCTACAGAGCCTGCCGCGCAGCGAGTAGCTCTCTTCAGCAAGCTTGCGCCAGCGCAAAACCGGTTCGATGGCGCAAGCCGGCGTAGGTTCCTGGCAGCGCCTAGAAGCGCGTCTCGCGGGCCGAGCGCAGGAAACTGTCCAGGATGGGCGTGCAATCGAGCAGCTCGGAACCACCAGCCCGGTGGAACTCCGGGTGCCATTGCAAACCCATCACGAAGGGCGCCTTGCGATAGCGGATGGCCTCGACGATCTGGTCGGGACCGGACACCGCCTCCACCGACAGGTCGCGCCCCAGATCACGCACCGCCTGGTGGTGGATGGAGTTGACCAGTGCGTTCTCGGTCTTGACCAGGCTGGCCAGCGTCGACCCCTGCGGGAAATGCAGCGCATGGGTATTGCTGTCGTACTGGTCGTTGACGTGCGGGATCGCGGTGGGCACGTCAGTGGCGATATCCTGGTAGAGCGTACCGCCGAAGGCCACATTGATCAGCTGGCAACCACGGCAGATACCCAGCACCGGCTTGCCGGCCTCGATGAACTCATGCAGCAGTTCCAGTTCGTACATGTCGCGCACGCGGTCGCCACTCCATTCGGGACGGGTGGCGGCCTGTGCATAGCTCTGCGGCGAAACGTCGGCGCCACCCTGCAGCACCAGCCCGTCCAGATGCTTGGCATAGTCGCGCAGGCGGATATTGCTGGGGTGGACCAGGCCATTGGTATTGACGGTCGGGATCATGAACACCAGCACATCGCGCGACATCACCCACTGCGCGATCGACTCTTCCAGGTATTGCAGGGTCTTGCTGCGCAGGCCCTTGGAGCCGGACTCTGGGTGAAAGATACGGGCCGACACACCGATTTTCAAGGTGCGCTGCATGACGCGGCGGCCGGCCTTGTCCGACAGTTGCCGCAGGCGTGCGGCCAGGAAGCGCCAGGTCTGGGCCCAGGGCGCATCGCCCGCATGGTGCGGCGGCGGTGGCAGGGCCGAATAGCCGCCACCCTGCGGCTGGGCTCCCGCTCCGCCCGGGGACGGGGGGGCAGCTGTACCAGCGGAGCCCGATGCCGATGCCGTGGTCGGGTCGGCGGCAGCGGGCTGGGATGCGGGCTGGGAAGCGGGCTGGGAAGCGGGCTGGGAAGCAGCGGCGCCACCGGCGTCGACGGCGGGAGCGGCTGCAGCAGGCGCCGATGTGCTTGTGCTTGCGGCGGGCTTCACCGGTGTGGCAGGCTGCGTCGGGCTGCGTTCAGGGGGCAGGTTGGCTTCGGAGTCTTGGATGTCGGACATGGCGGCAATCTGTAATCAAGATGTATGGACTATGGCGAGCGTCACCGGCCTGGGCTGCAATAGCCGGGCGCGATGGTGCGAAGGAGAACCCGGGGAGTGGCTGAGTATAAGCGCATTACCCGGCTTTGGGCACCCACGGGACGGCCGTCACGGCGAGCGGTCACAGCAGCGGCCAGCAGTTTCATACAAGCCATGCGCGGCGCTTTCGTGGCAAACTCCTTCTCCTCATCCTGGCAGACAACAACCAGGCCATGCATGTTCCGGCCAATTTCCCCTGCCAGCCGCCGACACCCGTCCAGCCCCGCTCCACTGCCCATGCCCAAGGCCCTGATCCTCTACGCCCATCCTGCCGCCGAGCTCTCGCGCACCAACCGCCTGATGCTGGAGGCGGCCGCGCGCCTGCCGGACGTGCTCATCCATGACCTGTATGAGCACTATCCGGATTTCCACATCGACGTGGCACACGAGCAGCAATTGCTCAGCGATGCCGACCTGGTAGTCCTGCAACACCCGATCCACTGGTACGGCATGCCGGCCCTGCAGCAGCTGTGGCTGGAGCAGGTGCTGGCGCGAGGCTGGGCCTTCGGCCATGATGGCCACGCCCTGCACGGCAAGCGCCTGTGGCTGGTGGCCTCCACCGGCGGCGAGGCAGCCGCCTACAGCAGCAGCGGCCGCCATGGCCATCCCTTCGCCGATTTCCTGCCGCCCTACCAGCAGACCGCGCGCCTGTGCGGCATGCAGTGGCTGGACCCGCTGATCCTGCATGGCGCCCATCATGTGCCGCCGGTGGAGTTCCAGCAGCATGTCGAACGCTACCTGGAGGGCCTGCAGGCATGATCCCCACCCACCATGTCCCGCCCATGACCACCTCTCTCACCACTGGATACCGCCATGGATGAACAACTGCTCATCGCCCTGGTCTACCTGCTGGCTGCCGTGGCCGCCGTCCCCATCGCCAAGCGTCTGGGCCTGGGCGCGGTGCTGGGCTACCTGCTGGCCGGCATCGTCATCGGCCCCTGGGGGCTGCGCCTGATCACCGAGGTCAAGCACATCCTGGAATTCTCCGAATTCGGCGTGGTGCTGCTGCTGTTCCTGATCGGCCTGGAGCTCGATCCCAAGCGCCTGTGGGCGCTGCGCCGCTCCATCTTCGGCTGGGGCAGCATCCAGGTCGCGGCCGTCTCGCTGGCCTTGTTCGCCGCCGCCCTGGTGGTGGGCGTACCCTGGCGCATCGGTCTCATCGCCGCACTCGGCATGTCGCTGTCCTCCACCGCCATCGCCCTGGCCACCCTGGGCGAGCGCAAGCTCACCGCCACCCCGGCCGGCTCGGCGGCCTTCTCCATCCTCCTGTTCCAGGACATCGCCGCCATTCCCATGATGGCTGCCGTGCCGCTGCTGGGTGTGGCCGCCACCCAGGGCAGTGGCCAGGGCTGGCTGCATGCGGGCCAGGTGGTGTTGGTGATCGCCTTGCTCATCCTCGGCGGCCGGGTGCTGATCCGCCCCATCCTGCGCATCATCGCCAAGACCGACATGCGCGAGATCTTCACCGCCTTTGCCCTGCTGCTGGTGATCGCCACCTGCCTGCTGATGCAATCGGTGGGCATGTCCATGGCGCTGGGCACCTTCCTGGCCGGCGTGCTGCTGGCCGATTCCGAATACCGCCACGCCCTGGAGAGCGATCTGGAACCCTTCAAGGGTCTGCTGCTGGGCCTGTTCTTCATCGCCGTGGGCATGTCGGTGGATTTCGGCGTGTTCCTCGCGCAACCCTGGCGCATCCTCGGCCTGGTCGCGGGATTCCTGGCCATCAAGACCTGCGTGATGTGGCTGCTGGGACGCTGCTTCGGCATCCCGCGCGGGCAGCAATTGTTCTTCGCCCTCCTGCTCTCGCAGGGTGGGGAGTTTGCCTTCATCGTCTTCGGCGCGGCCGTCACGGCCAAGGTACTGACGCCGGAGACATCCTCGCTGCTGGTGGTGGTAGTGGCGCTGTCGATGCTGGTCACGCCCCTGCTGCTGCTGGTGCATGACCGCCTGCTGGTGCGCTGGCTGGAAGGCGGCAAGCGCCGCCCGGAAGACAAGATCGACCCGCAAGACCACGCCGTCATCATCGCCGGCTTCGGCCGCTTCGGCCAGATCGTCGGGCGCCTGCTGGCGGCCAACGGCATCGGCGCCACCGTGCTGGACCACGACCCCGACCAGATCGACTTCCTGCGCAAGTTCGGCTTCAAGGTGTTCTATGGCGATGCCACCCGCATCGACCTGCTGCGCACAGCCGGTGCGGCCAAGGCACGCGTGCTGGTGATTGCCATCGACGATGCCCAGGGCGCGCTGGAGATGGTGGACAAGGTGCGCGAGGAATTCCCGCACCTGCAGATCGCCGCACGGGCGCGCAACGTCACCCACTACTACGACCTCATGGACCGGGGCGTGACGGTGCTGGAACGCGAGACCTTCGAGAGTGCCCTGCACATGGGTCGCCAGGTGCTGGAGCAGCTGGATTTCGGCGCCTTCCGTGCGCGCGAGGCGGCGATGAAATTCCGCGCCCACAATCTCAAGACCCTGGAAGCCCTCTACCCGCACTACAAGAACCAGGCGCAGATGGTCTCGATGGCCGTGCAGGCACGCGAGGAATTGCAGGCCATGTTCGCCGGCGACCGCGCCGCCATGGAACGTGATCACAGCCATGACCAGTGGCGCGGGGAACCGCCGCCACCACCACCACCGGCGTCCCAATAAAAAAGGGCCGGACACGCTCGCGCATGTCCGGCCAATCCCTCACTGCTTGTTACCACGTACAACAGGCTACTCACTACTCACTGCTTACCACGTACTGCTTACTGCTACCGGTATTACCCACTGCCACAACAAATCAAAACAAATTATTTATATCAATTCAGGGCCAGCGGCACGAAGATCTTTTCGTCACCACGCTCCACCAGCAAGGCCACGTTCTTGCCGGCCTCGGTGGCCAGCTTGCGCAACTGGGCCACGCTGCTCACCGGCGTGCCATTCAAGGCCAGGATGACGTCGCCGCTCTGGATGCCGGCCACTGCTGCCGGGCCGCTGGCGTCTTCCACCAGCAAGCCGTTCTGACCACCCAGCTGCTTCTGTTCATCCTTGTCCAGCGGACGTACCGCCAGGCCCAGGCGGCCCTGCTTCTCGGCCTTGCTGGCCGGCGCCTCGTTGCTGGCCTGCTTCATCTCGCCCACCGTCACGTTGAGCGTGCGTACCTTGCCGGCACGCATCACTTCCAGCGGCTTGGTGCTGCCAGGTGCAGTATCGGCCACCAGTGTGGGCAGGTCGACCGAATGATCGATCTCATGACCATTGAAGCTGAGGATCACATCGCCCGCCTGCACCCCCGCCTTGTCGGCCGGGCTGCCCTTTTCCACCGAACTCACCAGCGCGCCCTGCGCCTTCTTCAGGCCGAAGGAATCCGACAAGGCCTGGTTCAGGTCCTGCACCGACACCCCTAGGCGGCCACGGGTCACCTTGCCGTGCTGGACCAGTTGCTGCTCCACCTTCATGGCCACATCGATGGGGATGGAGAACGACAAGCCCTGGAAGCCGCCGGTCTGGCTGTAGATCTGCGAATTGATGCCGATCACCTCGCCACGCAGGTTGAACAGCGGACCACCGGAGTTGCCCGGATTGACGGCCACGTCGGTCTGGATGAAGGGCACGTAATTGTCATCCGGCAGGCTGCGCGACTTGGCGCTGATGATGCCTGCGGTGGCGGTGTTATCGAAACCGTAAGGCGAACCGATGGCCAGCACCGGCTCACCGACCTTCACGCGGGTGGGGTCGCCGATCTGCACCGTGGGCAGGTTCTTGGCATCGATACGGATGACGGCGATGTCGCTCTGCTTGTCGATACCCAGCACCTTGGCCTTGAACTCGCGACGGTCAGTCAGCTTGACCACCACTTCCTGGGCGCCATCGACCACGTGGGCATTGGTCAGGATCAGACCATCCGGCGAGATGATGAAGCCCGAACCCAGGCCGTGCATCACACGCGGCTGCTGCGGCATCTGCAGCTGCGGGCCGAAGTGCTTGAAGAATTCGTAGAAGGGATCGTTGGGATCGAGGCCGTTGCCGTTACCGCCGTCCTCATCGGCCACCTTGCGCACCTTGCCGGTGACGCTGATGTTGACCACCGCCGGGCCGGCACGCTCGACGATGCCCGAGAAGTCGGTCGCCGCCGCCACCACCGGTCCGGCCGGGGCTGCGGGCGCGGAGTTGGAGGCCACCAGCGGGGCGTTGATCGCGGCCGCGTGCGCCGACGGCAGGTCGGCACCGCGAAAATAGACATAGCTGCCGCCGACCACTGCGGCAATCATCACAGCCAAAGTGTTACGAACAAAAACAATACGACGGCTCATCTTCTTCTCCTTGATCGAACTGGATACCGATGGTCGGGACCGCTGCTGCGCCTGTGCGCAACTCGTTGGCCTCAACCGTTGGAGTGAAGATTAAGCAGTGAAAATTAAGACAAACTTAAGGTAGAAAAGAAGGCGGAAAAAGCTCTGTGGATAACACAAGTCATCCGGCCAGGGCGGTCCCCAGGGGGAAGCTCACGCGCGCCTCCAGGCCCCGGCCGGTATTGCGCAGCTGCACCGGCACCCGGTGCAGGTCGGCGATCTGCTGGACGATGGCCAGCCCCAGGCCGCTACCGAAAGCCACCCGGCCGGCCTGCGGTTCGTGGGTGCGCTGGCCGCGATAGAAACGGTCGAACACGCGTGGCAACTCGCTCTCGGGGATGCCCGGTCCGCTATCCTGGATCACCACTGTACAAGATCCGGCTGTGGATAAATCAAATCCCACATCGACCACGCCACCGGCGGGCGTATAGCGCAGCGCATTGTCGACCAGGTTGTTGAAGAGGATACGCAAGGCATCGGCATTGCCCTGTACCTGCAGCGGGCGGCCATCGTCGCCCGCATCCGAGAGTCCCAGATCGATGCCGCCATGCTCGGCCACCGACGACAGATCCCCCACCACGCTGGCCAGCAGCTGACGCAAATCGACCGCCGTGAAGTTCATGGCATCGGGTTCCTGGCGCGCCAGCGTCAGCAGCTGATGCACCAGATGCGTCGCGCGCTCCAGGCCGTTCTTGAGATCGGCGAAGGCAGCGCGACGTTCATCCTCGCCGGTGGCGCGCTCGGCCAGTTGCGCCTGCAGGCGCAGGGCCGTCAGCGGCGTGCGCAATTCATGGGCCGCATCGGCGACGAAAGCGCGCTGGGTTTCGGTGGAATGCTTCAGGCGGGCCAGCAGGTCGTTCAAGGCGTGCGTGAGCGGCTGGATCTCCTGCGGCATGCCGACGTCGGCCAGCGGCTGCAGCGAGTTCATGTCACGCGCGGCCACCTCGGCGGCGGCCCGGCGCACCGGCGCCAGTCCCCGGCTGACCGCCACCCAGGCCAGCACACCGATGAGCGGGAACAGCAGCAACAACGGCCCCACCGTCTTGACTGCCATCTGCGCCGCGATCTCGTCGCGGGCGCTTTGCGGCTGCGCCACCTGCACCACGGTATTGCCGATCTGGGCGCTATAGACGCGCCACATGCCATTGGGCCCGCGCACATTGGCAAAGCCCAGCTCGGCCTGGCGCGGCATGGCACCCCGCGCGTGGGAGTGATAGATGACGGTGCCGCGACTGTCCCAGATCTGCATCATGATCTCGTCTTCCAGCTCGGGGAACTGTTGCCCCGGCGAGATCGGCGAGAAGGCCTGACGCGGCAGCGACGCTGCGATCTGGCGCATCTGGTAATCGAAGATCTGGTTGGCCTCGCCGCGCGCCTGGAAGTACAGCGCCACACCGGCCAGCAGGATGATGGAGAACAGCCCCAGGCCC
>NZ_JAELUH010000299.1 GCF_016429215.1 Herbaspirillum sp. ASV7 | reverse complement strand
CCCCCCCCCCCCCCCCCCCCCCCCCCCCCCCCCCCCCCCCCCCCCCCCCCCCCCCCCCCCCCCCCCCCCCCCCCCCCCCCCCCCCCCCCCCCCCCCCCCCCCCCCCCCCCCCCCCCCCTTTTTAATCCTCCGGCGACCACCGAGATCTACACTTGTAGTGTATCGTCGGCAGCGTCAGATGTGTATAAGAGACAGGGAAGAAGCACTGCGCCGTGGCCACAACATCGTCGCCATCGCCCGTGACGCCGGCAAGATCCCGGCACGCACCGGCGTGACCGCCGTCGCCGCCGACGTCAAGAACGCCGCCGTCCTGGCCAGCGCC
>NZ_JAELUH010000298.1 GCF_016429215.1 Herbaspirillum sp. ASV7 | reverse complement strand
GTTCAGTGCGTGGCTCATGGCGATGATGGCCTGGACGATGGCACTGCTGTTGGCATCATCAGGGATATCGTTGATGAAGGACTTGTCGATCTTCAGCGTATTGACCGGGAAGCGCTTGAGGTAAGCCCTGTCTCTTATACACATCTGACGCTGCCGACGATACACTACAAGTGTAGATCTCGGTGGTCGCCGGATCATGAAAAAAGGGGGGGGGGGGGGGGGGGGGGGGGGGGGGGGGGGGGGGGGGGGGGGGGGGGGGGGGGGGGGGGGGGGGGGGGGGGGGGGGGGGGGGGGGGGGGGGGGGGGGGGGGGGGGGGGGGGGGG
>NZ_JAELUH010000297.1 GCF_016429215.1 Herbaspirillum sp. ASV7 | reverse complement strand
GATCCATGCACCAGGTTGGCATGGAACATCAAGACGCCGCCGGCCTTGCCGGTGGGGGTGACGATGCCGTTCTGTTCCACCAGTTCGGTGACGGTGGGCTGGTTCAGCGTCCAGAGCGGGTAGGAGGCTGTCTCTTATACACATCTGACGCTGCCGACGATACACTACAAGTGTAGATCTCGGTGGTCGCCGGGTCATTGAAAAGGGGGGGGGGGGGGGGGGGGGGGGGGGGGGGGGGGGGGGGGGGGGGGGGGGGGGGGGGGGGGGGGGGGGGGGGGGGGGGGGGGGGGGGGGGGGGGGGGGGGGGGGGGGGGGGGGGGGGGG
>NZ_JAELUH010000296.1 GCF_016429215.1 Herbaspirillum sp. ASV7 | reverse complement strand
ACCATCGTCACGCTGCAGAAGACGGTGGCCACCAAGCCGGACCTGGTGCAGCGCTTCGTCAAGGCCACCGCCGAGGGCTGGAAGAGCTACCTGGAAGATCCCGCGCCGGCCAATGCCCTCATCAAGCCTGTCTCTTATACACATCTGACGCTGCCGACGATACACTACAAGTGTAGATCTCGGTGGTCGCCGGATCATTAAAAAGGGGGGGGGGGGGGGGGGGGGGGGGGGGGGGGGGGGGGGGGGGGGGGGGGGGGGGGGGGGGGGGGGGGGGGGGGGGGGGGGGGGGGGGGGGGGGGGGGGGGGGGGGGGGGGGGGGGGGGG
>NZ_JAELUH010000035.1 GCF_016429215.1 Herbaspirillum sp. ASV7 | reverse complement strand
CCCCCCCCCCCCCCCCCCCCCCCCCCCCCCCCCCCCCCCCCCCCCCCCCCCCTTTTTAACGGAGTCTCGTGGGCTCGGAGATGTGTATAAGAGACAGGGCCGGCACTGGCGCGCTCGCACTGGCGCTGACCGGGCGGAAAGCCAGCATGCGCAAGAGCGTCATGCTGAAGCCGGCGTATTCATCGGGGGCCAGGCCCAGCTCGTTGCGACCGTGCACGGCGATCTGGTAGAACAATTGCACGTGTTCCGGACTGAACTGGCCAGACAGGCGCAGGATATCCTCGCGGTGGGGCAGGTCGTCAGCCAGCGCGGCCGGCACCGCCTGCGCCAGCGCGATCTGGTGCAGCAACGTGCCCAGGTCTTGCAGGGCCGCATTGAAGGACAGGCTGCGGGTGGCCATGTCGTCGGCCACGCCCAGCAGCGCCGCGCCATCCTGCACGGCCAGCGCGTCGAGAATGCGGATCAGGTAGGACTGGTCGAGCGCGCCCAGCATGCCCTGCACGGCCTCCAGGGTGACTTTGCCTGCAGCATAGGCGATGGCCTGGTCGGTCAGCGACAGCGCATCGCGCATGGAACCGGACGCCCCTTGCGCCAGCAGGCGCAGGGCCGGTGCGTCGAATTCGATGCCTTCCTGGTTCAGGATGTTGTCGAGATGGCTGATGATGTGGCCCGGCGGCATCTGCTTGAGGTTGAACTGCAGGCAGCGCGACAGCACGGTCACGGGAATCTTTTGCGGGTCGGTGGTGGCCAGGATGAACTTGATGTGCTCGGGCGGTTCTTCCAGCGTCTTCAGCATGGCGTTGAAGGCGTGGTTGGTGAGCATGTGCACTTCGTCGATCATGTAGACCTTGAAGCGCGCATTGGAGGGCGCATAGATGGCCTGCTCCAGCAGTTGCGCCATCTCGTCCACGCCGCGGTTGGAGGCGGCGTCCATCTCGATGTAGTCGACGAAGCGGCCGGCATCGATGGCCACGCAGGCCTCGCACACGCCACAGGGGGCGGCGGTGATGCCGCCATTGCCATCGGCGCCCACGCAATTGAGCGACTTGGCGAGAATGCGCGAGAGCGTCGTCTTGCCCACGCCGCGCGTACCGGTGAAGAGATAGGCGTGGTGCAGCCGCTGCTGTTCCAGCGCGTGCGTCAGCGCGCGCACGACGTGCTCCTGGCCTACCAGGGTGTCGAAGCTGCGGGGACGGTATTTACGGGCAAGAACTTGATAGGACATGAGATGGCTGCTGTGGGCGTTTTGGCTCAGGGGGGCATTTTAAGCTATTTCGCCGCCTGTCACGCCTTTGCCGTATGGCACCACCTGGAGGTCCGGGTCTTCAGGCTTGCGCCCGTGCTGCTTTCTTTTGCTGGTACATCATGGCGTCGGCCTGTTGCATGAGATCACTGACATCGTAGTGCCGTGCCGGATCGAATTCGACCACCCCGACGCTATAGGCCAGTTCATACTGGCGCTGGCCATTCTGGTTGAAGGATTTGACCCTCTGGGCGAAATGCTGCAGCACGCGGTCAGACTCGCCCTCGACAGTATTGGTCAGCAATGCCGCGAATTCATCCCCGCCCAGGCGCCCGATGACATCGGACTCGCGAAAGCTCGACGACAGTAGCGCCGAAAAACTGGTCAGTGCGGCATCGCCCTCGGCATGGCCGAAGCGGTCGTTGATCTGCTTGAACTTGTCCAGATCGAAATACATCATGCTGGCCGGACGCCCCAGGCGCTTGCTGGTTGCCAGCGCATGCCGCGCCAGGGTCTCGAAGCCACGCCGGTTGGAAATGCCGGTGAGGTCATCGATGGTGGCCAGCCGCAAGGCCGCCAGTTCCTGCTCGACCATCACGGCCAGGTCCTTGAGCAAGGCGCGGTCATCGGCATCGAAGGAGCGCACTTGCGTATCGACCAGGCACAGGGTTCCTAGTGCGAAGCCGCTCTCGCTCCTGATCGGGCAACCGGCATAGAAACGGATATGCGGCTCGCCGGTGACTTGCGGATTGCCGCTGAAGCGGGGATCAAGACGCGCATCCGGGACGACGGTGAGGTCTTCGCTGAGGATGGCATGCGAGCAGAAGGAGATATCGCGCGTGGTCTCGGTGGCGTCACCCAGGCCGACGCAGGACTTGAACCACTGGCGATTGGTATCGATCATGGTCACCACCGCCATCGGTACATCGAAGAGCCGCTTGGCCAGCCGGGTGAGACGGTCGAAACGTTCTTCCCTCGGCGTATCCAGGATGCGCAGCGAATGCAGGGCTTCGATGCGCTCGGGTTCATTGGCAGAGAGCTCGGCGATTTTCATGGTTCGTCTATGCGGATGAAACGCGAATGCAGGGGCGGGCAACGCGGTGAAAATGACTTTAACCTCATTTTTTTCGAGAAACAACCCCTAGTTTCTCGCGTCGTGGACCACCGAATGAGACGGATCGTCTCCAGACAATTTCACCCTCCTTGCGGCAGGCCGCCCGCCCTCTCTGCCCCTCCCTCAGGCCAGCCTCTGCCGTCAGCCCGGAGGGCTTACTTGCCGGCGGCGGGCCGGGCCTCGGCCTTGGCGCCCTCCCCTTCCTGGCCCTGGCTACGTGCGCCCTTGGCGGGCGCCTTGGCTGTGGCCGCGCCGGCGGCCGCGCCCGGCTTGGCCTGGCCATTGACCGTCAGGCCATTGGCCGACAAGCGCGCAGCACTCTTGTCCTTGACGCCCTTGACGCGCTTTTGCAGGTCATCCCAGTCCTTGAAGGCGCCGCCTTTCTGGCGCTCGGCCAGGATGCGCTTGGACATGGACGGGCCGATGCCGCGCACGCCATCCAGCGCGGCCTGGTCGGCCTTGTTGATGTCCACCTGGGCCCAGGCCAGGCCGGTGGCGAGGAAGAAACTGGCGATCGACAGCAGGATTTTCTTCAGCATGGTGTTTCCTTTCGAGTTTCTGGAGTGAGAGAACGAACGAACGAACGAACGAAAAAACAAAAGGCAGCGCCTCCCGAAGATGGCGCTGCCTTTGCTCAACGAAACCGAAAGCCCGTTGTTGACAGTAATCCTGCTAGAAAATCACGCTCAAATCAGCCAGCCAGCAATTCCTCGCAGGTGACGGTGGCCGTACCCAGCTTGCCCACCACGATGCCGCCGGCCCGGTTGGCCATGGTCACCGCATCGACCAGGGAGGCTCCCGCGCCCAGCATGACGGCCAGCGTACCGATGACGGTGTCGCCAGCGCCGGAGACGTCGTAGACCTCGCGCGCCATGGTCGGGAAGTGCGTCACTTCGCCGTCGCGGTAGAGGCTCATGCCCTCTTCCGAGCGGGTCAGCAGCAGCGCTTCCAGATCCAGCTCGGCGCGCAGTTTCTGGGCGCGCGCGGTCAGGTCTTCCTCGTTCTTCCACTGGCCGACGATGCGCACCATCTCGGACTTGTTGGGGGTGAGGATGGAAGCACCCGCATAACGCGCGAAATCGTCACCCTTGGGATCGACCAGGATGCGCTTGCCCAACTGGCGGGCCGTGGCGATCATCTCGGCCACGTTGACCAGGCCGCCCTTGGCGTAGTCGGAGAAGATGATGACGTCGTAGTCGGCCACCAGCGAATTGAACTGCGTGAGCTTGTCGCGCAGCACCGTATCGGTGGGCGCTTCCTCGAAGTCGATACGCACCAGCTGCTGCTGGCGCCCGATCACACGCAGCTTGACGATGGTGGAAATGCTGGCATCGCGGTTGAGATGGCTGCGAATGCCCATTTCACCCAGCATGGCATCCATCACGCGGGCCGGCTCGTCGTCACCGGTCACGCCCAATAGCGCCGTCTGCGCGCCCAGGCTGGCGGTGTTGCGTGCCACGTTGGCCGCGCCGCCCAGGCGCTCCTCCTTGCGCTCGACCCGCACCACCGGTACCGGTGCCTCGGGCGAGATGCGGTTGACTTCGCCGAACCAGTAACGGTCCAGCATCACGTCGCCCACGATGAGGATGCGGGCCTTGCTCCATGCAGAAACGATGTCGTTATTCACGTTATTGTCCACGATTGAGAAGGGAACGGCCGATGCCGTAGTATTCGACGCCGATATCAGCCATCAGCTGTGGATCGAAGAGATTGCGGCCATCAAAGATCACCGGGGTCTTCAGGGCCGTCTTGACGCGCTCGAAGTCGGGGCTGCGGAAGGCCTTCCATTCGGTGACGATGGCCAGTGCATCGGCGTCCTGCAGGGTATCCATGGGCGAGGTACCGAAGCGGATGCGCTCCAGCAGGCTGGTATCGTCGGCGAAGTCCAGTTGCAGCACGCGCGCAGCTTCCTTCATGGCCACCGGATCGTAGACGGCCACGGCGGCACCACGACGTACCAGCTCGCCGATCAGCACGCGCGAGGAAGCCTCGCGCATGTCATCGGTATTGGGCTTGAAGGCCAGGCCCCAGATGGCGAAATGCTTGCCGCTCAGGTCTTCGCCGAAACGGGTCACGACCTTCTTGCCCAGCACGTGCTTTTGCAGGTTGTTGACCTGTTCGACGGCCTGCAGGATCAGCAGCTGCTGATCGTAGTCACGCGCGGTACGCTCCAGTGCCTGCACATCCTTGGGGAAGCAGGAGCCACCGTAGCCGCAACCGGCGTACAGGAAGCTGTGGCCGATACGCGGATCGGAACCGATGCCGTGGCGCACCGATTCGATGTCGGCACCGACCTTGTCGGCCAGGTTGGCCAGCTCGTTCATGAACGAGATCCGGGTGGCCAGCATGGCGTTGGCGGCGTACTTGGTGAATTCGGCCGAGCGCACATCCATCCAGTAGGTGCGTTCGTGATTGCGGTTGAAGGGCGCGTAGAGCTTCTTCATCAGGGTCTGGGCGCGCAGGCCGTCGACGGTCTGGTCGTGACCGATGACGATGCGGTCGGGGCGCATGAAGTCTTCGACCGCCGCGCCTTCCTTCAGGAATTCCGGATTGGAGACCACCGAGAAGCCGACCTCGTTCTTGCCGCGCTTGGCCAGTTCCTCGGCGATGGCCGCCTGTACGCGGTCGGCGGTGCCGACCGGCACGGTGGACTTGTCCACCACGACCTTGAAGCCATCCATATGGCGACCGATGTTGCGGGCCGCGGCCAGCACGTATTGCAGGTCGGCCGAGCCGTCTTCGTCGGGCGGAGTACCGACGGCGATGAACTGGATATCGCCATGGGCCACGCTGGCGGCGATATCGGTGGAGAACTGCAGGCGGCCTGCGGCGCGGTTGCGCGCCACCACTTCTTCCAGGCCTGGCTCGTGGATGGGGATGCCACCGTTGTTGAGGATGTCGACCTTGCGCTGGTCCACATCGAGGCAGAACACATCGTTACCCAGTTCGGCGAGGCAGGCGCCGGTCACCAGGCCAACATAGCCGGTGCCGATGATGGTGATTTTCATGGTGATTCAGACTTTCCAAAAAAATGGCGCTAGGGCCTCAGTTCATGACATTCAGTTCTTCGGTGCGACGCGGCGGATAGGTCTCCCAATGGCTGCAGCCCGGGCATTGCCAATAGAACTGGCGTGCCTTGAAGCCGCAATGGCTGCATTGGTAGCGCGCCAGCTTCTGGGTGTATCCGTGCACCAGGGTCTTGACCACGGACAGCTCGGAACGCGCCGTCAGGGGGGCGGTCATCATGCGCGCCTCCAGGAACTTGTCCAGTCCCAGCAGGGTGGGCGTGCGACGCAATTCATCGCTGACCAGGGCGTTGGCGGCATCCACGCCATCGGCGTCGAGCACGGCCTTGAAGACCACCTCCAGCAGATCGATCGACGGCGCCTCCGCCAGATAGGCGCGCAGCAGGTTGATGCCTTCCTGCGGCCGGCCCACGGCCAGGTAGCCATCCATGAGGCGCTGTGCCACCAGGGCGGTATGCGGCACGCTTTGCTGCTCGACGCGGCGCCAGGTTTCCAGCGCGGTTTCGATGTCGCCACGGGCGCGCAATGCATCGCCCATGAGCATGGTCGCGCGCACGCTCTTGCGATCGGCGGCCAGGGCCTTCTCCAGCAGGGCCATGGCGGCATCGGTGTTGGTGCGTACCAGTTCGTCGGCGGCCAGTTCGCAGTAGAACTGGGCGATCTCGCGCTGGCGGCCGCCGGCACCGGTGGCCTGCAGGGTCTCGGCGGCGGAGATGGCTCGTGCCCACTCCTTCTCGCGCTGGTAGATCTCCAGCAGGGCACGCCCGGCCTGGGCACTGTATTGGGTATCGATGAGCTTGTTGAAGGTTTCCTCGGCACGGTCCAGCAGACCGGCCTTCAGGTAATCCTGGCCCAGTTCGTAGAGGGCATGGCCATGATGCTCGGCCGGCAGGTCGGGACGCGCCAGCAGGTTCTGGTGCACGCGGATGGCGCGTTCGGTCTCGCCACGGCGGCGGAACAGGTTACCCAGGGCAAAGTGCAGCTCCACCGTCTCGGGATCGAGCTTGACGATCTCGATGAAGGCATCGATGGCCTTGTCGGGCTGCTCGTTCAACAGGAAGTTGAGCCCCTTGAAATAACCGCGTGGCAGGGTGCGCGATTCCGACACCAGCTGGTTGATGTCGACCCGCGCGGCAATCCATCCCAGTCCGAAGAAGACGGGAATGCCAAGCAACCACCAAAATTCAAATTCCATAAACGAAAGGGGCAATTAGAGAACGTGCTGCGCGGTGATGATGCTGTCCGGCTGCGGCGGCTGGGCCTGGGCCTGGGCGAGCTCTTCCTGGGCTTTCTGGACCTGAGCCAGGGCTTTCTTGTAGCGGCTGGCTTCGCGGCGATGGCGCAGTACCATCGGGGCCATGGCCAGTACGCCCAGGATGGCGCCGACCACGAAGAAGGACAGCAGCACCAGCACCAGAGGATCGGTACGCTCATAGCCGAGGAAGAAATGCAGCGTCACTTCCTGGGTATTGCGCAGCGCGAAGAAAAAGAAACACACGAACAGGATGGCCGCGATCAATCTGGAAAGTATTTTCATGGCGTAATCCTCTTATGGCGGGTCGTAGTGATACCCGGGAGATGGCTGGCGCGTCTTTCGACCACACTGACCAGTGGACAAGATGCAACATTGTTGCGCTGGCCGGAAAAATCGGACCTGTTTCTCGTACTTCCCGGGGCAATTCGGGATTGTACGTGAAAAAAAACGGCATCCAAAGATGCCGTTCATTTTGTTGATCTGCCTTTACACCCGCTCACCTTGCAGTGCGCGGGCGGCAGGCCTCAACGTTTGCTGCCAACTTGCTGCACGAAGGCAGCCAAACTGACTCAAGACAAGACACGAAGGCCAAGCCGGTTCAATCCTCGCGGATTGGCTGGCCGACCATCGCATCGACGCGCTCGCGCAATTCCTTGCCGGGCTTGAAGTGCGGCACCCGTTTTTCGGGGACCATCACCTTGTCGCCAGACTTGGGATTGCGGCCGATACGCGGCGGACGACGGTTGAGCGCGAAGCTGCCAAAGCCACGGATCTCGATGCGCTGGCCGGTCGCAAGTGCGTCGACCATGGCATCGAGGATGGTTTTGACCGCGTAATCCGCATCCTTGGCAACAAGTTGCGGATAACGCTCAGCCAGACGGGCGATCAGCTCCGACTTTGTCATCGTGAAGCTAGATCAGTTCTTGTTGTCGAGCTTGGCCTTCAGCAGCGCGCCCAGGCTGGTGGTGCCCGAAGCAGCGTTGGAGTCAGCCGACATCTTCTGCATGGCTTCCTGGGTCTCGGCGTTGTCCTTGGCCTTGATCGACAGCTGGATGCTGCGAGCCTTGCGGTCGATGTTGATGACCAGAGCTTCGACGGAATCGCCAACCTTCAGGTGGGTACCGGCATCTTCCACGCGGTCGCGGGAGATTTCGGATGCACGCAGGTAGCCTTCGACTTCGTCGGTCAGCTGGATCACGGCGCCCTTGGGCTCAACCGACTTGACGGTACCGGTCACGATCGCACCCTTGTCGTTCAGGGCGGCGAAGTTGTTGAACGGGTCGCCTTCCAGTTGCTTCACGCCCAGGGAGACGCGCTCGCGTTCCACGTCGATGGCCAGCACAACGGCTTCCAGCTCGTCGCCCTTCTTGAACTTGCGCACGGCTTCTTCGCCAGCTTCGGTCCAGGACAGGTCGGACAGGTGCACCAGACCGTCGATGTTGCCCGGCAGGCCGATGAAGACGCCAAAGTCGGTGATCGACTTGATGGAACCCTTGACCTTGTCGCCCTTCTTGTGGCTCATGGCGAAGTCGTCCCACGGGTTCGGCTTGCACTGCTTCATGCCCAGGGAGATACGACGACGCTCTTCGTCGATTTCCAGAACCATGACTTCGACTTCGTCGCCCAGCTGGACAACCTTGTTCGGGGCCACGTTCTTGTTGGTCCAGTCCATTTCGGAGACGTGCACCAGGCCTTCGATGCCTTGTTCGACTTCCACGAATGCACCGTAGTCGGTCAGGTTGGTGACCTTGCCGAACAGGCGGGTGCCTTGCGGGTAGCGACGCGACAGACCGGTCCACGGATCGTCGCCCAGTTGCTTGACGCCCAGGGAGACACGGTTCTTCTCTTGATCGTACTTGAGGACCTTGGCGGTGATCTCTTGGCCAACCGACAGCACTTCCGACGGGTGACGCACGCGACGCCATGCCAGGTCGGTGATGTGCAGCAGGCCGTCGATGCCACCCAGGTCAACGAACGCACCGTAGTCGGTGATGTTCTTGACGATACCGGTGACGACGGTGCCTTCCTTCAGGGTTTCCATCAGCTTGGCGCGCTCTTCGCCCATGGAGGCTTCGATCACGGCACGGCGCGACAGAACCACGTTGTTGCGCTTGCGATCCAGCTTGATGACCTTGAATTCCAGGGTCTTGCCTTCGAACGGGGTGGTGTCCTTGACCGGACGGGTGTCGACCAGCGAACCCGGCAGGAAGGCACGGATGCCGTTGGTCAGAACGGTCAGGCCGCCCTTGACCTTGCCATTGACGGTACCGGTGACGATCTCGCCGGACTCCATCGCCTTTTCCAGCGAGAGCCACGATGCCAGACGCTTGGCCTTGTCGCGCGACAGGATGGTGTCGCCGAAACCGTTTTCCAGCGATTCGATCGCAACGGAGATGAAGTCGCCGACATTGACTTCGACTTCGCCGTTGTCGTTCTTGAATTCTTCAACAGGGATGAAAGCTTCGGACTTCAGGCCGGCGTTGACGATCACGAAGTTGTGATCCAGGCGCACGACTTCTGCCGAAATGACTTCACCCGAACGCATGTCCTGACGCGACAGCGATTCTTCAAACAGAGCAGCAAATTCGCTGGAGGTATCAACACCTGCAGCGATGACGGTAGTGGTAGACATAAAAGAAATAAGAAAGATTGGCCGGTATCCGTTTCATGCAATCGTCCCGACTTGCACTGCCGCCTTCGTTGCCGCTGGCGACATGGATACTGGGTTAGGTTTATCAACACCCGTCAGACTTTGCATCTGCCGGGCACCAATGGCACTACGGGTACAACAAGGACTTGCCCATGATGGCAGCCAAAGGCGCTTTTTCAAGCAGATTCAAGCGCCTTCAATGCCCCAGGGCAGCGTACCAGCTGAGTACCTGCTGCACCGCTTCGTCAGCGGTCATGTCGGATGTATCCAGGTGATATGCGCCCTCCGCCGGCTTCAAGGGGGCTGACGCGCGATTCATGTCGCGTTCGTCGCGCTCCTTCAAATCCTTGGAGAGGTCTTCTATATTAGCAGAAAAACCCTTGTCAATCAATTGCTTATAGCGCCTTGTGGCACGCGCTTCCACACTGGCGGTCAAAAACACCTTCAGGCGGGCGCTGGGGAAGATCACCGTCCCCATGTCGCGGCCGTCGGCGACCAGGCCGGGGGATTTCCTGAATGACAACTGCAGGCCGTACAGGGCCTGGCGTACCGTGATCAGAGTGGCAATACGGGAAGCGGTATTGCCGACCTCTTCGGCACGGATGGCCTGGGTCACATCCTCATTGACCAGGAAGATATGCGCACCGTCGAAATGGCAATGCAGGTGCTCGGCCGTCTTGGCCAGCGCATGCTCGTCATTGAGCGGCACGCCGCGCCGCAGTACCGACAGGGCCGTCAGACGGTACAGCGCGCCCGAGTCGAGATAGTGGAAACCCAGCTGCTGGGCCACCTTCTGCGCCACGGTGCCTTTGCCCGAGGCGGTGGGGCCATCGATGGCGATGACCGGTATCTTTGCTTTTTCCATGTCTGAAACCTGTACGAACAAATAATTTAGCTGATTTCGTCTAATGCACAGGGTGTATCAGATCAAGGTTTGCTCGGCAATCTTTTTGAAGACGTCGAAATAGTCGGGGAAGGTCTTGGCCACGCACTTGGGATCATTGATGCGCACCCGGTTGCCCCGGCGCAATGCCCCATCCAGCGATGCCAGCGAGAAACACATGGCCATGCGATGGTCGTCATAGGTATCGATGGCGGCCGTGCCGATCTCAGCCGGCGGGGTCACCTTGAGGTAATCAGCGCCCTCCTCCACTTCCGCCCCCAGCTTGCGCAGCTCGGTGGCCATGGCGGCCAGACGGTCGGTTTCCTTGACGCGCCAGCTGGCGATATTGCGCAGCGTGCTGGGGCCATCGGCATAGAGCGCCGCCACGGCAATGGTCATGGCGGCGTCGGGGATGTGGTTGAAGTCGGCGTCGATGGCCTTCAGCGGTCCGTTGGAGGACGCCTCGATCCAGTTCTCACCCATGGTGATGGTGACGCCCATCTGCTGCAGCGCCTCGACGAAGCGCACATCACCCTGGATGCTGTCGCGGCCCACGCCTTCGACCCGGATCGGCCCGCCGGCAATGGCGCCGGCAGCCAGGAAGTACGAGGCCGAGGAGGCATCGCCCTCGACGTGGATGCTGCCGGGGCTGCGATAGTGCTGGCCCGGCTTGATGGTGAACTGTTGCCAGCCGTCGCGCTCGACCTCGACACCGAAGCGGCGCATCAGGTTCAGGGTGATTTCGATGTAGGGCTTGGAGATCAGCTCGCCGACCACCTCGATCTGCATCGCTTCCTCGCGCGCCATCAGGGGCGCGGCCATCAGCAAGGCCGTCAGGAACTGGCTGGAGACATTGCCACGCACCTTCATGCGCGTAGAGCTCAACTGGCCGCGACGGATGTGCAGCGGCGGATAGCCGGGGTTGCCGGTGTAGTCGATGCGCATGCCCACCGCATTCAAGGCATCGACCAGGTCGCCAATGGGACGCTCATGCATGCGCGGCACGCCATGCAGCGTGTAGTCGCCGCCCAGCACGGCCAGGGCCGCCGTCAGCGGACGGATGGCGGTGCCGGCATTGCCCATGAAGAGATCGGCCTGGTGCACCGGCAGCACGCCGTTGACGCCATGCACGATGTAGTCCTGGGTGCCTTCGATCTGCTCCCACTTCACGCCCAGGGTCTGCAGGGCCATCAACATGACCAGGGTGTCATCGGAGGCCAGCAGGTCGAAGATGCGGGTGGTGCCGCCGGCCAGAGCGGCAAGCAGCAGGATGCGGTTGGAGATGCTCTTGGAACCCGGCAGCTTGACCGTGCCCTGCACGTGGGGCACCGGGGCCAGGTCGATATGTCGGGGGTAGGAAGGCTGTTTCATCGTCGTTCGGTTTCTGTGGATGAATCGGGCCGCCGTGGCGGCAATCAGTTATTTGTCTCTGCCGGGATCAATCTTGGCTCAGCCCGGCTTGCGTTCGGCCGCCTCGATGGCAGCGGCCCATTCCAGGCGCGCATGCTGCGCGTTGGCATAGATCTTTTCCAGCGCCGCGCCGTCATCGGCGGCGATCATTGCGCGCATGGCCTGCAGCTGCGCCAGGTAGGTATCGACTTCCAACAGCAGCGCATCGCGGTTGGCTAGCGTGATATCGCGCCACATCTCGGGCGACGAGCCGGCGATGCGGGTGAAGTCACGAAAGCCGCTGGCCGCGTACTGGAACAGCGTAGCCGCATGGGGCTTGCGGGCGATGTCGTCCACCAGCGCAAAGGCCAGCACATGCGGCAGGTGGCTCACCGAGGCAAACACCGCATCATGCTCCTGCGGCGAGAGATGGTGGATGATGGCGCCGCAGGCACGCCAGGCGGCAGCCACGGCCTCGACATCGTGAACGCGGTTCTCGGGCAAGGCAGCGATGACCACCTTCTTGCCTTCGTAGAGATCGGCCAGCGCCGCCTCCGGGCCATGCTTTTCGCGGCCGGCGATGGGATGGGCTGGCACGAACTGCGCAATGCGCGCGCCCAGGGCCTTGCGCGCGGCGGCCACCACGTCGCTCTTGGTGCTGCCGGCATCGGTGACGATGGCGTGCGCCTCCAGGTGTTCAGCAATGGAAGTGAGGATGGCTTCGGTCTGGGCTACCGGCGCGGCCAGCAAGACCAGGTCTGCACCAGCCACGGCGGCCGCTGGATCGGTGGCGATGGCATCGATGATGCCCAGCTCGCGGGCACGCTCCAGGCTCTGCGCGGAACGCCCCACACCGATGAACTGCGTGGCCGGATGCGCCCGACGCAGCGCCAGCGCAAAAGACCCGCCGATGAGACCGACGCCGAAGATGACGACTTTCTTGAACACGATGGCCTCGCAAACGAAAGTGGACGAGACCGGGCTCACAGGCCCAGCGGATATGAGCCAAGCAGCTTGAAGAAGGCCGCGTTCTGGCGCAGCTCTTCCAGCGCCTGCGCGACCTTGTGGTCTTGCTCGTGGCCTTCCAGGTCGACGTAGAAATAATATTCCCAGGAACCCATGCGGGCCGGACGCGATTCAAAACGCGTCATCGACACGCCATGACGCGCCAGCGGGGCCAGCAGGTTGTAGACCGCGCCGGCCTTGTTGGGCACCGACAGCACGATGGAAGTCTGGTCGCGACCCGAGGGCGCGGTGCGCAGGCGGCCGATCACGGCGAAGCGGGTGCGGTTGTGCGGGTCATCCTGGATGTGGGCATTGACCACCTGCAGGTTGTACTTCTGCCCGGCGATCTCACCAGCGATGGCGGCCACGCTACCATCCTCGCTCGCCATGCGCGCAGCCTCGGCATTGGACGCCACGGCCTGGCGTTCGATGGACGGATAGTTCTGGTTCAGCCAGGCATTGCACTGCGCCAGTGCCTGCGAATGGGCGCAGATGCGGGTGATGCCGTCCATCTTGCCGCTGGCCGTCATCAGGCTGTGATGCACGGGGATGGCCACTTCGCCGCTGATGGTCAGGGTGGTCTGCAGCAACAGGTCCAGGGTGCGGTTGATCACGCCTTCGGACGAATTCTCGATGGGCACCACACCGAAATCGGCGGTGCCGGCCTCGGCATCGCGGAACACCTCATCGATGGACACGCAAGACAGACCCTCGATGGCATGGCCGAACTGCTGGTATACCGCCTGTTCGCTGAAGGTGCCGGCGGGGCCGAGGTAGGCCACCACCACGCGCTTTTCCAGCGCGCGGCAGGCCGACATCACTTCGCGGAAGATGGTCTGGATATCGGCGCCCAGCAAGGGGCCGGGATTGCGTTCAGCGGCCTTGCGCAAGACCTGTGCCTCGCGCTCCGGACGGAACACCGGGGCATTGGTCTCGGCCTTGACGTGGCCCACTTCCTGGGCGACGCGGGCGCGCTGGTTCAGCAGGTCGAGGATCTGCGCATCGATGGCATCGATCTTCTGGCGCAGGGGCAGCAACTTGTCGTCACTCATCTTGCTCTTTCATGTTCGGCAGGCCGCGCCCGGATACGACCGGAGGCGGCACGATGGCATGGCATGGTGTCAAAAACTGCGTGCGGCGCAGGCCATCAGGCCGGCACCGCACGGGGTCCAAGGCGGCAACGGTATCAGCCGTGCTGCTTCTCGAAGTCCTTGAGGTAATCGACCAGGGCCTGTACGCCCGCGATCGGCATCGCGTTATAGATCGATGCACGCATGCCGCCGACCGACTTGTGGCCTTTCAGCTGCAGCAGGCCGCGCTCTTTGGCGCCGGCCAGGAATGTGTCGTTGAGCGACTCGTCGCGCAGGAAGAACGGCACGTTCATGCGGGAACGGCAATCGGCTGCGATACGGTTGCTGTAGAAATCGGTACTGTCCAGGTAGCCGTAGAGCAATTCGGCCTTGGCCACATTGCGCGCTTCCAGCGCGGCCACGCCGCCCTGGCGCTTCAACCACTGGAACACCAGGCCGGCGATGTAGATCGCATAGGTCGGCGGGGTGTTGTACATGGAATCGTTGTCGGCCACGGTCTTCCAGTCGAAGGCCGAGGGGCAGAACGGCAGTGCGTGACCGAGCAGGTCTTCGCGCACGATGACGATGGTCACGCCGGCCGGGCCGATGTTCTTCTGGGCGCCACCATAGATGACGCCATATTTGGACACATCGACCGCACGCGAGAGGATGTGCGAGGACATGTCGGCCACCAGCGGCGCGCCGTCGGTGTCGGCGGCCACATCGGGGGTGTACTGGTATTCGACGCCGTCGATGGTCTCGTTGCTGCAGATATGGACGTAGGCAGCATTGCGCGAGAGCTTCCAGTCGGCACGCGCCGGGATGCTGGAGAACTTCTGTGCTGCCGAGGAGGCCGCGACATTGACGGTGCAATAGCGACCCGCTTCCTTGATCGACTTGGTCGACCAGGAACCGGTGTTGATGTAATCCGCCACGCCGGGCAGATGCTGGCCGGCGGGCGAGCGCAGCGCTGCCAGGTTCATCGGGATGATGGCATTCTCGGCAATCGCCCCGCCCTGCAGGAACAGCACCTTGTAGTTCGACGGAATGGCGAGCAGCTCGCGCACGTCCGCCAAGGCCGCCTCAATGATGGACATGAATTCCTTGCCGCGATGGCTCATCTCCATGACGGACATGCCACTGCCATGCCAGTCCAGCATCTCATCGGCTGCCTGTTGCAGCACTTCCTTGGGCAATACCGCCGGTCCGGCGGAAAAGTTATAAACCATGTCTGCGTTCGCCATCAAAAAAGGCGGCCGGCATGTCGCCAGCCGCCCGGGACTAGCTTTACTCGCCAGCGGCAGGAGCTTCGCTGCCGGCGCCCTCGGCGTTCTCGCCGTCCATCACGTCTTCCACATCGGACTCGACCACGCGCTGCAGGCCGGACAGCTTGGTGCCATCCTCCACGGCGATCAGGGTCACACCCTGGGTGGCACGGCCCATCTCGCGGATCTCGGACACGCGGGTGCGGATGAGCACGCCACCGGTGGTGATGAGCATGATCTCATCGGTGGGCTCGACCAGGGTCGCGGCCACCACCTTGCCGTTGCGCTCGCTGGTCTGGATCGCGATCATGCCCTTGGTACCTCGGCCATGGCGGGTGTACTCGGTGATCGGGGTGCGCTTGCCGAAACCGTTCTCGGTAGCGGTGAGCACCGACTGCTGTTCATTTTCCGCTACCAGCAGGGCGATGACCTGCTGGGTTTCTTCCAGGTTCATGCCACGCACGCCACGGGCGGTACGGCCCATCGGACGCACGTCGTTCTCGTCGAAGCGCACGGCCTTGCCGGCGTCCGAGAACAGCATCACGTCATGGGCGCCGTCAGTCAGCGCCGCGCCGATCAGGAAGTCGCCCTCATCGAGGTCCACGGCGATGATGCCGGCCTTGCGCGGGTTGGAGAAGTCCGACAGCGGGGTCTTCTTGACCGTGCCCAGGCTGGTGGCCATGAAGACGTAGCGGTCATCCGGGAAGCTGCGGTTGGCGCCCGAGAGCGGCAGCACCACCGTGATCTTCTCGCCATCCTGCAGCGGGAACATGTTGACGATGGGCTTGCCGCGCGAGTTGCGCGAACCCTGCGGCACTTCCCAGACCTTCAGCCAGTACAGGCGGCCACGGTTGGAGAAGCACAGGATGTAGTCGTGCGTGTTGGCGATGAAGAGCTGGTCGATCCAGTCGTCATCCTTGGTCGCCATGGCCTGCTTGCCGCGTCCGCCACGCTTTTGCGCACGATATTCGGAGACCGGTTGCGACTTCATGTAACCGGTGTGGGACAGGGTCACCACCATGTCCTGCGGCGTGATCAGGTCTTCGGTAGCCAGGTCGGTGGCGTTGTGCTCGATGGTGGAGCGACGCTCGTCCTTGGCACCGATGCCGAAGTCGTTCTTGGCGGCGTTGAGTTCGTCGGTGATGATGGCGGTCACGCGGGCCGGCTTGGACAGGATGTCCAGCAGGTCGGCGATCTGTGCCATCACTTCCTTGTATTCATTGACGATCTTGTCCTGCTCCAGGCCGGTCAGGCGTTGCAGACGCATCTGCAGGATTTCCTGGGCCTGTTCGTCGGAGAGCTTGTAGAGGCCGTCGGACTGGATGCCGTAGTGGGACGGCAGGCTTTCCGGACGGAAGGCTTCGATGCCGCCTTCGTTGGCTTCGCCGGCACGGGCCAGCATCTCGCGCACCATGGACGAATCCCAGGCGCGCGTCATCAGCTCGGCCTTGGCGATCGGCGGCGTCGGCGCGGCACGGATGATGGCGATGAAGTCATCGATATTGGCCAGCGCGACAGCCAGGCCTTCGAGCACGTGACCGCGTTCGCGCGCCTTGCGCAGTTCGAACACGGTACGGCGGGTGACCACTTCGCGACGGTGCGACAGGAAGCATTCCAGCAGCTGCTTCAGGTTCAGCAGGCGCGGCTGGCCATCGACCAGGGCCACCATGTTCATGCCGAAGGTATCCTGCAGCTGGGTCTGCTTGTAGAGGTTGTTGAGCACCACCTCGGGCACTTCACCGCGCTTCAATTCGATGACCACGCGCATGCCCGACTTGTCGGACTCGTCGCGCAGGTCGGAAATGCCTTCGAGCTTCTTGTCACGCACCAGCTCGGCGATACGCTCCAGCAGGGCCTTCTTGTTGACCTGGTAGGGCAGCTCGTCGACGATGATGGCGATGCGGCCTTCGCGACCGTATTCCTCGAAGTGGGTCTTGGCACGCATGACCACGCGGCCACGGCCGGTGCGGTAACCATCGCGCACGCCCGAGACGCCGTAGATGATGCCGCCGGTGGGGAAGTCCGGCGCCGGCACCAGCTCGATCAGTTCATCGATGGTGCATTGTTCGTTGGACAGCAAGTGCAGCGCGCCGTTGATCACCTCGGTGATGTTGTGCGGCGGGATGTTGGTGGCCATGCCCACGGCGATGCCGGAGGAGCCGTTGACCAGCAGGTTGGGGATACGGGTGGGCAGGACCGAGGGTTCCTTTTCCTTGCCGTCGTAGTTGGGCACGAAATCGACGGTTTCCTTCTCGATGTCGGCCAGCAGCTCGTTGGAGATCTTGTCCAGGCGGCACTCGGTATAACGCATCGCTGCGGCGCCGTCGCCGTCGATGGAACCGAAGTTGCCCTGGCCATCGACCAGGGTGTAACGCAACGAGAAGTCCTGGGCCATGCGCACCAGGGTGTCATAGATGGAAGCATCGCCGTGCGGGTGGTACTTACCCATGACTTCGCCGACCACGCGGGCGCACTTGACGAAGGGACGGTTCCAGACGTTGTTCATCTCGTGCATGGCATAGAGCACGCGGCGGTGCACCGGCTTCAAGCCATCGCGCACATCCGGCAAGGCCCGGCCCACGATCACGCTCATGGCGTAATCGAGGTAACTCTTGCGCATCTCTTCTTCGAGGGAAATGGGGATGGTTTCTTTAGCGAATTGATCCATTGGAGAGTCGAAAGATGTTTCTCGGACAAAAAATCACACCGAGCGGGCCTGGCCCTGGGACATGATCACAACAGATCATTCTAGCATGCCGGGAGCCCCATTCGCCCCTTCAAGGGCCTGCGCGGGCGTGCAAACAGCCCCGGCGGATCCGCCACAAACCTCTCCCAGCCTGCGAGAGCAGCCGATTCAGCGAGCCAGCTCCCTATATATATTAGAAGCGACCCTTGGTATTGCCGTGGCGACATGTACCGGGTAGTGACACACCGGTGCAAGAAAGCAAATATCGGAAAGTTTTCCCGAAAACATTTTTGTTGTCATTGCCATCAGGAGATTTCCTAGACCCTCCCGTTCAGGATGCCGCGGAGAAAATGGCAACTACTTGCCAGGATGAAAAAGAAGAGAACTGGTTGAAAAATAAGGATTTTCTTAAAAAAATCGAAGAATTTCGCTGCACAACGGAACAAAAATGGCCCCTAAAAATCCCGTTGCGAAGAAACAACACAGTCCCAAAAACGTTGTCTGGACCAATTGGCAAGCATCGCTCAAGGGCAATCCGTGTGGCAGAATGGCGGCTAAGTTCATTACCAGCCCCATGGAACAAGGGCCGGTGACGACCTGAACACATGATATTATTCATTTTTTGATGTCGTAATCTTGTAGCGCAGTTTATCTGCGGATATCTCACCCGAGAGGAGAAACATGAACAAATTAGCAAAACTCGTCTTCGCTGCTGCGTCCGCAGCCATCGCTCTGTCTGCCACCGCTCAGGAAACCAAGGACATCAAGGTTCGTCCGGGCAGCCTGTACCTGCAAGATGGTCGTGACGTCGTTACCCGCAGCGGTTTCGGTCTGTGCTGGAACACCGCTTACACCAATGGTCCTTGCGAAGAACCGCCGGCACCGGCTCCGGTTGCTGCTGCTGCACCCGCTCCTGCTCCGGCTCCGGCTGCTGCTCCGACCTCGGAAAAGGTGACCTACGCTGCTGACGCGTTCTTCGATTTCGACAAGGCAACCCTGAAGCCGGCTGGCAAGGCCAAGCTGGATGAACTGGTTGGCAACCTGAAGTCCATCAACCTGGAAGTCATCATCGCCGTTGGCCACACCGACTCGATCGGCTCGGTCGCTTACAACCAGAAGCTGTCGGTTCGCCGCGCTGAATCCGTGAAGGCCTACCTGGTCTCCAAGGGCGTTGAAGCCAACCGCGTCTACACCGAAGGCAAGGGCAAGTCGCAACCGGTCGCCGACAACAAGACCGCTGCTGGCCGCGCCAAGAACCGTCGTGTGGAAATCGAAGTTGTGGGTACCCGCAAGTAATCGATTGACGCTACAAGGCTCAATGAACCCCGCTTCGGCGGGGTTTTTTTATGCCCGCCCGGTTTTGCCCGGTTTGCCGGACGGCAGCTTTTGCCAGCCGACTTGATCTGGTGCCGGCAACCTCACCGGCCTGTTTCGGCTATCATTACTGCCCATGAATACGACCAACGCGACCATGAACGCCGATCCCCAAGAGATCCAGAAATTCAGTGAACTGGCCCACCGCTGGTGGGATCCGGGTTCCGAATTCCGTCCCCTGCATGAAATCAACCCGCTGCGCCTGGAGTGGATCAATGCCCGTGCCCCGCTGGCCGGCAAGAAGGTCATCGACATCGGTTGTGGCGGTGGCATCCTGGCTGAATCGATGGCCGTCAAGGGCGCCAACGTCACCGGCATCGACCTCTCCGACAAGGCCCTGAAGGTGGCCGACCTGCACAGCATGGAGTCCGGCGTACAAGTGCGCTACGAAAAGATCGCCGCCGAAGACATGGCCGCCCGCGAAGCCGGCCAGTACGACGTGGTGACCTGCATGGAAATGCTGGAACACGTACCCGACCCGGCCGCCATCGTGCGCGCTGCGGCCACCCTGGCCAAGCCGGGTGGCAAGCTGTTCTTCTCGACCCTGAACCGCAACGCCAAGTCCTACCTGATGGCCATCATCGGTGCGGAGTACGTGCTGCGCCTGCTGCCCAAGGGCACGCACGACTACGCCAAGTTCATCACCCCGGCCGAGCTGGCCCGCTACACGCGCGAAGCCGACCTGCAGATCGATGGCTTCAAGGGCATGGGCTACAACCCGCTGACCAAGATCTACTCGCTCAACGACGACACCAGCGTCAACTACCTGGTCGCCTGTACCAAGCTGGGCTGAGCACCGCCATCTCTCCACCGCCGCAGCCCGCCTGGCTGCGGCGCACTCCACTGCTGACATTACCACCATGCCACTACGCCCACCGCGCGCGATCCTGTTCGACCTCGACGGCACGCTTGCCGACACCGCCCCCGACCTGGCTGCGGCCGCCAATTTCCTGCGCCAGGAGCGAGGACTGGAGGACGCACCCTATGAGATCCTGCGTCCGGTCGCCTCGGCCGGCGCGCGCGGGCTGATCGGTGCGGCGCTGGGGATCCATCCCGGCGACGAGCAATACGAGGCGCTGCGTGTACGCTTCCTGGACCGCTACCAGGCCAACATGACCACCCACAGCCAGCTCTTCGAGGGTGTGCCCGAACTGCTGGCGCAGCTGCAATCGCGCGGCATCGCCTGGGGCATCGTCACCAACAAGGCGGCCCGCTTCACCGACGTGCTGGCACCGCAGATCGGCCTGGGTCACGCCGGCTGCATCGTCTCCGGTGACACCACACCGCATCCCAAGCCGCATCCCGCGCCTCTGCTGGAAGCCGCACGGCGCCTGCAACTGGACGCGCCCGACTGCTGGTATGTCGGCGACGACCTGCGCGACATCCAGGCCGGCCGCGCGGCCGGCATGCCCACGGTGGCCGCTGCCTGGGGCTATTGCGGCCACAGCGAGCCCGCCGGCTGGGACGCTGACGCCCTGCTGCACCACCCGCTGCATCTCCTCGATCTGCTGGCCTGACGCGCCATCGCCTGCCGCAGCGCTGAAACTTGGGCGCAGCTTTCCCCTCCTAGTACAGCAGCATGCCCTCGCATTAGAATGTGAGGGCATGCCGGCTCGTGCGCACACGGGTCACCGCCACACCAGAACAAGCACAATATGCGCCGCCCGCCCGCGTCCTTCCCCGACGCCAGCGCAGGACGGCCTCGACAAGGGAAATCCTCATGACCAAGACAGCCCTCAGCGCTCTGACCAGGCAACCGGGATGGCAGCGCCTGCGCCGCCCCCTGACATGGCTGGCATGGACCATAGCAAGCCTGCTGGTGCTGGCCGCCATCAGCTGGCAGGCTCTGCCCTACCTGGTCAGGAAGATCGCCATCGAGCAGACCCAGGAAAAGATCGGCCGCCGGCTGGAGATCGGCGCGCTGGCCTTCAACCCGTTCCGGCTGGCGTTGACTGCCTCCGATATCACGCTCTACGAGGCCGATGGCAAGACGCCCTTCTTCGGCGCCAAGTCGCTGCTGGTCAATGCCTCCTCGATGTCGCTGCTGCGCCTGGCGCCGGTGGTCGACGAGATCAGGCTAACCACGCCGCAACTGCACGTGGTGCGCATCGATGCGCAGGGCATCGGCCACTACAACTTCTCCGACATCCTGGAACGCATCGCCGCCCTGCCCAAGAGCGAGGGCCAGTCGCGCTTCTCGCTGGCCAACGTGCAATTGCAGGATGGCGACCTGCGTTTCGAAGACAAGGTCACCGGCAAGACCATCGAGATCGCCGCGCTGCAGCTTGGCCTGCCTTTCATCTCCAACCTGCCCGGCAATATCGATAGCTTCGTGCAGCCGCAACTGTCGGCGGTCATCAACGGCACGCCGCTGCACCTGAAGGGCCGCAGCAAGCCCTTCACCGCCTCGCAGGAATCGGCCTTCGCCATCGATATCGACAAGCTGGACCTGGTCAGCTACCTCCCCTTCGTACCGGTCGAGTTGCCGGTGGTGCTGCGCAGTGCCACGCTGTCGACCAGGCTGGACCTGGGTTTCGTGCGCAAGGATGACAAGCCCAAGGTGGCCTTGAGCGGTGATGTGATGCTCGATGACATCTCTGTACAGGACAAGAACCAGGCGCCCCTGCTCAAGCTCAAGCAGCTCAAGGCGCAGCTGCAGCAATTCGATGTACTGGCCGCCAGCGGCGAGATCAGCGAGGTCACGCTGGAGCAGCCGCAGGTCTGGGCCTCCATGAATGCACGCGGCGAGATCAACTGGCTGCGCGCCCTGTCCGGCAACAAGGCCGGCAGCAGCGCCAAGGCAAAGACGGCTTCCCCCGCTCCTGCTGCCCCCGCTGCAGCGACACCGGCGCAAGCGCCGGCCACCATCGTATTGCAGCAGTTGAATGTACGTAACGGAGAAATCAACTGGCGTGACGAAGCCAACGCCGCGCCGGCGCAAACCGTGCAACTGTCGCAGATCGAGATCAGCGCCGCACAGCTCTCGACGGCCGCTGATGCCAAACCCGCCCAGTTGAAACTGTCGATGCTGGAGAACGGCCACGGCAAGCTCGGCTTCGAAGGCGACATCGCCCCCCTCAAGCCTGCTGCGAGCGGCAAGCTGACGCTGGCCGGCATCGACCTGGCCGGCTACCGCAACTACCTCCACAGCGCCCCGGTCGATGACCTGGCCGGCAAGCTCTCCGGTAACGCCACGCTGCAGTTCAAGGACGGCCATCTCAGGGTCGACGACAGCACCGTGGAACTGGCCAATCTCCAGCTCACGCCCAAGGGCAACAAAGCCGCCGCGCCCATCAGCGTGCAATCCCTCTCGCTGCGCGCGCAGAATGTCACCGACACGCTGGACCAGGCCATGCGCCTGAACCTGCAGGCCCGCTTCGACAAGGCCGGCAAGGTCGATGTCAACGGCCAGGTCGCGCCCCATCTCAAGAACGTGGATCTCGAACTGGACGCCAAGGACCTGCCGATCGCCCCCTTCCAGGGCTACTTCGCCAATGTGCTCAATGTCACCATCAGCAGCGGCCTGCTCAGCGCCAAGGGCAAGCTGGCCATGACGCCGCCGCTGGAACAGCAGAAGTTCGCGCTGGACTACAAGGGTAGTGCCGCCCTCACCAACCTGCGCATGCAGGACAAGGTGACAGCCACCGACTTCCTGCGCTGGCGCACGCTGGACATCTCCGGCATCCAGGCCAGGATCGGCGGCCGACCGCAGGTATCGCTGGAGAAGGTCGCGCTGAACAACTTCTACGCCCGCGCCATCCTCTCCGACAAGGGCCGCCTGAATCTGCAGGACATTCTGGTGGCTGACGCCGGCGCGCAAGGCTCGATCACGGACGACACCAAGAAAGATGCCAAGGGCAACACCGGCGACTCCCGCAAGACCACCTCCACCGCCCCCGTCACCGCAGCGGCCGCGCCCGCCGATGCGCCCATCGTGCGCGTGGGCAAGGTGGTCATCGACGGCGGCAACATCAACTACACGGACAACTTCGTCAAACCCAACTACACGGCCAACATGACCGGCCTGTCCGGCTCCATCGGCGAGATCTCCTCGGAGAAGCCGCAGCCGGCGCCGATCAACATCAGCGGCAAGATCGACAACGATGCCCCGCTGCAGATCTCGGGTGCCCTCAATCCCCTCTTCAAGCCCATGTACCTGGACCTGAAGGCCAGCGCCAACGGCGTCCAATTGCCGCGCCTGACCCCGTATTCGGCCAAGTACGCCGGCTACCCGATCACCAAGGGCAAGCTGTCCATGGACGTGCAATACAAGATCGAGAACGACAAGCTGGTAGCCCAGAACGACCTGCGCATCGAGCAGCTGACCTTCGGTGAGCGCGTCGACAGCCCCAGCGCCACCAACCTGCCAGTAATGCTGGCGGTCTCGCTGCTCAAGGACAGGAACGGCAACATCAACCTGAACCTGCCGATTTCCGGATCGCTGTCGGACCCGCAATTCTCGGTCGGCGGCATCATCGTGCGGGTGTTCGTGAACCTGATCGTCAAGGCGGTGACCTCGCCCTTTGCGCTGATCGGCTCGATGTTCCGCAGCGACGAGAACATCGGCGAACTGCGCTACATCGAATTCGCGCCCGGTTCGGCCGAGATCGACGACACGGTGCGCAAGAAGCTCGATGCGCTGGGTTACGTGCTGCATGAGCGCCCGGGCATCAAGCTCGACATCACCGGCCGCGTCGATCCCCAGGTGGACGACCAGGGCCTGCGCCAGGAGGCGCTGGAGCGCCAGATGCGCGCCCTCAAGCGCGGCGAGGTGATCGCCAAGGAGGGCCAACCTTCCGGCCCGATCCGACTGAGCGATGCCGAGCGCGCCAAGTACCTGGAGCGGGTCTACAAGGACAGCAAGTTCGACAAGCCGCGCAACGCCATCGGCCTGGCCAAGTCACTGCCGGCGGCCGAGATGGAAAAGCTCATCATCGAACACACCCAGGTAACCCAGGACGACCTGCGCAACCTGGCCCAGCGCCGGGCCGACCAGGTGCGCAGCTACCTGCAGGAGCAAAGCATCATCGACCCGGCCCGGATCTTCCTGATTGCGCCCAAGCTCGATGGCACCGGCATCGATGCCAAGGAGCCCAAGGCGCGGGTGGATTTGACCATCCAGTAAGCCCGCAATCGGCAGGGCCTGGCGCAGGCAGGAGCGGCAGCCAGGCCGTTGCCGATACCGACTGAGCGGGTCCAGGCTTGCGGGAAACGCAATGAAGACAGATCAACGCCTTGCTTAGATATGAAGAGTGCGCTGGTAAGCGGCCAGGACAGCCTCGTGCATGACTTCCGATTGCGTCGGATGGGGAAATACCGTGGCCATCAATTCAGCCTCGGTGCTTTCAAGCTGCCGCGCTATGGCGTATCCCTGGATCATCTCGGTGACTTCTTCGCCAACCATGTGCGCGCCCAGCAGCTCGCCGCTGCTTTCATCGAAGACCACCTTGGCGAAGCCATCCGTCGCCCCCAACGCAATCGCCTTGCCATTCACGGAGAACGGGAATTTCCCGACCCGGATCCTGCGGCCAGCCTGGCGAGCTGCGGCCTCGGTCATGCCGACACTGGCAACCTGAGGGTGGCTATAGGTACATGCCGCGATGCTGGAGGCTTCCAGTGGATGAGGATGCAGTCCGGCGATTTTTTCGACACAAGCAACGCCTTCGTGACTTGCCTTGTGTGCCAGCCACGGAGGCCCGGCGACGTCACCGATGGCATACACACCGGGCTCGCCGGTAGCGCCGAAAGCATCCGTCACGATGTGAGTTCGCTCGACCTTCACGGCGCTGCCCTCCAGGCCTAGTTTCTCGACATTTCCCACGATGCCGGCGGCCACCAGAACAACGTCCGCTACCAGGGTTTCCTGGTGCTTGCCGCCAAGACTGACATGCCACTCATGGCCGGCCCCCAGGGGACGCTTGTCCGCAGACACGATGCGCGAACCCGTGTAGAGGTGCATACCATCCTTGCGGAGCGCCTTGGCAACGTGCGCGCTGATGTCCTCATCCTCCACCGGCAAGATCCGGTCAGCCATTTCGACCACGCTGACCTCGGCCCCCAAGGCAAGGTAGAAACTGGCGAATTCAATGCCAATGGCACCGGCACCGATCACCAGCAGGCGACGCGGCGCCTGACGCGGCACCAGCGCCTCCCGATAAGACCACACGCTTTCGCCGTCAGGTACCAGCCCAGGCAACACCCGTGCCCGCGCACCGGTGGCAAGGATGATGTGCTTCGCCCGGACGTGGGACTGTCCATCTCCATCTTTGCGCTCGATGGCCAGACGGCCCCGTCCCGCAAGACGTGCCGTGCCATTGATCACCGTGACCTTGTTCTTCTTCATCAGGTAGCCGACGCCTCTGTTCAGTTCCGCCGCCACCGCCCGGGAGCGCGCCACCATCGCTTGCAGGTCGGCCTGCGGCACACCTGCTTGCACGCCGAACCTGGATGCCTCACGCACCAGGCGCAAGACATCTGCCGAACGCAACAATGCCTTGGTGGGAATGCAGCCCCAGTTAAGGCAGACACCCCCCAACTGGTCCTTCTCTATCAAGACCGTTTTCATGCCCAGCTGCGCGGCGCGAATGGCAGCCACATATCCTCCCGGGCCGCCTCCAACGACCGCCAGGTCGTATTCAGTTTGCTCTAGCTTGCTCACGGTCACCTCAAATCAATGCACTAAGCGGGTTTTCGATGCAACGTTGGAATGCCGCCAGCCACAGCGCTGCCAACGCACCATCGACCGCACGATGGTCGACGGACAACGTGACTTTCATGACCTGGGCTACGCCTAGCTGACCGTCCGCCACGACCGCCTGCTGCAAGGTCGCGCCAACGGCCAAGATGGCCGCTTGAGGTGGATTGATGATGGCCGAGAATTCGCGCACGCCGAACATGCCCAGATTGCTGACGGTAAAACTGCCGCCCTGATATTCATCCGGAGCCAGTGAGCCTGCCCGTGCACGCGCGGCCAGATCGGCGATTTCCGTGCTGATCGCGGACAGGGTCTTGGCCCCGGCGTTGCGCACCACAGGGGTGATCAGACCACCATCGGTGGACACCGCCACGGAGATATCGGCCACCTCGTACTTGCGCAGCGCGTTTTCGGTCCAGCTTACATTCATGTCCGGCACCGCCTGCAGCGCCACGGCGACTGCCTTCACGATGAAATCGTTGACCGATACCTTCCTGGTAGCGGCGGCATTGATCTCCGCGCGCAGTGACAGCAGCTTATCCATGCGGCAATCAGCACTGAGATAGAAATGCGGAATGTTGGCCTTGCTCTCGCTGAGCCGCCGGGCGATGGTGCGACGCATGCCACTGTGGGCAATCTCCGTGAACGCGGAACCAACCGGGGAAGCGCTCTGCGCCGCAGGCTTGGCCGCCGAGACAGTGGCAGGCACGTCCTGACGCGCTGCCTCTACATCGCGACGAACGATACGGCCATGGGGGCCGCTGCCTTTCAGACCCTCCAGCGCCAGGCCCCGCTCTTGCGCCAGGCGGCGGGCGAGCGGACTGGCGAAGATGCGGCCAGAGGCAGGCTCATTGCCGCCAGCCTTGGCCACCGGTGCCGAGCCGGAAGAGGTTGCCGCAGCCATCGGGGCCGTTGCCGCACCAGTCGCAGTCCCAGCCCCAGCGAGCAGCGCAGTGATGTCGACGTCTTTCTCACCTGCTTCGAACAGTACGGCGATTGGCGCGCCGACTTCCACGTCCTTGCCGGCCGGTGCCAGGATTTTCCCAATCACGCCACTGGTGTCGGCGTCGTATTCGATGACGGCCTTGTCGGTCTCGATCTCCGCCAGGCATTCCCCCGCCTTGATGGATTCGCCTTCCTTTCTAGACCATTGGACGATGACGGCCGAAGTCGCATTGGCCGCAATCTCGGGCATCTTGATCAGCTTCGCCATCTCAGTTCTCCGCTTTCTTGAGGTCGGGCCGATAGGCAGCGATATCGCTGTACTCAACCAATTCCAGAACGTTGCCTTCCGGGTCGCGGCAGAACGCCAGGTAAACACCGGGGCGCGCCTCCACCCGCTGACGGCCCGTCATGAAGTGGATTCCCGCATCCAGCAGCTTGGCGATGGCGGCATTGATATCGTCCACAATAAATGTCAGATAGGCGGCATTTGGCTTGTCCAGGATGAACGCTGGGGCAGGCTCTGCCTGAGGCGGCGTGTTCGGGGCGAGCAGTTTGATCCGCTCGCCATAAGGCGTCTGCAGGCGCACTACCGTATAACCGTCCGCCGACAGACCAGAGGGTGCCGAGTTTTCGGCCGACACGGTGATCTCACTCACGAAGGTGAAACCCATGGTGTTTTCATAGAAGCGGCGCAATGCCGGCAGGTCCCGACAGGCGATGCCGACTTCCATCGGAACAATCATCTTGATACTCATGGCGAATCCTTTCTGTACTGTAATCGGGCTGTGCTCAAGCGACACCAGGGGCGGAGCCCTTATCTCGCATCACGTTCTGCAGACCGACGACGGTTTCTTCGGTACGCGCTGCTGCGGCACGCTCAAGCACCTTGGAGATACTCGGCGAAGCTTCACCACCCACCACGCGTTGCACGGGTTGGTCCAGCCAGTCGAAGAAACGACGCTGGATTTCATCTGCCAGCCAGCCGCCGTAGGAAGTCCCCTGGGCACCTTGTTCCACAATCAGCACATTGTTGGTCTTGCGGATGCTTGCACCGATGGTTTCCCAATCAAGGCTGGCGCGGTCGAGCCAGCGAAGGTCAATCACTTCCGCGTCGATACCGGTTTGCTGCACGGCTTGCAGCGAATGACCAACCATGGACAAATAAGTCAGCACGGTCATTTCCTTGCCCTGGCGACGCACCGCCGCACGTCCGAACGGAGTCTGATAGTCGAAATCATCGACCGGGGCAGTACCACTGCTGTTGTAGAGGTCCACGTGCTCAATCACCAGTACCGGGTCCTTCAATGCCAGGGCCGCGTTCATCAGGCCGACATAATCAAACGGCGTGGAAGGGGCCACGATGCGCCACCCGGGGCTGGTCGCAAAGATGCCCGCTGGGTCCATCGAGTGCTGCGAGCCATAGCCGGTCCCCATTGCCACCTTGGTTCTGAGCACGAACGGCACCTCGATATCGCCACCAAACATGTGACGCGCCTTGCCGATCTGGTTGAACACCTGGTCGGCCGCGACCCACATGAAATCGGGGTACATGAACTCCACCACCGGACGGAAACGGCCGTCCATGGCGATACCACCACCCAGACCGCAGAAGGCGTTTTCGCTGATCGGCGTTCCCAGCGTGCGCTCCGGATACTTGTCCTTCAGGCCGCGGGTAGCGCCGTTGGTGCCGCCTTTGAGACGGTGCACGTCCTCGCCCATGACCACCACGCGTTCATCCACGGCCATGCGGCGGTCCATCACATCGGCGACCACATCGATGAACTTGCGCTGCTCCAGCTTGCCGCTGAAGCTATGTTCTTCCTCGGTACGCACACCTTCCAGTTCCGACAGGTCACCACGGACACCGACATCCCGGAAGTCGGGGCTGGGCCACAACTCGGGCCGGATACGCTTCTTGCCGGCGCGGCCCGGGTCACTTTCGGTCAGGGCTTCTACCGCACGCGCCATCGACGCCTTGATGCGATTGCGCAGGGCCAGGATTCCCGCTTCGTCGATCAGGCCGCGTTCTTGCATCCGGCTGCCCAGCAAGTCCAGCGGATCGCGCTGGCGCCACGATTGCTCTTCTTCCTTGGTACGGTAGCCGAAGGCACTCCCGGGGAAGCCACCGTTCTGGTGGAAGAAACGGTAGACGTCTGCCTCGATGATGGTCGGCCCCCTGCCAGCGCGCATATGTTCCAGTGCCTCGCTCATAGCCAGGTGCACCGCCAGCGGGTCCATGCCGTTGACCTTCCAGCTCGGGATGTTGAAGGCCGCCCCCCGCGCGGACAAGCGCGGCTCCGCCGTGGCCTCCTCCACGGTGGTGGAAACGGCGTAGCCGTTGTTCTCGATGAAGAAGCACAGCGGCAGCTTCCAGGCAGCCGCAAGGTTCATCGTTTCCAGCACCGAGCCGATGTTGATGGCACCATCTCCGAAATAGGTCACGGCCACGTTGTCGGTGCCAGCATGCTTGTGGGCCCAGGCCGCACCGGCGGCCAGCGGCACGCCTCCACCGACGATGGCATTGGTGCCCAGCACACCCGCTTCTTCCCAGCGCAGGTGCATGGAGCCGCCACGCCCCTGGCAGAATCCTTGAGCCAGCCCCAGGATTTCGGCAAGCGTACGTTGCAGCAGTTGTTCGATCCCGGGTGTCAGATCGGCAGCGGGATCGATGCCGTCTGGCGTGAGATAAGCCAGCGCCTTGGACAGGAAATGGTGGTGGCCACGGTGCGAGCCATTGACCTGGTCGGCTGCGAACAGGGGCAGGATGGAGCCGGCAGCGCCCCCCTCCTGGCCAACGCTGGAGTGCGCCGGACCGTGCACGAGGCCCTCCATGGCCAGCTCCAGCACGGATTCTTCGAAGGCACGAATGAGGTGCATGTGGCAAAGCAAGCTACCCAGAAGCGCAGGATCGGCCGCTTTCCAGTCAGCGTCGGTACTGCGCAGTTCGACCCACGGTGCGGCCGGGGCGAGTGCAATGTGGTCAGACATGAGGTTGATCTCCAAAGAAGAAACTGATTCGGTCATATCGGCTACGCCCTCCACGGACGGCCGAGGCAATGAGCTCAGACATAGCTGTAGGAAGACCAGCCGCCATCGGCGACGATGGCCTGGCCGTTGATGAAGTCCGCGTGTTCGGACGCGAGGAACAATGCCAAGGTGGCGATTTCGTGCGGCTCACCCAGGCGGCGAGCCGGCGTACGGCGAGTCAGCGCATCCAGGTCCATGCGACCGGTTCGCACCAGCTCCTCCACCAGGGCCGTGCGGACATAGCCTGGCGCAAGTGCATTGACCCGCAGGCCCTTGGCGGCCCACTCGATCGCCAACACCTTGGTCAGCATGACGACGGCGGCCTTGCTGGCGCAGTAAGCCGCGCGCTCGGGTGCGGCCACGGTGCCGTACATCGAAGCGGTGTTGAGGATGACGCCACTGCCCTGGGTGAGCATCCGTCTGGCCACCGACTGTGCGCAATAGAAGACGCCGTTCAGGTTGATGTCGATGGCACGACGCCATTGCTCCGCCGGCAGCTCCAGGCTTGGCTTGTTTGCCGAAATCCCGGCGTTGTTGAGCAATACGTCGATACGACCGAAGCGGGCATGTGCCGTGGCAACCGCCGCTTCCACCGCAATATCATCGGCAATCGATGCAACGTGACATTCGATCTCAACCTCGGGGAAAGTACGATGCAACTCTGCGCGTGCATGCTCCAGCGCCTCGGCATTGATATCCAGCAAGGCCAGGTGGGCGCCGTTGGCCGCGAAGGCATCGGCCATTGCACGGCCAATGCCACTGCCGGCACCGGTGATGAATGCGACCTTCCCGGCAAGGTCGGGGAACTGCTTGTATTTGGCTGCAGCATGCAATGCATGTGCGTCGATTTCATGGTCGCTCATGGTGTCTTTGGGGATCAGGTCAAGGTCGTTGGTCATACCGCCAGCCAGTCTTTGAGCAGCTGCGGGTTGTCAGTGAGCTCGTCGGGCCTGCCGCTGAAGACAATATGGCCGTGACCAAGCAAGCACACGCCCGTCGATATCTTTAGCGCAATGGTCAGCTTCTGCTCGATAAGCACGACCGACACACCGCGCCGGTGGATTTCCCGGATAGCCTCGCCGACCACCGTCACGATCTTCGGCGCCAGGCCCTCCGTTGGCTCGTCAATCAATATCAGGCGCGGATTACCCAGCAGCGAGCGGCAGATGGTCAGCATCTGCTGCTCGCCGCCGGAGAGATTGCCGGCACGCGTGTTTCTCCGTTCCTTCAGACGAGGAAAGAAATCAAACATCTGCTCGACAGTCCACTCGGGCGCGTCGTCACGCGCACGCTGCATGCCCATCTGGAGGTTCTCGTCGACGGTCAGGTTGCCGAAGACCTCACGCTCCTCCGGCACAAATGCAATCCCGGCACGCGAGACGGCGAATGGACGCTGTCCGGCCAGGTCGCGCCCATCCAGCAGCACCTGGCCGCCACTGGGGGGAACCAGTCCCATGATGGCGCGCGCCGTGGTAGAGCGCCCCGAACCGTTTCGCCCCAGCAGGCTGATCACTTCGTTTTTCCCGACGTCGAAACTTACCCCTTGCAGGATGTGGCTTTTGCCATAGTGCGCATGCAAGTCTCTGACCTGCAGCAGTGGGGCCGATGATGTTGCGGCAGCCGTTCTCATGCTGATACCTCCGAGCCCAGATAGGCTTCTTGTACCTGGGCGTTGTTGCGGATTTCCTCGGGTGTTCCCGTTGCGACAACCTGGCCATAGACCAGAACGCTGATGCGGTCACAGAGCGAGAACACCACATCCATATCGTGTTCAACAATCATCAAGCTTCGCCCTGCGGAAAGCTCACGCAGCAAGTCAGCGGTGTAGTCGGTTTCTTCGCGCGACATGCCGGCCATGGGCTCATCCAGAAGCAACACTTTCGGATCGGATGCCAATGTCATGCCGATCTCGAGAGAGCGCTGTTCCGAATACGACAGCTCACCGCCCAGCGTGTCCCGATGGCGAGAAAGGCGCACCTGCTCCATCAGCTGCTCGGTCAGTTCGTTGACCTTCCTGTAACCGGAGATCGGACGCCACAACGTGTACTGCATGCCGAAGCGCTGCATCACGCCCAGGCGCAGGTTTTCGAATACCGATAGCTTCGAGAAGATGTTTGTTATCTGGAACGAGCGCGCCAGTCCCATGCGATTGATACGCTCCGGGCTTACTGCGCCGATGGGAATGTCACCCAGAAAAATCTCGCCGGAGCTGGGCTTGAACTGTCCCGAAATGAGATGGAACAGGGTCGACTTGCCCGCTCCGTTGGGACCAATGAACGCGTGACGCTCCCCGGTGCGCAACTCAAGGTCGACACCTCGGATAATGTGGGCCTCTCCGAAGGACTTGTTGACTTTCCTCAGTGTCAGCGCTGCATTGGTATTGGTCGAGGTCATGACAGTCATGCGCCCTCCTTTTCATTGAGTACATCCCAGGCCCGGGTCACGCGATTCAACATCCCCCCCCCTGCGACCACCAGCAGCAGCGGCAAGATCCATGTCGTCATCGCACCGGGCAACCAGGCGCGGCCAAACAGTGTGATGGCCGGCCATGGCTGTCCCTCCAGCAGCAAGGACTGGTAGTCGGAACCCAATGCTCTTTGCAGCAACTCCACCGTAAAGACCACTGCGGCCGAACACAGCAGGCCACCGAGAGCCCAGCCCGATACATAGCGGAGCAGCACGGCGCCACTACGCTGGCTCCGTTGCCACCACACCACCACGCCGGACAAGCCGTTGGGCATGAACATCATCACCACAACGAAGATAAGACCCTGGTAGAGCAGCCAGGAGCGGGTCAAGTCGGAGACGGCATATCCAAAGAAGGTCATCACCGCCGCCCCCAGGGCCGGGCCGAAGAACACCCCCGTCCCGCCAATGTAGGCATTGAGCACGACTTCAGAGGACAGGTGCATGTCGAACAGGACGTAGTTTCCCGCTTCGTTGTTCATCGCCAGCAGGCCGCCAGCAACGCCGGAAAAACATGCCGAGATCATGAACACCATCACACGTGCGGAGTGGACGCTGTAACCGAGAAATTTCAGTCGATGAGCGTTCTCGCGCAACCCAAGCGTGAGACGACCGAGGGGCGTGCGCGTGAAGAAGTACAAGGCAGCCAACGACATCATCACCCACACCAGCGTCAGGTAGTAGACATGGATGGGCTCGCCAAAAGAAATGCCCCAGGCCGGCATACGCATCGATGACACGCCGGCTTCACCGCCGAAAACACCGGTCAGGTGTGGCGCCAATGCGTGCAGCAACTCCGCCAGGGCAAGCGTGATCATCGAGAAATACACCCCGCTTCGTTGCGTTGAAAACCAGCCGGCGACCAGGCCCAGCAGGCATCCTCCCAATCCGCCGAAGACCGGCAGAAGTGGCGTAGGAAGCAAACCGGCACCGCCCAAGGCGTTCATGGCGTGCAATGTGGAGAACGCGCCAATACCGAAGTAGGCCGCGTGACCAAAGGAGAGCATCCCTCCCTGGCCCGACAGTACGTTGAAGGCTGTGGCAAACAGTGCGGCGATGAGCATCTGGATAGCTGCATTGACGAGGGTCTGCGGCAGCACGACAGGGGCCAGTGCCAACAACAGCACGACCGCGATCAGGATCAAACGCGGCGCCATCGAACTGGCCAGCAGTTTTGGTACCGGTGTTACCGGTTTTGCCTGGGTTGGCTGCGTCAGCGGTGCGACCGATGGGACAGCATGCAAGGCCTTGTTGGTGGACTCATTCATGTGACTTACTCCTTTTCACCCATCAGCCCGGAGGGGCGAACCAGCAATACCAGCAGCATCAACGCAAACGGGATGGTGGCGGCGAGCGAAGACACTTTCAGCGTCATCAAACCACCGACTGCACGCGCCCAGTCGCCGGCACCGACATACCCAAGCGCGTCTGCCAGACTGATGTCCACGCCGACGGCGAACGAAGAGATGAGCCCAATCAGAATCGATGAGAGCATCGCCCCCTCCAGCGAGCCCAGGCCGCCGATGACCACCACCACGAACACGAGCACGCCCAGTTCCAGCGCCATGTTCGGATTGGTGGTGTAGAACGCTCCAGCGATGGCCCCCGCCAACCCGGCCAGAGCAGCGCCTACGCCGAACACCCCCATGAAAACCAGAGGGACGTTGTGCCCGAGTGTTTCGGCCATGGCCGGGCGATAGATCGCCGAGCGCACCACGATACCGATGCGGGTTCGTGAAAGCAGAAGGTAGATCAGGCCGAACATCAGTAGCGAGACCAGTCCCATCATCAGGCGATAGAAGGGATAATCCGTGCCGAACAGGCGGAAAGCCGCAAATGACAGCGACGCCGGCACCTGGTAGTTGACGGGATAGTTGCCGAAGAACAGTTTGACGAGTTCTGCAATGATGAAAGAGAGACCAAAGGTCAAGAGCAACTCGTGGGCGTGGCCATACTTGTGGACACGGCGCAGGAACCAGCGCTCCACGACGACACCCAACACACCGACAATCAGCGGGGAAATGATCACCGCGGGCCAGAATCCGATGAACTTCTGCAGGGTATAAGCCAGATAGGCACCGACCATGTAGAAAGAGGTGTGGGCAAAATTGAGCACCCCCATCATGCCGAAGATGAGCGTCAATCCAGCCGACACCATGAACAGCAACAGGCCATAGATGGTGCCGTTGATAAGCGATACGGTAAAAAATTCCATAGCGTTTCCCAGGAAAACGGGACGACAGTCCCCGCACCAGACGGCAAAGACGTCTGATGTCATGTCGACACCATGGAAACCATGGTGCCTGCTTGGCTAATCAATCAGGAGGGACGCTGCATCTTGCAGCTGCTTTGGACCGGGTTCACTGCTTCTTCGCCGGTGAACTTCTTGATGACCTTGAAACCCATGTCCGTGTCGTCGACCTTGTACTTGACGTTCTTTTCGACACGGGACACCACGACCGGCAGGACCACTTGATGGTCGGCGGCGCGAATCGATGTTTCCCCCATCGGGGTTTCGATCTTTACTTTCTCCAGCGCTTTGGCCAGCTCCGTCACGTTGACCTTGTCACTGCCCGGTTTGACCTGCTTGAGTGCTTCGCCCAGCATTTGCATGCCGAAGGCGGTCTGCGGCTCGATGAAGGTCGGGAAGTGACCGGTCTTGGACTTGTAGTCAGCAGCGAATTCCTCGGTCGCCTTGTTTGTCTCGATGTTGAAGGCATGCGATACATAGTGTCCCAGCGCGGTGTCACCGGCATTGCCGAGGTTGCCCGGTTGATCCAGGAAGACGGTGCCGAAGCGAACTTTCAGACCTGCAGCGCGGGTTGCCTTCATCAGGAGCAGCAAATCGTTCGACCAGTTGCCGGTCAGCACCGTATCGGCGCCACTCGCCTTGATTTTGGCGACATACGGCGAGAAATCCTGAATCTTGTTGACATCATGAAGCGTGCTCTCGACGACGGTATAACCGCCTGTGGATGCATAGTCCTTGATGGCCTGATCCATATCGATGCCCCAGGAGTAGTTCTGGTTCATCGCATAGACCTTGCTGCCCAGTTCCTTCGCTTCTTTCATTGCGGGTACCAGCGTCTTGACGCGGATAATGGCGTTGGTAGTGAAACGGAAATGATAGAAGTGGCACTTGTCGCCGGTCAGTTCCAACGCCTCGCCGCCCATGTTCATGAACAGGACTTCCTTGCCGGCGTTGCGAATATTGTACTTACGCACGTCCTCGGTAATTTGCCCCGACACCGCAGAGGAGGAACCCTGAATGATGATCTGCGCGCCCGCTGCGATGGCTGCCTTGACCTTGTCCGACGCGCCGGCAGGTCCACCCTGGTTATCGTATTCCGCCAGTTGGATCGGTTGACCATTCCATCCGCCTGCCGCATTGATGCGGTCCATCCCGTACTTCACAGCGGCACGATACAGCAGGCCCGTCGAAGCCTGCGGACCGGACAAGGTTTCCACCAGGGCGATTTTCAGGGGAGCGGCGGCCTGAGCAGCACAGGTAGCAGCGGCCAATGTCAGCGCCGTCAAGGACAATCCGACTTGTTTCTTGTTCATGCATCATCTCCATTATGTTTATTGGATTCCAGGCCTTTCCCTTCCGGCTCCCGGGCTCCGATTGAGAGTCGCGCCGGTGCGACTCCCTTTCTCATGAGGCGGCGTGCTCCCTTTGCAATCCAAGGAATTGCACCATGCGTTCAATCTGGGTTTCCATCATGTACCGACCAAAATGCACTCTCAGCCCGCGCGCCCGGGCCGCGGCCAACAGCGGAGTCAGCTCCACCTTCATGACGGCCTCCGCCACCAGGGCCTCAGCTGGCAGGCCATCGACCGGGAACGGCAAGGCATCTCCCTCGTTCAGGCCGAGCGAGGTGGAATTGATGGCAATGGAATAATCGCTGGGTTGCTCACTTGCGACGTGGGCATTCAGTCGAGGGTAGTAGCGCTGCAACTCGGCCACCAGTTGAGCAGCGCGCTCGGTATTGCGGTTGTAGACACCGATGGCGCTCACTTCGCGTGCGGCCATTGCATGTGCAATCGCCTTTCCTGCACCACCTGCGCCGGCCAGATAGACGCGGCGCCCGGCCAGCTCATGTCCCTGGGCCTCCAGGCCACCCGCAAATCCTTCACCATCCAGATTGCTGCCGACCAGGCGTGCGGTGCCGCCCTCTCCGTGCTCAAAACGCACGATGTTGACCGCACCGACCTGCCTGGCGGCCTCTGTGAGTTCATCGCATAGCGGGGAAATGCTCTCCTTGTACGGGATGGTGACAACCAATCCAGCCATGCTGCGCACTTTGGCAAAGGCCTTTACCGCAGCCGCAAATTCGCTCGGGCGAACATTCAAAGGTACGACGACGGCATTGATACCGTGCTCAGCGGCGAATGCATTGAATGCCTGAGGGGTGCGCACATGACCGATGGGATCAGCCACGATGCCTACGACCTTGGTATTTCCGTTGATGATGGGTGACGGCGTCACGCGTGCAGTACTGTCTTTGGCGGTTGCCTGACTCACGAAATCTCCTCCGCTAGGTGACGCTGTCGGGCGCTTTTCTGTGGACGCCGCTGGACATTTTTTGCCCCGGGTTGATAGGTTTTTCTTAAGTTGTCTGATAAACTTCTAATCTTGTCAGACAAGTTGTGGAGCGATTCTACAGAGCGGTTTTTGTGATGTCAACAACCGTCAGCGGGAGCTCGCCAGAGTCTGCGGGGATTTCACGGCACCCGGAAACCCATGCCCACCAAGGGTTTCCGGAGCAATTGGCGTTTAGATACTCACCATAGACAAGAGGAAACCAGATGATTTCATTCGAAGGACAAAGCTTTTTCATTACGGGTGCTGGCGGAGGCATTGCCCGTGCGGCTTCTTTGCTGCTGGCCAGGCAGGGTGCGCACCTGGCACTGGCTGACATTGACATGCACGCACTGGAAAGCCTGCAGGCGGAGATTGCTCACATCGCGCCTGGATCGAGGGTCAGCCTGCATCGACTGGACGTCGCTGATGCTGGCGCCTGCCGAGCCGAGCTCAAAGCATGTGCCGATGTGCACGGTGGCATTGACCACCTGATCCATTCGGCTGGTATCTATCCCGAGAGGCTCGTTGCGGAAATGAGCGACGAGGACTGGCGCCGCCTCATGGCCATCAATCTCGATGGCACTTTCTACATCTGCCGCGCAGCCATTGCGTATCTGCGTGAAGGCGGTTCGATCGTGAATCTGGCCTCGCTGGCTGCCCAGCGTGGCAGCTACGCCCATGCCCATTACTCAGCCGCCAAGGGGGCTGTCATCAGTTTCTCCCGTAGCCTGGCACTTGAGCTTGCCCCTAAAATACGGGTCAATGCAGTCTCACCGGGTATCATTGCAACCCCGATGACCAACGCATTGCTGGCCAAGAAGGGAGCGACGCTGCTGCAAAATACCCCGCTTGGCCGACTGGGGACCGCGGAAGAAGTAGCCGGCTCGATTGCCTTTTTGTGTTCTCCGCTTGCGTCATTTATCACTGGGGAAACACTTCAGGTCAACGGCGGTCTGTACATCAATTAATCCAAGGGCAATCTGACCCATGAAAAACGCAACACAGCGCTTGCCCGCTCAATCACTCACCGAAGACATCGTTGAATGGATTAATGAGGAAATCCGCGAGCAGCGGCTCAAACCGGGCGACAAGCTACCCAGCGAAAAGCAGCTGGGCGAGCAATTCTCGGTGAGCCGCTCGGTGGTGCGGGAAGCACTCTCTCAACTGAAGTCGGAAGGCATTGTCAATGCCCAGCAAGGGCGAGGCGCGTTTGTCAACGAACGTGGCTCGCGCCAGGCATTTCGCTTTGAGGCTGCGGCATTGAATGATGCCGAGGGACTTGAGCATGTCATCGAATTGCTGGTGACACTTGAGACTGCGGCAGCACGCTATGCAGCGATTCGCCGCACCCCGGAGGATCTAAAGAAGATCAAGCAGGCATTGGTGGGCATGGAGTACGCCATCATCAGCGACAAGCTGGGAGACGAAGAGGATTTTGCGTTTCACCAGGCCATCGTGGACTCAACGAAAAACCCTCACTTCTGCATGCTCAATGAATATCTGGAACGTCACGTCCGACGACTTATCCGTCAGGCACGCAGCAATACGGCGACAAACTACAACAACCTGATCCAGGCCGTGCAAGACGAACACAAGGCCATATTCCAGGCCATCGAAGACAAGGACCCGGATGCTGCGGGGATCGCCGCAGAAACCCACCTGCGCAATGCCGCCAAGCGGCTGAACAAGTATCTGAGCTGATCATCCTGGGCTGGGCACATGCTGTCTCGGCTGGCGTGCTATAATAGAGGTCTCTCTCTCTGCGGGGGCGACTTGGTTTCGACGTGGGTTGCAAAGCAGCGCGGGGCATACCGAGGCCTGATTACCTCGTAAATACAGTCAGAACGTAAATAACTGCTAACGATAACTCGTACGCACTGGCCGCTTAATCGCGGTTAGCTCCACACCATCTCGTCTCTGGGGTGGGCTGGCAACAGCGGTGGAGTCATTTACAGAGAATCGCCTCGGAACGGGTCACTTGAACCGGGGTTAAATCCAAGGTGACTAGCTTTTACGCAGCGTGTGCGTCCGCGGCGTCCGAGTTAAATCAAATGACAGCACTAAGTATGTAGAACCGTCTGTAGAGTGCTTGCGGACGCGGGTTCGATTCCCGCCGCCTCCACCAAACAAAAGGAAATGGCCCCATCGGGGCCATTTCCTTTTGTTTTTTGACGCATCGAGATCGATCCCGCGTCCGGTACGGACGCGGGGCGAGCCGGGGGTTTCGCGACGCATGCGTCGCGCCCGGCGAGCGGATTGCGCTTGCAAGCGCAATCCCGGGAGATTCCCGCTACGTCCACCAAGCAAGAAGATTGGCCCCACCCAGGGCCATTTCCTTTTGTTTTTTGACGCATCGAGATCGATCCCGCGCCCGGCACGGACGCGGGGCGAGCCGGGGGTTTCGCGACGCATGCGTCGTGCCCGGCGAGCGGATTGCGCTTGCAAGCGCAATCCCGGGAGATTCCCGCTACGTCCACCCAACAAGAAGAAATGGCGAGATATACGCAAAACCAAACCCTAAGCCTTTTCATCAGACCATTAAAAGACTATATTAAGTCCCAACAAAATCTGGAGCACACTCATGCGCTACTCATCACAAGTCAAACCGATCAGCTACCTAAAAGCTAACGCCGCCGAGGTTTTTGCAGACATCGTAGAGCGACGTGAACCGATGGTGATCACGCAAAATGGCGAAGCCAAGGTTGTCCTCCAAGATGTCGCCTCTTACGAAGAGACACAGGAAACATTGGCCTTGCTCAAAATCCTCGCATTGGGCAATCAGGATGTGGCAGCTGGCAAGGTTAAACCCATGGCCGACGTGGTTGCCCGTCTCCGCGCCAAACGATCCGCAGTGTGATGGCAGACCGATCTGCCAAGTTCGACGTCCTGCTTACCGAAGGCGTGGAACAGGATCTGGAGGCCCTGCACGACTACATTTCCGAATTCGACTGCGTCGCCAACGCCGACCATGTATTGGATCGATTGATGAGCGTTGTCGAAAATCTCTCCAAATACCCAGAACGCGGCAGCTATCCCAAGGAACTGATCGGCCTTGGCATCAAAGAATACCGTCAGACCACCTTCAAGCCCTACCGCGTGATCTATCGGGTGACTGGTAATCAAGTCATCATTTACCTCATTGCAGACGGCCGTCGTGACATGCAAACCGTACTAGCTCGCCGCCTCCTGGGTGCCTGAGCAGCAGCAAGCCGTGCCAGTGTTCATCAGCACAGGGGTGCGTTGAGCGACTAAGCGACAGCCCCAGCCCGCACCCGCTCCAACAACACCTGCAACGGATGCCGAAGCTGCCGCTGCGACAACCTATTGACCTGACTACGACAGGAATACCCGGTAGCCAGCAATTCATCACCACCCGCCTCCAGCTTACGCTCCCACGACTGCGCATAGATGATCTTCGACGTGGCCAGGTTGCGGGCCTCATGACCATAGGTCCCCGACATGCCGCAACAACCCGCCTCCTCCAGCTTCAGCGCCAGGCCGAAGCCGGCAAACACCTGCTTCCACTGACGCGAGCTGTCGGGTGCATTGGTCTTCTCGGTACAATGCGCGATCAGGCGGTATGACGCCGCCACAACCTGCCCCCGGGGCCGTGAGGCCGCTACCTGTTCCAGCCACTCCTGCGGCAAGGCCACCCTGGGCACATCACCGATGCCCTCCACCTTGAGATATTCCTGACGATAGACCAGCGTCATGGCCGGATCGATGCCGACCAGGGCGACACCGGCTTTCGCCAGCGCCGACAGAGCTTGTGCATTGGCGATGGCGGCCCGGGCGAACCTGGCCATGAAACCATGCACGTGCAAGGGCTTGCCATTGGGCAGCTGAGGCGCCAGCCAGACCCGATACCCCAGGCGGCTCGCCAGCTCGATGAAGTCGGCCACGAGGGAGGTCTCGAAATAGCGCGTGAAGACATCCTGTACCAACACAACGCTGCGCTCACGTTCCGGCCCGCTCAGCGCAGACAGGCTTTGCGCGGTCGCCGGCCGCACGTCCCACTTCTGCAGCACGGCGGCCAGGTCGGTGCCATCCAGGGCGGGACTGTCGACCAGGCCGATCCAGCGCGCCGTCAGGCCGCGCAGCCATTGCTGTCCGGTGACGTAGTTATAGGCGCGCGGAAAACGGGCTAGCGCCGGCAACATCGTCTCCAGCATGCCGACCAGGTAGTCACGCAATGGCCGCCGATAACGCTGGTGATAAAGCTGCAGGAAGCGCGAGCGGAAATCCGGCACATTCACCTTGACCGGACATTGCCCGGCGCAGGATTTGCAGGCCAGGCAGCCGGCCATGGCATCGTAGACCTCGTGGGAGAAATCTTCTCCACGGTCACTGCGGCGCAGTTTCCGTGGTTCGGAAAGCAGACTCTCCCGCGACGCATCCATCGCCTTGGCCGCTTGCAGGACATCGCCGCCGGCCACGTCCTGCTGGCGCAGCCATTCGCGCATGAGCGAGGCCCGTCCCTTGGGCGAATGTACGCGGTCGCGCGTGGCTTTCCAGGACGGGCACATCGCATCGTCCGTGTCGTAGTTGTAGCAGGCACCATTGCCGTTGCAGTGCATGGCCGCACCGTAGCCCTGCCAGACGCGCTCGTCGATCTGCCGGTCATGCTCGCCGCGCGTGGTGACGCCATCGATTTTCAGCAGTGCCTGCCCGGTCAGAGGCGAGGTGGCGATCTTGCCGGGGTTGAGCTGGTTGTAGGGGTCGCAGCACTGCTTGATTGCCTGCAGCGCCGGATAGAGTTCTCCGAAGAAGGCGGGCGCATATTCGGAGCGCACGCCCTTGCCATGTTCGCCCCAGAGCAGGCCGCCATGCTTGCGGGTCAGCGCCGCCACGGCATCGCTGATCGGGCGCACCAGCGCGGCCTGGGCGGGGTCTTTCATGTCCAGCGCGGGACGCACGTGCAACACGCCCGCATCCACATGGCCGAACATGCCGTATTGCAGGCCGTAGGAATCCAGCAACGCTCGGAACTCCGCGATATAGTCCGCCAGATGTTCGGGTGGTACCGCCGTATCCTCGACGAAGGGCTGGGGACGGGCTTCCCCTTGCACATTGCCCAGCAGGCCGACGGCGCGCTTGCGCATGGCATAGACACGCTTGACCGCATCGTTGCCGCTGGCGATGGTATGGCCCAGCCGGGTCACGGTCCGGTCGCTGCGCAGATGCTGCACGAAACCGGCGACCTCGCGTTCGAGCGCCTGGGCGTCGTCGCCGCTGAACTCGACCAGGTTGATGCCCCGCACCGGGGCCGCCGTGTCCTGTGGAAAATAATCACCGACATCGTTCCAGACGATATCCTTCATGGCCAGTTGCAAGACCTTGGAATCCACCGTCTCGATGGAGAGCGGGCGTTTCTGGATCAGCGCGCGCGCATCATGCAAGGCATCCATGAACGAGGCATAGCTGATGTTGACCAACGTGCTATGCGCCGGAATTGGCAAGACATTAAGCCGCGCCTCCACCACGAAGCCCAGCGATCCTTCGGCTCCGCACAGGACGCTGTTGAGATCGAAGCCGCCGTCGTCCTGCTGCAGATGGGCCAGGTCGTAACCGGTCAGGCAGCGATTGAGCGGAGGAAACTTGTCCCGGATCAGGTCTGCCTGGTCGCGGCTGATGCGATGGGCGGTCCTGAACAGATCACCGGCACGGCCCGGACGATCCAGCCAATGCGCCACGTCCGCCGCCGGCAGGCGATGACTGGTAAAACGTTCTCCCCCCAGCAGCACCATCTCCAGATCGAGCACGTGGTCGCGCGTCTTGCCGTAGGTGCAGCTGCCTTGTCCGCTGGCATCGGTATTGATCATCCCGCCCACGGTGGCGCGATTGGAGGTGGACAACTCGGGGGCAAAGAACAGCCCGTGCGGTTTCAGTGCCGCATTCAACTGGTCCTTGACCACACCCGCCTGCACCCGCACCCAGCGCTCCTGCACATTGATTTCCAGGATGGTATTCATGTGGCGCGACAGATCGACCACGATGCCATCGGTCAACGACTGGCCATTCGTGCCAGTGCCGCCGCCACGCGGCGCCACCTTGATCTCGCGGTAGCCGGGATCGCCCAGCAGGCGGCCCAGCAGCATGACGTCCTCGACATGGGCCGGGCAGAGCACGGCCTGGGGCAAGCGCTGGTAGATGGAGTTGTCGGTGGACAAGACGGTACGGTCAGCGTCGCGCACCGAGATCTCGCCGGCAAAGCCGGCGTCTCGCAATGCGTTCAGGAAGTCATGGTAACGACCTGAAATCGAAGGTATGAGGCGATGGAGGATGGCGATGGACATGGGCGACAGGATGGAAATGGATGCCGCTTACCCTTGAATTGCTTACCAGAATTCATGAGTTATTGGCTAGCCTGCCCAGTATCTGCTAGGCTCATCGGCAAATCAAACGTAATTTCCGCCGTCATTTAATGCATAAAACTCATGAATCCGCGCCGTCTTACGCCCTCCATGTCGCTGCTGCTGGTCTTTGAGGCGGCCGCCCGTTACGAGAGTTATACCCGCGCCGCCGAGGAACTGGCGCTGAGCCAGAGTGCCATCAGCCGGCAGATCCAGACGCTGGAAGACCAGCTCGGCATCACCCTGTTTCGCCGGGAAGGACGCGCGGTCAGGCTCACCGACGTCGGTCGCCGCTACGCGCTGGAGATGAGTGCCGCGCTGGGCAGGATACGCAGTGCCACCTTGCAGGCCATGTCCTACCAGTCGGGCACCGGCTCCTTGCGACTGGCGACCTTGCCGACCTTTGGTTCGAAATGGCTGTTGCCGCGACTGCACCTTTTCTATGGCGAGCATCCCGGCGTAAACGTCCATATCCATTCCCGCATCGGAACGATCGACTTCGACGCCGGCGAGATCGATGCAGCCATCACGGTCAATGTGGGGCCGCCTGCGGGTGTGATCTCGCATCACCTGCAGAACGAGTGGCTGGTGGCCATTGCCGGCAGCGCCCAGCTCGGCCGCAAGAAGCGACTCGAACCCGCCTGGGTCAAATCCCAGCCCCTGCTGATGATCGCCAGCAATCCGCAAGCCTGGGCCAAGTGGTTTTCTGAACACGCGCTGGAGCATCGCCACATGCGCATGGGGCCCAGCTTTGAGCTGACCTCGCACCTGATCCAGGCGGTGATGGCAGGGATCGGTGTGGGCCTGGTGCCGCAGGCGCTGGTCGAGGACGAGATCAAGCGTGGCGATGTGGTGGCACTGGGTGAGCCGATGCTCAGTGAGCGCAGCTACTACCTGGTCAATCCGGAGCGCAACGAAACATTGCCGTCGCTGCGCGCCTTCAGGGAGTGGCTGCTCGGTCTCTACTCGCATTGAGGCGGGCTGCAGACCAATAAAAAAAGACGCCCGGCATGCCGGGCGTCTGCGACTGCGACTGCGACAGTGGTATTAGCTCAACCGCGCTTGCGACGCACCGCCACCAGTCCGGCGAACGCGGCAAAGAACAGCGCCAGCGAACCCGGTTCGGGGACATCAGAGGTAGGCGCAAACGAGACACCCTTGAAGTTGGAATCCACCGGCGCAGTCGCCAGCTTGACGAAGGCTTCTCCGGACTGCAGCGTAGTGGCGTCCAGGAGATCGGTCAGGCCAAACAGGTAGGTCGGATCGAGATCGCCGATGGTGTAATTGATGGCGAAGATCTGTTCCTGCGCCACACCATCGACCATCACCGTCTGGCCCGTCAGCGCCAGCAGGCCGGTGCTGCCGGCCGATGCCTTGTTGCTCACCAGGTTCAGGCCGGCAGAGACGGTGTAGTCGAGCTGCCATGCGCCATTGACCAGGCTCCACTTCTGCAGGCCGCCATCGCCCAGGCTGCTGCTGGCCGAGGTCTGCTTGGAGCTGCCGCTGTCGGCTACATACATCGTGGTGGCATTGGCGAAGAAGAAGCTCTCCGGGCTGAGGTTGATCTGCTGGCCAGGTGCATTGATGCCATTGGTCGTCGCCGCAGTGATGGTGACCTTGCCCGTGCCACCCGAATTGCCAAAGCCTGGCAATTGCGCAGGGCCATTGCCGTTGTTGGCCAGGCCGGTCGGCAGGCTGGCGTTGTTGCCCAGCGTACCTACGTAGGAACGATTGGTGGCACCGCTCTTGCTGTCGGAGGACACGTAGAGCTGGCCGTTGTAGCCGGTCACGAAGCGTGTGTCCTGGGATGCACCGGCGCCTGCATCATTGCCGGTGACCGAGGTTGCGGTGTTGCTGCCCACCTGCGTCACAAAGACGCCGCTGGTGTTGTCGCCCTTGGTACCCTGGCCCGATACATAGATATTCTTGCCGTCAGGCGTATAGGCGCTGCGCGGATTGTTGCCGCTGAAGACGCCATAGAGGGCCGTGGACGAATTGACCGAACCATTGGAATCGATCAGCGCCACCACGCGCGGCACGGCCGTGTAAGACTGCCCCTGCACGCTGCCCGATTGCGCCAGCGCGGTATTGGACGCATTGGGGCTGTAATTGCCGGGGTTGGCATTGAAGGTTGCGGCATTGACGCCGTAGCCCATGATGGTCAGGTACTTGCCATTGCCCGACAGTTGCAGCGAGCCTTCCGAGCTAGAACCGTATTCGCTGGAGACGGCGTAGTTGCTGCCCGAATTGCTCTGCGGCAGGGTCAGGCTGTTGACGTAGCTGGCGCTGGAAGTGCCGCTGACCTTGTACTGGAACAGCGACAGCGGCGCAGCCTGGTTGTCGCCGTACGGGCCGGAGGTGGCACCGACGACGCCGTTGCCTTCGACGCTGACGACCAGATTGCCGGGGACGAAGAAGGAGTCAGCGAACGCCGACGGTGCGGCCAGCATCAGCGCGGCGGCAGCCGCCATGGCGTGCCGGCGAGCGTGCCTGGGCAGGCCCTGATTCACGGACGTTTTCTGCAAGGAGCGGTTGCGATGACTTAAAGTTTTCAAGGGATGTCTCCGGCAAGGTGTCAAGGAAAAACCCCGCCAGAGCAACTTATATGCCACGAACCTTGAAACAGAAAAATCCCTTTTAAAATCCTACACTTAGGTTTTATGTCATATGCCTGTAATATTAGAAAAAAGGCCTGTGTAAATTTTTTCGACGCGAAAAAAATTTACATGTCATATTTTTGAAATATTTAAACTTCCAGGCCAGTTCACTGCCCTCACCGGGTCGCACACACAAAACTTCCCGCGTCATTGATTTCGCCACTTCCCTGGTATTTCGGCCAGCCGGGATAGGCACACAAGGGCCTGCTGCGCCCCGGTACGGCGACCGTATCCACCACCACCTGGTCCACCGGTGCCTGTCGATGTTCGACCCAGTTTTCCAGCGCGGTGAGCGAGTCCCAGGAGGCATTGAAGGCGGTGCCAAATACGTGACCGTACCCGGGGATCTCGTAGTAACGCACGAAACTATCGACCTGCGCCGGCCCCATCGCCGCACGCAGGCGCTCCAGGTACTGGCGCGTGGCCTGCGTACTGACCAGCGCATCGGCGCTGCCATGGGCGATGAGGATCTTGCCGCCCTTGTCGCGGAAGGCGGATAGATCGACCTGGTTGGCGTCCTGCCAGGCGTTGAGCTGCAGGATGCGCGCCTGGTAAGGACCCGGTTGCTGCGGGTCCAGCGCCAGCGGATTGAAGGCAGCATCGCGGGTAAGGAAATAGCGGACCCACTGATCCCAGAAGGTGCTGTGATACGGCGGACTGGCCTGGGCGCTCACGCCGGGCATGGGATTGGCCGGTTGCACCGTGCCCAGGCCCAGGGTCAGGATGGCGGCCTGCATGGCATTACCGCCGCCTGTGCCCCAGTTTGTTCCCCAGGTATTGAAGCCGGGATAGCTGGTCTCGCCGCTGGCCAGTGCATAGGGCAACACCAGTGGCGTGCTGAAGACCCTGAAGGTGGCGATCTGCGCATCCGACAGGCATTGATCGCCGGCATCGGCACCGCCAGGGCAGCGCAAGGGCGCGCCGTTGAGCATGGCCGTGGCGGGATCGAAGCTGGCGTTGCAGGCATCGACATTGCTGATGACGCCGTCGACGACGCCATCGAGCTTGTCGCAGGCCGCCATGGCCGCTTCATAGAGCAGCTTGCGCTTCTGCGGGTTGGCATAGGCGCCCGGTTGCGCCATGGCGCGCGTCATGCGGCCGAATTGCAGATCCAGTGCCACCGCGTTCCAGGCCGGATAGAGCGCAATGACGCCATCGAAATCGGCCGGCCAGCGACTGGCCACGACCAACCCTTCGCGACCACCGGTGGAGCCGCCGGCAAAATAAGTCTTCTGCGGCCGGGCGGCATAGTGGGCGGTGAGGATGACCAGGGCCGCATCGCGGGTCTTTTTGAGGGCATCGCCGGCGAAATTGCGCAGTGCCTCGTCATTGGCGCCGAAGGAACCATCGCGCGAGGTGGTGGCATTGGCCTGGTGCCCCGAGTCGCCGGCGAAGGTGGCGTAGCCACGGCCCAGCGGTCCTGGCAGCGTGGCCGGGCCGGCCGGCACATTGGCGGCGACGTCGGGGATGGTGCCGTCGTAACCGCCACCGCCGAACATCAGGGCTTTCCTGTTCCATTGCGTGGGCAGGTCAAGCTGGAAGCGGATCGCCGGCGCCTTGGGGTCGACCGGCGCGATCTCGCCGCTCACCTTGCAATAGGCACCGACCGCCTTGGCCCCCGCGCCATTGGCGGCGACCGGTTCAGCGGCGGTCACGCGGGCGCCGCTGGTGGGCAGGCCGATGGCAGCAGCCGGGATACGCATGTCCTGCAACTGCGCGCAGCCTATCGGCGCGGCACCTGCAAGGGGATCGCTATCCCGGGTCGGACCGGTGCTGCAGGCCGTCAGCAGGGCCAGCAGGACCAGCGGGGAAAATGACTTGGCAAGTCGGGGCCAATGATGCGGTGGCTTGGCGGGCTTCCCTGGCATGGCTATCTCCTTGTTGTCTGAACGCTTTCTATGTGAAACGTCTCATGAACGATCTGCGCGGCCTGCGCGATCTGCAGAATCGGACCGGGACACTATACGTCACTCGGCTCGCTCCAGCGGATCGCCCGACAAACAACTCTTCGATAACGGTGTGATCACGGGCTCAGTGACCGCCCGGGCTCCGCGGCCTGCGTCCTTCCCAGGCATCTTCCAGCAGAGCCAGCAGCGCGGCCTTTTCCAGCGCACGCGGATTGGCATAGGCATTCTGCAAGGCGATGTCGGCACAGCGCTCCAGCGCCTCCCTGGGCATGCCCAGCGCCTGCAGGGAGAGCGGCGCCTGCAATCGTGCAGCCAGGTCGTAGACGCCCTGGGCGGCCTCTTCCACACCCAGCGCGCGGGCAATGCGCTGCATCGCCTGGGGGGCGGCCGGCGCGTTGTAGGCCAGCGCATGCGGCAGGATCACCGTATGGGTCTGGGCATGCGGCAGGTTGTAGCTGCCCCCCAGCGTGTGGCACAGCTTGTGGTGCAGCGACATGCCCACATTGCCCAGCACGGTGCTGCACAGCCAGGCGCCATAGAGGCAATGACTGCGCGCATCGATGTCGTCGCTCCTTGCGACGATGCGCGGCAAGCCCTCGGCCAGGGCGCGGATACCCTCCTCGGCCAGCATCGACATGATGGGATTGGCATCGACCGCGTACAGCCCCTCGGCGGCATGGGCCATGGCATTCATGCCGCTGGTCACCGACAGCGCCAGCGGCAGACCCACGCTCAACTCGGGGTCGTAGATGACGGTCTTGGGCAGGACGCGCACATCCCGCCCGGTCTTCTTCAGCCCAGCCTCGGTGATGCCATAGATGGGCGTCATCTCGCTGCCGGCGTAGGTGGTGGGGATGGCCAGGATGGGCAGCTCCGACTCCAGCGCGATGGCCTTGCCCAAGCCCAGCGTGGAGCCGCCGCCGATGGCGATGGCGCAGTCGGCACCGAGCTGGCGGGCCACTTCGCGGGCCTGTCGCGCGGTCTCGATGGGCACATGCATGACGGCCTGGTCGAAGATGCCGGCGCAACGCGGGCCCAGCAGCGCCGCCACGCGCTCGGCGCTGGCGCGCTGGCCCGGCGTGCACAGCACCAGCGCGCGCTGCGCGCCCAGCAATCGGGTTTCTTGCTCCAGCTGTTGCAGGCTGCCCGGGCCGAAGATGACGCGGGCGGCGGTGCTGGTGTAGGTGAAGGCTTGCATGCGGAGGTCCTAGCCTTGCTTGGGGTTGAGGATGAAATCGTACTCCAGGGTGTAGAACGGCTGCGCGCAATGCGTGCCGTCTGGTGCCGTCCCCGCCTCATGGCGCAGCCAGTCGGCGATGAGCGTGGAGCGTACGCCGAAGACCGCATCCGAGGCCAGGTAGGCATCGCCACGCCGGAACACATGGGTGATCAGGGTCTCGTAGCCCTCGGCCTGGATGCGGAAATGCAGGTGCGCCGGCCGCCAGGGGTGCCGCCCCAGCGCCTCCAGCATCTTGCCCACCGGGCCGTCGTGCGGGATCGGATAGGAGTTGGCCAGGATGCTGCGGAAATGGAAGCGCCCGGCCTCGTCGGCAAACAGCGTGGCACGCGCCCGGTGCTGCTCCAGGTCGGCATATTGGACGTCGTAGAAACCGTCTTCGTCAGCCTGCCAGACCTCCAGCCGGGCCTGCGCCAACGGCTGGCCGTCCAGGCCACGCACGGTGCCCTTGACGAAGCAGGGCTCGCCCCTGGCGCCGTTGGCGATATCGGCCCCCAGCGGCAGCTGCGGCGAGCCCTCCACGTGGAAAGGCCCGAACACGGTGGCCTCGGTACAGCCGGCCGGCTTGTGGTTCTGCTGCGCCATGACCAGGGTGGACAGGCCCAGGGTGTCGGAGAGGAGGATGAATTCCTGGCGCTTGTCCGAACACATCTGGCCGGTCTCGGTCAGGAAGCGGATGCCGGCAAACCATTCTTCCTCGGTCAGCTTGACCTCGCGGGCGAAGGCGTGCAGGTGCTGGACCAGGCTGGTCATGATCTGGCGCAGCCGTTCATCGGCCACGCCCGCATGACGGGCCAGGACGGCCTGGGTGATGGTGTCTTCGTTCAGGTTGAGCATGGTCTCCTCGCGATGCAGGTTGGCTGTTCTGATTTTTGCGCTGAGCGGTAATATAGTTCCGATATTTGCTGAGATATATGCGGAAAACGGAAAACTGTTTTCCATCTCCGACAAACCATGCAAGAAGGGCCGCGCAACCATGGATCGCTGGAACCAATTCGAACTCTTCGTCCAGGTCGCCGAGCTGGGCAGCCTCTCGCGCGCGGCCGAGGCATTGGGCATGTCCAATGCCGCTGCCAGCCGCTGCCTGGCGGCGCTGGAAGAACGCCTGGGCGCGCGCCTGGTCGAGCGCAGCACGCGCCGCCTGGGCCTGAGCCAGATGGGCGAGGCGTTCTACCGCCAATGCAAGGCGGCCCTCACGCAGATGAAGGAGGCCGAGGAAATCGTCAACGCCAACGCGGTGGCGCCTGGCGGCATGTTGCGGGTGACCTCCTCGCTCTCGTTCTGCATGAAGCACATCAGCCCCATCCTGCCGCGCTTCCACAAGCTCTATCCCGATATCACGCTGGACCTGATGGCAGCCAACCGCTACGTGGACCTGCTCGACAGTGGCATCGACATCGCCATCCGCACCCGCGAATTCGAGCCCGACTCCAACGTCGCCGTGCGCCGCCTGGCGGCCACCCGGCGCATCCTGGCAGCCTCCCCCGGCTACCTGGCCGCGCGCGGCAGGCCGACCCGGCTGGAAGAACTGGCCGAGCACGACCTGCTGGTCTACAGCCACGCCAACGATCCTCATCGCCTGCACTTCAGCGGCCGTGACGGGCAACAGCAGGTCCTGGAAATCCGCAGCCTGATGCAATCCAACGATGGCCAGATCATCCGCGCCGCCGCCCTGGAAGGCCTGGGCATCCTGATCCAGCCCAATTACATCATCTACGACGATGTGGTGGCCGGTCGCCTGGTGCCGGTGCTGGACGAATGGGACCTGCCACGCCTGACCATCAACATCGCCTACCAGGGCCGCAAGCACTTGCCGGCGCGGGTCAGGGTGTTCATCGATTTCCTGGTGCGGCATTTCGAGGACATGGACTACGAGCGCAAGTGGACAAGTTGATGTCGCTCGCCAGATATCCACAAATACCGATTGGTAAATTATAATTACCAATCAGTAGCGACCTGAGTCGCCATCACCATGTTTGCCTCTCCGGCAGGAGCAATGTGCCATGCGCAACCCGTTCCCACGTCTTCTCCCCGAGCGCCTGATCGCAGCGTGCCTCACACTGCTCTGCCTGGCCGCGGCCGCCAGCATGCCTGCGCGCGCTGCCGAGGTCTGGCGCGATGCCCTGCCCGAGGCCCAGGTCATCGGCAGCGGCACCATGCGCTGGCTGGGCTTTCGCATCTACCAGGCCACCCTGTGGGCGCCGCGACGGCCGCTGGACCCGGACCAGGCCTTCGCCCTGCAGCTGCAATATCACGTCCGGGTGACCCGCGACAAGCTGGCCGCCACCTCCATCGAGGAAATCCAGCGCATGAGCCCCACCCAGATCGCCGCCCCCACCCTGGCGCGCTGGAAGGCCGAACTCTTGCGCGCCTTTGTCGACGTGGCCGACGGTGACGAACTGGTGGGCGTCTACCTGCCCGGGCGCGGCATGCGCCTCTACGACCGCGAGCGGATGCTGGCCGAGATCGGCGATGCCGAGTTGGCCAGGGTCTTCTTCAACATCTGGCTGGGCCAGCCCAGCCGCGACGACAGCCTGCGCCGCCGCCTGCTCGGAGAGGCGCCTTGAGCATGGCGCGCCAGCCGGCCGGCACGCGCTGGCCGGATGCCGCCTATGGCATGCTGGGCGCCCCGCTGGCCATGGCCGCGCTGCCGCTGTTCGTGCAGATCCCGTCCTACTATGCCAGCCAGGTCGGCGTGGCATTGGCGCCGCTGGGCTGGGTCCTGTTCGCAGCGCGCCTGCTGGACATGCTGCAGGATCCCCTGTTTGGCCATGTGCTGGACCGTACACAGTCACGCCAGAAAGCCTGGATGAGCCTGGCCGCCCTGGTGCTGGCGCTGGCCTTCGTCTGCCTGTGGCATCCGCCGTCGCAGCCGGGCGCAGCCATGGTCTGGCTGGTCGCCATGCTGGTGCTGGCCTATGGCGCTCACAGCATGCTCAGCATCGCCTACCTGTCCTGGGGCGCGCGCCTGCCCGATGGCGGCATGCGCGCAGTGGCCTGGCGCGAAGGCGCGGGACTGGCAGGTGTCATCGTGGCCAGCGTGATCCCGGCTGCCATCCTGGCCGGCGCGCCGGCGCTGGCGTCCACCCGGCTGTGGTGGTATTGCCTGCTCTTCGTGATGCTGCTGGCCCTGGCGCTGCTGTGGCTGCTGCGGCAAGCGCCGCCCAGCGCCTCGCCATCGGTGACCCCATCCTGGCGGCATGGCCTGCAGCATCTCTGGTCCAATCGCGCCTTCCGGGCACTGCTGCTGCCCTATCTGCTCAATGCGCTCTCGGCGGCCATCCCGGCCACGCTGGCGCTGTTCTTCATCGACGACCAGTTGCAGGCGCGCAGCCTGGCCGGCGCTTTCCTGGCGGCCTATTTCGCGGCGGCGGCGTTGGGCCTGCCGCTATGGAGCAGGCTGTCGCAGCGCCTCGGCCCTATCGCCTGCTGGCGCAGCGCCATGTTGCTGGCCGTCGCCGGCTTCATCGGCGCGGCACTGCTGGGGCCGGGCGACCGCCTGGCCTTCCTGGCGGTGTGCCTGGCCACCGGTGCCGCGCTGGGGGCCGATCTCCTGCTGCCGCCGGTGCTGCTGGCGCGGGTGCTGCCACAGGGCGGATCGATCAACACCGCCTTCGGCATCTTTACCATGCTGGGCAAGCTGGCGCTGGCGCTGGCCGGGGTGGCCCTGTCGGTGCTGGCCGCGCTCGGTTACCAGCCCGGCCAGGGCGCGACCTCGGCCCTGCCGCTGGTCTATGCCGTCCTGCCGTGCGCCCTGAAGCTCTCTGCCTTCCTGGTGCTGGGACACATCCGGCGCCGCCATGATCTGACCTGAACCGAAAAACCCGTCCATGCATCCCCCCGCCCGCACCCTGCGCCTGATCCTGGGCGACCAGATGAATCCGTTGCACTCCTGGTTCGATACCTGCGATGCCCAGGTGGTCTACGTGCTCATGGAAGTGCGCAGCGAAACCGACTACGTCCTGCACCACGCGCAAAAGGTGCTGGCCATATTTGCCGCCATGCGCGACTTCGCCGACCGGCTGCGTGCGGCGGGCCACCGGGTGCGCTATATCGGGCTGGACGATCCCAGCAACCGCCAGTCGC
>NZ_JAELUH010000295.1 GCF_016429215.1 Herbaspirillum sp. ASV7 | reverse complement strand
CCCCCCCCCCCCCCCCCCCCCCCCCCCCCCCCCCCCCCCCCCCCCCCCCCCCCCCCCCCCCCCCCCCCCCCCCCCCCCCCCCCCCCCCCCCCCCCCCCCCCCCCCCCCCCCCCCCCCCCCTTTTTCATGATCCGGCGACCACCGAGATCTACACTTGTAGTGTATCGTCGGCAGCGTCAGATGTGTATAAGAGACAGGGCCAAGGTGATCCTGGATGCCGTGGCTGCCACCAGGTAATCCAGCGGCGGGTGTCGCTTCCCCTTCCCCCTTCCTGTTTCTGCGGGCAGGGGGTTTTCGCATGGCGGTGTGGAAATGAACAGCTCA
>NZ_JAELUH010000294.1 GCF_016429215.1 Herbaspirillum sp. ASV7 | reverse complement strand
ATCGCCGCCATCATGGTGGTGATGGGGCCGCTGATGCTGGCCCTGGCCTCTGTCATCGGCCCCTATGCCATGTTGCACGTCCTGTTCGCGAAGATCGGCCTGCAGGGCAACTTGCTCATGCCGATCTTGCGCGGCATTGGGACCGTCTTCATGTGGCTAGGGCGGGTATTCCTGATGAACCCGATTGGCCTGGCGGTGACCGCCATCGCCGGCGCTGCCTATCTGCTGTACCGGAATTGGGAACCCATTGCCGGATTCTTCGGGAACCTGTGGCAGCAGGTGCGCGGTGCCTTCTCGGGCGGCCTGGCCGGGGTGGCCGCGCTG
>NZ_JAELUH010000293.1 GCF_016429215.1 Herbaspirillum sp. ASV7 | reverse complement strand
CCCCCCCCCCCCCCCCCCCCCCCCCCCCCCCCCCCCCCCCCCCCCCCCCCCCCCCCCCCCCCCCCCCCCCCCCCCCCCCCCCCCCCCCCCCCCCCCCCCCCCCCCCCCCCCCCCCCCCCCCCTTTTACTGATCCGGCGACCACCGAGATCTACACTTGTAGTGTATCGTCGGCAGCGTCAGATGTGTATAAGAGACAGATCTCAAGACCGAGAAACACCTCTCGGTGCTGGGCACCGGTGCTTACCTGGCCGTCATCATCGTCGCCTTCTGGTGTGGCTGCATCGCCAGCGCGCAATTGCTGGACCGCATCGGCCGTCGTCGCAC
>NZ_JAELUH010000034.1 GCF_016429215.1 Herbaspirillum sp. ASV7 | reverse complement strand
AACGGAGTCTCGTGGGCTCGGAGATGTGTATAAGAGACAGGATCTTCATAGGGCAGAATCAGTCCATCACACCATGAAGCAAGTACTGCTTGAGTGATTTCGGCTTCTCGGGGGCGAGGGTACCTAGCACGATTTTTTGTAAGTTCTGCCTCCAAGTATTTTTCGAAGTCACGTTTTATTTTGGTCTTAGAGGCGTGGAGGTCGATCATTAGATGGCGGATCATTGCGAAGCCCTCCTGCCCAATCTCATCAAGCATGAGATCGCATTGGGTGATCTTAGCTGCCTTCTCCGAGTATTCGAAGCCGTCAGTGGCAAGAATTATTTCCCTTGCTCTCTTTACTGTCAGTGGTGCTACTGAGGTTGAGGATGCGTAGGTAGCCCCGAAATCCAGGTCGTAGAAGGGGGCTACGGCGATTTCTGCAAATTGGACGTCGAAGTCCTCAAGTTTCCCTGCGGAAATCAATCCTCTCAGGTGGATTCGATTACCTATTTGGGTTTTCCAGCCTGCAAAATCCAGCTGAATGGCCTTGGTGTAGAGCTGCAGATTAAACCAATGAAGGGGGGCGGTAGTGGGCTTTGCCATAGCGTAGTGACACTAGCCGACGGCGGAATCCGTGCGGCGCTATCGTTGACATAAATTGATCGCCATTGTAACCCCGGTGTAACCCCGTGCTTTTAGGCGCACAAAGAAAAAGGGCTCCAGCAAGCTGGAACCCTTTTATTTTCTGGTAGGCCGTGCGGGACTCGAACCTGCGACCAACGGATTAAAAGTCCGCTGCTCTACCAACTGAGCTAACGACCCGAAAGACAGCTATTATAGGCAAACTCTATCGAGGCTGTCAACACGTCGACTTCAGATGTTGTGACCCGGCATGCCTGCGTATCGTTACTTCAGCGACGACAGGCGGTCCTTGCCCGTCTGTGCGGCCGGGGTACCCGGATGCTTGGCAATCAACTGTTCCAGGGTCTTCTTGGCCGCTGCCTTGTCCTTCAACTCGGCTTGCGAGCTGGCGATGTTGAGCAGGGCGTCGGCAGCCTTGGGGTTGTCCGGATAGTTCTTCACCACATTCTGCTGGGCCGCGATGGCTCCCTTGTAGTCGCGTTGCGCATACAGGGAGTTGCCTTGCCAGTATTGCGCCGAGGCGGCATAACCGGATTGCGGATAGCGCTTGATGAAGTCGGCGAAGGCGTTGGCGGCACCCTTGTAGTCACCACCCTTGAACTGCGACAGCGCCGCATCATAGGCCTGCTGTTCGGGGATACCCACAGCCACCGTCTGGCCATCCACGTTCACCTGCTGCGGTTCGAGCTTGCGCAGGCGGGCGTCGAGGTCGACGTAGAAATCCTTTTGCCGTTGCTGGGCATTGGCAATGTCATTGGTCAAGACTTCGATCTGTCCACGCAGGGCGGCAATCTGCGACTGCAGGTTGTCGTTGCGGTCCGACAGCGTTAGGACACTGTTCTTGTCGGCCTTGTTGGCGACATCGCGCTGCAGGGCTTCGATCTTGGAGCGGATGTCCAGGATGGCCTTGCGCGCCTCGTCATCGTCAAACAGGCCGGCACGGGCGGTAAGCGGTAAGAAAGCCGTGGCGGCCAGCAAGGCCGCCACGGTTACCGATTTCAGTTTGAAAGCGGTATGCATGACAATTATTGGTAAGCGATGTCAGCGCGACGGTTCTCGGCGTAGGACGCTTCATCCTGGCCCAGTGCCTTGGGCTTTTCCTTGCCGAAGGAAACCGCTTCCACTTGTGCGTCGGACACGCCCAGCAGGACCAGGGCCTTGCGGACGGCTTCAGCACGCTTCTGACCCAGGGCCAGGTTGTACTCGGCGCCACCGCGATCGTCGGTGTTGCCTTGGATGATGACCTTGCGATCCTTGTGCGCCACCAGGTACTTGGCGTGGTTTTCGATCACGGAACGGTATTCGGCCTTGACGGTGTAGCTGTCGTAGTCGAAGTACACGCTACGCTTGGCCAGGACGCCTTGCGGGTCGTTCAGCGGATCAACCGAACCGGCGTTGACGGTGCCCACGGTGCGGGTGTCGGCACCGTTGCTGGCGCCGTTTTGCACGGGAGCGTTAGCCTTGTCGTCCAGCTTGGTGGACGAGCAGGCGGCCAGCAGGACAGCGCTGGAAACGATGAGGGCGAAGGTACTGATAGTGCGCATTTTGGATTTCTCCTGTCGTGATGAATGTGAATATTGGATTTCTTTATTTCATGAACGGACCCCAGGTCGGTTCCCTGATATCACCGGCCTGCGTCGTGAGACGCTGTTTGATTCGGCCGTCCACGGAGACGACGGCCAGGGATCCGCGACGACCAGATTCCGTCGCGTACATGATGTATTTGCCGTTGGGCGCAAAGCTGGGCGATTGGTCGCGGTTGCCGTCGGACAGGCGGATTTCCTGGCCGTTGGTCAGGTCCAGCGCATACAGCTGGAACTGGCCATCGCGACGCGAGATGAAGGCCAGCGTCTTGCCGTCCGGCGAGATGCGCGGGCTGATGTTGTAGCTGCCGGCGAAGGTCACGCGCTGGGGCGAGCCGCCATCCAGGCCGACCTTGTAGACCTGCGGACCGCCGCTGCGGTCGCTGGTGAAGTAGATGCTGCCGCCGTCGGGCGAGAATTGCGGTTCGGTATCGATGCCGGCGCTGTTGGTCAGGCGGCGCAGACCGGAACCGTCGGCATTGATCACGTAGACCTGAGTGAGGCCATCGCGGGTCAGGGCCACGGCCAGGCGCGAGCCGTCCGGCGACCAGGCCGGGGCCGAGTTGCTGCCCTTGAAGTTGGCCACGATGGAGCGCTGGCGCGTCACCAGGTTCTGGATGTAGACCACCGGCTTCTTCATCTCGAAGGAGACGTAGGCGACCTTGGTGCCATCGGGCGACCAGGACGGCGAGATGATGGGCTCGTTCGAGCGCAGCGCCACCTGGGTGCCTTCGCCATCGGCGTCGGCCACTTCCAGGCGGTATTCGTTGCCGGACTTGGTCACGTAGGAGATACGGGTGGAGAAGATGCCGGGAATGCCGGTCAGCTTCTGGTAGATGTCGTCGGCGATCTTGTGCGCGGTCAGACGCAGCAGTTGCGGCTGGGCGCCGATGGACAGGGCCGAGAGCTGGGCCCCGGCGACCGTGTCATAGAGACGGTAGCGCACGTCGAAGCGGCCATCGGCCAGGCGCGCCACACTGCCCACGGCCAGCGCATTGGCGCCGCGCTTCTGCCAACTGGCGTAGTCCACCGCCGAGGAGTCCGACAGGGCGTCGCCATTGTCGATGAGCTTGAAGACGCCGCTGCGGGCCAGGTCGGCCTTGACCACCGAGGTGATCTGCTGCGGCGCGGCCTCTTCACCCGGGAAGGCGGTGATGGCGATGGGAATCTGCGAGGCGCCCACACCGGTGATCTCGAAGCGGATCTGCGCCTGCGAGGCCGGTGCGAACGACAGGCCGGCCACGGCGAGGGCGGTGGCGGCCATGCTGGTCAGGTAACGGGCTTTAATCATCGTTTACTGATCTTTCGGGTAATGGGTGAAAGTGAAGCTGGACGGTACCTTGCCATCCTTGTCGGGCGGGAAGGGTTGCGACTTCATGATGGCCGTGCGTACGGCCTCGTCGAAGCCGGGCACGCCGGAAGGCTTGTTCACACGCACCGTGCGCACGGTCCCGTCCGGGAACAATTCGACAGTGTACTCCCCGGCGGGGTTTCCACTGACGTCGCTGTTGTCGAAGACCGTGTTGCTGCGGATCTTGGCGCGCAGCTTGTTGGCGTAGTCAGGCGTGCCCTTCGGGCCCTGCGACTTGGCCGCCGTGCCGGTGCCACCGGTGGCGCTGGTGGTGCTGCTGGCCTGGCCCATCATGCGCTTCAAGTCTTCCTGGCGACGCTGCTCGGCAGCCTTGGCGTCGGCCGCGGCCTGCTGCTGCTTCTTCTTGTCGGCAGCCTGCTTCTCGGCGTCGGCCTTCTTCTTGGCTTCTTCTTCCTTCTGTTTCTCTTCTTTCAGCTTCTTCTGCTTGTCGGCCTCGAGCTTTTCCTTCTTCTCGCGGTCGGCCTTGTCCTTTTCAGCCTGTTCCTTCTTCTCGCGCTCGGCCTTTTCCTTTTCGGCCTTGAGCTTGTCGGCCTTCTCCTGCTTCTCCTGCTCTTCCTTGCGCTTCTTTTCCTTCTCTTTTTGCAGGGCGATATCAGGCTTGTCGAGCTTGGGCTCGTCGATCACCTTGGGGGCGACGGGTTTGGGTTCGGGCTGGGGTTGCGGCTGCGGCTGGGGTTGCTGCACCACCGGTTCCGGTTCGGGCTGGGGCGGCGTGGGCAGAGGGGCGGCTTCCTTGTATTGCGGATCCCAGATCTCGGCCTCGACCGTCAGCGGCGTCTCGCTCTGCCAGCGGATGCCGACCCAGAAGAACAGGAACAGGGCCACGTGCATCACCATTGCCAGCGTGATGGCGCGCCAGCGGCCGGGTGCCTTGGGGATGTTGTAGGGGGCGTTATCGCTCATATCACTTGGACTTGCGCTCACTTGGTGGCCAGGCCGACCCGCGCAATGCCCTGCTTCTTGGCCTCCGAGATCACCTGCACGACCTCGTCATATTTGATGTCCTTGTCGGCCGAGATCATCACGGCCAGGTCCGGATTGTCGTCATGCAACTGGCGCAGGCGCTCGGACAGGTCGGTCTTGCCGGTCACGGTTTCGGCCTTCTTGCCGCCGCTCTTGGGGCCGTTGATGCGGATCGTGGCCTGGGTATTGGGCTTCAGGGCGATCTCGATATAGTCCGAAGGCGGCTGCGTGGACTTGCCCGCCGTGGGCAGGTTGATCACGCTGGGGTTGGTGATGGGGGTGGCCACCATGAAGATGATCAGCAGCACCAGCATCACGTCGATATAGGGCACGACGTTGATCTCGGACTTGAACTTGCGGGGACGGCCCCCGCGCATCGATGAACCAGCCATTAGCGTGCCTGACGTTGCAAGATGTTGGAGAACTCTTCGATGAAGCTTTCGAAGCGGATCGCCAGGCGGTCGATATCGTGCGAGTAGCGGTTGAAGGCGACCACGGCAGGGATGGCGGCGAACAGGCCGATGGCGGTGGCGATGAGCGCCTCGGCAATGCCGGGAGCGACCGCTGCCAGGGTGGCCTGCTGCACGTTGGCCAGGCCGCGGAAGGCGTTCATGATGCCCCACACGGTACCGAACAGGCCGACATACGGCGAGACCGAGCCGACCGAGGCCAGGAAGGCCAGGTGCGACTCCAGCGCATCCATCTCGCGCTGGTAGGCCGCACGCATGGCGCGACGGGCGCCGTCGAGCAGGGCGCTGGGATCGACGGCACCGCCACGGGCGGCCACCGATGCCTTGGCCTTGGTGAATTCACCCATGCCGGCCTGGAAGATGCGCTCCAGCGCGCCGCCGCTGCCGCCGGCCTTGCGGCGGTTGGACAAGGCATCCTGGTACAGGGCGGACAGGTTGCCGCCGGACCAGAAGACGCGTTCGAATTCCTCGGTCTGTACGCGCGCGGCGCGGATGGTGAACATCTTGCGGAAGATGTAGGTCCAGCTGGTGATCGATGCGGTCAACAGCAGCAGCATCACCAGTTGCACCAGGACGGACGCGTTTGCGATCAGTGAAATGAAGGACAGGTCTTGTGTGACATTCATGGGGAAGTGGGGCGGCTTGAGGGCGGCAAATGGAAGGTGGGTCGGTTAGGGTTGGTGTCGTCGATGCACTCGGCGCCTTGGTGCGGCGCATCAGAGTGGATGATTTTAAGATGAAGGTTCCGGTTTCCGATATCGTCGATCGTTGTCAAAACGTCAGAAAAATCTTGCAGTCGCGCACAGTTCCAGCACCTTTAAGGGGCCGGAAGCCATTTTCGTTGACATCATGATGCATTCCTGATGCTGTCGAGCAATGCCGGCGGTATCGGGCGCGGCCGGAAGCTGTCCTGGTCCACGCACACCACCGTGATGCTGCCCCGCGCCAGCAGCCTGGGTTCCCCGTCGCAGGCGCCGCTGCCATCCCCAGACGGCAGGCGCCAGGCTTCCTGGATAAATTCCATGGAAGCATTTCGAAGTTTTTCGACCACGACGGTCAGGCGGAGTTCATCGTCCAGGCGTGCCGGGGACAGATATTCGACGTTGGTGTTCTTGACCACGAAGATGGCACCGGTGGTCGCGGCGAGGTGCTGCTGCTGGAAGCCGAGGGAGCGCAGCCACTCGGTGCGCGCGCGCTCGAAGAACTTCAGGTAATTGGCGTAGAAGACTACGCCTCCGGTGTCGGTATCTTCGTAATAGACCCGGATCTTCCAGTCGAATGGACTACTGGCGGCACTCATATGCTTCTTGTTATTGGGAAATCTGCTGTGGCAGCGGCAAGGAAATCATTGTTGCATCAAGGAAACGGCCGGGCACCGGTAACGGTATCGATGCCCCGGGAACGGCTGGAGGCGGCGTTCCTGCTGCACTTATGCAGAGCAGCAAAAACGCCATTCTACCTCATCCCCTGCTTATTGTTGGCGCTTGATGTTGAAGGGGCTGAAGCCCTGGCAGGTCGGCATCAGCTCCATGTAGTTGATGTTGACGTGGGCCGGCATGGTAGCGACCCAGAAGGCGGCTTCGGCGATATCCTCGGCCGTCAGCGGGGTGGTGCCTTCATAGACCTTGGCTGCGGCACCATCGTCGCCCTTGAAGCGCACGTTGGAGAACTCGGTCCCGCCGCACAGGCCAGGCGCCAGGTTGGTGGCGCGCACGCCGGTACCCACCAGGTCGGCGCGCAGGTTCAGGGTGAACTGGTCGACGAAGGCCTTGGTGGCGCCATAGACGTTGCCGCCCGGATAAGGGTAGGCGCCGGCCACCGAGCCCAGGTTGATGATGGTGCCGCGGCCGCGCTTGACCATCGCCGGCAGCAGGGCGTGGGTGATGGTGACCAGACCCTTGACGTTGGTGTCGATCATGGTTTCCCAGTCCGACAGCGCGACTTCATGCGCCGGGCCCAGGCCCAGGGCCAGGCCGGCATTGTTGACCAGCACGTCCACTTCCTTCCACTCGCCGGAGAGGCTGGCCAGGCCGGTTTCGATGGAGGCCTTGCTGGTCACGTCCAGTACCAGCGGCAGCACCTTGTCGGCACCCAGTTCCTTGACCAGGTCATCCAGGCGCTCCTTGCGGCGACCGGCGGCGATCACCTTGTGACCGTTGCCGGCGAATTTGCGCGCCATGGCGGCGCCGAAGCCTGCGGTTGCTCCTGTAATCAACACGACCATCTCTTGACTCTCCTGTTGTGTGGCGTAAGCGCGGGCGCTGTCGGGCGGGGCGGGTAGCTCCGTGATCGGCAAGCCCGCAAAAGAAAAGAAAACGAAATTGTAGCCCAAAGCCGGTTTTTACGAGGGCAGGCTCGCTTTCGCGGGATGATGGCAGGGGGCAGGGGGTGTTGCATCCAGGTCATGGTTCTTGCCCAAATCGGCTCGTTTCACTACAATGCGCTCACCATTTCGTCTCACGTGACTGGCGAAACGTCGGGTAAAACCGACCAAGATGGGGATCCATCGGGAAGCGTGAGATTTCAACAGCCGTGCGCCTGGGCAGCCGAATGGACAGTACGACTGAGGCTGCCCGCAATCCCCCCGTTTTTTCTGGCCCTCATTCGATTTTGGAAGTCGCGCATCCGGTATTGCCTCGGCATGCCGTGGCCCGATCTTCGGCCGCACCTCATCAATTTGGAGAAACACCATGTTTGACAAGAACCAGACTCTCGCAAAAGTCGATCCCGACCTGTGGTCTGCCATCCAGAAGGAAAACGCCCGTCAGCAGGATCACATCGAGCTGATCGCCTCTGAAAACTACACCTCGCCGGCCGTGATGGAAGCGCAAGGTTCCCAGCTGACCAACAAGTACGCCGAAGGCTATCCGGGCAAGCGCTACTACGGTGGCTGCGAATACGTGGACGTGGCCGAGCAGCTGGCCATCGACCGCTTGAAGGCCCTGTTCGGCGCCGAAGCCGCCAACGTGCAACCCAACTCCGGCTCCCAGGCCAACCAGGGCGTGTTCTTCGCCATGTTGAAGCCGGGCGACACCATCATGGGCATGTCGCTGGCTGAAGGCGGCCACCTGACCCACGGTATGGCACTGAACATGTCGGGCAAGTGGTTCAACGTGGTCTCCTACGGCCTGAACGAAAAGGAAGAGATCGACTACGAAGCCATGGAAGCCCTGGCCCGGGAGAAGAAGCCCAAGCTGATCATCGCTGGCGCCTCGGCCTACTCGCTGCGCATCGACTTCGAACGCTTCGCCAAGATCGCCAAGGAAGTCGGCGCCTACTTCATGGTCGACATGGCCCACTACGCCGGCCTGATCGCCGCTGGCGTGTATCCCAACCCGGTGCCCTTCGCCGACTTCGTCACCTCGACCACCCACAAGTCCCTGCGCGGTCCGCGCGGCGGCGTGATCCTGATGAAGGCCGAGCACGAGAAGGCCATCAACTCGGCCATCTTCCCGGGTATCCAGGGCGGTCCGCTGATGCACGTCATTGCCGCCAAGGCCGTGGCCTTCAAGGAAGCCGCCTCGCCGGAATTCAAGGCCTACCAGCAGCAGGTGGTCAAGAACGCCGACGTGCTGGCCAAGACCCTGATCAAGCGCGGCCTGCGCATCGTCTCCGGCGGTACCGAGTCGCACGTGATGCTGGTGGATCTGCGCCCCAAGGGCCTGACCGGCAAGGAAGCCGAAGCCATCCTGGGTTCGGCCCACATGACCTGCAACAAGAACGGCATCCCCAACGATCCGGAAAAGCCATTCGTGACTTCGGGCATCCGCCTGGGCAGCCCGGCCATGACCACCCGTGGCTTCAAGGAAGCCGAAGCCGAGAAGGTCGCCAACCTGATCGCCGACGTGCTGGACAACCCGCATGACGCCGCCACCATCGAGCGCGTGAAGGTCGAGGTCAAGAAGCTGACCGACGCTTTCCCGGTCTACGGCTAAAGAAGCAAGCGGGCGGGCCCGCCTGCTGAAGGTCCAGAACACGACGCCCGCTGCTGCGGGCGCCGTGTTCATCTGCACCACCGGTTAGTGGTGCGGGACGGCGAATTGTTGAAATACTGAAGTAATGAAATATTGAAGTAATGCGATGTGCTGCGACAAGTGCACTGCTGTATGTTGGCATGTCGCGCCGTTGTACCCCACGATCTGCGGGATATTGCCCCGCCGTTGAGCTGACCGAATCCATTGCCACCATGAAGTGCCCATTCTGCAATCACGAAGATACCCCGGTGCTGGATACGCGCCTGTCCGAGGACGGCCGTTCCATCCGTCGTCGTCGCCGTTGCGAGAATTGCGACAAGCGCTTCACCACCTATGAGCGCATCGAGCTGACCATGCCGGTCATCGTGAAGAAGAACGGCAGCCGCACCGAGTTCGATCCGGCCAAGCTGCGCGGCAGCCTGATGCTGGCCCTGCGCAAGCGCCCGGTCTCGGCCGAGGCGGTCGATGTGGCTATCCAGAGCATCCAAGACAAGCTCCTGCAGAGCGGTGAGCGCGAGGTGATGTCGGGTCAGATCGGCGAACTGGTGATGCGCGAACTGAAGCGCCTGGACAAGATCGCCTACATCCGTTTTGCATCGGTCTACAAGAGTTTCGAGGACATCACGGAGTTCCAGGATGCCATCGATGAAGTGGGCCAGGAGCGCAAGAATGCGCGCAAGCGCGAGAGCTGAGGGCGGCTTGAAACAGCTGCGCCGTGGTGGCGCGCGGGCATAAAAAAACGGCTGCAGATGCAGCCGTTTTTCATGAATCAAGTCCCGCCTGTGCCGCTGTGCCGGCATCCTGAACCTGACGGTTCAAGTTGGCTGCAGTAGTTCAATTTCGGGTTCATCGGACTAGCGACGCTCACGCCCACCGAACGATCCTACAGCCTATGCTCGTAAATGGTTCAAGGAATATATGGCAATCGCGAACACGGCAGGAGTACGAAGTCTAACGCATTCACCGTCGTCATCCAAGTGTCTTGCGAAAAAATTATGCTGATTTTTGTAACTGCGCTGGACGGCAGGATGGTCGTCTGCCAGGGCTAGTTGTCGTGATGAAAAATGGCTGCCATCGGCAGCCATTTTTTTGCATCGTTTCAATACTTAATACTCAGTGCACGGGGTAAGCAGCTCAGAACAGTTTTTCCTGCGGAGCCAGCGCCTGGTCGACCACCTCGGTGATCGCTGCGATCTGTTGCTGCCACTGTGCAATGGTGAGGCCGGCGAAGGGACCTTCTGCGCGTTGCATGCTCAGCAACTCGGCCGCGATGCCCAGGCCGGCCATCACGGCGATGCGGTCGGTGCCCTTGATGCGGCCGGCGTCGCGGATGGCGCGCATGCGCTGGTCGAGATAGGCTACGGCGTGATGCAGCGCGGCCTGTTCGCCTTCCTGGCAAGCCAGGGTGTAGGACTGGCCCATGATCATGGCCTGGATCTGGATGGTGCTCATGCCGCCTCCTCGTTGGCTGGTGCGGTCGTATCTTCTTCTTCGGCCACCGGCAGTTGCGACAGCACTGCCGCGACGCGCTGATAGGCCTCGTCCACGCGGGCATTGAGGGTGGCGTTGTCCTCGGAGAGCAGTTTCACTTTCCGGCGCAGCTCGGCATTTTCTTCGCGCAGGCTTTGCGCCAGTTGTGCCAGCTGAGTGACCTTTTCGGCCAGTTGCAGGAATTCGGAACTCATGTGTTGGATGTTCGCAGGATGGGTATGCGCCCTTGGGCGTCATCGGCAATTTCATTGGTCTGCCATTATAAGCGCTTTGCGGCGCGCCCATGACAAGAACGGCTGCGTCTGGCAGCCGAAGGGAGTTGGTCTACAGTATCCTCGAATGGTTCCCGCAAGCCTGCGTGAACCTGCCTGCCCCGGCAGGCAGGAGACTTATTCGGCGCGGCGCACCGGTTGCCCATGCATGCGCATGTAGCCTTGCTGGAGCACGAAGTTGTCGAAGGCCGTCAGCAGGGGATGGTATTTCTCGCTGTTGCGTTCCAGCTGCATGAGCGCATAGCCGGTCGCCTCCAGCGTGGAAAGCTGCTCGGGCTTGTGCGACTTGCGAATCGTGTAGCGCGAGATGGGCGTGTCGATCAGCACCATGCGCGGCAGCGCCTGCAGCAGCGGATTCTCGAAGAGCATCTTGCGGCTCTTGCGCCAGGTGCCATCGATGACCACCAGGCGTATGCGTTTCAAGGGCTGTTGCTTGTCGATGAGCATGGTGCGGGCGTCGAAGTGCGAGGTGTTCGGGGTGCTGGCATCGTCGGTATAGAGCAATACCGGCTGCACGGTCTCGCTCTCGCTGACGTTGCGAATCCGCGAGGGCGCATGCATGAGGGCCTGCAATTCATCGGCATCGAAGACCGATCCGACCAGCAGCTTGCTATAGGGCAGGCTCAGGTGCAGCAATCGCACACTGTTCTTGGCGTTGTTGACTTCCAGCGGGTGCTGCAGGATCAGTACGTCGACGGCGTGGTCGATGGGCGACGTCCAGTGGCAGATGCATGCCGACAGGGCGCGCTGGCAGATCGGACAGAGCAGCCGGCGGGGCAGGAGTTGATCGTGGATGGAAGCCAAGATAGTGAGCCTTCTTCAAGTTGCGCAACAGTTCATCATGCGGACTGGCCAGCAGAACGAGAGGGAGGTGCACCTCTATATTGCTTGCTGGCAAGTCATTTATCGTGGGGGCTAGATTGGACCGTGCTTGCTGTCACGTCAATCGACATTAAGCGAAGTTATTCTCGATTCTTACCGAAATTCAATTGTCATTTTGACGTTTCAGGTTTGCGCCCCTTGCCATCGGCATCCGTCGGCACGATGCTGGAGGGTTCCCCCTCGGTCGGGCTGCCCCGGTATGCTCATACCTTCAGGAAGTCTTCCTTGCCGCCCAGCCAGCGGGCCAGGTGGCGGTCGACGATATCGGGCGCATGATGGAGCAAGGCCTGCGCGGTATCGCGGGCCTTCTCGACCAGCCACTGGTCGGTGGCCAGGTCGGCAAAGCGCAGCATGGCTTCGCCTGACTGCCTTGCCCCCAGGAATTCCCCCGGACCGCGGATATCGAGGTCGCGCCGGGCGATCTCGAAGCCATCGGTGGTTTCGCGCATGGTCGCCAGGCGTTGCTTGGCGGTGCCGCCCAGCGGCCCCTGGTAGAGCAGCAGGCACACGCTGGCGGCCGATCCCCGCCCCACACGCCCGCGCAGCTGGTGCAACTGCGACAGGCCGAAGCGCTCGGCATGTTCGATCACCATCAGCGAGGCATTGGGCACGTCCACGCCCACTTCGATGACGGTGGTGGCCACCAGCAGATGGATGGCACCACGGCTGAAGCCTTCCATGACGGCCTGCTTTTCCACCGGCTTCATGCGGCCATGTACCAGCCCGATGTTGAGGTCGGGCAGGGCCGCCGAGAGCGCCGCATGGGTATCGGTGGCGGTCTGCAGCTGCAGGGCCTCGGATTCCTCGATGAGCGGGCAGACCCAGTAGATCTGCTTGCCTTCCAGGGCAGCGGCATGCACGCGCTCGATGACTTCATCGCGGCGGTTCTGGTCGATCACGCGGGTGACGATGGGCGAGCGGCCCGGTGGCAGTTCGTCGATGACCGACACCTCCAGGTCTGCGTAATAGGTCATGGCCAGCGTGCGCGGAATGGGCGTGGCCGACATCATCAGCTGGTGCGGCACGGCGGCGGCATCGCGATCTTCGGGGTTGAAGCTCTTGTTGCGCAGGGCCAGCCGCTGGCCCACGCCGAAGCGGTGCTGCTCGTCCACGATCACCAGGCCCAGGTTCTCGAACTGCACCGTATCCTGAATCAGCGCGTGGGTGCCGATGACCAGGCGCGCGGCGCCTGATTCGATATGGGCCAGGGCCTCGGTCTTTTCCTTTTTCTTCTGACTGCCGGAGAGCCAGGCCACGCCCACGTCGAGCGGTTCCATCCAGGCGGCGATCTTGCGGAAATGCTGCTCGGCCAGGATCTCGGTGGGCGCCATCAGTACCGCCTGGCAGCCGCTGTCGATGGCCTGGGCCGCCGCCAGCGCAGCCACCACCGTCTTGCCGCTGCCCACGTCCCCCTGCAGCAGTCGCTGCATGGGGAAGGACTGGCGCAGGTCGGCGCGGATCTCTTCCAGCACGCGTTGCTGGGCACCGGTCAGCTGGAAGGGCAGGACCTTGGTCAGTTCCTCGGTGATGCGTCCGCTCACCGGCAGCGCGCGCGAGGTCTTGGCCCGACGCGCTGCCTGGGCGCGCTTGAGCGAGAGCTGCTGGGCCAGCAGTTCATCGAACTTCATGCGGATCCAGGCCGGATGGGATTTCTCGATTAGGGCATGCTCGTCCACGTCCGGCGGCGGATTGTGCAGCAGCCGCACCGACGGCTCGAAGGCGGCCAGGTTCAGCGTCTGCAGCATCGACGGCGGCAGCGTATCGCTCCAGTCGAGGCGGCTCATGGCATTGGCGATGGCCTTGCGCAGGTAGGCCTGCGACAGGCCTTCGCCGGCCGGATAGACGGGGGTGAGCACCTCCGGCAGCGGCGCACCCTCGTTGACCACCTTATAGGAGGGATGGACCATCTCGGCACCGAAGAAACCATGCCGCAACTCCCCGCGCACCCGCACCCGGGTCCCTTCGGCCAGCTGCTTGGTCTGGCTGCCGTAGAAATTGATGAAGCGCATGGTCAGCTGGCCGCTGTCGTCGCCCACCGTCACGATCAACTGCCGGCGCGGCCGGAACTGCACGTCGCAGGCCGTCACCACGCCTTCCACCTGCACCGTCTGCAAGCCCCGCATCGAGGCTTCGGCGATGCTCATGAGGGTGGTTTCATCCTCATAGCGCAGCGGCAGATGCAACACCAGGTCCATGTCGTTGTGCAGGCCCAGCTTGGCCAGCTTGTTTTCGGGCTTGGCAGCAGGCTTTGCGGTGGGCACGGCTTTCTTCTTCGGGGCCGGCGGACTGGTTTTCTTCGCGGTAGCAGGCATGCTGTTGGTGGCGTTGGATACGGATTGCTATCTAGACACAAGTCTCACGCGCATATGGGAAAAACGCGCAGACAGCGTAAAATAGCGGGTTACGCTATTTTACTGTGAATATTTACAGTATCAATCCCGCCGGCAATACTTCTTGCCCGGGAAGTGCTCGGCGCCAGCTCTTCGTTGGTCTTCGCGTGCGCTGTCTTCATCCACATTTTGCAAGCATGTATTCTCTTTCCGACTTCGATTTCGATCTCCCCCCCGAGCTGATCGCCCAGACCCCCCTGGCCGAGCGCAGCGCCTCGCGCCTGCTGCAGGTGCAGGGTGCGCAGCTGACCGACCGCCGTTTTTCCGACATCGTCGACCTGCTGCAGCCCGGCGACCTGCTGGTCTTCAACGATACCCGCGTGATCAAGGCACGCCTGTTCGGCGTGAAGGAAACCGGCGGCAAGATCGAGGCCCTGGTCGAACGCATCCTCGATGCGCGTACCGTGCACGCCCAGGTGCGGGCCTCCAAGTCGCCGCCGCCGGGCAGCCGCATCCGCCTGGCCGATGCCTTCGATGTCACGGTGGGTGAACGTTTCGGCGAGTTCTATACGCTGCACTTCCCGGCGGACGCCTTCGAGCTGCTGGAGCAATACGGCAGCCTGCCCTTGCCGCCCTACATCGATCACGAAGCCGACGCCTACGACGAAACCCGCTACCAGACCGTCTACGCCAAGGAGCCCGGCGCGGTCGCCGCGCCCACCGCCGGCCTGCACTTCGACCAGGCGCTGCTGGAACAACTGGCCGCGCGCGGCGTCAAGCAGGCCTTCGTCACCCTGCACGTGGGCGCGGGCACCTTCCAGCCGGTGCGGGTGGAAGACCTGTCGCAGCACAAGATGCACAGCGAGTGGTACACCATTTCGCAGGAGACCGTCGATGCCGTGCGTACCACCCAGGCCGCTGGCGGCCGCGTGGTGGCGGTGGGTACCACCAGTATGCGGGCGCTGGAGTCCGGTTCGCAGAGCGGCCAGCTCCAGGCCGGCAGCGACGACACCCAGCTCTTCATCACGCCCGGCTATACCTTCAAGACCGTCGATCTGCTGGTGACCAACTTCCACCTGCCCAAGTCGACCCTGCTGATGCTGGTGTCGGCCTTCGCCGGCTATGATCACATCCGCGCGGCCTACGCCCATGCGATCGCGCAGCACTACCGCTTCTTCAGCTATGGCGACGCCATGTTGCTGACCCGTACCTGACCCACCAAGATATCGAGATCCCCATGCTGGAATTCACGCTCCTGAAGACCGACGGCAAAGCACGCCGTGGCCGCGTCAAACTCAACCACGGCACCGTCGAGACCCCCATCTTCATGCCGGTGGGCACCTATGGTTCGGTCAAGGCCATGTCGCCGCTGGAACTCAACGAGATCAACGCCCAGATCATCCTCGGCAACACCTTCCACCTGTGGCTGCGCCCGGGCCTGGAGGTAGTCGGCAAGTTCGGCGGCCTGCACAAGTTCATCGGCTGGGACAAGCCCATCCTGACCGACTCCGGCGGCTTCCAGGTGTTTTCCCTGGGTGAGATGCGCAAGATCACCGAAGAGGGCGTGCATTTCGCCTCGCCCATCAATGGCGACCGCCTGTTCCTCTCGCCGGAGATCTCGATGCAGATCCAGCGCGTGCTCAACTCCGACATCGTCATGCAGTTCGACGAGTGCACGCCCTACGAGATCGATGGCCGTCCTGCCACCCGCGAGGAAGCCGGCAAGTCCATGCGCATGTCGCTGCGCTGGGCCAAGCGTTCCAAGGATGAATTCGATCGTGGCGAGAATCCCAATGCGCTCTTCGGCATCGTCCAGGGCGGCATGTTCGAGGGCTTGCGCGACGAGTCGCTGGCCGGGCTGGAAGAGCTGGGTTTCGACGGCTTTGCCATCGGTGGCCTGTCGGTGGGCGAGCCCAAGGAAGACATGATGCGCGTGCTGGAACACGTCGGCCCGCGTCTGCCGGCCGACAAGCCGCACTACCTGATGGGCGTGGGTACGCCCGAGGACCTGGTCGAAGGCGTGGCCAACGGCGTGGACATGTTCGACTGCGTCATGCCGACCCGCAATGCACGCAATGGCTGGATCTTCACCCGCTACGGCGACGTCAAGATCAAGAACGCCAAGTACAAGGATGACGAGCGGCCCTACGACGAGACCTGTGACTGCTACGCCTGCAAGAACTTCTCGCGCGCCTACCTGCACCACCTGCATCGTGCCGGCGAGATCCTGGGCGCGCGCATGAACACGGTGCACAACCTGCACTACTACCTGCAACTGATGCAGGAGATGCGCGACGCCATCGATGCCGGCACCTTCCAGGACTTCGTCCGTAAATTCAAGGAAGACCGCGCGCGCGGCGTCTGAGCGTTACCGGATCAGGAAGCGGCCCGGCAGCAAGCGTGGGCGGCCGCTGTCACGCCGGCTGCTCAAGGCGCAGCGTGAACTTGCTGCCTGCGCCGAGCCGGCTTTCCACGCTGATCGAACCACCCAGCAAGGCCGCCAGCTTCTGGCTCAGGTACAGGCCCTGGCCCATGCCCTCGTGCTTGCGCGAGGCCGAGGCGTCGAGCTGGGTGAAGGCGCGGAACAGCTTGTCCAGATCGCCTTCGCTGATGCCACAACCGCTGTCCTGCACGTCGATCCAGGTGGTAATGCCGCCTGGATGCACATGCTGGCGCAGGTGGATGGATACCTCGCCCTGTTCGGTGAACTTGATGGCATTGCCCAGCAGGTTTTTCAGGATGCGGTAGAGGGCGCGACGGTTGATGTATAACGCAGCCTCATCGGCGCACAGTTCCACGTCCAGCTGCAGGTGCTTCCTGACAGCGGCCGGCCTGAGCGCGGCGGCGGCTTCCTGGATGATGTCGGAGCAGAGCAGACTCTCCGGGATCATGTCGGGAGAATCCTCCTCCATGCGCGAGATGTCCAGCAGGCTGGTGATGAGCCCCAGCAGATGCTCGCCGCTGCCCTGCACGGTCAGCAGTTGCTGCTGCTGTTCCGGGCTCAGCGGGCCGCTCATCTGCGATAGCAGGATCTCGGTGAAGCCCAGGATGGCGTTCAGGGGCGTGCGCAATTCATGCGAGGTATTGGCCAGGAAGCGATTGCGCGATTCCACGGCTTCTTGCAGGGCGCGGTTTTTCTCTGCCAGGTCCTGTTCGATACGCTTGCGGTCGCTGACGTCACGAATGGCGCTGACCACGAAGGTCTCGCCTTCGATATCCAGCGGACTGAGACTGATTTCAACCGGGAATTCCTGGCCGTCGCGGCGCAGGCCCGACAGGTCCATCGCGCCAGTGGTGGCGCGCAGCTGCGGCTGGTTCAGGTAGCGCGCCATGTGCTGCGGATGGGTCTGGCGAAAACGTGGCGGCAACAGGGTCTCGATGGCCTGGCCGTTCAAGGCAGAGGCATCCCAGCCGAACAGGATCCCGGCACGACGGTTGGCCAGCACGATGCGGCCCAGCCCATTGACCACCACGATGCCGTCCGGCACCGAATCGAACAGGCCGTGCACGCGCGCGGCGATGAGGCTGATGTCGCGCTGGACGATGGCTTCGCTGATGTCACGCTTGCAGGAGAGCACATATTGAGGCTGGCCCGCCTGGTCTCGCAGCAGCTTGTTGGACACCGACAGGTGCAGCAGCGCGCCATCCTTGCGCTGACGTATCGATTGGCATTCGGCCCGGCCGCGGGTGATGGTGTCGGCGAAGACGCGCTCTTCCTCTGCCATCCGATCGGGCGGGACGATGAAGTCGCTCAGGCGCTGTCCCATGACTTCGGCCTCGCGGTAGCCGAAGATCTGTTCGGCGCAGCGGTTCCAGTAGATCACGTGGCCCTGCAGGTCCATCAGCACATAGGCATCGGGTGCCTCGGCCAGCAGCAGCCGCTCGACGTCAAGCATGATCGCCCCCGGCCCCTTGCGGACCATGCAGCAGCATATCCATGGCGCGCGCCGGCAGTGACTGCCAGGTGCGCGTCCCGATGACGTGCATGGTCTGCGACCATTCCTGCCAGTCCTCCCCGGCCAGGCGATAGAGCTCGACGAAGTCATGCGGTGGCAGTTGCAGCTGCTCCAGTGCCACGATGGTCTTGCCCAGCGCTGCGTCGATGGCCGGCGAGGGCGCACATCCCAGTTCGGCCATGGCAGCCGCAAGGTGCAAGGTCCAGGTGATCTCGCGCTGGCGCGAACCCGGTTCGCCCTGGGAGCTGGCGGGGTCTTCCACATGCAGCACCGCATCGCAGAACAGCTCGGGAATCTTCCAGTCCTGCATCAAGGCCGCGGCAATATTGAGGTGGTTGAAGCCGAACAGCGACTGCTCCATGGCCAGCTGGGCCGGAGCGTCCAGCGCTCGCGTGAGCAGCGACGAATAGCCGGCGGGATGCGCCGAGGCCAGGGTCAGCCTGCCGATATTGGCCAGCAGGCCGGTGCTGAACATCTCGCTCAGGGGCGCGACCCGGGTCAGGCTGCTGATGGCCTGGGCACTGGAGGCCATGGCAAAGGCATGGGCCCAGAAGGCCGGCAGCTTGAAGTTGACGCAGGTGGCCGGTGCCGTGGTCTCGGCCAGCGACAGCGCCAGGGACAGCTGGCGGACCGCCTGCAGGCCCACCAGCAGCAGGCTGTCCAGCGTGACGGCGGCGACCGGCCGCAGCCGCTGGGCGTTGAGTACATTGACGATGCGGATGATGCGCCCCGACAAGGCCGGATCGGCCTGGATCAGGTGGAGCAATTCCGCCATGTCCGGATCGTCCTGGGCGCACATGCGCATGATGGTCAGGCGCACCCCGCCTGGCGAGGGCAGCGCCTGCGCATTCTTGAGCTTCTCGAACAGGGTCGGTTCAATGAACGTGAGCATTCAGTCTTCATCCCGGTAACGGTGGAAAATATCGAGCACCTCGTCCCAACCCGCAAAGAAGGCCTCTACGCAGCGCGGATCGAAATGGCTTCCGGTATTGTCGCGCAAGAAGGCGCACGCGTCTTCCAGGCTCCAGCCTTTCTTGTAGGGGCGCGTGGAGGTGAGGGCATCAAAGACATCGGCCACTGCCACGATGCGGCCATGCAGCGGGATCTCCTCACCCTTGAGGCCATTGGGATAGCCGCTGCCATCCCACTTCTCATGGTGCGTGCGGGCGATCTCGGCGGCTGCCTGCAGCAGGGGGGATGGGCTGTCCTGCAGGATATTGGCGCCAATCTGCGCGTGTTCGCGCATGATCGTCAGTTCGTCGGGGTCCAGCCGGCCGGGTTTGAGCAGGATGTGGTCGGGGATCCCCATCTTGCCGATGTCATGCATGGGCGCGGCGCTGAGCAGCAGCTCCTGCTCCTGGGCATCCAGGCCCAGATGAGCGGCGATGATCTTGGCGTAGTTGGACATGCGCACCAGATGTTCGCCGGTTTCGGGATCGCGATAGCCGGCCGCGCGGGCCAGGAGGGTCATCGAGTTCTGGGCCAGCGTCACGCTCTGGCGCGCTTGCTCCACCACGGCTTCGGAGAGATGGTCGATCTTTTCGCTCATGCTCCGTTGCGACCGCCGCATGGCCAGCATGTTATTGACCCGCGCCAGCAGCTCGACGCGGTTGACCGGCTTGGAAAGGAAATCGTTGGCACTCATCTGCAGCGCCGTGTGACGCAGCTTGAGCCCCATGTCGGCGGTGATCATGATGACCGGCGTCATCGCATGTCCCGGCATGGCGCGAAAGCGGCTCAGGAACTCCAGCCCGTCCATGCCCGGCATCATGTAGTCCAGCAGGATCAGATCGGGCGTGTTGGCGCCGCACCAGTCCAGCGCCTGGCGCGCATCGGGGCAGGTGCTGATGCGTGTGTCCGGCAACTGCGACAGCATATGCGTGAATAGCGACAGGTTGGTCTTGTCGTCGTCGACGACGAGCAGGTTCATGTTGTCGATGCCGTTCATCGGGTCTCCCGTGTTCTATCCGCTATGGCCAGGCGCAATTGCGCGAAGGCCTGGTTACATTCCTTGGCCAGCGCGCGTACCCGCACCGGGTCTGCCAGGCGCGCTGCCGTCTCCATTTGCCGCCCCAGCTGGCCCAGCGTCCCGATGCCCAGGTTCAGGCAGCTGCCGGCCAGGCGATGGCCCAGGGCCTGGATCTCGCCCAGGGCGGGACGATCCTGCTGGCACAGCTGATCCAGTTCGGTCAGCACCGGTTCGGTATGCTCGACGAACAGCGCCAGCATCTCGCCCGCCAGGGTCTGGTCCTCGCCAAACAATTCCTGCAAGCGGCTTTCATCGATGGCGGCAAGCGGGGCCTGTCGTTCTTCCACCGGCAGTTCCGGCAGGTAGTGCGCCAGCATGGCCGACAATTGCGAGCGCAGCAAGGGTTTGGTCAGGTAGTCATCCATGCCCGCCTCCAGGCATTGCTCCCGGTCACCTGCCATGGCGTTGGCGGTCATGGCGATGATCGGTGTGCGCGCCACCTCGCCGCTCATGCGCCGGATGCGGCGGGTGGTTTCATAGCCATCGAGCACCGGCATCTGGCAATCCATCAGGATCAGCGCATAGTGGCGTTGCTCCAGCCGCGCGATCGCCTCGGCGCCGTTGGCGGCGATATCGACCGCATAGCCCATGGCATTGAGCTGGTACATCGCCACCTTCTGGTTCATCACATTGTCCTCGACCAGCAGGAGTTCATGCTGTCCCTGGTGCCGCCCCGCCGACGCTGCAGCCGCAGGCCGGGGCGATGTGTCCGCAGTGCTGGGGCTGGCCGTCACCGCACGCAGCAGGTGTTGCTTGCGCAGTGGCAACTTCAGGACGGCCGGGCTTTGTTTGCCGTCTATATTAAGTCCGTCCACGCCGTGGTCAAGCAGGATGCATCTGAGTTCCGCTCGTTCCTCCTGCAGGCGCTTGAGCAGCGTTGCCGCCGGCAGGTCCCTGACTTCGCTGCTGATCAGCACGGTATCGATGCCGCCGCTGGTGGTGGTGCTGGCCAAGGCGGCCAGCGCGGTTGCGGCGCTGTCAAAGCGCAGTGTTTCCAGGCCGGCGCTGTGAAGGTAATCCTCCAGCATCGCGGCGCTTAGGGCATGGGGTTCGACCAGTGCCACCCGGCGCTGGTCGCCAGCGGCCTGTCGGGCGTGCGTCGGGAGGGGCTGCGCCACCGCAATGCCAATTTCGAACCAGAAGCAGGAGCCGGCACCGGGTTTGCTGTCCACCCCGATGCTGCCGCCCATGAGTTCGACCAGGCGCTTGCTGATCGACAGGCCCAGACCGGTGCCGCCATATTGCCGCGTCACCGAACTGTCGGCCTGGGAAAACGGCGAGAACAGGCGCTGCAGCGTGTCCTCGTCCATACCGATGCCGCTGTCGCGCACCTCGATACGGATACGGCAGCGCTCCTTGCTCACCTGCAGCGCTTGCACGCGCAGGACGACTTCGCCCGCGTGGGTGAACTTGAGGGCATTGCCCAGGAGATTGAGCAGGATCTGGCGGATGCGTCCGGGGTCGCCCAGCAGGCGCGTGGGCAGGTGCGAATCCACGTGGGCCAGGAGGCGTACCTGTTTTTCGCGGGCCTTGAAGGAGAGCGCATCGGTACTGGCTTCCACCACTTCGGCCAGATCGAACTCGACCACGGCGATATCCATCTTGCCCACATCGATCTTGGAAAAATCCAGCACGTCATTGACGATGCCCAGCAGGGCGTTGGCCGAATCCTCGATGGCCTTGGCGAATTCGGTCTGTTGGGTATCCAGACGCGTCGAGCGCAGCAGGCCGGCCATGCCGAGGATGGCATTCATGGGCGTGCGGATCTCGTGACTCATGGTGGAGAGGAAGGCGCCCCGGGTCAGCATGGCGTGGTCAGCGGCTTGCTTGGCTTGCATCAGGCTGCGCGCTGCGCGAGCAGTTTCGCGCAGCAGCCGCACCAGGATCAGTGCGTGCACCGCCCACAGGGCAATCATCAGCATGTCCAGCCAGGACGGCAGCGACGCCTGCGTCAACACGATCGCACCGACGATGGCCAGGCAGGCTTCGGAGGCGGCCAGCAGCAGCCGCCCGTCACGGGAAAGGAATCCACTTGGCCAGTCGTGCTTCAAATCATTCTCCCCGCCGTCATGTTGGTGTCATGGTGAGTCCCGGCGGCTAAGCGCGGGGTTCAATTGGTACTCAATTATATTGAATTTATAATATATTTGGCAAAATCGGTTTATTTGTTTGTTGTTTATTTGCTGAGGCAAACCGTGGCGGATCTTGCAGCATGGCGATGATGGCGAAAAATCATCATAAGTCCAGGATTTAGACACGGAATTGGCGTGATTCGACGATGACGGGATAATCTGCGCTGTTTGATGTTAATTAATCAATTTGTTTAATTCGATTAAATCATATAATATTGATCGCAAGGCTCAGAAGACAGGAGCTGTACGGATTACCATCAGGAGCCCTCTATGCAGATTCATTTCCGGCACTGCAAGTCATCACCGCCCCCAGCCCGGACGGAGCGGGGGCACTGGTTTGCCCTGCTGTTCCTGCTGCTCCTGTCGGGCCTGGCGTGGCAGCGCATCGATGCTGCCACCGTCAGCAAGCTGAACGTCTCTGCCATCGTGGTGACCCGTTGCAGCGTGGTCGTGCGCATGGTCAACGGTGCGCCGGTCGTGGCCAATACCTGCGGTGCCACTGCGGCGGGCAGCGTGGATGGCAGTGCTTCGGTCACCGTCAGTACACGCGAGCGGCTGATCCTGGTGCAATACTGAGCCAGTCAGGCCGGCCGCAACGCTTACGCCAAGCCCGCCAGCCCCGTCAGGCTGGTTGCCAGCACGGCCAGCAGCACCACCGCCCACGAGGGCAGCTTGAGCCAGACCAGCGCGGCGAACGCCGCCAGCGCCACCAGCAAATCCCGGCCGCCATGGATGGCGCTGGTCCAGACCGGATCGTAGAGCGCTGCCAGCAGCAAGCCCACCACTGCCGCATTGACCCCGGCCAGCACCGCCTGCATGTGCCGGTTGCGGCGTACCTCATCCCAGAATGGCAGCAGGCCCGCCACCAGCAGGAAGGAGGGCGCGAAGATCGCCGCCAGGCACAGCAGGCCACCGGCCACGCCATTGGGCCAGTGCTGCATCACCACCCCAAGGTAGGCCGCCAGCGTGAACAGCGGGCCCGGAATGGCTTGCGCCGCACCGTAGCCGGCCAGGAAGACATCCTTGTCGACCCAGCCGGAAGGCACCAGCTCGGCCTGCAGCAGGGGCAGCACCACATGGCCGCCGCCGAAGACCAGCGAGCCGACCCGATAGAAGATGCTGGTTTCCAGCAGCCAGGGCTGCGGGAACAGCGCTGCCAGCGCCGGGATCCCCAGCAGCAGCAGGAAGAACGCCGCCAGGCAGGCCAGGCCGGTGCGGCGACTCAGCGCCAGCGGCAGATGCTCCATCCCGCTCGAAGGGGTTGCCGCCAGCAGCAGGCGGCCGACCGCACCGGCTACCAGGATCACGGCCAGCTGGACGAAGGGGCCGTGCAGCAGCAAGGCGGCAGCCGCAGCGGCCAGCATGACGATCTGTCGCCCCAGGCCCTTGCACAGACTGGCGGCCATGCCCCACACGGCCTGCGCCACGATGGCCACGGCCACGATCTTCAGGCCGTGCACCACGTCTCCTGAGAGCCAGCGCGCATCCTCCAGGACCGACAGCGCCACCACCATCAGCAGCAGGGCCGAGGGCAGGGTAAAGCCCAGCCAGGCCGCCAGTGCTCCGCGATAACCGGCGCGGAAGATGCCCACGGCCATGCCGACCTGGCTGCTGGAAGGGCCGGGCAGGAACTGGCACATCGCCACCAGGTCGGCATAGGCCTGCTCGGAGAGCCACTGGCGGCGGGCCACGAATTCCTGGCGGAAATACCCGATATGGGCCGCCGGGCCGCCAAAGGAGGTCAGTCCCAGCCTGAGGAAGACCAGGAACAATTGCCACAGGGTACGGCCGGACGAACTTGAGGACGATGGGGGATGCATGCGTTGGCGGGAGGCGACGATGGCCGGGCTTGGCGTGGCGCTATCTTAAGAGCGCCTGCCAAAAAAATGAAGCAACGCACCAAGGCAATTCGGTGGGAAAACCGCCAGATCACCCTTGATCTCCGGCAAGCCGGCCCGATTTGGCGGTTTAGTGCCTGCGCAGTGCTAGAATGCAGGGCTATTTTTCAATCAACCTTTGGAGCCTTACGTGTTTATTTCCGACGCATACGCGCAAACGGCAGCAGCAGCCCCCGGCGGCGCGCTGGGCAACCTGACCAGCTTCCTGCCCATCATCCTGATGTTCGTGGTGCTGTACTTCCTGATGATCCGTCCGCAGATGAAGCGCCAGAAAGAACAGAAAGCCATGATGGACGCCCTGGCCAAGGGTGATGAAGTGGTCACTTCCGGTGGCGTGCTGGGTCGTATCACCAAGGTGAGCGATGCCTACATCACCATCGAAGTGTCGGAAGGCACCGAGATGATCGTGCAAAAGGGCGCCATCACCACGCTGCTGCCCAAGGGCACCATCAAGGGCCTGTAATCCGGGCTGACCGGGCCACGGGCCACAAGGTCAATGGGCGCATCGCTGATGCGCCCATGTTGTTAGGACCCCGGGCCATCCGGCCGGGGTTCTGAACAGGGTGGCAGGCGACTGTCCCCTTCCTGCAAGCAAGAAGCACAAGACCATGAATCGTTACTCTCTCTGGAAATACGTACTGATCGTCGTTGCCCTGCTGTTCGGCGTGATCTATACCGTCCCGAACTTCTTCGGCGAATCGCCCGCCGTGCAGATCAGCAGTGCCAAGTCGACCCTGAAGGTGGAGGCCGCCGTCGCCGGTCGCGTCGATGAGATCCTGAAACAGGGCAGTCTCGCCGCAGAGAGCGTGGCGTTCGACAACAGCGGCGCCCAGCCGTCGGTGCGCGCGCGCTTCGCCAGCACCGACATCCAGTTCAAGGCCAAGGCCCTGCTGGAACAGCAACTCAACACCGATCCCAGCGATCCGACCTATATCGTCGCCTTCAACCTGCTGCCCAATACGCCGCAATGGTTGCAGGCGCTGCATGCCTTCCCGATGTACCTGGGCCTGGACTTGCGCGGTGGCGTGCACTTCCTGATGCAGGTCGATATCAAGGCGGTCTTGAACAAGCGCCTGCAAGGCCTGCAAGCCAGCGTGCGCAGCCTGCTGCGTGACAAGAACATCCGCCACAGCGGCATCAACCGCAACGGCGACGCCATCGAGATCTCCTTCCGCGACGCCGACACCCGCGACAAGGCCCGCGCCGCCCTGGGCGAGCTGCAGGAGATGGTGCTCACCGACGCCGGTTCGGGTGACGACCTCAAGCTGATCGGCACCCTGCGTGCCGAAGCCCTCAAGCAGACCCAGGAAGATGGCGTCAAGCAGAACATCAGCACCCTGTCCAAGCGCGTCAATGAGCTGGGCGTGGCCGAGCCGCTGATCCAGCGCCAGGGCGCCGACCGCATCGTGGTCGAGCTGCCGGGTGTGCAGGACGTCTCGCGCGCCAAGGACATCATCGGCCGTACCGCCACCCTGGAGGTGCGCATGGTCGACGAGAGCGTGGTGCGGGGTACCGAGGAAAGCTCGGCCATCCCGTTCGGCTCCGAACTGTTCAAGGTCGGCAAGAACGCCCCGGTGGTGCTCAACAAGGAGCCGGTGCTGACTGGCGACTACATCTCCAACGCCTCGGCCAGCTTCGATGAGAACCACCAGCCTGCCGTGAGCATCGACTTGAACGGTGACGGCGGCCGCAAGATGCGCGAAGCCACGCGCGACAAGGTCGGCAAGGCGATGGCCATCGTCCTGTTCGAAAAGGGCAAGGGCGAAGTGCTGACCGTGGCTACCATCCGCTCCGAACTGGGTTCGCGCTTCCAGATCACCGGCATGGGTTCGCCCGAGGCTGCCGCCGACCTGGCGCTGCTGCTGCGCGCCGGTTCCCTGGCCGCGCCCATGGACATCATCGAGGAACGCACCATCGGCCCGCAACTCGGTGCCGACAACATCAAGAAGGGCTTCGACTCGGTGCTCTACGGCTTCCTGGCGATGACCGTCTTCATGGTGATCTACTACCAGCTGTTCGGCTTGTTCAGCGCCCTGGCGCTGTCGGTGAACGTGCTGCTGCTGGTGGCCTTGCTGTCCACGCTGCAGGTGACGCTGACCCTGCCGGGTATTGCCGCTATCGCCCTGGCGCTGGGCATGGCCATTGACTCCAACGTGCTGATCAACGAGCGCATCCGCGAGGAGCTGCGTGCCGGCAATTCGCCGCAGGCGGCCATCGCGGCCGGCTTCGACCGCGCCTGGGCGACCATCCTGGACTCCAACGTGACCACCCTGATCGCCGGCCTGGCGCTGCTGATCTTCGGTTCGGGTGCCATCCGTGGTTTCGCCGTGGTGCACTGCCTGGGCATCCTGACCTCGATGTTCTCGGCCGTGTTCTTCTCGCGTGGCGTGGTCAACCTCTGGTACGGCCGCAAGAAGCGTCTGTCCGGTCTTGCCATCGGCCAGATCTGGAAGCCCCAGGGCGAGGCGCTCACCACCTCGGGCAAGGCTTCGACCAAGCGCGGCGCAAAGTAATCTTGCACTGAGCCAGCACAACGTACAGCACAGCCAGTTTCAAGCCGGACCGCGCAACCAGCCGCGCGGCCGGCACCGAAAGGATAGCGATGGAATTTTTCCGCATCAAAAAAGATATTCCCTTCATGCGTCATGCCCTGATCTTCAATGCGATCTCGGCACTGACCTTCGTGGCAGCGGTGTTCTTCCTGTTCACCAAGGGCCTGCATTTCTCGATCGAGTTCACCGGCGGTACGGTCATGGAAATGGCCTACAGCAAACCGGCCGACCTGGAGAAGATCCGCAAGTCCATCGAGGGCCTGGGTTACCGCGACACGCTGGTGCAAAGCTTCGGCACCGCCCAGGACGTGATGATCCGCCTGCCGGCGCAGCATGGCGTGAACGCCAGCCAGCAGAGCGAGAAGGTGACCGCAGCACTGAAAGCCGATGACCCCGAGGTGCGCCTGCAGCGGGTGGAATTCGTCGGTCCCCAGGTCGGTGACGAACTGGCCCACGATGGCTTGCTGGCGCTGGGCATGGTGGTGCTGGGCATCGTGATCTACCTGGCCTTCCGCTTCGAGTGGAAGTTCTCGGTGGCGGCGGTGATCGCCAACCTGCACGACATCATCATCATCCTGGGCTTCTTCGCCTTCTTCCAGTGGGAATTCTCGCTGACGGTTCTGGCCGCCATCCTGGCCGTGCTGGGTTACTCGGTCAACGAGTCGGTGGTGGTGTTCGACCGGGTGCGCGAGGCTTTCCGTGATCGCCGCTTCGGCAAGCTGTCCACCCCGGAAGTGCTGAACCACGCCATCACCAGCACCATGTCGCGTACCGTCATCACCCACGGCAGCACCGAAATGATGGTGCTGGCGATGTTCTTCTTCGGTGGTCCGACGCTGCACTACTTCGCGCTGGCACTGACCATCGGTATCCTGTTCGGCATCTATTCGTCGGTGTTCGTCGCCGCTGCCCTGGCCATGTGGCTGGGCGTGAAGCGCGAAGACCTGATCAAGCCGGTCAAGGTCAAGGACGAAAACGGCGGCGCGGTGGTCTGATTCCCGCGTGCTCCGGAGCAAGGGCTGCAGCGTTCGCGCTGCGGCCCTTTTTCATGAGAGGCCCGCAAACGCGGGATAATGCGGCTTTCATTGCCGAGCGCATCATCGCATCCCAGGTTCACCCATGAGCACCACGACCATCACCACCGATTTGCACGACATCGACTATGACCGCCGTTTCGGTGGCGTCGCCCGCCTCTATGGCACCCAGGCACTGCAACGCTTTGCCCGCGCACGCGTGTGCGTGGTGGGGGTGGGCGGGGTCGGTTCCTGGATCGTCGAGGCGCTGGCGCGCAGTGCCATCGGCCACCTGACCCTGATCGACCTGGACAACCTGGCCGAATCCAACGTCAACCGCCAGATCCACGCCCTCACCAGCACCCTGGGCCAGGCCAAGGTCACGGCCCTGCATGAGCGCATCCGCCAGATCAATCCGACCTGCGTGGTCACGGAGGTGGAAGACTTCGTCGATCCGGACAACGTCGAGCAGATGCTGGGGGGAGGGCGTTTCGATTACGTCATCGACGCCATCGACAACGTGCCGGCCAAGGTGGCGATGATCGCCTGGTGCCGCCAGCATGGCATGCCCATGGTGACCATCGGCAGCGCCGGCGGGCAGATCGATCCCACCATGATCGAGATCCGCGACCTCTGCCGCACCGAGCAGGAGCCGTTGCTGGCCAAGGTGCGCAAGCGCCTGCGCTCCCAGCATGGTTTCCCGCGCGGGACCAAGAACAAGTTCCACATCGATGCGGTGTTCTCGACCGAGCCCTTGCGCTTTCCCGAGGTGGCCGAGGGCGAGGCCTGTGTCATCGCACCGGCCGAGGATATGGATGTAGGTGAAGATGCCGTCGATATGGCCGATGCCGCCCAGGCCGGCGTCACCGGCCTGAACTGCGCCGGCTTTGGCTCGGCCATGGTGGTCACGGCCAGCTTCGGCCTGGTGGCCGCCGCCCACGTCCTGAAGAAGCTGGCCCAGCAGGGCTGAGCCAGCGGCGGGCAGGCTCAGTGGCCGCCGCCCTCGTCGACTTCCACCTTCACCTGCGCCTGGCCTTCATGGCGGTGCGCCGACACACACAGCAGCACACTGGCCGTCACCAGCAGCATGGCGGCGATCTCCAGCAGGGTCGGCCAGCGCTGCTCCCACAGGAAGCCGTAGAGCAGCGCGAAGAGCGTTTCGAAGAGGATCATCTGCCCGATCATGGTCAGCGGCAGCAGGCGGCTGGCCTTGTTCCAGCAGGCATTGCCGAACAGCGAGGCGAGGATCGCCACGCCGGCCGAGACGGCCACGAAGCGCAGCCATTCCTGGCCTCCATGGGGTGTCAGCATGACCGTGAAGGCTGGCAGGGCGATGAACAGCGACAGCAGGCCGGTCACCACGCCGATCAACAGATTCCAGTCATGCGCCGAGATGGTGTGCAGGCGTGCCAGCCAGTGGCTGTTGCCCACCGCATAGGCCGTCCACGAGACCAGCGCCGCCAGGGCACAGAAGAACCCGATCAGCTGTTGCGTGCCGTCGTCGTGGCCAGCGCCGGTGGCCAGCGATTGCCATGCCACGCAGGCGATGCCGGCCAGCCCCAGCGCCAGCGACGGCGCCAGCCGCGCAATCGGTACCGCGCCCTTGCCACGGCTGCCGATGAGGGTCACCGCCACCGGCAGAAAGCCGATCACCAGCGAGGTCATGGCCATGCCGCCCAGTTGCACCGCGCTGGCCAGGAAGACGTAATAGACCACATTGCCCAACAGGCTCAGCCACACCAGCGCGCGCCACTGCGCCGCCCCCAGTTGCGCCAGCAGCTTGCGGGCACGCGGCGCGATCAGGATGGCGGCGAAGAGGCCATAGGCCAGGTAGCGCCCGGCCGACAACTGCCAGGGGGAGAATGCGCGGGTCAGCTCGGGTGCAAGGAAGACCAGCCCCCAGGCCGCACCCGCGAGTGCGCCGTAGAGGATGCCTTGCAGGATCGTGTTGGAACTCATTGATCAGGCCATGCCTTGTTGGTGGAAGGCTGGCAGTATGCCGGAGGATGGCGGCAAAGGCTTGGCTTGGGCTCCCGCAATCTTGTTCCGGACTACCGGATGCCGATGACAGCGAGCGTCAGCCGCACAAAAACAAACACGCCGGACCAGGCCGGCGTGTCTTGCAGATGACAGGCGGGTGTGGCCTACATCACCGTGCCGAACAAGCCGGCGCCGACAAAGGCCAGCGCCACCACGCCGATGCCCATGGACAGATAGGCCAGCAGCGTCACCCCGGTGATGATGGTGGCCGAGGCCAGCACGATGGCGACCTGCAGCATGCCGGCGGCCATTTCCATCTTCTCGTACTTCTCCATGTAGGCATGGGCCTCATGTTCGGCTTCACGCGCCTTGTGGGAGAGTTCCTTCTTGCCTTCGCCGCTCTTCTCGTCGCTGTCGTAGTGGGCAATGGCATCGTCCAGCTTGGCGATGGCGGCGGTGACGCGCTCGTCCTTGGGATTGCCCAGCAGGCTCAATTGCGTCTTGGCCAGTTGCGCCGCATTGCCGCGCACCGACTTGGCCTGGAAGAAGGACCACAGGTTGGCCGCTTCCTGGTGCTTGAGAATGACCTCGGTCTGGTAGGACTTGGACAGGGTTTCGGTGATGGCCAGTATCAGCGCCAGGATGGCGATGAGCAGGGCAAGCTTCTTGTTGCCGGAGGCATGGGCATGCTCGGCGTGTTCCAGATCTTCGGTGGCTTCCGTCATGGTGGTTTTTTGTAATGTGGAGGGAATGGCGCCGCCCGATGCGCGGGCGGCGTTTCCACAACGGTCCAGAGCGCTATCGGTTGACCTGGGTGGAGCACTGGCTCGTGTTTTCCCGGGCAACGGGAGGCCGCCGCTAGCGCGGCCGGCGCAGCGAGCGTACCTTGCCGCTGCTGCCCCCACCGGCATAGAAGAGGCTGCCACCGTCCGATTCCAGGCCGCTGATCATGATGCCCTGCGGCATCGTCCATTGTGCCAATACCGCGCCGCTGCCGGGATCGACCTGTCGCAGCTCGCTCTGCTCGCCTTCCCAGGTGGCCTGCCAGAGCTGGTCGTCGACCCAGGTCACGCCGGTGACGAAGCGGTCCGAGGCGATGGTGTGCAGGATGGCGCCGGTGGCCGGATCGATGCGATGGATCTTGCGATCACGATACTGGCCCACCCACAGGCTGCCTTCGGCCCAGGTCAGGCCGGAGTCACCCCCCTGGCCGGGGGCGGGGATGCTCGACACCACCGCGCCGGTGGCCGGGTCGATCTTGTCGATGCGCTGCTCGGCGATCTGGTACAGCCAGGTGCCGTCGAAGGCGGTGCCGGCGTCGCAGGCCCGTTCCAGCGCGCGGACCGACTGCCCGCTGCCCGGATCGATGGCGATCAGTCGCTGGCCGGTGGCAGCCCATACCTGTTGGCCATCCCAGCTCACGCCGTGGATCGGCGGTGTGCCGGGGAAGGGGCCGAATTCGCGCACGATCTCGGCCTGGCCTGTGGTCGGGGTGGTGTCAGTGTGGGTCTTGCCGTGTACTTTGATGTCCATGGTCGCTCCTGATGGTGAGGGTAGGGCGCAGGCCCATATGCGAGAGGCGAGGGCTTGCGGTAAGCACACTCTAGGGCAGGGCCAGCGCCACCGGGAGTAACAAGATTGTCGTGAATCCGGCCAGCGGCGGCGCCAGCCAGCGGCGCGCACGGGCGCGGCCGATGGCGCGTACCTGGCCGCTGCCTTCCAGTTCGGCCAGGGCGCGTTGCACGGTGCGTTGACTGGCTTGCAGTGCCAGTGCCAGGGACGAGGTCGACCAGGCGGCGCCATCGGCCAGCAGGGCCAGCAATTGCGCCTGCTCGCCCGGCACGGGCGGCATCAGCAGCGCCACCTCGCCATTCCCGGGCGGGCGCAGGACAAAGCCGTCCGCACTGGCATCGATACGGGCCAGGCCCCGGGCCAGTCGGCGCAAACGACCGATCTCCACACGCAGGCGGGCGCGGTGGGTCTCGTCGGGATCGCGCAGGCGGAAGGCCGCTTCGATCAGCCGCTCGCGCGAGGCGTCAGCCGGCCAGGCCTCGGCCAGCGTGCGCGCCAGCGCAAACAGGACCGGGCGCCGTGCCAGGGACAGGCGCAGCGCACCCAGGCTCAGCATGCGGCGGCAACCGTCGACCACCAGCACCGGAGCATGCCGCAAGGCGGCCACCTGGTCCACGCGCAGCACTTGATCGCCATCCGGGAGGATGCGGCGCGCGGCCGGCCTTTGCAGGGCCAGGGCGGCGTCTTCCACCTCGGCCAGCAGCGCCGGGATACCGGCTGCCACGGCGGCCGCGCGGGCGCTGTCGAAGGCCTGCCTGGCCGCGTCGACTTCAAGGATGCGCATCATCAATTCGGCCTGCAGCAGACTGGCCAGTGCGGCTTGCGCAGGGGCCAGCGCCAGCGTGGCCAGGGGCGCCAGCATGGTCGTGGCATCCTGCAGGCGCCCCAGCAGCAACAGCCGACGCGCGGCAATCAGGCGCGCCTGGTGTGTGTTGGCGTGATCGGCCTGCGCCTGCAGGGTGTCCAGGGCCAGCTCCAGCGGGCGCGTGGGTGCGGCCACGTCGCGTTCGGCCAGCGCCACCTCCGCCTCGGCCACGACACAGCGCGCGCGGGAAAGCGGCTCGCGCGAACCGAACTGGCGACCGGCGCGTCGCAGCAGCTCGCGCGCACGCGGGTAGTCGCCCAGTTGTGCCATGGCGATGCCGCGCAGGGCCAGCGCGGACGGATCCTCGCGCAGCGCCACCCGCTTGAGGGCGCCCAGGGGATCGCCGGCGGCTAGCGCGCGGGCGGCGGCGGAGATGAGCGAATCCATGGCAGGCAGCATACACTGCCATGCGGACGGTGCAGAAAACGGGATTGGAAAGTCCAACTTGATCAATAGTAAATAACAATCATCTAATGGGTATTAATCAATTACATTAATGTCTCATGTTGATTGACCGGGACACGGATCCTGGTGGAGTGCCGCGACGTCATCAGGCTGTCGCATTGCCTCACCAGTATCTCGTTGCAACAAGCCGGCCGCGCGCAGCCCTCACCGCTTACCCCGGTGGCGAGACGTGGCCACCGGAACATGCCCGTTTCCCGGTCCGGGCGTGAAGACTCGATGGGTCGATGATAAGGAGAAGATAGCAATGTCGAACGAAGCCAAGTGCCCCTTTAACCACACTGCCGGCGGCGGCACCAGCAACCGCGACTGGTGGCCCAAGCAGCTCCGCCTGGACCTGCTGGCCCAGCATTCTTCCAAATCCAACCCCATGGGTGAGGATTTCAATTACGCAGAAGCCTTCAAGAGCCTGGACCTGGCGGCCGTCAAGGCCGACCTGGCCAAGGTCATGACCGATTCCCAGCCCTGGTGGCCGGCCGACTTCGGCCACTATGGCCCGCTGTTCATCCGCATGGCCTGGCACAGCGCCGGCACCTACCGCATCGCCGACGGCCGTGGTGGCGCCGGTCGCGGCCAGCAACGCTTCGCCCCGCTCAACAGCTGGCCCGACAACGTCAACCTGGACAAGGCGCGCCGCCTGCTGTGGCCGGTCAAGCAAAAGTATGGCAACAAGATCTCCTGGGCCGACCTGCTGATCCTGACCGGCAACGTGGCGCTGGAAACCATGGGCTTCAAGACCTTCGGTTTCGCCGGTGGCCGTGAAGACGTGTGGGAACCGGACCTGGACATCTACTGGGGTACCGAAACCACCTGGCTGGGCGGCGACGACCGCTACGGCAAGGGCAAGACCGGTGCCGCCCACGGTGAAATCACCGCCGACGCCGACCGTCACGGCCAGGAACAGGCGCGCACCGCGCCGGCCGGCCGCAATCTGGAAAACCCGCTGGCCGCCGTACAGATGGGCCTGATCTACGTCAACCCGGAAGGCCCGGAAGGTGTGCCCGACCCGCTGGCCTCGGCCCAGGACATCCGCGAAACCTTCGCCCGCATGGCCATGGATGACGAAGAAACCGTGGCCCTGATTGCCGGCGGCCACACCTTCGGCAAGGCCCACGGTGCCGGTGACGCCAAGCACGTCGGCCGCGAACCGGAAGGCAGCGATCTGGAAAACCAGGGCCTGGGCTGGAAGAGCAGCTTCGCCAGTGGCGTTGGCGGCGACGCCATCAGCTCCGGCCTGGAAGTGACCTGGACCCAGACCCCGGTGCAGTGGAGCAATTACTTCTTCGAGAACCTCTTCAAGTATGAATGGGAACTGACCAAGAGCCCGGCCGGTGCCCACCAATGGGTGGCCAAGGGCGCTGATGCCGTGATTCCGCATGCCTTCGGCGGCGCACCGCAGCGACCGACCATGCTGACCACCGACCTGGCGCTGCGGGTCGACCCGGCTTACGAAAAGATTTCGCGCCGCTTCCTGGAAAACCCCGACCAGTTCGCCGAGGCCTTCGCCCGCGTCTGGTTCAAGCTGACCCACCGCGACCTGGGACCGCGTTCGCGCTACCTCGGCCCGGAAATCCCCGCCGAAGAACTGATCTGGCAGGACCCGCTGCCCAAGGCCGACGCTACCGCGCTGGAGGCAGCCGACGTAGCCGCGCTGAAGGCCAAGGTGCTGGCTTCGGGACTGACGGTGTCCGAGCTGGTGTCCACGGCCTGGGCCTCGGCCTCCACCTTCCGTGGTGGCGACAAGCGTGGCGGCGCCAACGGTGCGCGCATCCGCCTGGCGCCGCAAAAGGATTGGGCCGCCAACCAGCCGGCGCAACTGGCCAAGGTGCTCTCCACGCTGGAAGGCATCCAGTCCGCCTTCAACCAGGGTGGCAAGAAGGTTTCGCTGGCCGACCTGATCGTGCTGGCCGGCAGCGCCGCCGTCGAGAAGGCTGCCCAGGATGCCGGCGTGGCCGTGAGCGTGCCGTTCCATGGTGGTCGCGTCGATGCCTCGCAGGAACAGACCGACGTCGCTTCCTTCGAACCGCTGGAGCCGGTCATCGATGGCTTCCGCAACTTCCAGAAGCAGCGTTTCGCGGTGCGTGGCGAAGACATGCTGATCGACAAGGCGCAACAGCTGACCCTGACCGCGCCGGAAATGACGGTGCTCATCGGCGGCCTGCGCGTGCTGGGCAACAATGTCGGTGGCAGCACCAAGGGCGTGTTCACCAGCCGTGCCGGCGTATTGACCAACGACTTCTTCGTCAACCTGCTGGACATGGGCACCGAGTGGAAGGCGACCTCGCCCTCGCAGGAAGAGTTCGAAGGCCGTGACCGTGCCAGTGGCGCGGTCAAATGGACGGGCACCCGCGTCGACCTGGTGTTCGGCTCCAACGCCGTGCTGCGCGCCCTGGCCGAGGTCTATGCCAGCGCCGACGCCAAGGAAAAGTTCGTCAAGGACTTCGTGGCGGCCTGGGTCAAGGTGATGGAACTGGATCGCTACGACCTGCAGAAGTAAGCGCCGAGGGCTGCCTTCACGGCTAGCGCGTAAGCAAGAATCGGTGGGCCTCCGGGTCCGCCGATTTCTTTTGCATCTTTGGCGTCGATGTCATCGAGATGTCATGGAGTCGCCCGCTGCGAGGGCTATAGTGGCGGGCTCGATCTTCCTTCATGTGCGAGGCGCACGATGGCCCTGAGCCTGGACGACATCGCCCTGCTGTTTGCGCGGCACGGCCACACCCAATACACCGGCGAGCCGGTCACGCAACTGGAACACGCGCTGCAGACGGCGCTGCTGGCCGAGCAGGAGGGCGCCGCGCCCAGCCTGATCGCGGCCAGTCTGCTGCATGACCTCGGCCACATGCTGGAAGACCTGGGTGATACGCCCACCCTGTCGGGCGTCGACGACCTGCATCAATACCGCATCCTGCCTTTCCTGCGCACGCTCTTCGATGAAGACGTGCTGGCCCCCATCGCCTTGCACGTGGATGCCAAGCGCTACCTGTGTGCATCCGACCCGGACTACTTCGCGGCCTTGTCCGCCGATTCGGTGCGCAGCCTGGCCTTGCAGGGAGGAGTCTTCGATGCGCAACAGGCCGCCGCCTTCATTGCACGTCCCTACGCGCAGGATGCCGTGCGCCTGCGTCGCTGGGACGACCGTGCCAAGACCGCCGCACTGCCTACACCCGACTATGCGTATTTTTCGCGTTATATCGTGCAGAGCCTGCGTAGCGCACATCCTTAGCGGCTGGCGAGCGGATCAGTCTGCGTCGCTGCTCAGATCGTTCTTGCGATAGGCCGCCGGTGTGGTGCCGCGCAGCTTGCGCATGGCGTGCGTCATGACGCTCTGGTCGGCATAGCCGCAGCGTTGCGCCACGGCGGCCAGCGGCAGGGAACTGGTGCGCAGCAGCTGGCAGGCCTGCGCCATGCGTATCTCGGCCAGCCAGGCACGGGGGGAACTCTGCAGTTCCTGCTGGAACCAGGCGTGCAGCCGGCCCGGGCTGATGGCAGCGACGGCCGCCATGTCTGCTACCGTCCAGGGGTGATCCAGGCGCGCCTGCACCTGCGCCATCATCCGCTGCAGGCGCGAGCCGGTGCGCGGCGGGCGCATCGACAAGGCATCCAGCAGCAGCGGTACCCAGTGTTGCAAGGGGGCGGCATGTCCGGTGGCCAGGGTCATGGCCATGAATTCGACCAGCTTGGTTGCCGCCGGCGGCACCGGCAGGAAGGGCCGCTGCGCCAGCCACTCCAGTTGCGGCTCGCTGACCGTCGCCGGGGCCAGGTCCAGCACCAGCGAGCGATTGTCGCCGCCGGCACAGGTGGCGTGGCGCATGCCCGGTTCGACGAAGGCGCCGGTCAGCGCATCGGCGCAGCCCTGGCGGCCGCCGATGTCGAGCTCCAGCCGCCCCGACAGGGGCAGCACCAGCTGCGGGAAATCATGGTGATGGGCCAGTGATTCGTCACGGTAGCTGCGCAGGTGGAGGCGGGTGGTCACGATCGATACCAATCTGGCGACGCGGCGCACCCAGGGGGTGCGCCGCTTGCGGTGTGGCTTACTGCATATGCCAGCCGTGGCTGACCACCACTGACTGTCCCGTCAGCGCATTGGTCGGGAAGGCCGCCAGGAACACCGCCGTCTGGGCCACATCCTGGGTGGTGGTGAATTCACCATCGACGGTGTCCTTGAGCATGATCTTCTTGATGACTTCCTCTTCGCTGATGCCGAACTCCTTGGCCTGCTCGGGGATCTGCTTTTCCACCAGCGGCGTGCGCACGAAGCCCGGACAGATGACATTGGTGCGGATCTTGTCCTTGGCGCCTTCCTTGGCCACCGTCTTGGCCAGGCCCAGCAGGCCGTGCTTGGCTGTCACGTAGGGTGCCTTGAGCGGCGAGGCCAGGTGGGAGTGCACCGATCCCATGTAGATGATGGCGCCGCCACGACCCTGCTTGATCATCGCCTTCATGGCTGCACGCGTGGTCAGGAAGGCGCCGTCCAGGTGGATCGCCAGCATCTTGCGCCAGTTCTCCAGCGACAGCTCGGCCACCGGGCTGATGATCTGGATGCCGGCATTGCTGATCATGATGTCCAGGCCGCCATAGGTATTGACCGCATCGGCCACGCCCTTGTCGACCTGGGTTTCGTCGGTCACGTTCATGGCCACGGCCATGGCGGTGCCGCCGGACTTGGCGATTTCCTCGGCGGTGGCCTTGGCGGCATCCAGCGCCAGGTCGGCGATGACGACCTTGGCGCCCTGCTTGGCGTATTCGACCGCGATTTCCTTGCCGATGCCGCTGGCCGAACCGGTGATGAGGGCGACTTTATCCTTGAGTAACATGGCTTTCCTTTATGTTTCGAGTTGACGGACATTGCAAAGCTGGACCGGCTCTGCCGCCCGTATGCGTGCGGGTGGCCAGCGGGCCGGTCTTCAATCCATGGTTTCGATGGACAGCGCATCGAAAGATTCCTCGGGCCCTGCGGCCCGTTTCCCTGTACTCGTGCAGCACCACCGTCCCGATGCGGGTGTCTCCGGGCGCTGCGTTTGGCTGCTTCCATGACTTTCTGTCACGCCATTGTAACGCCCGCAGCGCACTTGTTGCTGCACCGCCAAAGACACTGCAATCGTCATGTGGGTGAAACAATCGCTCGTTAGTCTGTGCAGCGTTATCCCGGGGACATTGGCCGTTTCCCGAAGTGTGTTGAACAAAAAATCGTCTTGTTTCGGAAACGGCGCTGTTTTGAAGGGGAGTGGTTTGGAAATCGATGCGAAACCGGGCAGTTTCCGGTGGGCAGCAAACGTCGATGTTCATTCATCCTCTTCACTTATCACCATAAAGGACCATGCATGAGACTGCTTACCATTCCTGCCGATGCCAACCCGAGTTTTTCCAAGCTGAGCTTGAGCCTCGCGAGCACTCCGGAAGAAGTGCGTGAAGTGCAGCGCCTGCGCTACAAAGTCTTCATCGAAGCCATGAACCTGTCGGCCCTGGCCAATCCGGAAGGCCTGGACAAGGACGAATTCGATGACTATTGCGACCACCTCATCGTGCGCGACAGCAAGACCCTCTCGGTGGTGGGCACCTATCGCGTGCTCAGCCCGCACGGCGCGCGCCGCATGGGCAAGTTCTACTCGGAGCAGGAATTCGATCTCTCGCGCCTGGACAACATCCGTGGCGTCATCGCCGAAGCCGGTCGTGCATGCATCCACCCCGACTACCGCAGCGGCGGCGTGATCATGATGCTGTGGGCCGGCCTGGCCGCCTACATGCGCAAGGAACGTTGCGAATACCTCATGGGTTGCGCCAGCGTCAGCCTGGCCGATGGTGGCCACAATGCCGCCGCCCTCTACCACGCCTTCCGCGAGAAGAACCTGGCCCCGCCAGACTACCGCGTCACGCCGCACCTGCCGTTCCCGCTGGAAGACCGCGAAGCCGGCATCGAACCGCAGATCCCGCCGCTGCTGCGCGGCTACCTGCGCAGCGGTGCCTGGGTCTGCGGCGAACCGGCCTGGGATCCTGATTTCCACTCGGCGGACTTCTTCCTGCTGCTGCCGTTGTCCAAGCTCGACAGCCGCTACGCCCGCCACTATCTCAAGGACACGAGGGCCGCATGAAGCCACGCGAACAGTTCATGGACAAGGCCCAGGGGCTGTTCGCCGGCCTGGGTTCCCAGCACGACCAGGATGCCGAGCAGGGTGAGGACGAGGCGCGGCGCGATCCGCTGCGCTTCCGTACCATCTGGATCTCCGACATCCACCTCGGCACCACCGGCTGCCAGGCCGAGCGCCTGCTGGAGTTCCTGCGCGCCACCGAGTCCGACACGCTCTACCTGGTGGGCGACATCATCGACGGCTGGCAGTTGAAGCGTCGCTGGTACTGGGACCAGAGCCACAACAACGTGGTGCAGACCGTCCTGAAGAAGGCCAAGAAGGGCACCAACGTGGTCTTCGTGCCGGGCAACCACGACGAAGTGATCCGCCAGTTCATCGACCTCGACTTCGGCGGCATCAAGATCCGCGACGAGCTGGTCCACGTCACTGCCGATGGCCGTCGCATGCTGGTGCTGCACGGCGACCGTTTCGACGGCGTCATCGCCTGCGCCAAGTGGCTGGCCTACGTGGGCGACTCGCTCTACACCATGATCCTCAAGTTCAACCAGTGGTTCAACAGCTGGCGCGCCCGTGCCGGCCTGCCTTACTGGTCGCTCTCGCAATACCTGAAATCCAAGGTCAAGAACGCGGTGAACTACATCACCTCCTTCGAGGACGCGCTGGCCGACGAGGCCCGCAAGAAGGGCCTGGACGGCGTCATCTGCGGCCACATCCACAAGGCCGAGATCCGCGACATCGGCGGCGTGACCTACTGCAACGACGGCGACTGGGTAGAAAGCCTCTCGGCGCTGGTGGAAGATCCCAGCGGCGAGCTGCGCCTGGTGTCGTGGCAGGAGATCATGCAGTTGAAGCGTGCCGCCAAGGAAGCACGGCATGCCGCCCGCGACCTGGTACCGGTCTGAGGCCGCTGCCGGATCGCAACAGATTGATTCCGTTTTTACCGCTTATACAAGTTATGCGCATTGCTATCATCAGCGACGCGGGTGAGCCGCAAGTCAACGGCGTAGTCAACACGCTGCGTGCCACGGTGCGTTGCCTGCGCGCTCTGGGACACGAAGTTCTGCTGTTGTCGCCGCGTGATTTCCGCACCTTCGCCTGCCCCACCTATCCCGAGATCCGGCTGGCCTATCAGCCTTATGCGCGCATTTCAGCGGCGCTGGAGGGCTTCCAGCCCGACTGCATCCATATCGCCACCGAAGGCCCGATGGGGCTGGCCGCACGGCGCTATTGCCTGCGCCACAAGCTCGGCTTCACCACCGCCTATCACACCCGCTTCCCGGAATACCTGGCCGCGCGCAAGTTCCTGCCCAAGGCCATCACCTATCGCCTGCTGCGCTGGTTCCACGGTCGCTCCGAAGCCATCATGGTGCCTACCCCGGCCATGAAGCTGGCGCTGGAGCAGCAGGGCTTCCGCAATGTCGTGCTGTGGGGCCGCGGCGTCGATACCGAACATTTCCGGCCGGCAGTGGAAGACCATGCCTGCATCGAGCGCCCGCTGTTCGTGTATGTGGGGCGGGTGGCGGTGGAAAAGAATATCGAGGCCTTTCTCAAGCTCGACCTGCCCGGCACCAAGTGGGTAGTGGGCGATGGCCCGCAGCTGGAAGAGCTGACGCAGCGCTATCCCCAGGTACGCTTCCTGGGGGCCAAGGGGCAGGATGAATTGCCGGCCTATTACAACTGCGCTGACGTCTTCGTGTTCCCCAGCAAGACCGATACCTTCGGTCTGGTGCTGCTGGAGGCCATGGCCTGCGGCGTCCCGGTAGCGGCCTATCCGGTTGAAGGACCGATCGATGTGGTCGCCAACGGCGTCTCGGGCGTGCTCAACCAGGACCTCAGGCAGGCCTGCCTGCAGGCCCTCGCGCTGGACAAGGAAGCGGTACGCGCCCATGCGCGCAGCCGCTCCTGGGAGGCGGCCACCCAGCAATTCCTGCAGCACCTGCACCTGGCGCACCAGGTCGCGCCAGGCACGATGGCTGCCATCAAGCCGGCACCGGAATCGCGCTAGCAGGACGCATTTCCTCCCATCATATCCAGGAACAGAAGCGGTGATGCCGGCTGGCATCGCCGCTTTTGTCGTTGTTTCCTTCGTTGTTTCTTTCGCTGCAATTTCCGCTCGCAATTTCCGCTCTATTTCACCGGTCCCGTAGAGGACGAGATTTCGTCACCGCACGTACATGTCATGCAGACGAGTCTTGCTTGTGGAACGGAATTTGCTAAAACTCAAAAGTCGCATTGCGCATTGAATTTATGGTTACGTAGGGGCAGGGGAGCGCGGGGCCAAACAGAGAGGGGATGACGATGGGACAGTTGCTTGCCAATTTGAAACTTGGGCAGAAGTTTGCCTTGCTGGGTTTGCTGGGGCTCATCCTCTTCGGCGTACCCACGATATTGTTCGTCAGCAATGCGGAACGCGTGATCAGTTTCAAGAAGCAGGAGATCGCAGGCGTGGAGCCGGTGCGCCGTCTCTTGCGCGCCGTGCAACTGATGCAGCAGCATCGTGGCATGGCCAATGTCATGCTCAGCGGTGCGAGCGACGTGGCGACCGCGCGCGAGGGCAAGGCCCGTGAGGTGGACCAGGCGCTGCAGGTCCTGGGCGAAAGCCTGGCCCCGTTGCAGCAGGATGATCCCCAGACCGCAGGGTTGCTCAAGGCGCAGCAGCAGGCCTGGAACAAGGTGCGTGATGCCGTGGCTGCCAGATCCCTGGGGGCCGCTGACAGCTTTGCGGCCCACAGCGCGGTCATCACAGCCCTGTTCGATCTCAACGAGCGCCTGCTCGATCATTACCACTACACGATCGATCCCGACTTCGACAGTACCCAGCTGATCAACGCCGCCTTCATCGCCATGCCACAGATGACGGAAGACCTCGGGCGTGCCCGCGCTCGTGGCGCGGCCCTGCTGCTGAAGAAGGAGATCCGGCGCGAGGACCGGCTGGAGCTGGTGGCCATGCTGGAGCGGGCCCGCGAGCGGCTCGATGCAGCCAGCAAGTCCTTCGCCAAGAGCGTCGCCGCCAATGCCGCCATCGGTGCTGCGCTGGGCGCCAGCTTCGACCACGCCAACCGGCTGGGCAACGATGCCATCACCCTGGCCCGTGAACAGGTCTTGCTGCCGCAGGAACTGAGTTTCCCTTCGGACGCCTATTTCAAGCAATTCACGGCTGCCATCGATGAACAGTTCAAGGCCATCAGCCAGGCCACCGAAGTCCTGGCAGCACAGCTGGAGCAGCAGAACGCGGCCCTGCGCCGCCAGCAACTCACGGTACTGGGCAGCATCGTGCTGCTGGCCTTGCTGGTGGCCTGGCTGGGCGTACTGATCACGCGTTCGGTCACGCGTCCCATCCTGGCTTCGGCCGACATGGCCCGGCGCGTGGCCGACTATGACCTGACCGTACGCAGCGCGGTCAGCGGGCGCGACGAGTCGGCGCAACTGCTGGGCTCGCTCAATGCCATGACCGGGAGCCTGGGCGGGATCGTGGCTGACGTGCGGACCAGCGTCGAGGTGATTCAGCATGCCTCGCGCGAGATCGCCACGGGCAATGCCGACCTGTCGCGCCGTACCGAGTCCCAGGCTTCCAGCCTGGAGGAAACCGCCAGCGCCATGGAAGAGCTCACCTCGACCGTGCAACACAATGCCGAGAACGCACGCCAGGCCGACCAGCTGGCCGGCTCTGCCTCTCGCCTGGCCGAGCGCGGCGGGGAGGTGGTCGGCGACGTGGTGCAGACGATGGCGCAGATCAAGGAGAGCTCGCGTCGCATCGTCGACATCATCAGCGTCATCGATGGCATTGCCTTCCAGACCAATATCCTGGCCTTGAATGCGGCCGTGGAGGCGGCCCGCGCCGGCGAGCAGGGGCGCGGCTTCGCGGTCGTTGCCTCCGAGGTGCGTTCGCTGGCCCAACGCAGCGCCAGCGCCGCCAAGGAGATCAAGCAGCTCATCGGTGACTCGGTGGAGAAGGTCGATGCCGGCGGCAAGCTGGTCGACGAGGCCGGGGTGACCATGAGCGAGATCGTCAGTTCGGTGCGCCAGGTGGCGGGCATCATGAACGAGATCACCCACGCCAGCCAGGAGCAGAGCATCGGTATCGGCCAGGTCAACGACGCCATCACCGAGATGGAATCGATCACCCAGCAGAATGCCGCGCTGGTGGAGCAGGCGGCAGCCGCAGCCGAAAGCCTGCAGCAACAGGCCGAGCGCTTATGGGAGGCGGTCAGCGTCTTCCGCACCGGTGAGACAGGCGCGGCGCTGCCCGCCGGCAGGCTGGCCGGGAGCGCGCAGATGCTGGCGCTGGCATCCGGCTGAGGGTTCCAGTTTTCGTGAGGTTTGGCGCACCGTGGAGACCCCGACTTTCTGCCCCAATTCGGGGCGCCGCCAGCCAGGTTTTGATGATCCAATAACTATGCAAAACTAACATATGGGCATGCTCACAAAGCATTGGCTTGCCCATGCTACGCTCTTCTAAGATGCGCCACGCCGGTCATTGCGTAAAGATGGCGCAGGTCGGTGGCGTGTCGACGTGAATAGCCCGGGGGCTGACGCGTCGGCAGGCAGTAAGAATCAATAACAAAAAACTAACAAAAAAGATCTCGTCGCGGTGCCCGGTTTCCGGTCGCTGCGCAGGATGCTTGCCCGTTGCGTCGAGCCGAAGAGACTGCGCGGGCAGCAGGCATGAATCATGCTGAAGGCCTGTCACGAGGGAAACACCTGGAGCGCGCGCCGGCGATCCGCACTGCCGGCCGATGTCAGCATCACACAGTCGTTGTTAGAGGGAAGAGCACATCCATGATTCAACATCTCAAGATCGGTAGTCGCCTGGCATTGGGCTTCTGCCTCATCCTGCTGCTGGCCACCGCGATCCTGCTGATCGGCCTGTGGCGCATGGCCGAGCTGGAGTCCAGCAGCGAATACGTGATCGACAAGAAGGTCGCCGCCATGACCACCGCCATGAACATGCGCGAGGCTGGCAGCGAGCTGGCGCTGGCGCTGCGCAAGGTGGTCACGCCCACCGACGCCGCCGAGGGCAAGGCCGAGGACCAGCACCTGGGCAAGATCCTGCAGGCCTACGGACGCTACGAGAAGGAGATCACCACGCTGGCTTCCACCGGGCGCGGCAAGGAACTGCTGGCGGCGACCAGCGGCGAGAGCAAGAAGCTCTTCCCCATCGTGGAGAACATCCGCCAGCAGGTGGCCAGCAACAATTACTTCGATGCGGCCCAACTGCTCAAGAGCGACTTCCTGCCGGCCCATGAAAAATGGATGGGCAGCGTCGCCGCCCTGGCGACCTTCCAGCAGGACGACATGAAGGCCGCCCATGCACAGGCCCAGGACAGCTATCGCAAGGCCCAGATCGGCATGCTGATCATGGGGGTGATCACGCTGGGGCTGGGATTCTTCCTGACCTTTGTCATCACGCGCTCCATCATCAATCCCCTCAAGCGCGCCGGCGGCATCGCCGCCACCATTTCCAGCGGCGACCTGACCCAGGAATTCCACGACCAGGGCCGCGACGAGGCAGCCACCCTGGTCAACGCCCTGGGCGCGATGCAGGCCAACCTGGCCAGCACGCTCAACGAGGTCAAGGAGAGTGCGGCTGTCATCGCCGTGGCCTCGCATGAGATCGCGCGCGGCAACGTCGACCTCTCCAACCGCACCGAATCGCAGGCTTCCAGCCTGGAGGAAACCGCCAGCTCCATGGAGCAGCTCACCTCGACGGTGCAGCAGAACGCCGAGAACGCACGCCAGGCCAACCAGCTGGTGGTTTCGGCTTCGGATTACGCCACCAAGGGTGGCCGTGTGGTGGGCGACGTGGTGGCGACCATGGGCTCGATCAAGGAAAGCTCCAGCAAGATCGTCGACATCATCGGTGTCATCGATGGCATCGCCTTCCAGACCAATATCCTGGCCTTGAACGCCGCCGTCGAGGCCGCTCGCGCTGGCGAACAGGGGCGCGGCTTTGCGGTGGTGGCGTCCGAAGTGCGCTCGCTGGCCCAGCGCAGCGCCACTGCGGCCAAGGAGATCAAGCAGCTCATCAGCGATTCGGTGGAGAAGGTCGATGCCGGCGGCAAGCTGGTCGATGAAGCCGGCGCCACCATGAGCGAGATCGTCACCTCGGTCAAGCACGTGGCCGACATCATGGGTGAGATCACCGCCGCCAGCCAGGAGCAGAGCGCCGGCATCGCCGAAGTCAACAATGCCATCGCCCAGATCGACGAGATCACCCAGCAGAACGCCGCCCTGGTGGAGCAGGCGGCGGCCGCCGCCGAAAGCCTGCAGGAACAGTCAGATGTGCTGGCGCGCGCGGTGGCGGTGTTCAGGCTCAGGACGGCCCAGGCTGCCACAACGGTGTCGCCGATGGCGCCCGTGCAGCCGGTGATCAAGACCGTACCGGCACGCAGTGCCAATCCGTCCGTTGCCGTGGCTGCGGCCCCCCGCCCCGTGGCCGGCCTGCCGTCCGCAGCCGTCAAGGGCAAGCCGCCCGCGCTGGCGCGCGACGATGAATTCGAGGAGTTCTGAGGCACCTGCTACAGCACCAAAACGTAATTAAAAGTAAAGTTTTGTCCTCGACGCCGCCAGCCTCCCAGCTGGCGGCGTTTTTTTGGGTCAGTATGCTGTCAAGCAGGGAAGGTGAGAATTTAAGATAATTACGTTGTTGCCGTTAAGCTATATCAATCGCGGCATGTCGGCGCTCCGGCAAGGGGAGGGTGCTGCCATGCCCGGCCAGGGGAAACAGGCGCGCCGCCGCAAGACCAAGAGACAAGGACGGCACATGCCTGCGCTCGCAGAGGCGGCCCCGGGATTGCAAGCCGAGGTTTGCGGCACTCTTACTTCATCCACCGGAACTACTCCAATGTCCATCAAAAACCTTTCGATCAAGGCGCAGCTCGCCATTGCGGTCCTTGTGTTGTCCACCCTCCTGGTCGCCATCGGCGTCTCGGGCCTGCTGGGGATGTCGGCGGCCGTGAGCATCAACCGCCAGCTCTCCGAGGAACGTATTCCCAAGACCGTGGCCGCCGACAATACCCTGATCTGGATCGGCCGCCAGCGCACCTCGCTGGACCAGGCCGCCCTGACCAGTGATGCCGCCTGGGCCGAGCGTATGTACGGGATGGACGCCAATGCCCGCAAGGAAGCCCTGCAGTGGTGGGCCAAGTACACCGCGCTGCCGCAGACCGAAGAGGGCCGCGCCCTGGTCAAGAAGGTCTCGGATGGCATCGACAAGACCGAGCAGGAGCTGACCCGTTTCGCCGAAGTCATCAAGGCCGGCGACCGCCAGGCCATCGGCGACCAGGCGCGCAAGGTGGGTACCATCTATACCGCCATGCAACTGGATGGACAGGCCCTGAGCAAGTACGAGACCGAGCAGGCCACCCTGAGCCTGGAGGCATCGGCGGCGCGTTATGAGGCCTCGCGCATCTTCACCATCACGGCCATCGTGGCCGGCCTGTTGCTGGCCTTCGTGAGCTGGTGGTCGCTGCGTCGCGCCATCGGCGAGCCCATGCAGCGCGCCTTGCAGCACTTCGACGCCATTGCCGGTGGCGACCTGACCCAGCCGGTCGAGGTACATTCGAAAAACGAGATGGGCCAGTTGCTGGACGGACTTTCGCGCATGCAGGACAGCCTCTCGCGCACGGTGCGCGCGGTGCGCGGTGGCAGCGAAGCGATCGCCACGGCCACCCGCGAGATCGCCTCGGGCAACCTGGACCTGTCTTCCCGCACCGAGCAGCAGGCGGCTTCCCTGGAAGAGACCGCCTCCAGCATGGAAGAGCTGACCAGCACCGTGAAGCACAATGCCGACAACGCCCGCCAGGCCACGGCGCTGGCGGTCAATGCTTCCACCATTGCCGCCGACGGCAATGCCGTGGTGGGGCGCGTGGTGCAGACCATGGAAGAAATCCGCGAGAGCTCGGCCAAGATCACCGACATCGTCAGCATCATCGACGGCATCGCCTTCCAGACCAACATCCTGGCCCTCAATGCCGCCGTGGAAGCGGCCCGCGCGGGCGAGCAGGGGCGGGGATTCGCGGTGGTCGCCACCGAAGTGCGGGCGCTGGCGCAGCGTTCCTCCAGCGCCGCCAAGGAAATCAAGGAACTGATCATGCACTCGGTGGACCGGGTCCAGGCCGGTTCCGAGCTGGTCGGCCAGGCGGGCGACACCATGAGCGATGTCATCAACGCCGTGCAGCGCGTGACTGACATCATGAGCGAAATCTCGGCAGCGTCCAACGAGCAGAGTGCCGGCATCGACCAGGTCTCGCGGGCAGTGACGCAGATGGATGAGGCCACCCAGCAGAATGCCGCGCTGGTGGAACAAGCCAGCGCCGCAGCCAAGTCGCTGGAACAGCAGGCCCAGGGGCTGATGCAGGAAGTAGCGATCTTCCGCGTCAGCGGTGGCGAACCGGTGCGCCCCGCCTACAAGGCGCCGGTGTCCGCTCCCAAGGCAGCACCGCGCCCGGCCCCCGCTGCTGCCAAGCCGGCAGCCGCCTTGAAGCACCCGACACCCGCGCCGGCTCCGGCTGCCCCGGCCCCGGCCAAGCCAGCACCGCGTGCCTTGCCCAGCAGTGATGATGGCGACTGGGAAACCTTCTAAGCCCGACTGTCCGGCGCACTAACAAAAATCGCCGCGACCAGGCTATGCCGGTCGCGGCGATTTTATTAGAACGCATCTCACGCTTATTTATGAAATGGGTTCTAGCGTGAGGAACTTCAGCGCGGATGCTGCTTGCCGGCCGTGGCCACCAGCTCCGGCGCGATCACGGCCTTGAGGTAGTTGGTGGTCACGTCACCCCGTTCGCGCTGGGCGATCCACCACACATTGGCCTTGCGCAGCGACCACTCCTGCGCCTGGCCGGCGATCAGTTGCGCAGCCACCAGGCCCAGTGTGGGCTGGTGACCCACGATCAAGACCGGTTCGCGGCTGTCGGGCCAGTTGGCCGCGCGCAGCAGGTCGGCGGCGCTCATGTCGGGTGCCAGGTCGGCATGCACCTTGTACTTGCGCTTGAGCGCTTCCACCGTCTGCAGGGTGCGCGTGGCGGGGCTGACCAGGATGCGGCAGCTTTCGGGCAGGTTGCGGTCCAGCCATTCGGCCATCTTGGCGGCCTGCTTGTGTCCCTTGGGCGTGAGGGCGCGGCCCTCGTCGGGTTCCCCCAGTTCTGCCTCTGCATGCCGCCATAAAATCAGCTCCATCTCAGCTCCTTTGCGCAAAATCCTGCGGGTCCTTACTCGTCGGGTGGCGTGGCTGGAATGCCCAGGGTGGTCATCAGGTGTTGCTGGGCGTTGAAGCTCTGGGCCTTGCTGCGTGGTTTCCTGAGCGTATAGACGCCGTTGACATCCAGCTGCCAGGAATGGGTGTTGTCCTTCAGGTAGGGGTTGAGCCCTTCCGAGATGACGCGCTTCTTGAGCGTCTTGTCCAGCACCGGGAATGCCACTTCGATGCGGCGGAACAGGTTGCGGTTCATCCAGTCGGCGCTGGCCAGGTAGACATCATGGGCCAGGTCGTTGCGGAAGTAATAGATGCGCGAGTGTTCCAGGTAGCGGCCGATGATGGAGCGTACCTTGATGTTCTCGGACAGGCCGCGCACGCCCGGGCGCAGCGCGCAGGCGCCGCGCACGATCAGGTCGATCTTGACGCCATCGGCCGAGGCGGCATAGAGGGCGCGGATCACCGACTCGTCCAGCAGCGCATTCATCTTGGCAATGATGCGTGCAGGCCGGCCTTCGCGGGCGATCTGCGCCTCGTTGCGGATGGCGCGGATGATTTCCTTCTGCAGCGAGAACGGCGCCAGCCACAGATGCGAGAGACTGCGCGGCTTGGTCAGGCTGGTGAGGTGGATGAAGACCTCGTTGACTTCGGCGGTGAGCTCCTGGTTGGAGGTCAGCAGGCCGAAGTCGGTATAGAACTTGGTGGTGTTGGGGTGGTAGTTTCCGGTGCCCAGGTGCGCATAGAAGCGCAGGCCGCGCTCCTCGCTGCGGATCACCAGGGCCAGCTTGGCATGGGTCTTCAGACCGACCACGCCGTAGACCACCTGGGCGCCAGCCTGCTCCAGCTTGACTGCCCAGTTGATGTTGGCTTCCTCGTCGAAGCGCGCCATCAGCTCCACGATCACCGTCACTTCCTTGCCGTGCTGGGCGGCGTAGATCAGCGCTTCCATCAGGTCCGAGTTCATGCCGGTGCGGTAGATGGTCTGCTTGATGGCCAACACCTTGGGATCATGGGCGGCGCTGCGGATGAAGTCGACCACCGGCTGGAAGGACTGGAAGGGGTGATGCAGCAGCACGTCCTTGCGGTCCAGCGCGGCGAAGATACTCTCGTTGGCCAGGTGCGGCGGCAGGGTGGGCGAGAACGGCGGGAAGCGCAACTCCGGCAGGTCCACCAGGTTGACGATCTCGCTCAGGCGCACCATGTTCACCGGCCCCTGCACTGCATAGAGGCGGTTACGCTCGATGTTGAACTGGTTCAACAGGAAGTCGGCCAGGTGCTCCGGGCAATTGGCGGCCACTTCCAGGCGCACGGCCACGCCGAACTGGCGGCTTTGCAATTCGGTCTCCAGCGCCTGGCGCAGGTTCTTGACCTCTTCTTCATCCACCCACAGATCGCTGTTGCGGGTGACCCGGAACTGCGAATAGGCAATGATCTCGCGACCCGGGAAGAGGTCGGCGATATGCGCATGGATCACCGAAGAGAGCAGGCAGAACGAGCAACTGCCCTTGGGCGAGAGGTTGGCCGGCAGCTTGATGACGCGCGGCAGAACTCGTGGCGCCTTGACGATGACCACCGCGGTACCGCGTCCGAAGGCGTCCTTGCCCGAGAGCTCGATGATGAAATTGAGACTCTTGTTGTGGACCTGCGGGAAGGGGTGGGCCGGATCCAGACCGATGGGTGTCAGCAGCGGTCGCACATGTTGTTCGAAGTAGTGCTTGACCCAGGCGCGTTGGGCTTCGTTGCGGTCTTCGTGGCGCAACAGGTGCACGCCGTTCTTGGCCAGCTGCGGCAGGATCTCTTCGTTGAGCAACTGGTACTGGCGCGCCACGATGCGATGGCATTCGGCACTGGTGCGCTCCAGCGCGGCGCGCAGCTCGGGCGGATCGATGTTCTCGCCCTCGATGCGGTTGGCCAGCAGGCTGGCGATGCGCACTTCAAAGAACTCGTCGAGGTTGCTGCTGCAGATGCAGAGGTAGCGCAGCCGTTCCAGCAGGGGCACGCTGGGGTCTTCGGCCTGGGCAAGCACGCGGCGGTTGAAGGCCAGTTGCGACAGCTCGCGGTTCAGGTAAATCGTGTTTGCGGGAAGTTCAGGTTGGGGGCTGCTTTCCGGTTTTGCTTTTCTGATCATCAATGGTCCCTGTCCATCCACTTTGTGCCGGCAGTGTATTTAGGATGTATGACGAGTTTATGACAAGTATCGTGAGTGTTTGTCACATTTTTCTTAGTATAAGAGGAGAAAAAATTGATGACAAAATCACATTTATCTTTTAAACGATTTAGCACAATCCTCCGTGACATGGATCTGTCAGGAAAAAACCATTCCACAACGGGCGCGGGTTTGCGGGCAGGGAAGGGCGCTCGCTACCCTGCATTTAATTATCATCATGTCAACACTGACGCCCATGTCACAAATCTGATTTCACTGAGCCGAATGACAAGTTCGGGTCATAAACTCGTCACATTAGCTGGTTAAAGTTCGCCCTGTCTCAGAAGTCATCCCTCCCATCGTGATGTTTCTAGCTGACGTTCCTCTCTCAAAATCATAGGAGTAGTTGAAATGGGGTTTAACCATCTGATCAAATCTGTTGCCGTCGCAGTGGCTGGCGCTTTCGCTTTCAGCGGTGCCGCTCATGCAGCAGAAATCACCGGCGCTGGCGCCTCCTTCCCGTACCCGGTCTATGCCAAGTGGGCCGAGCTGTACAAGACCGCCACCGGTAACAGCCTGAACTACCAGTCCATCGGTTCCGGTGGTGGTATCAAGCAGATCAAGGCCAAGACCGTCGATTTCGGCGCCTCCGACGCCCCCCTGGCCCAAGCCGAACTGGCTGAAGCCGGCCTGACCCAGTTCCCGGCCGTGGTTGGTGGCGTGGTGCCGGTGGTCAACCTGGACGGTGTCACCCCCGGCCAGATCAAGCTGTCCGGCCAGGTGCTGGGCGACATCTACGCTGGCAAGATCACCAAGTGGAACGCCGCTGAAATCGCCGCCCTGAACCCGGGCGTGAAGCTGCCGGCCGAAGACATCACCGTGGTCTACCGTTCGGACGCATCGGGCACCTCCTACGTGTTCACCTCCTACCTGTCCAAGGCCAACGCTGACTTCAAGGCCAAGATCGGTGCCGGTACCGCCGTCAAGTGGCCCACCGGCGTGGGTGGCAAGGGTAACGAAGGCGTTGCCGCCAACGTGCAGAAGGTCAAGGGCGCGATCGGCTACGTCGAGTACGCCTACGTCAAGAAGAACAAGCTGAACTTCACCCAACTGAAGAACAAGGATGGCAACTTCGTCTCCCCGGACGATTCCTCCTTCAAGGCCGCTACCGCCCATGGCGACTGGGCCAAGACCCCTGGTTTCGCAGTGGACTTCACCGACGCATCGGGCAAGGAATCGTGGCCGATCTCCAGCGCCACCTTCATCCTGCTGCACAAGGAGCAGGCTGGCGATGGCGCCAAGGGCAAGGAAGTCCTGAAGTTCTTCGACTGGGCCTACAAGAACGGCGGCAAGGTCGCTGCTGATCTGGACTACGTGCCGCTGCCGGATTCGGTCACCAAGCTGGTGGAAGATTCCTGGAAGAGCAACGTCAAGGACAGCAGCGGCAAGGCAATCTGGTAATCCAGCACCACGTCGCGCCGGGCTGACAAGGCCCGGCCAGCAAGCTTCTTCCTACGGAGCACACGGGTCATTGCAGCGAAAACGAGCAACTCTGGACAGCAGAGCATTCGCAGCAATGGCCCGTTTCAATGGTGAACTCAAATGAGCGCTAATTATTCCACCACGGCAATGTCGAATACCGAAGTCAAAAAATCCGCGACAGAGACTGAAAGTGCGCAGGTCGCGCGCGAAAAGTTGATGGCCGTCATGCGCCGCCAGCGTCTGCAGGATTTCTTTTTCCACAAGATCACCCTGATCTTCGCCCTGTCCGTCCTGTTCATGCTGGGCGGGATCATCGTTTCCCTCTTCATCGGTGCCGCGCCTGCCTTCCAGGCTTTCGGTCCAGGCTTCATCACCCGCGTCGAGTGGGACCCTACCAATGAAGAATTCGGCGCCATGATCGCCATCGTCGGCACCCTGTCGACCTCGATCATCGCCTTGCTGATAGCCTTCCCGGTCAGCTTCGGCATCGCCCTGTTCCTCACCGAAATCTGCCCGGCCAAGCTGCGTCGCCCGCTGGGCACCTGCGTGGAACTGCTGGCAGGCGTGCCCTCCATCATCTACGGCATGTGGGGCCTGTTCGTGTTCGCGCCGCTGTTCTCGGAATACGGCCAGCCCTTCCTGAAGGCCACGCTGGGCCAGATCCCCGGTATCGGCATCCTGTTCTCCGGCCCCACCATGGGCATCGGCATCCTCACCGCCGGCCTGATCCTGTCGGTGATGATCATCCCCTTCATCTCCTCGGTCATGCGCGACGTGTTTGAAGTCGTGCCTGCGGTCCTGAAGGAATCGGCCTACGGTCTCGGCTGCACCCGCTGGGAAGTGGTGCGCAAGGTGGTGCTGCCCTACACCAAGACCGGCGTGGTCGGCGGCGTCATGCTGGGCCTGGGTCGCGCACTGGGCGAGACCATGGCCGTCACCTTCGTGATCGGCAACTCGCATCGCCTGTCCTGGTCGCTGTTCTCGGCCGGCAACTCGATCGCCTCCACGCTGGCCAACGAGATCGCCGAAGCCTCCAGCAAGCTGCATGTGTCCTCGCTGTTCGCCCTGGGCCTGATCCTGTTCGTCATCACCTTCATCGTCCTGTCGGCCGCCAAGATCATGCTCATGGGCATGGCGCGCAAGGAAGGAGCCAAATAATGAACCAGACCGTACAAGCCACTGCTGCCGATGCCGCCAAGGCCCAGGCCATCAACCCCGTCTACCGCAAGCGCCTCATGCAGCATCGCGTGGGCATGCTGTTCTCCTTCCTGGCCATGGGCATGGGCCTGTTCGTGCTGGCCTGGATCCTGCTGACCCTGGTGGTCAAGGGCGTGGCCGCCCTGAACCTGGGTCTCTTGACCGAGAACACCCCGGGCCCCGGCGACGCTGGTGGCGGCCTGCTCAACCCCATCGTCGGCAGCCTGATGATGGTCGGCCTGAGCACCCTGATCAGCACCCCCATCGGCATCCTGGCTGGCGTCTACCTGGCCGAGTACGGCGAGGAGAGCAAGCTGGCCCAGGTGACCCGCTTCGTCACCGACATCATGCTGTCGGCGCCGTCGATCGTGATCGGCCTGTTCATCTACGCCATCTACGTGGCCAACGTGAACCACTTCTCGGGCTGGGCCGGCACCTTCGCCATCTCGCTCATCGCCATCCCGGTGGTGGTGCGCACCACCGACAACATGTTGAAGCTGGTCCCCAACGGCCTGCGCGAAGCCGCCTTCGCCCTGGGTGCACCGCGCTGGAAGGTCGCCATCATCGTGCGTCTGCGTGCGGTCAAGGCGGGTGTGGTCACCGGCGTGCTGCTGGCCGTGGCGCGCATCTCGGGTGAGACCGCACCGTTGCTCTTCACTGCGCTCAACAACCAGTTCTTCAGCACCAACATGAACCGTCCGATCGCCAACCTGCCGGTGGTGATCAACCAGTTCGCCATGAGCCCCTATGACAACTGGGTCTCGCTGGCCTGGGGCGGCGCCTTGCTGATCACCTTCAGCGTGCTGCTGCTCAACGTGCTCTCCCGTACCCCTGTCTCTTATACACATCTCCGAGCCCACGAGACTCCGTTAAAAGGGGGGGGGGGGGGGGGGGGGGGGGGGGGGGGGGGGGGGGGGGGGGGGGGGG
>NZ_JAELUH010000292.1 GCF_016429215.1 Herbaspirillum sp. ASV7 | reverse complement strand
CCCCCCCCCCCCCCCCCCCCCCCCCCCCCCCCCCCCCCCCCCCCCCCCCCCCCCCCCCCCCCCCCCCCCCCCCCCCCCCCCCCCCCCCCCCCCCCCCCCCCCCCCCCCCCCCCCCCCCCCCCCTTTATAATGATCCGGCGACCACCGAGATCTACACTTGTAGTGTATCGTCGGCAGCGTCAGATGTGTATAAGAGACAGGCGGTGGCTTGTTCCTTCGGATCGGCGGCGAGCATCTGCTGCAGGTCGAAGCTGCGCGAACGCGACAGCGACAGGCTCATCCTGGACAGGGTGGTGATGCTGGGGAGCCAGTTACGGGCGATGTCG
>NZ_JAELUH010000291.1 GCF_016429215.1 Herbaspirillum sp. ASV7 | reverse complement strand
CCCCCCCCCCCCCCCCCCCCCCCCCCCCCCCCCCCCCCCCCCCCCCCCCCCCCCCCCCCCCCCCCCCCCCCCCCCCCCCCCCCCCCCCCCCCCCCCCCCCCCCCCCCCCCCCCCCCCCCCCCTCTTTAATGATCCGGCGACCACCGAGATCTACACTTGTAGTGTATCGTCGGCAGCGTCAGATGTGTATAAGAGACAGGCTCCGGGGTGCTTCGCCGGGGCGCTGAGGGAAGAAAACGGGATGCGCCTTGCGGCGCCATTCCGTTTTTTTATTGCCGCGCGCCGCCTGGCTAGCCGAACACCTGCTGCCACAAGCGGATCACGCA
>NZ_JAELUH010000033.1 GCF_016429215.1 Herbaspirillum sp. ASV7 | reverse complement strand
GCCCCACAGCAGGCCGACCTGGTCGGCGACGATGGCCGCCACGAAGCAGGGGAAGATGGCGTCATAGCGCATGCGCCCGATGGCCAGCACTTCCAGCCCGAACAGGGCGCCCGCCATGGGGGTGCCGAATACCGAGGAAAAACCGGCGCTGATGCCGGCCATGAGCAGGATGCGGCGGTCTTCCGGACGCAGCCGGAACACATGGGTCAGCTGGTCGGCCAGTGCCCCGCCCATCTGGACGGCCGTCCCTTCGCGCCCTACCGAGGCGCCGAAGAGGTGCGACACCACCGTCCCCATGAGCACCAGCGGCGCCATGCGCAGGGGCACCACCTTGGCGGGGTCATGGATCTCGTCGATCAGCAGGTTGTTGCCGGCTTCGACCGAACGACCGGTGTGCAGGTAGATCCAGCCCACCGCAAAGCCGGCCAGCGGCAGCAGCCACAACAGCCAGGGATGGGCCTCGCGGGTGCGCGTGGCCAGGTCCAGCGAAAACAGGAAGAGCGCCGAGGCCGAGCCGGAAAGCAAGGCAACCAGGGCGGCGATGAGGCACCATTTGATGGCGTAGGGCAGCGGACGCAGGGATGGAGGCAAGGAGGACAGGTTCATGTGGCAGCGATTGTGGGTTTTACCAGCCAGGCCGACAGGAGCGGAGGCTGCACAGGCGTGTCTGCCATATGCGCGTGCCTACAGTCCCGGTGGTCCAGGTTCCGTAGGCATCATCAGCCGCAGCGCGGGGGCGGCGGCGGTTCGGGGAGGAATGCCATCTCCGCGCCGCATCTTAGCAAGTTTGAGCGGCAGCCACAATCCGGTCGCAATTCATCACGGTTCACCTCAACCGTTCACATCCACTCATTCATATGAGATGATTAACGAATGGCAATCCCGATCAAGGCTGACTTGACCGTGGTGCCGCAGTCCATCGTTGCCCCGGTAGGCCGTAGAGATACAAGGAAATGTTAAAGAAAATCAAAGTGGAGGATCTGGTCCTCGGCATGTATTTCTGCGGCTTCGAGGCCGCATGGCTGGACCATCCATTCTGGAAGAACAAGTTCCTCCTCAAGAATGACGCCGACCTGAAGCAGGCCCATGCCAGCGGCATCGCCTATTGCTGGATCGATATTTCCAAGGGGCTGGACGTGGCTGCGCAAGAGGATGAGGGCGAGCAAGTCACTGACCTCGCCGAGCCGCCCACCACACCAGCACCGGCCAGCGAACCGGCGCCGGCACCGGCCATCGATGCCACCCTGCTGGACGCCATGACCCTGCGCGAGACGGCCAAGAAGGCCACCAAGGCCATGTTCAGCGAAGCCCGCATGGGCCGCGTGCTGGACATGGACCGCTGCGTCTCGGTGGTGGAGGAAATCGCCGGTTCGGTCCTGGAAAGCCCCAACGGCATGCTCAGCGTGCTGCGTCTGAAGCTGGCCGATGAATACACCTACCTGCACTCGGTGGCGGTCTGCGCCCTGATGGTGGCGTTGGGCCGCACCCTGGGCCTGGACGAGAAATCCTGCCGCGAGGCCGGCCTGGGCGGTTTCCTGCATGACGTGGGCAAGGCCTTCATCCCGCACGAGCTGCTCAACAAGCCCGGCAAGCTGACCGATGAGGAATTCTCCCTCATCAAGAAACACCCCGAACTGGGCTATAAATACCTGAGCCAGGATCCCAACGTCCCCGACTACGCGCGCGACGTCTGCCTGCACCACCACGAGAAGATCGATGGCAACGGCTACCCGGAGGCGCTGCGCAGCGGATCCATCACGCTGTACGCACGCATGGCGGCGATCTGCGACGTCTACGACGCCCTCACCTCGGACCGCCCCTACAAGCGTGCCTGGGATCCGGCCGAGGCCATCTCCACCATGGCGACCTGGACCGGCCATTTCGACCGCGCCATGTTTCTGGCCTTCGTCAAGACGCTGGGCATCTATCCGGTGGGCTCCATCGTCAAGCTGGAGTCGGGCCGCTCCGGCTTCGTGGTCCGCCAGAACGCCCAGGATCTGACCCGGCCGGTGTTGAAGGTATTCCGCTACAACGACGACATGCAGGTCAGCGATACCGAGATCCTCGACCTGCTGGCCACGCCTGAGGCCGACACCATCGTCGCGCGCGGCGGCGAAGAATGGGCGCGCCTGAGCCACCTCGACTCCATGCAGTTGCTCAGCACCGGCGCACCGCCCGTGACCAATGCCTAGCCGGCGCTGACCTGGGCGATGGCGGCTTCCCAGGCGTGGATACGCTCCTGGGCCTGGTCGCGGCCGATGCTGGGCAGGAAGGTATGCTCCATGCGCCACTGTGCCGACAACTCTGACAGATCGCGATACACACCGGTCGCCAGCCCGGCCAGATAGGCTGCGCCCAGGGCGGTGGTCTCGGTCACCTGCGGGCGGATCACCGGGATGCCCAGCAGGTCGGCCTGGAACTGCAGCAGCAGGTTGTTGGCGGCCGCGCCACCATCCACGCGCAGTTCGGTGATCGGCGAGACCGCATCACGCACCATGGCATTGAGCAGCGCGGTACTCTGGAAGGCAATCGACTCCAGCGCCGCGCGGGCGATGTGCGCCACCGTGCTGCCACGGCTCAAGCCGACGATGGCGCCCTTGGCCGAGGGGTTCCAGTACGGCGCGCCCAGCCCGGTGAAAGACGGCACGAACACCACCCCACCCGAATCCTCCACCGAGGCGGCCAGGCCTTCCACGTCGGTGGAGGTCTTGATCGCCTTCAAGCCATCGCGCAGCCATTGCACCACGGCACCGCCGATGAAGACGCTGCCTTCCAGCGCATATTGTTTCTTCTCGTCGACCTGACAGGCTGCCGTGCTGATCAAGCCATTGTGCGACTGGGCGCATTGTTCGCCCGTATGCAGCAGCATGAAGCAGCCGGTGCCATAGGTATTCTTGGCCATGCCGGGACGCACGCAGGCCTGGCCGAACAGGGCCGACTGCTGGTCGCCGGCGATGCCACCGATCTTCACCGCCGCGCCCAGGTGGGCGGCATCGATCTCGCCATAGAGATGGGAGGAGGCCTGCACCTGCGGCAGCATGGACGCGGGGATCGCCAGCCACTCCAGCAATTGCGCATCCCAGGCACCGGTGTGGATATTGAACAGCATGGTGCGCGAAGCATTGGACACATCGGTCACATGCAGGCGGCCACCGGTCAGGTTCCAGACCAGCCAGCTGTCGACGGTGCCGAAGAGCAGCTCGCCGCGCTCGGCACGGGCGCGCAGTCCGGGGACGTTGTCGAGGATCCAGCGCAGCTTGGTGCCGGAGAAATACGGGTCCAGCACCAGCCCGGTCTTTTCGCGGATGGCCTCACCCAGGCCGCGCTCACGCAGGGCGGCGCAGACCACCTCGGCGCGGCGGTCCTGCCACACCACGGCGTTGTAGACCGGCTTGCCGGTAGCGCGCTCCCACACCACGGTGGTCTCGCGCTGGTTGGTGATGCCCAGTGCGCTCAGCTGATCGGCCTTGATGCCGCTTTGCGCCAGCACCTTCTGTGCGGTCTGCAACTGGCTGCGCCACAGGTCCAGGGGATCGTGTTCGACCCAGCCCGGCTGGGGGAAGATCTGCGGGAATTCCTGCTGGGCGGTGGCGACGATGGCGCCGTGCTCATCGAAGATGATGCTGCGCGAGCTGGAGGTGCCCTGGTCGAGGGCGAGCAGATAGGCCATGGTGGTTCCTTGCTGACTGACTTGAAACGGACTTGATACTGAATCGATACTGAATCGATACTGAATTGAAACCGGCTTGAAATCCGGTAGGGCGACCTGGCATTGCCATGTCACCAAGGGTAGTGCCCTGAAACGACAATGTCACCCCGGCCGCAGCCGGGATGACATGCACTGCAAGCTCACGCCATCTTAACGCACGCGGCCATCCTTCCAGGCCTGCAACAGCTTGTCGTAGGCGATGGTTTCACCCTTGGGCTTTTCGTTGGCCAGCTTGGCCCACGGTGCGCCCTTGTCGGAGAGCCAGCTGGCCGGATCCTTCTTCGGGTTCAGCTTGGGCGCGCAGTTCTTCATGCCGGCGCGCTGCAGGCGGGCCATGATGCCATCCATCTCGTCGGCCAGGTTGTCCATCGCGCCTTGCGGGGTCTTCTCACCGGAGATGGCCGAGGAGATGTTCTTCCACCACAGCTGCGCCATCTTCGGATAGTCAGGCACGTTGTTGCCGGTCGGGGTCCATGCAACCCGTGCCGGGCTGCGATAGAACTCGATCAGGCCGCCGTACTTGGCGGCGTTCTTGGTGAAGTAGTCCGAGTGGATGTCGGAATCGCGGATGAAGGTCAGGCCGACGATGGACTTCTTCAGCGACACCGTCTTGGAGGTGGTGAACTGGCCATACAGCCAGGCCGCAGCCATCTGGTCCGGCGGGGTGCTCTTCAGGTAGGTCCACGAACCGACGTCCTGGTAGCCGTTCTGCATGCCTTCCTTCCAGTACGGGCCGTGCGGGCCAGGGGCCATGCGCCACTTCGGCGAGCCGTCGGCATTGACCACCGGCAGGCCGGGCTTGGTCATGCCGGCGGTGAAGGCGCTGTACCAGAACACCTGCTGCGCGATATGGCCTTGTGCAGGCACCGGACCGGCTTCGGAGAAGGTCATGCCCAGTGCCTCGGGCGGGGCGAACTTCTTCATCCAGTCCAGGTACTTGGTCAGGGCGTAGACCGCCGCCGGCGAGTTGGTGGCGCCGCCACGGGCTACCGATGCGCCCACCGGGGTGCACTTGTCGTCGGCTACGCGGATACCCCACTCATCGACCGGCAAGCCGTTGGGCAAGCCCTTGTCGGCGGCACCGGCCATGGACAGCCAGGCATCGGTGAAGCGCCAGCCCAGCGACGGATCCTTCTTGCCGTAGTCCATGTGACCGAAGACCTTCTTGCCATCGAGTTCCTTGACGTCGTTGGTGAAGAAGGCGGCGATATCCTCATAGGCCGACCAGTTCTGCGGCACGCCCAGGTCATAGCCGTACTTGGCCTTGAACTTGTCCTGCAGGTCCTTGCGTGCGAACCAGTCGGCGCGGAACCAGTACAGGTTGGCGAACTGCTGGTCGGGCAACTGGTAGAGCTTGCCATCGGGCGCGGTGGTGAAGCTGGTGCCGATGAAGTCCTTGAGGTCCAGGCCAGGGTTGGTGTACTCCTTGCCGGGGCCGGTCATGTAGTCCGACAGCACGACCGTCTGGCCGTTGCGATAGTGGGTACCGATCAGGTCGGAGTCGTTGACCCAGCCGTCATAGATGGACTTGCCCGATTGCAGCGAGGTCTGCATCTTCTCGACCAGGTCGCCTTCCTGGATCACATCGTGGATGACCTTGATGCCGGTGATTTCCTCGAAGGCCTTGGCCAGGGTCTTGGATTCGTAGACGTGGGTATCCAGGGTCTCGGAGACCACGTGGATTTCCTTGACGCCCTTGGCCTTGAGCTTGGCGGCGGCGTCGATGAACCATTGCATCTCGCTGACCTGCTGCTGGCGCGACAGCGTGCTGGGCTGGAATTCCGCGTCCACCCACTTCTCGGCGGCCTTCATGTCGGCCCAGGCATTACCGGTGATACCCGCCATGGCCATGGCACCGGCCAGGACGGTTAATTTGATTTTCCGCATGTTCTGCATCATGTCTCCTCGTCACCTTCCCCTGATTTGGCGTGCCGGGTAGGGAAGGAGAATCCCCGGACGACCGTTCTAGTGTCAGATCTACTGCCTGCTGCAACAAAACCCGAACCCGTGGCCCAACAAATACGATCCGTTCGGACTGAGTAGGCCCACCTGGGCCGTATCGAAGGCGCTCAAGCAGAAGCGCCTTCGATACGCGGCTACGCCGCTACTCAGGACGAACGGGAGTCATCGGATCAACCCTTTCGCATGATCACCAGTAATGCCAGCAAACCCAGGGCTGCGGCATACCACTGGTCCAGGTCGGTCAGACCGACCCAGGCCAGGTTGATATAGGCCGCGCTGAGCAGGCCGATGAACAGGCGATCGCCGCGTGTGGTGCGCATGGGCAGGAAGCCCTTGCGTTCGATGGTGGGAGAACGGACCTCCCAGATCGTCATTCCCACCAGCATGAGTGCCACGCATGCGAAGAAGATCGCCACCGGCACCGTCCAGGACATCCACGAAAATGCACTTGCCATGATCACACTCTCCCCATCGCGAAGCCCTTGGCGATGTGGTTGCGCACGAACCAGATCACCAGTGCCCCGGGAATAATCGTCAATACACCGGCCGCGGCCAGGATGCCCCAGTCCATGCCCGCCGCCGAAGCGGTACGGGTCATGATGGCGCTGATGGGCTTGGCGTTGACCGAGGTCAGCGTGCGGGCCAGCAGCAACTCGACCCAGCTGAACATGAAGCAGAAGAAGGCCGTCACCCCCACCCCGGACTTGATCAGCGGCAGGAAGATGCGCACGAAGAAACGCGGGAAGGAGAAGCCATCGATATAGGCGGTCTCGTCGATCTCGCGCGGCACGCCCGACATGAAGCCTTCCAGGATCCACACCGCCAGCGGCACGTTGAAGAGCATGTGCGCCAGGGCCACGGCGATGTGGGTATCCGACAGGCCGATGGTGGAATAGAGCTGGAAGAACGGCAGCAGGAACACCGCCGGCGGCGTCATGCGGTTGGTCAGCAGCCAGAAGAACATGTGCTTGTCACCCAGGAAGCGGTAGCGCGAGAACGCATACGCCGCCGGCAACGCCACCAGCAGGGACATGACGGTATTCATGGCCACGTAGATGATGGAGTTGATGTAGCCCGAATACCACGAGGGATCGGTGAAGATCACCTTGAAGTTGTTCAGCGTCGGCTGGTTGGGCCAGAGCGTGAAGACCGACAGCGTCTCTTCGTTGGTCTTGAGCGAGGTGTTGAGCAACCAGTACAGCGGGATCAGCGTGAAGGCGATGTAGATCGCCATCACCAGCATGCGCGTGACGGTATTGTCCTGGGTCTTATTCATGATGGCCCCCGGTGGCGTTGGCGCTGTCGTTGCCGGCACTCTGCATCCAGTTATAGAGCACGAAGGACAACAGCAGGATGATGAGGAAATAGATCAGCGAGAATGCCGCCGCCGGACCCAGGTCGAACTGGCCCACTGCCTTTTGCGTGAGGTACTGGCTCAGGAAGGTGGTCGAGTTGCCAGGACCGCCGCCGGTCAGCACGAAGGGCTCGGTGTAGATCATGAAGCTGTCCATGAAGCGCAGCAGCACCGCGATCACCAGCACGCCGCGCATCTTGGGCAGCTGGATGTAACGGAACACCGCCCAGCGGCTGGCGCCATCGATCTGCGCGGCCTGGTAGTAGGCATCGGGGATAGAGCGCAGGCCGGCAAAGGCCAGCAGCGCCACCAGCGGGGTCCAGTGCCAGACATCCATCACCAGCACGGTCAGCCAGGCATCCAGCGGATTGGAGGCGTAGTTGTAGCCGCTGCCCAGGAGGTTGAGCACATAGCCGCCCAGGCCGATGTCGCCACGTCCGAAGATCTGCCAGATGGTGCCGACCACGTTCCATGGGATCAGCAGGGGCATGGCCAGGATCACCAGGGTGGCCGAGGATTTCCAGCCCTTGTGGGGCATGGCCAGCGCCAGCACGATGCCCAGCGGGATCTGCACCAGCAGCACGCAGAAGGAGAAGATCAGTTGACGCAGCAGGGCCGAATGCAGCTCGCTGTCGCGCATGACGTCCTTGAACCATTCCAGGCCGACGAAGACGCTCTGCTCGGGGCTGATGATGTCCTGCACCGAGTAGTTCACCACCGTCATCAGCGGGATGATGGCCGAGAAGGCCACCGTCAGGAAGACCGGGAGGATGAAGAACCAGGCCTTGTTGTTGTATGGCTTGTTCATGTGCTTAGCGCCCTATTCTCTGGTCGTTGCTGAAGTAGATCGTCTGCGCCCCGGCCAGGCTGAGCCACTGCGGTCCGACCGCGACCCGGGTCTCCGGTGCCACGCGGGCCTTGATGCTCATGCCTTCGACCTGGGCCGTCACCAGCTGGCTGGTGCCCAGGTGCTGGACCTGGGTGATCTCGGCGTTGACCGCGCCAGGGCTGCCGGCAGCAGCCAGATCGACGAACTCGGGGCGGATGCCCAGCTTCAGTTCACCGTTGGCGTTCTTGAGCGCCTGCAATTGCGATGGCTCAACCTGGACGCGCTGGCGGCCGATCATGACTGCGTCGCCCTCGATGGAGAGCGGGCAGAAGTTCATGCCGGGGCTGCCGATGAAATAGCCGACGAAGGTATGGTCGGGCCGCAGGAACAAGGCTTCCGGCTGGCCCTGCTGGACCACCTTGCCCTCGGTCATCACCACCACTTCATCGGCGAAGGTCAGGGCCTCGACCTGGTCGTGGGTGACGTAGATCAGGGTCAGCTTGAGCTGATGATGGATCTCCTTCAACTTCTGGCGCAGCTCCCACTTCATGTGCGGGTCGATCACCGTCAGCGGTTCGTCGAAGAGGATGGCTGCCACGTCCTTGCGCACCAGTCCGCGTCCCAGCGAGATCTTCTGCTTGGCGTCGGCCGAGAGGCCGGCGGCACGCTGCTTGAGGTCGCGCGAGAGATCGAGCATCTCGGCGATCTCATGCACGCGCGCCTGTACTTCACGCTCGGCCATCTTGCGGTTGCGCAGCGGGAAGGCCAGGTTGTCGAACACGCTCATGGTGTCGTAGAGCACCGGGAACTGGAACACCTGGGCGATGTTGCGATCGCGGGTGGCCATGCGGGTCATGTCGACGCCGTCGAACAGCACCTGCCCTTCGGAAGGCTGCAGCAGGCCCGAGATGATGTTCAACAGCGTGGACTTGCCACAACCGGAAGGGCCCAGCAAGGCATAGGCGCCACCGTCTTCCCACACCATGTTCATGGGTTGCAGGGCGTAGTCCTTGAGGCTGGCGGGCCGGCCGCTGTAGGCGTGGCCCAGGTTTCTGAATTCGATGCGGGCCATGTCAGTGAGTCTCCATCGGGGCGCTCAACAGGCGGCCCTCGGTATCGAACAGGAATGCTTGCGATGCGGCGATGCTGACCTGGACCGTGCTGCCGATGGCGCAGTCATGCACACCCGACAGTTGCGCCACCAGCGGCATGTCGCCGTGGCGCAGGTGCAGATAGGTTTCGGAGCCGCTCAGTTCGGCCAGCGACACGCTGCAGCCCAGCTGCACACCGGGTGCGCTCAGCGCTTGCAGGCGCACGTCGTTGCAGCGCACGCCCAGCTTGCAGCGCTGGCCGGGGGCCAGGCGCAGCTTGCGTCCGGTGATCTCCAGCACGCTGCCGTCATTCATCTTCAGGATCACCACACCGTCGGGGGCAGCCTCGGCGGTGGCGTCCAGCAGGTTCATCGGCGGATCGTTGAAGATCGCTGCTACCTGGGTGGAGGCCGGTGAATTGAACAATTCCAGAGTCGGCGCGAACTGCAGCAGGCGGCCTTCGTGCATCACCGCCGTATGGCCGCCCAGCAGCAAGGCTTCCTGCGGCTCGGTGGTGGCATAGACCACCGTAGTGTCGCCGTTGGTGAAGAGCGAGATCAGTTCGCTGCGCAATTCCTCGCGCAGCTTGTAGTCGAGGTTGACCAGCGGCTCGTCCAGCAACACCAGCGGGGCGCGCTTGATCAGTGCCCGCGCCAGCGCGGTACGCTGCTGCTGGCCGCCGGAGAGCTCGCCCGGCAGGCGTTGCAGCAGGTGGGCGATGTGCAGCTTCTCGGCGATCTCGGTGACGCGGCGCTTGATCTCAGCAGCCGGCTGCTTCTGCAGGCGCAGCGGCGCGGCGATGTTCTCGAACACCGTCAGGCCTGGGTAGTTGATGAATTGCTGGTAGACCATCGCCAGGTTGCGCTCGCGCACACCCACGCCGGTCACGTCCTGCCCATCGACCAGCACGCGGCCGGCGGTGGGCTTGTCCAGGCCGGCGATGATGCGCATGAGCGAGGTCTTGCCGGCCTGCGTGGGGCCGAGCAGGACATTGATCCCGCCTGCGGCCAGTCTCAGGTCAAGCGGGTACAGGTGCGTTTGCGCACCGACCGTCTTGGCCACTTGTCTTAGTTCCAGGGTCACGCTGTCTCCTCACTGCTATTTTTGATTGATGGCTTGCGGCGACCTGGGCTTAGCGGGGCGTGGAGCCTGGGTCGGGCAATTGCGCCAGCCAGGTCTCCAGCCGCTCCCGGTGCTGCGGCTGGCAATGCAGCCCCAGCTTGCTACGGCGCCACAGGATGTCGTCGGCGCTGCGCGCCCATTCAGCCTGGACCAGATAACGCGCCTCGGCCTCGTAGAGGCCGGGCGCCAGTTCCTCGCCCAGCGCCGCCATGCGGTCGGCCTGGCCGATGATGTGTTCGGCACGGGTGCCATAGCTGCGTGCATAGCGACGCGCCAGTGCGTCCGGCAACCACGGGTGGCGTGCCTGGAAAGCCCGCAGGAAGGCATCGAAATCGTAGCGGCCGACCAGCTTGCCGGCCTCCTGCAGGTCGCCCCCCGGCAGCGGGGCCGTGGCCGTCCAGGAGCGCGTGGACGCGCCCAGGCTGGGAGCCAGCAGGGCCAGCGCTTCCTCGGCCAGCTTGCGGTAGGTGGTGATCTTGCCGCCCCAGACATTCAACATGGGGGCGCCGGCATCATCGCATTCGAGCAGGTAATCGCGGGTGATCGCCGAAGCGTTCTCGGCACTGTCGTCCAGCAGCGGACGCACGCCCGAATAGGTCCAGACCACGTCGTCGCGCGAGATCTGGCGCTTGAAATAGCGGTTGGCCATCTCGCACAGGTAGTCGATCTCGCCCTGGTCGATCTCGACCTTGCCGGCATCGCCGTGGTATTCGAGATCGGTGGTGCCGATCAGCGTGAACTCGTCCTGGTAGGGGATGGCGAAGATGATGCGCTTGTCGGGATTCTGGAAGATATAGGCATACGGGTGATCGAACAGGCGCTTGACCACGATGTGGCTGCCCTTGATCAGGCGCAGGCTGCGGCCCGGCTTGGCCTGCGGCACCGATTGCGCAAAGCGCGCAGCCCAGGGACCGGCGGCGTTGACGATGGCGCGGGCGCGCACTTCTTCAAGCTGTACGCCCCCGTCCTGCTGGTGTTCCAGCACTGCATGCCAGAGCTCGCCGTCACGGCGCACGCTGGCGCAGCGGGTACGGGTGAGGATGCGGGCGCCGCGTTGCTGTGCATCCATGGCGTTGAGCACGACCAGGCGCGCATCGTCCACCCAGCCATCGGAATAGACGAAGCCACGGTGGTAATCGCCCTTAAGCGGCTGGCCGGCCACGTGGCGGCTGAAATTGGCACCTTCGGAGGCCGGCAGGATCTCGCGCCTGGCCAGGTAATCGTAGAGGAACAGGCCGGCGCGGATCATCCAGGCCGGGCGCTGGTTGGCGTCATGCGGCATGACGAAGCGCAGTGGCCAGATGATGTGCGGCGCCGAGCGCAGCAGCACTTCGCGCTCCTGCAGGGCCTTGCGCACCAGCTTGAACTCGTAATACTCCAGATAGCGCAAGCCGCCGTGGATCAGCTTGGTGCTGGCCGAAGAGGTGTGCTGGGCCAGGTCATGCTGTTCGCACAGCAACACCCGCAAGCCACGGCCGGCCGCGTCGCGGGCAATGCCTGCGCCGTTGATGCCACCGCCTACCACCAACAGATCGTATTCGAGCGCCATTCGCCTCTTCTCCACTTCATTCGTTGCGCGCAACGCCCATGCAGTCCCCGGGAATTGCCAATGCACCGTAAGATAAGCGACATCCCGAAAGTAAATCAACAATTATTTGTTGTTTTAAGTTCGTTTATGTTTTTTAATGTTCGAATTCGATCATCGTTGTTATTCGGTTTTCAATAGAAAAATGCTCAATCCCAGGCAACAAACCCTGCTGGAGTGCGTGCGCAAGCACGGCACGATCTCGGTAGAAGAACTGGCGCAACAACTCAACGTGACCACCCAGACGGTGCGCCGCGACGTCAAGGCCATGGTCGATGAGAGCCTGCTGGCGCGCTACCACGGCGGGGTCGGGCTGCTGTCCTCGACCGAGAACATCGCCTATCCGCAGCGCCAGGTCATGCATGCCGAGGCCAAGCGGCGCATCGGTCGCACGGTGGCCGCGCGTGTGCCGGATGGCTGCTCGCTGATCCTGAACCTGGGCACTACCACCGAAGAGGTGGCGCAGTCGCTGCAGAAGCACAAGAACCTCCACGTGGTGACCAATAACCTCAACGTGGCCACCACGCTGGGCAGCAATCCCGAGCTGGAAGTCATCATCGCCGGCGGCGTGGTGCGCCCGCGTGACCGTGGCGTGGTGGGCGAGGCCACCATCGATTTCATCCGCCAGTTCAAGGTCGACATCGGCATCATCGGCATCTCCAGCATCGAGATGGATGGCGTGCTGCGCGACTTCGACGCGCGCGAGGTCAAGGTGGCCCAGACCATCATCGAGCAATCGCGCCAGGTCTGGCTGGTGGCCGACGCCAGCAAGTTCGGCCGGCAGGCGCTGGTGAAGATGGCGCACCTCTCGCAGATCGACGTGCTCTTCACCGATGCCCCACCGCCACCGGAACTGGCCAAGGTACTGGCCGAGACCGAGGTGGAAGTGGTGATTGCGAAATGATGATCCGGTGCAATGTTGCTGATTTCCTTTTGTTGATTTCCGGTTAAGTCATTACGCTGTTTTACGTGCCGCCCTTCCCTGTTTTCGGGCACTGGGAGACATGGATCAATTCATCTGCATTCATCGATTGTCGTCGCTGCACGGCCGGGGGATAGTGGGATGCGCGCACAGGCAAGGCAGGTGGCTCATGCAGTCGCGAAGCCGCCGCCAGTCTGCACGCATCCTGATGATCCCCTCAAGGAGTGCATATGACGCAAACCATGAAAGCCGCCGTCGTCCGCGAATTCGGCAAGCCCCTGTCGATCGAGGAAGTCCCCATCCCGACGCCCGGTCCGGGCCAGATCCTGGTCAAGTTCGAAGCCAGTGGCGTGTGCCACACCGATTTGCATGCCGCCCATGGCGATTGGCCGGTCAAGCCCCAGCCCCCCTTCATCCCCGGCCACGAAGGTACCGGCTATGTGGCCGCGCTGGGTGCCGGCGTCAAGCGCATCAAGGAAGGCGACCGCGTCGGCGTGCCCTGGCTGCACACCGCCTGCGGCTGCTGCCAGCCCTGCCGCACCGGCTGGGAAACGCTGTGCGCCGAACAACAGAACACCGGCTACTCCGTCAATGGCAGCTTTGCCCAGTACGGCCTGGCCGATCCCAACTATGTCGGCCGCCTGCCCGATGGCCTGGACTTCGGCCCGGCCGCCCCGGTGCTGTGCGCCGGCGTGACCGTCTACAAGGGCTTGAAGGAAACCGAGGTACGCCCCGGTGAATGGGTGGTGATCTCCGGCATCGGCGGACTGGGCCACATGGCCGTGCAATACGCCAAGGCCATGGGCATGCACGTGGTCGCCGCCGACATCCACGAAGACAAGCTGGCCCTGGCCAAGAAGCTGGGGGCCGATCTGGTGGTCGATGGTCGCAACATCAATGCGGTCAACGAGGTCCAGCGCATCATCGGCGGCGCCCACGGCGCGCTGGTGACAGCAGTTTCGCCCAAGGCCATGGAACAGGCCTTCGGCTTCCTGCGTTCGCGCGGCACCATGGCCCTGGTCGGTCTGCCACCGGGCGACATCACGCTGCCGGTGTTCAATACGGTGTTGAAGCGCATCACGGTGCGCGGCTCCATCGTCGGCACCCGCCAGGACCTGGAAGAATCGCTGGTCTTTGCCGCCGAAGGCAAGGTCGCCGCCCACTTCAGCTGGGACAAGCTGGACAACATCAATGCCATCTTCGCGCGCATGGAAGAGGGCAAGATTGATGGGCGGATTGTGCTGGACTTGAAGTAAGACAAGAGCAAAATGTCGTGCCGGGATGGCAGTTCATCCGTGAACTGCCGTTTTACCCGCGAGACATCCGCCCGTCCGATGTAAAAACCAGTGCTCGCCGCTTGGTTTGCATTTCTCGATCGCATCAACAAATAGCTTAATTGGCACCGGATAACAGCGCGCGCCGACGTAGAACAACGCCGATATTAACAAGCTCAAGACCAGCCATTCATCGTGTATTTGCTCATTGAAGATCATTACGCCGATAGAAAGTAAGTGCCAAACCAATTCCTCCGAGCGTACAAGCAGAAATGCGATTCAGCCAAAGAAGGGCTTGACTGGAAAAATATCGCATCGAGAAATACCCACTTATCGCATAGGCACTCATCAAGGCGATGTCAATTAAGGCTGTTATCACCGCCAGAGTAAAGTATTGACTCAATACATTACTGTTGGTGTTAATGAACTGGGGTAAAAATGCAGAAAAAAACAGTAGGCCTTTTGGATTTGACAGAGCTACAAATAACGAGCGTTTGAAAGCCGACTTTTCGTCCAAAGGCGTGGATTTTGAGGTAGGAACGCCAACAGGCTGCGCCGATGCTTTCCATAACTTCCAAGCCAAATACATCAGGTAAATGACCCCGCCCCATTTAACGACCAAAAATAGCTTTTCTGATGCCAGCAAAACCCCTCCGAGCCCCAGAGCCACTGCACCAATCAACAATAGATCTGACAATGCCGCTCCAGCAATGCCAAATAGCGCGAGTCTCATACCGCCCTGAGCGCCATTGCTCAGCGCGAGCAGCATAGTCGGTCCGGGAATGATGGTGACTGCCGAAACCGCAATCACATAAAGAGCAATAGTCGTAAGTTCCATAGGAAAGAACGGAAAAGGTTTCGCTGGCACTAAAGAAGCAATTTCGCAATATTCTTAAATAGATGCTAGCTAGCTATAAAAGGGAGCCCGGACAATGCTTTTTCCAGATCACTACCGACATATGATTGGTCTGTAAGCTTACCTGCAGCATAGCTTTGGTAAGCACTCATATCGAAGTGTCCGTGTCCTGAAAGGCAAAGTAAAATTACGTCACTGCGCCCCTCTTGCTTACAGCGTTGGGCTTCGCTTATGGCGCAGGCTATTGCATGATTTGACTCAGGAGCCGGAAGTATCCCTTCAGAGCAAGCGAATATCTGTCCTGCCGCGAAACATTCATTTTGAGTATAAGATTTGGCTTCAATGAGCCCCATCTCATATAGATGAGAGACCATCGGCGCCATCCCATGGTACCGCAGACCTCCAGCATGTAACCCCGGGGGGGTAAATGACGAACCCAATGTGTGCATCTTAACAAGCGGTGTTATTCCTGCAGTGTCACCAAAGTCATATGCATAGCGACCTCGGGTCAACGTCGGACATGCTGCAGGTTCAGCTGCAATGTATCGACGAGCACGCCTCCCTCTCAGCTGCTGCCCTAAAAATGGAAAAATGAGTCCAGCGAAGTTTGATCCGCCGCCCGTGCATCCAATGAGGATATCAGGCTCCTCGCCCGTCATATCCATCTGAGCGATGGCCTCTTGACCAATGACTGTTTGATGTAGCAATACATGGTTCATCACGGAACCGAGAGCGTATCGTGTGTCTTTATCGGACACCGCGACTTCAACTGCCTCCGAAATGGCAATACCTAACGAACCAGGATGGTTGCTGTCCGATTCCAAAATAGCTCGTCCAAATTTAGTTTCAGATGAGGGGGACGCAACGCAACGAGCGCCATAAGTCTCCATGAGTGCCCGCCGATAAGGCTTCTGATCGAAAGAAACTCGCACCTGAAAAACGGAAACATCCAATCCAAAAAGTTGGCCAGCAAAGGCAAGTGAAGCCCCCCATTGACCTGCTCCTGTTTCTGTAACCAATCGGCGAACGCCCGCATTTTTGTTATACCAGGCTTGGGGTACGGCCGAATTCGGCTTATGGGACCCTGATGGTGATACCCCCTCATATTTGTAGTAAATATGCGCCGGCGTATCAAGAAGTCGCTCCAAACTCCTAGCTCTGATAAGCGGAGCGGGACGCCACAATTTGTAAACATCACGCACAGGAGTCGGAATCTCGATATCCCTTTCCAAAGAGAACTCCTGACGAATTATTTCTTCGGTAAATATTTCCCGTAAATCAGCGGCCTCGATCGGACGCTTTGAAATAGGATGAAGCATCGGCGCCAATGGCGACGGCAAATCCGCTGCGATGTTATACCAAGTGTGGGGAATTTTTGATTCATCAAGAATGAAGCGCGTCATCTTTGTCATACGTTGTCCTCTAAAAGAGATCAGCATGCGATACAAACGGATAAAGGATCCCACTTACAAGATCTTCACCCGAAAGAACTTTTCCAACTATTTTTGCATTAGGCCAATACACCAGAAGATCGCGATTTAGTTCGGTCAAAAGATCTCGAAGATTCTCCCTTGCATAGCCGTGCAATGCCTCTGCAACAATCACTGCTTCCTTTGTATCTATACTTATCCCTGAATAGCTACTTTGTTTGTATGACCATCTCCTCGAATGCGCCCGCCCAGCCTCATCCTCGAACGTCACCTCGCCGACCGGCACAATCACACATGAACCATCAAAGCCTGAATACTGACTTTCTCCAGATGCCGGACACACCCGCAACTTTCCTTCGATACGCGATGCATCGAGCGCTGCCACAGGCATAGCGTATCGCGCGGAGAATGAATTGCAGAGTGCAACCAACGGATGTAGAGTCTCCACAAAATCCCCGCTAGTGCGCAACCTTCGGAGGATCGATTCAGCAGCCATACGAAACTTTGTCGGATCAGTGCGAAATTTGCGATATGCCAGTCGCCACTGCTGAATTGAATCAATCTGACTTTCAGAACCAACTTCCAAAAGCAGCTTGCGAGCTTCATCTAGATTTTTCTTGACACTTGGACTCACAATGGCATCGGCAGAAATGCCATCAATGAATAGAACCATTGAATGAAGTCCGTTATGTTCTTTAATCAATTCGCCTGAATAACAGAATTGACTGATCATTTTTGAAGCATCCCTTTTTCTTGCAGCTGCATGTCCGTAAGCTTCTGGATAATAAAGGCATATATTTCAACAATGGCGTCAACATTTCCGTCCGCTTTGCGAGCCCGATTTGCTACAGATTCAAGAACTACCTTTACTCGATCACAACCTCGAATCTCCGTTATCGTCTTTTTGTAATGTGAGGCTTCCAGAGCCAATTCAATGCGTTCTGCGAGCAATGGGACGAGCTGATTGTCTACGGCATCGATGGCGTTACGAATTTGATTCAATTTTTCTTGCATTTCAAATCCTATATAAAAATTTGATTCAAGACGTTTTAAACAGAACGCTCGTTCATAGTCTTTGGGTGGAGGCAACTCTGAAGCAAATGTTGCGGCGCATTCTTCAACAGCCGCGCCATGCCAATCATGCGTACCAGGTGAGCCTTTAGCGACGCCAGTCCCTCCATATCGCGCATCCCTGATCCCGGCGCTCCTCCATGTATAACAGCTGGATAGCCACTTCCAGGCAAGATCATCCGATTGAGCAAAATATTGCTGATTAGCTGGTGATAAACAGCCTCATGCGCATAACGCCGTCCCATCACTACAGCACCCGCGACTTTATTTGCCAATGGCCGTTCGAACCGAAAATAGCCTACACCGGCACGCTCTATAAAGATCTGCATGGGATGAGCCATACCATATCCATGAACTGGAGCAGCATATAAAACACCGTCTGCCCGTTGTATGCGATTAATTATTGATGGCATATCGTCAGCAATATTGCAAGGCTGCGTGCGAACATTGCATTCGCCACACGCTCCACATGGCTTGATATGGTGGTTTCTAAGATAAACAATATCGACTGAACAGTGTTCATTCTCAAAAAAACTCACTGGCGTACTGCGCAATCTGATCTGTATTCCCATTCGATCTTTCGGATCCAGCAATGATGACAAAATGGAGCGAATCATCCTTTTTTGGACTCATATTCTTTCTCATGAAATTTGATCTGCTTGTTGGTCTACACACGCTCAAATGCAAGGCGCATTTCTTTCGGCGCCGTTAAATCAATTAGATATTTATCCGTTATTGATGAGCAGGGATCGAGGTAGCCCATCCTCTGAGATGGGTCCAGCGGGAAGCCTTTTGATCGTCCCAGAATATAAAGATCGCGACTGGGTTGGAACCTTGTAGCGAATGCCCACAACAAGTCTTCAGGAGAATGAATATCTGTGTCCTCATCGGCCACAATGACTATCTTCGTCAAAGCATGGCAAGCAATAACACTGTCTCGAATACGCTCGAATAAATCCTTGCTCTCGTACGATTTTCGGACCCTCAACGCGGCCATTAATTGCCCCCCGCCCGGCGCCAAGTAATGAACGTCGACGATATCAATTTCCTCTTTAAAGAACTGTTTCAGATGTCTTAAAACTCCCGCCTCTGTCGGCAAGGCGAGCATTTCAGCTTGTTCTTTTCCAGGACCTAGGAACGTTTGATAGATTGCATCTGACCGATGAAATACGCCGGTGACTTCAACTACTGGCAGCAATTCTTGGGCTTGCCCCATGTACCCGAGAAACTCTGGCATGCCATAACGGCTGAATGGATCAGAGAATTCATCCGCCATCTCACCTCGAATAAAGCCTTCTACAACAATTTCACTTTCTGCTATACAAAAGGTTTCGCAAGTAACGCATTGCGCTATCGCGAGAGGCTGCCGCAGCAGCGCACCAGCCACTTCCAGTTCTCCCGAGCCAGGCGTTACAAACGGCTTGCTAAGTGAAGATGCAAAATATAAGGCGGGAGAAACTCCAATATTGATTGACACAGGTAGAGAACGACCTTCAGAAACAGCTTGGTGATAGAGAACCTCGAGATCTCGGCCCGGAAGCATCCATATTGTCAGATGCCGACTATCCAGCAACCGCATTCGGTGAATCGAAACGTTAAAGAAACCCGATCTCGGACTCCCTGCACATACCACGCCCGATGTCAGATAAGGACCAGCATCCTTTGATGTTGTGGTCAAAACAGGTAGCGCATCAAGATTGTTTTCTAGTCGATGTTCATGACAAGGTGCATTTGGAATCCAAACTGGCTCAACAGAGGATGAAAGACATTGAGCAAGATGATGTGCGCCCAGGCCGGATTGAGCTCCGATCAGGTATTCATTTCTTCTACGCGATCCGAACATCCCCATCAAGACTGGAAAATTAAATCCTTTCGGGCGATATATAACGACCGGCTCTTCACCACTGCGCTGCCCCGCTGGGGATGTGGCGAATTCAGTACGATAATGCTCGGCTATCTGCAGGTAAGGATTCAATTCATCTTCAATTTCAATTACTTTCTCGCCACTTGCTTGCAGGCGGTACAAAGCGTCTCTCAGTGAAACCGCTGATCTCAACATAGCCGTGTATTTTCTTAGTTGTATCAATCAGGTAGACGACGCGTCGACAACAAATACCAACGTATGGCTCCCTTGGCTGCCTTTCGAACGATGACGCACGCCATCTGGAATGGAGAACGCCATACCAGGACGGCAATCAAACTTTGCATCATCAAAAATTATGGTGAAGCAACCTTCCAGGACGTAGCCTTGATGGCCGACCAAGCACCAGTGCTGCTCGTCAAACCCCGGCGGAAGTTCTAACAAGCGCAAGCGTTTCCCATTGGAGTTGAATAGTTTTACCCGTCCTTCTACACCTGACTTCGACCACCGTTCCCAAGAGGCTTCTTCAGCATCAAAGACTACAGCGTCATAACATCTTCCTGCCATTTCATACCTCCTGTTAAAAATCAAACCAGAATTTGACGATGAGTAGCAATTTTTGAAGAGACATATTCATCAATAAATGACGAAAATATTGACGCTCCATCCTCAGTCGCAATACTCTCCGGATGAAACTGAACACCTTCAATAGACATGACCCTGTGCCGTAATCCCATTATCTGGTGATCGCTATCTGCGTAGCCAGTAATCACCAAGTCGCTTGGTAAATTTTCTTCACTCACCACAAGCGAATGGTAACGAGTTGCAGTGATAGGTTTCCCTCCATTTTTTTTGAAGACCCCGAGACCATCATTGATAACGCGACTTGTTTTTCCATGCATGCATGTGTTCGCGCGAATAATCGTTCCACCGAATGCCATACCAATTGCTTGATGGCCCAAGCACACCCCCAGAATTGGTATAAATCCTTTATATTGATTAATAATTTCCAGATATCCAGCAGCTTCTGGACGTCCCGGTCCGGGACCAAGCACAACAAAGGCAGGCCTACGAGTTAGCTGAGGGAACAGATCAGGATCATCACAGCGCATAACCTTGGTTGCCAAACCAAGCGTTCGCAGATAGTGATCAATGGTGTAGATGAAGCTGTCGTATGCGTCTACTAGAATTACATTCACGATCTGATCTCCTCATTTGTTAATGCACGATACAACAGCCGCATCTTTGTCAGCGTCTCCTGCCACTCTCGCTCTGGTTCAGAGTCATATACAATCCCGGCACTTGCACGAATCTCATATTTCTCATCTTGATGACAAGCCATTCGAATGCACAGGGCCATATTCATTGAACCGTCAAAGCCAATAAACCCGATTGCGCCTGCATACTGTCCGCGGGGGGACCGCTCCAAATCTTCGATAATCTCCATCGCTCTGATCTTAGGTGCACCAACCATTGTTCCAGCGGGGAATGTGGCCATAAGCACGTCAATAGGGTCAATCTCAGGTTTCAAGCTGCCCTCAACAGTAGAGACAAGGTGATAGAGAGACGGAAATTCTTCAATTTTCATCAAACTGGGCACTGTGAGTGTTCCGGGTTCACAGAGGCGCCCAATATCATTCCTGCAAAGATCCACAAGCATTATGTGTTCTGCATTTTCCTTCCCTGACGAAATGAGTTCCGCATAGAGCTTCTGTGCGTTCAGATCTGCGGATTTACCTAATGTCCCCGCAATGGGGCGCATTGAGAGACGCCTACCCTCTACGCGCACATAATTCTCTGGACTGGCTCCGACAAGGCTCATGTCGGAAGCTTGATGCAGGAACATATACGGCGAAGGATTTTTATCACGTAACAAAGAATACAAAATACCGGCAGGCATCTCGTTTCTAATGCTTATGCTGTGCCCCAGTTGAACTTGATAAATATCTCCGGCATGAATATGTTCCAAAGCCTTATGGCAGGCCAAAAGATATTCTTCTTTAGTGGATGAAAAGACCACATCCATACTGCTCGGTATGAATTTTTGGAGCTGCTCCGCTGGAGTAAACAAAGATTTCAGATCTGCGACTACCGGCTCATCAAAGCCGCAGGCACGATTTACATAGAGATAAATGCTGTCCTCTTGAAATACAGCTGTGTGTTGAAATAGATCAAGTCGTATAAGTGGTGAGGGCCTTCTCGGCATCCGCCAAACAATGTCCTCAATAAGTGTCGCCGCATCGTAGTCAATACGAGCTACGAAACCTGCGTGAAACCCATTGCTGATCGACTTTGAGCTATAACTTGATGTGGCCAGCGACCTAAGCACTTCCCAAATCTGCTTCTTCGATTTTATTTTCGCCTCACCAGATACATCGAACTCAATCTCACCCAGCAATGATGTTTCAATTGTTTTTATTAGATGTTTTTCGATGACATCATTTGCGTGAATACTAATAACATCTTGGGTCATGTTAATAGTTGCAAGGTGGCCAATCGCTACCAGTGAATGTCGACAATCCTCCGACGGGCCGCTTATTGATTCTGCAAGGAAGGCATGCTGATTGCCATATCGTAGAATCGACTGACGATAGACAGAAAAAGGGTCTACTCCTGGGAATTTCTCAAACTTGAAAACTTCAGTCAGTATCGCTTGCATACTTTCGGCCCTAACGCTAGAAGATGAACATTCATGCTCATCTTCTATGTTGTCGCCTCGGTATGCCAGACACAAAGAAAGCAATTCGTATCAGTACAGGCAGGGAAAATCCTAATCTGTCCTCATGCAATCTGATGTGAGCTGTACGTATCCAAACTTACTCAACTCTGAAAATCCGCAAAATTCCAAGGATGTCAAACAACTTCAAGCCGCGCATTCCGAAGTATCAAAATCTCGCAGACGATATCAAGGCGGCCATACGGGTCGGCACTTATGCACCCGGAGAGCGTCTCCCCTCTTTGAGACAAGCAGCCATCACTCACGCGGTCTCGCTGTCAACGGTACAGGAGGCATATCGTTGCCTTGAAGATGCCCAGTTGATTGAGACCCGCCCCAAAGCTGGTCACTTCGTCACACGGCGGCCTGAGCATCTTCTTCAGGAAGAGGTCAGTGCGCCTCCAGCATATGCAATGCCGGCCGCAATCACTGAGCTCATCGATTTGGTGATGAGCTCTGTGCAGACGCCTGACTTGGTCTCTTTTGGCTCGGGATATGGAGATCAGACGCCGGTCACACCAGGGAAGATCGAACGTGCGATGACAAAAGCCCTCCAGCAAAGTGTTGGAGTACTAAGTCGATTTCCAGCAGTTTGTGGGCACGACGGTCTGCGCAAAACCATTGCACGGCGTAGCCTTTCGATGGGTTGCGTCCTTGACCCTAATGAAATAGTGCTTACGACTGGTGCTACAGAAGCCATTAGCTTGTGTCTGTGTGCCTTACTGAAGCCCGGCGATACGGTTGCTCTTGAGTCACCTACTTCATTTGGATTTCTGCAAATTCTTGAGGCATTAAAGCTCCGCGCAATGGAAATCCCGACTCATCCTAGATATGGTCTATCCGTTGACGCGCTTTCGCTCGCCATGCGGGATTCAAAGGTAAATGCGGTACTTGTCACGCCGACTCTGTCAAATCCAATGGGCACCAATATGCCAATTGGTGAGCGGAAGCGCCTTGTGGAATTGATCACTCAAAAAAAAATACCGTTAATAGAAGACGTCATCTATAACGATCTTTCTCCTCAAGCTGCCCTTCGTCGTGCGATCAAATCGTTTGACAAAGAAGGATGGGTGCTTACGTGCAGTTCCTACTCCAAGACCATTGCTCCAGGATTGCGGATCGGGTGGTTACATGCGGGTCGTTTTGGTGAGCAGATAATAGCGTTGAAGACTGCTTTTTCTGGCGGAAACTGCACGATCAACGAGATCACATTGATGAACTTGCTCGCCGAATCAAGTTACAGTCGCCATTTACGTCGACTGCACAAGATGAATCGTCAAGTCCTGCAAGAGGCAAGAAAAACTATAGAGCGTTCATTTCCGCAAGGTACTCGCGTCACGAATCCTGATGGCGGATCCACACTATGGCTTGAGTTGCCGAGCAAAATGGATTCACAGATCCTCTTCAAGGCATGCCTTGATAGTCGAATTTTAATTGTGCCCGGGACATTATTTAGTGCATCAAGATCGTATTTGAACTGTATTCGCCTCAGCATCCCCAGGAACTTTGAAAAATCGCATATTAAGGCCTTGCAACGAATCGGGGAGCTCGCGTCCTCTCTATTGAAAGAATCTGGCTCATGAGCAAGATTTCAATCTTCGCATGTATCTCGCTTGATATACCTGGATTGATGCGTATAGCAATCGCAGAGCCGTGCCGCGAGCATGGCTTCTCGGTCATCTCGGTCGCCATTGCGCCCGACGTGGCCAATCACACCAAAGCAAGTTGCCTAACGCGTTACCATTAACATCGACTGTCAAGAGTTCATTGCGACCTACTGATAACTAAAGAAATTTGTCCAGGCCTCTCCCAACATCGACTTAATCCCAGAGCATCCTGATGAACTCGGTGATGCTTACCAATACCCCAACACCTTCCACCACACCATCCCCACCGTCGCAAACACCAGCAACTCCACCACGGCCATCACGAAGCCCACGCCCCACCACTTTCCCATGGAGACATAGCCGCTACCGAAGATGATGGGAGAGGTGCCGGTGGCGTAGTGGGTCAGCGTCATCATGATGGCCGAGCCGGCCGTCATCATCAGCATGAAGGGCATCACGTACTGCGGCGGCAGCAGTTGCGCCCCCACCGTGAGGAAGGCCAGCAACATGGCGCTGATATGGGCGGTGGTGCTGGCGAAGAAATAGTGCGACAGCACGAACACCAGCAACAACACCGCCGCCACCGCAAACCAGCCCATGCCGCTGGCGACGATGGCCGCCTTCATGCCGTCGGAGAACCAGGCCACCACGCCGGTCTTGTTCAGCTGCTCGGCCAGCATCACCAGCGCACCGAACCAGACCAGGGTATCCCAGGCACTCTTCTCGGAGAGCACGTCGTCCCAGTCGATGGTGCCGGTGATGATCAGCACGAACAGGCCGACGAAGGCGACCACCGTGGGATCGAGCGTAAAGGCCTGGCCCAGCAGCATGGCCGGCACGTTGGCCCACAACAGCAGCAGCAGGCCGAAGGTCCCCAGCATGACCTTCTCGCTGGCGCCCAGCGGCCCCATGGTCGCCAGCTCACTGCGGGCGAAATCGACCGCATTGGGCGTGGCCTTCAATTCGGGCGGCGAGATCAGGTAGATCACCAGCGGCATGAGCAGCAGGCACACCAGCCCCGGTAGCAGCATGCACAGCGCCCAGGTGGTCCAGGACAGTTGCAGCGCATGGCCGGTGGCCTTGGCCACATAGTTCACCACCAGCGGATTGGGGGCGGTGGCGGTGAGGAACATGGCCGAGGTGATCGGATTGGCGTGGTAGTTGACCAGCGCCAGGTAGCTGCCCACCTTGTTCTGCGTACCCTTGGCCGGGTCCGAATCGAAGGCATTGGCGATCGACTTCATGACGGGATGCACGATGCCGCCGCCACGCGCCGTATTGCTGGGCGTGAAGGGCGCCAGCACCAGCTCGCAGATGGCCAGGCCGTAACCGATGCCAATGGTGCGGCGCCCCAGCAGGGCGATGAACATCAGACCCACGCGCCGCCCCAGGCCGGTCTTCTTCAGGCCACGCGAGATCAGGATGGCCACCACGATGAGCCAGATCAGCGGATTGGAGAAACTGGCCAGCGCATCGGCGATGGCACCCTTGGACGAATTGGAGGTGACCTGCGAGAGCGAGACGATGACGATGGCCATCATCGCCATCACGCCGATGGGCATGACCTTGAGGATGATGGCCACGATGGTGGTAAGGAAGATCGCCACCAGCGTCCAGGCCTTGGGCGCCAGCCCCGGTGGGCAGGGCGTGAGCAGCAGCAGGATCAGCACTGCCGTGGTGATCAGGGCCGGCACCAGACGGAAGGGAACGGCCTCGTTGAAATAATTGAAAGTGGCTTTGAGTTTGGCGAGCATTGCGACATCCCTGGAACGAATCAATGATGGGCCGCCGGGAGAGCCCTCATGAGGCTCTCGAACGGACCGGCCCCAGTATAGTGAGGCCGCGCGGCGAGCGCGGCGGCAGTCTGGCCATGATTTGATCTGCGCTAGTAAAAGCCGGGTTTTATTGCCGAAAACCACTCTCGCACCGGCCGTCCGCCTCCTTGGTCACCCGCAGCGACCTGTATCCAATCAACATCATCGCCCACCATTTCTTACAAAATCCCAACAATTGCTAACGATTATCATTTATATTTCGCATCCCGACTACCAAGCCAAGAATCAAGCAGATGCGATTGCAGCGAGAACACCTTCGTCCCGCCCACTGGCTGGCCGCCAGCCTGATGACCATGGCCCCGCTGGCCTGGGCCGATGACAGCAAAGACAGTGCGGGCAACCATCCCGGCGCCCTCCCCGAGATCAGCGTGGTCTCCGACAAGAACCCGGCCAGCTACAACACCCCCACCACCAGCGGTGCCACCCGCACCGATACGCCCCTGCTGGAGATCCCCCAGTCGGTACGCGTAATGACCACCCAGCAGATCGAAGACCTGGGTGCGGTGCGCCTGGCCGATACGGTGGACTACGTCAGCGGCATCAGCCGTCTCAATGACTTCGGTGGCACCTGGGACAACTTCGCCATTCGCGGCTTCAGCAGCACCGACATGGGCTTCCTGATCAATGGCTTCCCCGGCTCGCGCGGCTACAATCCGCGCCGCGACACGGCCAATATCGAACGCATCGAATTTCTCAAGGGTCCGGCCTCGGCCCTGTATGGCAGCAGCGAACCGGGTGGCACCATCAACATCGTCACCAAGAAACCGCAGTTCACCAGCAAGAACAGCGCCGAACTCAGTGCCGGCACCGGCGGCCTCAGGCGCGCCTCGGTCGACAGCACCGGCCCGCTGGGCCAGAGCGTGGCCTATCGCCTCATCGCCATGACCGAAGAGGGCGATAGCCGCTCCAGCCTGCTCAACAACCGTCGCTCCCTGGTGGCCCCCTCGGTGGCGTGGGTGATCGACCGCGATACACTGCTGAACTACGAGGGTGAATTCCTGCAGGCCAGCACGCCGCTGGATCGCGGCATCATCAATGTGCGCGGTGTGCTGGGCACGCTGCCGCGCGATCGCGTGCTCAGCGAGCCCTCCGATGGCAACATGCAGATGCGCAGCAACACCCACCAGTTGACGCTGGAGCGCACGCTCTCCGAACAATGGCGCGCCAAGTTCGGCGCCAGCTACAAGGAAAGCAGCTTCGACGGCTACTACACCGAAGCCGCGCTGAGCAATGCCCTGGCCGCCGACAACCGCACCCTGAACCGCACGCGCACCTGGCGCCAGCTGCCCTCGCGCGATGTGTCCTTCCAGGCCGAACTGCACGGCAATTTCAATACCGGCGCCATCGGCCATACCCTGCTGGTGGGTGCCGAAGCCTCGACGCTGTGGATGAATACCGAGATCCTGCGTTCGGCCAACACGCCCATCGACATCTACAACCCGGTCTATGGCAGTGCCCTGCTGCCGCTGACCAATCGCACCTCCAGCTCGGACGAGAACCAGCGCGTCAAGGCCCTGTTCGTACAGGACCAGATGAGCCTCTCGCCGCAATGGAAGCTGCTGGGCGGCCTGCGCTGGGACCAGTACAACCAGAGCGTGGAAAACCGCGTCGGCGGCGTCACCACCACCTCGCAGCAGCAGAGCGCGGTCTCGCCGCGTGCCGGCATCACCTACCTGCCCACGAGCTGGAGCTCGGTGTACCTGACGGCGGGCAAGTCCTTCCGTGGCAACAGCGGCGTGGACATCAATGGCCGCGCCTTCGATCCCCAGCATTCCACCGCCTACGAGGCCGGCGTGAAGCTGCAGAGCAAGGATGAGCGCCTGGGCGCCAACTTCGCGCTCTATGACATCACCAAGACCAATGTGCTCACCGCCAGCGATGTCCCCGGCTATTCGGTGGCAGCCGGCGAGGTCAAGAGCACCGGCTTCGAGGCCGATGCCTACGGACAGGTCGACGCACACTGGCGCCTCTCGGCCAACTTCTCCTGGGACAACGCCCGCGTCACGCGCGACAAGACCCTGGCCGCCGGCACCCGCCTGACCAACATCCCGGCCTACAGCGCTGGCCTCTTGGCCATGCGCGAAGATGCGCTGGCCAATGGCACCCGCTACGGTCTGGGCGGTGGCGTGAACTACGTGGGCAATCGCTCCGGTAATACGGCCGACACCTATTCGCTGCCGGCCTACACCACCGTCAAGCTGCTGAGCTACTGGCAGGTCAGCAAGAACGTACGCCTCTCACTGGACGTGCATAACCTGTTCAACCGTAACTACTACGTGGGATCGTGGGGCAACCTCTACGTGATGCCCGGCACCGAGCGCACCGTGGTGGCGCGCATGAAGATCGACCTCTGAGCCGCTGCGCACGCACCATGCAACAACGCCCCGTCACTGCAAGGTGACGGGGCGCTTTTTCCATCGCACCACAGAAATCAACGCGGCATGGCGCGCCATTGCCGGTGCGCCTGCTGCAGGCGGGTCACCCCCTCGACGATCTCCTGCGGCTGCGCATTGGCAAACGAGAGCCGCAGCCGCACGGCGTCGGCGTCCTGTGCATAGAAGGCGGCGCCGGGCACATACATCACGTTCTGCCTGACGGCCTCGTGCAATAGCGCGGTGGCATCCGTCCCATCATTCCAGCTGGCCCAGATGAACATGCCGCCCTCCGGCGCGATCAGTGACAGCGATTCACCGAAGGCACGTCGCAGGGCATCGAGCATGATCTCGCAGCGCTCGCGATAAGTCGCGATGATGGCCGGCAGATGCGCCTCCAGGCAGCCGTCGGCGAGATAGCGCGCCGCTGCCATCTGCATCCACGGTGCGGTGCAGAGGTCGCCGGTCTGCTTGGCGATCACGGCCCGGCGCAGGATCTCGGGCGCGCCGCACATCCAGCCGATGCGCAAGCCCGGCGCCACCACCTTGGACAGGCTGGACAGGTACACCAGCCAGTCAGCGGCCCCCGGGATCTCCTGCGCCAGCTGCAGCAGCGGCGGCTGCACCTCGCCACTGAAACGCAACTGCCCATATGGATCATCCTCGATCACCAGGAACTCGTAACGCACCGCCAGCGTTAGCAGGTGTCGCCGACGTGCCAGCGGCAGGGTCGCGCCGGTGGGGTTGGCAAAGGTCGGCACCACGTAGAGCAGACGGGGGCGGGCGCCAGCGATGAGCAGCTGTTCCAGCGCATCGGTATCCATGCCCGCCTCATCCCCCGGCACTTCCAGCAATTCGGCACCGGCCAGCCGCAGTGCCTGGATCGCCGCGGGATAGCACGGCCGCTCGATGGCCACGCAATCGCCCTGGCTCAGCATGACCCGCAGCAGCAGCTCGAAGCCCTGCTGCGAACCGGTCGTGACGATCAGGTCGGCCACCTCGCCGGCGCCGCCGATGCGCTCGCGGGTAAGCTGGCGCAAGGCCTGGGCCAGCACCGCCGTGCCCTCGGTGGCGCCATATTGCAGGCAGGCGGCGGGGGATTGCGCCAGCACCGCAGCCGCACTGCGTGCCAGGGCATCGGCGTCGAACAGCGCCGGTGCCGGATAGCCCCCGGCAAAGGAAATCATGCCGGGTTGCTGCGTGTACTTGAAGAGTTCCCGGATGGGCGAGCCTTGCGGTGACTGGAAGGCGGGATTGAAACGATAGGCGGCGGTCATGGTAGTACGCGGGCAGGAAAAAATCAGGACGACAGTGCCCCTGCGCCACCCGAAGGCGGCACAAGTCACACTGCAATCACACAGCAAAGAGAGGCAAGCGCGACGACCGGCAGAGGTCGTCGCGCCCATGGATTACTGCTCGATCATGCGGTTCCAGCGGTTGTTCCACTCGGAGCGCTTCTCGTTGACCACATCCCAGTCCACGGTATTGAGGTTCTTGGTCAGCACTTCGCTCTTGCCCAGCTTGGCCTGTGCTGCTTCCGACAACGGCACGTTGCGGTTGACCGGGATGGAATTGGCCAGGGCCATGCTCTTGGCCTGGACCGCCGGGGTCAGCAGGTATTCGAGCAGCTTCTGGGACAGCTCGGGTTCGCTGTTGCCCTTGATGGGACAGGCGCCGGTCATCAGCAGCACGCCGCCTTCCTTGGGCGTGGCGAATTCGGCCGGGATGCCCTTGTCCTTGAGGTTGGCGATACCGGTGACGGTCAGCGGGAAGATCGCCGCTTCATTGGTCTGCACCATCTCCGAGATCTTGGCCGAGCTCGACAGGTACTCCACCACATTGGGGCCGATGCTGCTGCCCCACTTCTTGAAACCGGGATCGACGTTCTTGTCGGTGCCACCCACCAGACGGTTGAACATCATGAAACCATACAGGCCAAAGGTACTGGCCGAGATGGACTGGAACACCACCTTCTGCTTGTACTTCGGATCAGCGAAATCCATCCACGAGGTCGGCGCCGGCCAGCCCTTCTCGGCGAACAGCTTCTTGTTGTAACCGATGCCCAGCACGCCCATCTCGATGGCCACGGCCTGGTCGTTGGCCAGGCGCGCGAAGGGATAGACGTCCTTCAGGACGGCGGCATCCTTGATTTTCTCGCACAGGCTCATGTTGATGGCGCGGTACATGATGCCGTCATCGAGGAAGGCCACATGCATCTGCGGCTTGTCCTTCTGGGCTTGCATCTTGGCGATGATGTCCGAGGAGGTACCCGGCACGACCACGACCTTGACGTTGTTGGCCTTCTCGAAGTCCGGGAAGATCGAGGCCGTGTAGTTCTTTTCCATCGTGCCGCCATTCATGCCGACGTAGATGGTCTTGGTCTGCGCCTGGGCGCCGGTCATGGGACCCATGGTCGCTGCGATTGCACAGGTCATTGCCAGGTACTTCATCTTCATCACTCAACTCCTTGCCGATTTGCCGATGTGGATCCCCGCCTGCGGCGGGGTGTGGAAACGAGGTCAATACCGCCAGGCGCCCCTTGCCTGGCTTCTTGTTCTTCTTGTACTGATATCGAGGCAGTGCCCATCAGTCGATGTCGAATTTCACTCCCTGTGCCAGCGGCAAGGTCTTGCTGTAGTTGATGGTGTTGGTGGCGCGGCGCATGTAGTTCTTCCAGGCGTCCGAACCCGATTCGCGGCCGCCGCCGGTTTCCTTCTCGCCACCGAAGGCACCGCCGATCTCGGCGCCACTGGTGCCGATGTTGACGTTGGCCAGGCCGCAATCGCTGCCCACGGCCGAGACGAACAACTCGGCTTCACGCATGTCGTTGGTGAAGATGGCCGACGACAGGCCCTGCGGCACCGCATTGTTCAGAGCAATCGCCTCTCCCAGCTCGTCGTATTTGACGATGTAGAGGATGGGCGCGAAGGTCTCGTGGTGCATGATGGCGGTCTGGCCTGGCATGGTGACCAGGGCCGGACGCACATACCAGCCCTCCCCCATCACCTCGACGCGCTCGCCGCCGGTGACTTCGCCACCCTGCGCACGGGCCTGCTGCAGTGCCGACTGCATGGCATCGAAGGCGGCACGGTCGATCAGCGGGCCGACCAGGGTATCGGGCTGCAGCGGATCACCCACTTTGACGCTGGCATAGATGCGCTTGATCTGCGCCACCACCTGGTCATGGATGCTGCTGTGGACGAACAGGCGGCGCAGGCTGGTGCAACGCTGGCCGGCCGTGCCCACCGCCGAGAAGGTGATGGCGCGCAGGGCCAGGCTCAGGTCGGCCGAGGGCGCCACGATCATGGCGTTGTTGCCGCCCAGTTCCAGCAGGCTGCGACCCAGGCGCTCGGCCACGACTGTGGCGACCTTACGGCCCATGCGCACGCTGCCGGTGGCGCTCACCAGCGGCACCAGCGGCGAACGCGACAGGGTCTCGCCCAGGTCGGCGCCACCGATGAGAAGCTGGCACAGCTTGGCCGGCACCAGGTTCGGGCGCTGCGCCGAGAAACGCTCCACCGCGCGGGCGAACAGCGCATGCACGGCCAGCGCGGTCACCGGGGTCTTCTCGGAGGGCTTCCACACCACGGCGTTGCCGCAGATCAGCGCCAGTGCGGCATTCCAGGCCCACACCGCGACCGGGAAATTGAAGGCGGTGATCACGCCCACCACGCCCAGCGGATGCCAGGTTTCCATCATGCGATGGCCGGGACGCTCGGAGGCGATCGTCAGGCCATGCAGCTGGCGCGACAGGCCCACGGCGAAGTCGCAGATATCGATCATCTCCTGCACCTCGCCCAGGCCTTCGGAGAGGATCTTGCCGGCTTCCTGGGTGACCAGCGCACCGAGTGCGTCGCGATGCTCGCGCAGCACCTCGCCCAGCACGCGCACCAGCTCGCCACGCACCGGTGCCGGCACTTCGCGCCAGGCCAGGAAGGCTTGCTGGGCATCAGCGATCACGGTCTCGGCATGCGCGGTGGTCTGGGCCTTGAGCTGGGCGATGATCTGGCCATCACGCGGCGAGCGGATCACCAGGTCGCTACCGGCATAGGCCGACAGGTCGAAGTCGAGGGTAGAGAAAATGCTGGGAGAAGACATGGAGGTCCCTTGTTATCAGTGGAGTGGGAGGGGTCTGGAACGATGGAGTATAAGGACAGGCGGGGCAATTCTTAAAACCAAAAAATGTCACCACATCATTACTTTTTCCAATGCACCGCAATGGCGCCGGCCCCTGCGTGAGGATGTGCAAGGATGGTGCGATGCATCACGCCACGACCGGCGCCAGGCCTTGATCCAGCTGGGATGGCGCACAGCGCCTGAGTATCGGGGGGAGCTTGTCCGAAGAGGACGGTGAGGCGATCAGTGGAAAACGCCGGCCATGAGTTTTAGTATGCACGAGCCGGAATGCACCGAAGTAATGCAGGCGCGCTGCCGGCTCAGCCGGCCTTCAGTTCACTCAATATCCAGTCGCGGAACTTGATGATGGCGGCCTTGCCCGCGTTCTTCTCGGGATAGACCAGGTAGTAGGACTGCGGACTCTTGACCGCAAAGGGGAAAGGCACATGCAACTGCCCCAGGCTGATCTCGGTCTCGACCATGAACTTGGGCATCAGGGCCACCCCCATGCCCGCCACGGCGGCCTGGATCACCATGGCCAGTTGCTCGAAGCGCGGACCGGCCAGGGCATTGGGACAATCCACGCCGACATGGCGGAACCAGTCCTGCCAGGCTTGCGGGCGGGTGGTGTGCTGCAGCAGGGTGACGTTGCCGAGGTCTTCGATGGCGGCGATGCGGTCATTCAAGGCCTTGCTGCAGACCGGCACCACCTCCTCCCCCATCAGGCGCACCATCACGGTATCAGGCCAGTCGGGCTCGCCGAAATGGATGGCGGCATCGACCTGGCGCGTATTGAAATCGAAGGGCAGCACTTCGGTACTCAGGTTCAGCAGCACATCGGGATAGGCCGCCGAGAACTTGGCCAGGCGCGGGATCAGCCACTTCACGCCGAAGGTCGGCAGGATCGCCAGGTTCAGCACGCTGGCCAGGCTGTTGTAGGTCATCACCTGGAAGGTCGCCATCTCGATCTGCTTCAAGATGGTGGAGACCTGGCCGGCATAGTCGCGCCCGGCCTCGGTGAGGATCAGGCGGCGGTTGATGCGCTCGAACAGCTTGACGTTGAGGTACTCCTCCAGGATCGCCACCTGCCGGCTCACCGCCCCCTGGGTCATGTGCAATTCATTGGCCGCCTTGGTAAACGACATGTGACGCGCCGAGGTATCGAAGGCGATCAGGCAGGACGTGGACGGGATGAAACGGCGCATGGGGCGAAATCCGCTGGGACAATGACCCCGCACTATAGCAAAATCGATGCCGCCCCCGGCGCCGGAAGACTGCGGCAGCACCTCAGCAGGCGCTGGCCGCCTCGGTAGCGGTGGCGCCCGCTGCAGTCATCTTGAAGATGCCCTGGGCATTGCCGCTGTCGAAGCTCAGATCCAGCTTCTTCTGCCCCGCCTCGTCGACGTAATAGTCGCGGCTGATGAATTCGTAGAACGAGCCCGGCACGCTCACCGCCACCGGCTGGCCATCCTCGCCCTGCAGCTGGTAGTCGACCTTGACGGCGCGGAAGGCCGTCTGGCGCACGCGGCCATTGCGCGAGACCTCGACCAGGTCCTTGATCGGACGGCCCAGCTCGCGCTGGCGCTCGGCCGTGGCGACGACATCGACCACCCGGTCGGTGGCATGGTTGAAGGCATTGCCTTCGGTGGAGATCCAGGCCATCTCGGCCGACTCGGCCTTGAGGGCTTCGTACTGCGCCACCGTAGGGAGGTCATGATGACGCGCGAAGCAGTTGAGCATGGCCGGCAGCAAGCGCTTGGCATCGGCCAGCGGCAGCTTACCCTGAGCCGACAGCGTGGCCAGCAACGCCAGCACGTCTTCACCCAGGGGACTGTGCGACGAAGCCAGAACGGCATCGACAGTCTGCTGGAACGCCGGCGAGAACTGCTCGGGATGCAGTTCGCTGACGAAGAACTGGGCGATGTTCTCGGCATCGTCGGCATGGGTATAGACGCGGCCGGTCATCTTGATGCGTGCCAGCGGATAGGTACCGGTCTGCTGATAGCCCAGCGGCAACAGCACGCTGGTGAACAGTGCCTCGCCATCGGGGAAACCGGTATCACGGCCACGACGCACGGTACGCACGGCGCCATGGTCGAAGCAGATCTTCACCCCCTCGCGCTCGGCATCGGCCACGTAGTCGCGACCGGTGGAGACGTGTTGCAGCAGTTGCTCGAAGAGCAGCATGTTCAGGGCCTGGGCCAGTTCCAGGCGGGAGACGTCCTGACCGACCGGACGCAAGGTCGAGGCCGGCACGTCCAGGCGCACGAACTGGCGCTGCACCAGTGCGTCATCCCCGTAGTGGGAAAGCAGGAGTTGATGGAGATTGCTGTTGTACGCGGAAATCGTCATGTGCGTGCCTTTGACCGGGTGACTATGAGATGGCCTCATGGTAAGGGCAGCGCGGGGTCGGGATAAAACGATTATTTCTGGGGCTTCAATGCCTTTTACTCATGCAAGTCCACGGCCTAGCTTAGAGCGAGCCGAGCGCCGCCGGGGCCTTGCGTGCCAATGTCGATCACGATGCCGAGCAGATGCCTGATCTGTCCATTGACGGCCGTTTCTGAAAGGAAAGTCGGATGCATCCTGCGATTGTCGGCATCGCCCGCGTCCCTCTTCAGTGCGCGCCACCGGAATCCCCCTCCTGGGTGGCGCGGCGCCGGCGCGGGCATGTACCCGCAGTGTCCCCCGACACATTTCCGGCTGGGTTCGGCAGAGGCCACTGTATTACAAAAGGTGCAATTTGATTAGCCGCAGTTTGGCGAGCGGACTGGTTAATCCAGCTTAACAATGCCAGGCCGCACCCGCTGATGGTGCAATTACTTAAGAATATTTACCGGACTCGTTAGCGGCAAGGCTCTAATCAATCGAGCGGGAATGTAATACATTGCGGCGACACCAGGCCATCGTGCATGCAGCGCATCCAGAGCAACCGGGCAGCTGCGCGACTGGTCGCTCCGATCTGCTCTTCCACCCTATCACCGAGCCACATGACGCAGTTGAGAAAAATCCCTGTCAGCCAACTCAGGATAGGCATGTATTTCTCGGGCTTCAATGGCGCCTGGATCGCCTCGCCGTTCTGGCGTGCCAGCTTCATGATCCGCACCGAGGATGAAATACGACAGGCCCAGCAGACCGATCACGCCTACTGCTGGATCGACGTACACAAGGGCCTTGCACCGGACAGTGACAGCGCAGCGCTGCCCCCGGACGAGAGTGCCGCTCCACCCTCACCACCCGCAGCGCCTGTCAGTGCCGCGGCAATGGACCCCACCGGCCCGCTGGAGCTCGACCTCAGCGACGCCCTCCATCTCTACGAGATGGCCAGGCAAACCACGCAGGAAGTATTCAGCCAAGCCCGCCTGGGCAAGTCGCTGGATGTGCGCAAATGCAAGGAGCTGGTGGAACAGATTGCCGCCTCGGTGGCGCACAATGCCGACGCCCTCCTGAGCATCATCCGCATCAAGCGTGCCGATGAATACACCTACCTGCATTCGATTGCGGTCTGCACCATGATGGTCGCGCTGGGACGCACGCTGGGACTGGACGACAAGGCGTGCCAGCAGGCGGGCCTGGCCGGATTCCTGCACGATGTCGGCAAGGCCTTCATCCCGCTGGCACTGCTCAACAAACCGGATCGGCTGACCGACCAGGAATATCGCATCATCCAGCGTCATCCGGCGCTGGGTCATGCCTATCTGCAAGGCCTGGTCGGCGTGCCCGATTACGTACTGGAAGTGTGCCTGCATCATCACGAAAAGATGGATGGCACCGGTTACCCCTCCCGCCAGCAAGGACAGCAGATCAGCCTGTATGCGCGCATGGCGGCGGTATGCGACGTGTACGATGCAGTCACCTCGCATCGCGTCTACAAGGCGGCTTGGGATCCGGCCGATTCGCTCTCGCGCATGGCATCCTGGCAGGGGCACTTCGACCGCACCATCTTCCTGGCCTTCGTCAAGACGCTGGGCATCTACCCGCTGGGCTCCATCGTCACGCTGCGCTCGGGACGCACTGCGCTGGTCATCCGCCAGAACCGCAAGGATCTCACGCGCCCGGTAGTGAAGGCCTTCACCAATACGGCCTCGATGGAGACGCTGGAAAACGAAATCGTCGACCTTGGGGCCGACGGCCAGACCGATGCCATCGCCGAGCGCAGCGGAGAGGATTGGATCAAAAGCCAGGGACTGAGATGCTGACGACAGGCCCGCTCAACCGGGCTGCGAAACCGGGTCTTCGCCTGGATGGCGGCGGTTGAAATAAGCCTGGATATGTGTGATGCAGGTCAGTATCTTGGCCGGCATCGCGTCGCGGTATTTGGTGGTGAGGAAGGCACTGTAGGAATCCAGTGACCAGTCCGGCAAGACCCGCACCAGCCGTCCGGCATCCAGATCATCCTGAACCTTGCTTTTCAGCAGACGCGCCACACCGTGGCCCTGCAAGGCCAGCTTGCGCAGCGAACGCGCGTGGTTGGCGGTGAGACGGGGCGTGAGCCGCAGCTGCACGCACTGACCGCCGCGATCACGCAGGCTCAGTTCAACCGTGGCGCCATGGGGCGTAAAGAACAGGAAGTCCTGCAGCTGCAGATCCTCGGGCCGGTGTATTGGCCCGTGCGAGCGCAGATACGCAGGTGCAGCGCACAGCACCGCATCCAGTTGTGCCAGGACAATATCGGTCGCACCGGGCCCCTTCCCCACTCGCAGCGCCAGGTCCACGCTCTTGTCCATCAAGTCGATGTTGTGGTCGTTGACGTCGATGTTGATGCGCAACTTGGGATGGCTGCGAATGAACTCCTCCAGCGCCGGCACCAGGTATTCGGTGGCCATGAAGCTGGAGGCGGCGATACGCAATTCACCGACCAGTTCATTGTGCAGGCTCTCGGTATTCTGGCGCGCCTCGTTGGCCAGCGCGACGATACGCGCGCAATGGGCATAGAAATCCTGCCCGGCTTCGGTCAGGCAAAGCTTGCGGGTGGTCCGGTGCAGCAGGGTGGTACCGAGCATGGTTTCAAGCGCACTGATGTGCTGGCTCACTGACGACGAGGTCAGCCCCAGCTCGCGAGCCGCCTTGGAGAAGGCGCCCAGCTCGACGACCCGGGAAAAGATCACCATGCGCGGCAGGTAATCCATGGCGTTGTTTTTCATCATGGCGCGAAGTGGTCGAATGGTCTGGGTCGACTATAGCGCGGTAACAGCTGAGATGAGCAGGGGAAGTAAGCGGGAGAACAGAGCTTTTTCTCGCTTGGACGGATGCGACAGCGCCACCAAACATCAGTCCAGCCAATTCCAGTGGAGTACAAATCCCCAATGATTCAAAAACTTAGAGATCTTCTTCGTCTATTGGTGTCCAGCAACGTGCGAGTGAATCTGGTTGCTTTGAGAGTATTTTTTGAAGCGTAGTGGACCCAATTCCACTCAGGAAAAATTATGCCGCAAGAAAATCATACTGTTGATTTTCTTGCGGCATTGACCCTCGCCATCTGGCCCACTTTCCACTATCTTCCGAAGACAGCTACGCGGTCAACCCACTGGCATCTCACTCATACGCGGACTTGTGACTCATAATAAAAGCCCACATCACCGCGGCACCTACGGTCTCCCCATAAGACATGGGAAAACCATCCAGCCTAGCCCACCAGCCTTCCGCGGTAGGCTCGACCGTCAGACGCCTCGTCTCGGCCAATTCCTCGCACCAAGACACCATGAGGCGATCCTCTTCAACGTTCATCGCAGCACCTCCGAAAGGATTGGGCATTATGTTTCCAGGATTCAGAACGGCTTGTTAGGCAAGAACTTGCCATCCAGGGTGATCACCGCCCGCGAACCACCTTCGGGATCGTCGACCTTCTTGATGTCCAGCTTGAAGTTGATGGCGCTGATGATGCCGTCGCCGAATTGCTCGTGAACCAGTGCCTTCAGGGTCGTGCCGTAGATCTGCACCATTTCATAAAAGCGATAGATCGTCGGATCGGTGGGCACGCCGCCAAGGATACTGCCGCGCAGCGGAATTGCCTGTAATTGGCGGGCATCGCCGGCGTCCAGGCCGAGTCGGCCGGCAACCAGTTCGGCCGCCTCCCGGGGCAGAGCGTGCTGTCCTAGCAGCGCCGCGGTAACGTAGGCCACGCGCAGGCCGGTGCCTTCGGCGAGGTCGCTGAAGCTCAGGTCTTTGCTGGCCTTCGCTTCGATGACACGGGCAGTGAGTTCGACGCGTGCATCTTGGGTCACATTCGATTGAATCACGGTAGGGCTCCTTCTATGGTTGGGAAAGGTCAAGCAGCTTTGCGCTGCTCGGAATAACTGACGGCGACGGCGTCGGGGTAATCGGCCAGGCTGACGAAGAGATCTTGCTTGCCGTCGAGGGCATTGATGGCGCCGGTTTCGATGTCATACACCCATCCATGCAGGGACAGCTTGCCCTGCTTCAGGGCCAGGGCGACGGTTGGATGAGTCCGGATATTGGTCAGCTGCGCAATCACGTTGGCGTACACCATCGCGCTGACCTTCGCCTCGGGCGTATCGTGACGGTGCGCTTCGTTGACAGCCTTGGCGGCATCGCAGTGACGCAACCAGTTCGCCACCGCCGGCAGGTGATCCAGGCAGGTATGCTTGGCCACGGCGGTCATGGCACCACAGTCACTATGGCCGCAGACCACGACATCGGTGACACCGAGCACCCCCACCGCGTACTCCACACTTGCCGTGACGCCGCCAGGTTCCGATGTGTAGGACGGCACGATGTTGCCGGCATTGCGAATGACGAACACATCACCAGGTTGTTGCTGCGTCAGGAGTTCAGGCACGACACGGCTATCTGAACAGGTAATGAACAGCGCCCCCGGATTCTGATTGGTGGCCAGTTTCTGGAACAGACCCGACATTGCCGGGAAGACGTCTTCCTGGAACTTCATTGCACCTTCGATAAACGGTTTCATGTGCTTGCTCCTCGTTGCGATGAGTCCATCATCCTTCCTTTGATCTATTGTTACCAAGACTAGTTTTTTATAGAATCGATTGGTTTTACCAATAGCTGGCGTAACGCATCCGGGTGTTTCTGAAGTTGCTGAAACCGCTCTGGCATGTGGGGATACGCAACATCTCTGGAGGGCAATATGCAGCTTCGTCATATCCGCTATTTGCTTGCCGTTGCCGAGCACGGCAACTTCACGCGTGCAGCCGAGGCTCTCCATGTGTCCCAGCCGACGCTGTCGCAACAGATCATTCAACTTGAGGAGTCGCTTGGCGTGGTGCTGCTTGACCGCAGCGGCCGCGCGGTCAAGACGACGGATGCAGGCCGCGTATATATTGAGCACGCCCGTAAAGCCTTGCTTGAATTGGATGTCGGACGGCGTGCCATTTTGGACGTGCAGGAACTTGAGCGGGGAGAACTGCGCCTGGCCACCACGCCGACGTTCACCGCCTATCTGGTGGGCCCGCTACTGGCTGCATTCCAGACACAGTATCCGGGGATTACGGTACGGCTCAAGGAAATGTCTCTTGACACCATATCGGCAGCGGTTGCTGCCGATGAGGTCGATCTGGGCATCGCGTTTCGTGTCTCGCGCCCTGGCGAAGAGATCGAATGTGAGACGCTGCTGAAGGAGCGATTGAGTGTGGTGGTGGGCCAGCACCATGATTTCTTCAAGCGCAAGGGCGGCATCACACCGCAGATGCTGGCCTCGGAACGGCTTTGTCTGTTGAGTCCTGATTTCGCGACGCGAGATCATGTCGATGACTACATGCGAGCGCATAAGATTTCACCGGCCATCGCCATCGAAGCCAACACCATTGGCGCTCTGATTGAAGTCGTCAGACGCAGCAATCTGGTCACCATCCTTCCCGAGGCCATCGGCGAACAGCATTCCGATCTGCGCAACATCGCCATCTCCCCGGCCCCTAAGCCACGTAGCGCTGCCCTGCTGCGGCGCCGGGATGCTTACCAGTCTGCAGCTGCCCTGGCTTTCGCGCGATTATGCAGGCTGGCTCATTGCTGACTGCGCCCATGGCGGACCGAAATCCGTGGTGGACGACCAAGGGATCTTCATTTCCGTTACGTTCGGTGTAGCCCGCATTGCCGAGACGGGTTTCACCGCTTGAAGAACGGCTATAACTCCGTCACCAGCCGATGCAGCGTCTCCGCCGTCTCAGTCGGCCTGGAGAGAAACGGCGAATGCCCGCTATCGATTTCCTTCACCCGGCTGCAGCCGGCACGGCGGCACTGACTGCGGACCAGATCCACTTGCCTTGCCAAGCGCCGTGGACTAGTAAAAAGTTAGCCTATCTATTCTCCTTGCCGCGCGCTGGCAGAGACAACCGCCCGCCCAGCCAGATGGTTGGACATGCCCACGGTGCGATCCATGCGGTTGTCCAAACTTCGTAAAGACAATCCGGACAACAGTCATACATCGATTCAGCAACAACGTAGAGGACATGTGAAAAAGTAGTTGACCTTAGAGAATGATCGTTCTACTATATTGAGAACGATCATTCTCAACCACGAAATCATCATGGACACCATCGACGACGCGTCTCTCGTTTCCCGCCTGCTGGCGGCCACGGAAAAGCTCATTTATGCGGGCGGCATTCACGCCACCGGCATAGATGCCATCGTCAAGGCATCCGGCGTGGCCCGGCGCAGCATCTACAAGATGTACTCGACCAAGGAAGAGTTGGTGGCGGCCGCCTTGCTGGCGAGAGACCAGCGATGGATGTCGTGGTTCATTGAGGCGACTTCACAGGCCGACGAGCCAGTCAAGCGGCTGGCGTCGATATTCCCAGCGCTGCGCCAATGGTTCGAGAACGAAGACTTCCATGGTTGCGCGTTCATCAACGCCGCCGGTGAGCTGGGGGTGACCCATCCCGACATCGGCGCGGTCTCGACGCTGCACAAGCAGCGCCTGCTTTCCTATCTGCGCGAGCTGACCGGTGCGTCTGGTTTGTCCGATCCGGATGAGGTCGCAAATTATTTTCTGATTCTGATCGACGGCGCAACAGCAGTTGCAATGGTCACCGGTGATGCGGGTGCCGCCGATAGTGCTGGCAGGGCGGCCGCCCTGCTTTTATCAAGCCTGCAGCAACAAGCAGGGTCAAATTCTCCTAACCGTTGAGGTCATATCATGTCTACCAATACCGAAATCCGCCCGCCACTTCCGCCGTTCACCCGCGAGTCAGCCATCGAAAAGGTGCGCCTGGCCGAAGATGGGTGGAACACCCGTGACGCCGCAAAGGTTTCTCTCGCCTACAGCCTGGATACCCGCTGGCGCAATCGTGCCGAGTTCGCCAATGGTCGCGAAGAAGCACGCGCCTTTCTGGAGCGCAAGTGGGCCAAGGAACTGGAATATCGCCTCATCAAGGAACTGTGGGCCTTCACCGGGAACCGTATCGGCGTGCGCTATGCCTATGAATGGCGCGACGACTCCGGCAACTGGTTCCGCTCATACGGGAACGAGAATTGGGAGTTCAATGAAGACGGCTTGATGTTCAACCGTTACGCCTGCATCAATGACCGTCCCATCGCCGAAAGCGAGCGACTGTTCCGCTGGCCGCTGGGTCGTCGCCCCGACGATCATCCCGGCCTTTCCGATCTGGGGCTCTGATCAAGGTGGCTATGGTTTGGCTGCGGCATAGCCCGCGGCTACCATTTGCGGTGATATGGAATTGCGCCATTGGAGGGCGGCTTCGGCACGCAATACGAGGTCTGCCTTTGTTCGCCCTCCAGCTACGCCGCGCAGTTTTTTGATTTCAAGAATGCGGTTACTAGCTGATCTTTGGCTCCCTACTCCCACAGGGGTGGCTGCGGTGATCGTGAGAGAACCTCTGAAGTATAAGGGTGCGAAATGGCTAAGCAGATTGGCTCAGCCGGCGCATTCGTTCTTTGGGGCGCGTGGCGTGATGTCGCCCGTCCATACCTCTGCAGGCCCCATTACACCCATCACACCCATTACTCCCAAAATCTCAAAATAGCAGTTCGAACATGTCTCACCACATCTGGTACAGCTCCATTAGGTTACCTGTGGGAAGGTGGAACGAAGTAGCGGGAACTGCTCGGCTGCAGGTGCACATCTCGGGCAGACAAACCAGGTATGAATAGACTCAGCGCTGGTTTTGTGATCGGTCTGATCGAGCGCTGGCGAGGCCGTGCAAATCCCACGGTGCTGCCTGCCCGGTTGCTGACACCAAGCCAGCCGCGTGCCTTCGCAATCTCCTTGTCCGACAAATTTCGATGCGATAACATCTGCCAAAAGAAGGAACGACAGGAGGTAAGTGGCCATGGAATCAGCACTCTCTATCCCTCGCCCCGACAATGAGGTAGGCCGTCTACGCGCTCTGCGGCGCTACCTCCAGCTTGATACGCTATCGGAAAAAGATTTTTCCCTGCTGGCGCGGGTCGCCACTGAAATCTGCGACGTGCCTTACGCTCTGATTACCTTCGTCGAAGAAAACTTAGTTCGGACGCTTACGAGCGTTGGCATGCCTGACATGCTGATCCCGCGGGATGACGCCGCCTGCTCGTGGACTATCTTGCAGGATGGGGTGCTAGAAATTGCCGATCTGAAACACGACGAAAAGACGGCACACTCTCAAGTAATGGCGGATACCGGCATGCGAATGTATGCGGGCACCAATCTGGTCACTTGCGATGGATACCGTATAGGTACCCTTTGTATTTGGGATAAGCAACCACGTAACCTTAGCGACCGCCAACGTGATCTCTTGTCCGGCCTAGCGCGGCAAGCAATGGCTTTGCTTGAGTTGAGGGAAAGCGAAGGCTTGCTCAAGCAAGCACTATTACGGGAACAGCATTTGGCATCCGTTGACACGCTAACAGGTCTACTGAACCGTCGCGTCCTTTTCGAACGACTCGGTAGCGAAGTCGAACGCAGTCGCCGGTATGAGACGCCCTTATCGTTGGTCATGATTGATCTCGACCACTTCAAGAAAATCAACGATTTGCTGGGTCACGCTGCCGGCGATATGGTCCTGCACAACGTTGGAGAAATCATTTTGCGCGGAGTCCGTACCAGCGACATCGCTGGCCGCTACGGCGGCGAGGAGCTCTGTATCGCCTTGCCCCAGACTTCGCCAGAGGGTGCACAGATATTTTCCGAGTCTTTGCGGAAACAAATAGCGGATACGGCAATTCCGTTCGGCGACGATGCAATCCGGGTAACCGCCAGCATGGGTGTGGCGTCGTTAAACTCCGATCACACAGATCTCCAGCGACTATTTGCTGCGGCCGACGCAGCACTTTATAAAGCAAAAGAAAACGGCCGCAACCGGATAGAACTAGCTTAGCAAACATGGAGGGACATTTCAGCCGGCCTTCCTTAGGAAAAAGAAAAGGGACTCCGATCTCTCGGAATCCCTTTCTGGTACTGGTAGCCCCCCCCGTGAGTCGAACACGGCACCAACGGATTATGAGACTGGGCAGCAACAAATAGACGAGAAAAGAAAGTGCAGTCAATTCAACGACTTGCAGCGGAAGCCATCCCATATACTGGCTGCACTTTCACCTCTATTTTGCCCGATTCGGCCCTACTTTGGACATGTTTTGGTCACAGCGCACAACACTTGTGCATGCGGAAAAACGCATTGTCCTTTACTCGCCCAGATTCCGCTGTCAGGCTGGAGAAAATTTCAAAGAAACTCTCGGGGATCAACATGAAAAAATCAATCTCTGTAGTTGCGTTGCTCAGCCTCGCAGGATGTGTCACATTCGGCCAAATGCATGACGGGCTTACCGCATTGAAGGGACAACCTCTGTCGGCAGCTATCGCCAAGATCGGCCTTCCCTCTTCGGAGTCTACCGTGGCCGGTATGCGCGTAGTGAAATGGAAAGCCGCAAACACCAGCGAGTGGCCTTGCGAAATCACAATGCAGGTGGATGACCGGAACATAATCCAGGCTGCAGAGGGCCAGGGAAACATCGGCGGTTGCGAGCGGTATATCAAGGCACTGAAGTCGAAATGACAAGAAGCGACGAAAATGAGCGACGTCAATCCCAATTCTCTAACCTTAACCGAGGAAGAAATCTTCGAGATCACCGGTTACCGGCGCCCGTCCGCCCAACTTCGTGCCCTTGAAGAAATGGGAATACCTGCTCGCCGGAGGCCAGACAATACTGTGATGGTGTTGCGCGTCTACGTTACCACTCGCCCAGATGCAGACGCAGTGCCGCCAATACCAGAACCGAAACTACGCGTGATCCGAAAACAGAAATAGTCCTGCCTTTCCCTCCCCTATTCCGGAAACGGCTGACCACGCGTAACGAATTGCACCACCTCTGCGCGAACCCACAGCCTAAGCTTCGGCCGACTTGTAGGTGCCTCTGGCGGAAATCCTGGGATTTTTACGATAACGTCTCGGGCATGCCGGCGGCCGCATTTGTGCATCTCTGCAATTTCGTCCACTGTCATCAACTCATCATTCATTCTTTGGATCCTTGCACTTAAGAGGGTCTAATAAATCCGCTTCAGCCATCGCCCAGGCCGCCCACAATTCACGATTCTCCCGCACTGCCTCACTGGCGCATGGTGCGGCCAATGCCGCACTGATGTACGCACGAAGCTCTTCGGCCCTCTTCCACTTTGCTGCATCATGGAAAAGCTCCTGCCGGCGCCCCTGAGTCAACTTCTCAAGCCGACTATCCTCTTGCTGTATCGTTTCATCAGCATGCTGTCGAACAGAATTCTCGCTCTCCGTCTTTTCGCGCAGTAGCCGGTCATATTGGAACATCTCGATCTCGCGATACCTGAGTTCCGCAACAACTAAAAAAGCCTCTGTGATACTTCTGATCTGCTCCTCAAGAGGCCCGTCTTCGTTATCACTCCATTCGAGCTTTAGCTTTTCGGGGGCATCCCACCAGAAGATGGCTAGCGTTAGTGGGGTCTCGTCGTCACCGCGATTGAAATCCAGGCGCGGGTCGCTGTCTCCAGACAGCTTAAAAGCCAATACCTGATCGGCAATATGGATGCTCCATTCTGTAGCATCACCGCGTGTCCTTGCCTTTCCTGCTCCGCAGTAGCCCAACGATTTAAGAAGCGCATTTAAGATGATCAGACGACGACGCCCCTGCTTGGAATCTGATAATGGGCGATAAAGACGGAAAGCTAGACGGCTATTGGCCTGTTTTTCACGCAGCGCTTCGTCCTTACGGAGGATCTTGGCGATCTCGGGGTGAGGATTTGAAAGTGTTCTTCTGATTGGAGCTTTTTCAGCTAAGGCTCGTGCTCGCGCCGTTAATTCGTCGAGCCCCTCAGGGAAATGTGGCTTGACAAACTCCACATCACCTTCGAGCACCAACGTCTCCCAATGCGACAAAGTGCCAAAAATGATGTGCTCATTTTGGCCTAGGGCCCTGATTGGCAGTGGCGTTCGCTCCACAATGCGGCCACTCTCCAGTTTCGCCCAATACCCGAGACCTGGTTTCGGTATGTTCGATCCCGCGCAGATCTTAGCCAGCATCACATCTGATATACCAAATCGTTTGGCAGCGATGAATGCAGGCTCCGACCAGACTAGGTCGTATAGTTCAGATCGACTGATGCGATGGCCTGCCATACGAATTGACTCTGCTCTCCGCGTTGTCATTGCTCGAACGAGCATTGATTGGACCAAGCATACATTGTGCGTATCGCATAGGTCACGCAGATGATTAAAGCGAAGAACACAGCATCTACATTGTTCTATAGGAGAATAAGAAAAAGCCGAGTATTCACTCGGCTTCTACCTATTTAGCTTTGCTGCCTTTGAACAAAAGCATCTATATCCTGCTGCGTTAACGGGCGCCGCCCGACCTCCGGATCACACACTTCAAACTTGCTAATTCCATTCAGCTGCAAGAAATTTTTGAAATGTGTTTGACAGTGTTTTTTAAACTGCCTTACCTGCATTCCGGTGGTTGTCCGTATATTTGCGTGACAAGGATCATTATTTGTTGACTCTTCTAAGCTGCCAGAACTTCCCGAAGGTAAGTCCTGGGCTGTGAGTGTCCAGAATACGGGTGGAGATCCGGCGATATCAGAATAGAACCTTGCAATATGTTCGCATATAGACCCGGTTCTCTCTTGGGCACATTCTTCACAGAATACTGAGAGCCCACCATCATAGGACGGCTCAAATGCTGTGCTTCTGAATCGCCCTTTGTCGGGGTCATAGTGGTCGAGATTAAGCGCTCTGACGAACATATTTTGTTAGCGAGATTCGCCAATATTGTTTCTATAGTTTGAATGTCAACCGCTTCAATGTCTATGCAAGGTTGATCAGATACCTCGTAGACGAGCGAATATGTATCATCGCCCTCAACGCCTACCTCGATATCATGATCACCTATCGTGAAAGTCAGCAATACGGAACCCGAAGGACTAGCAAATACATTGCTTTGCCAAAGCCCTAATTTAAATGCGGTCCCCAAGAGTGCCTTTGTCTGATCAATCGCATCATCACGAATTGCATTTCCTCGCCCGAGATCCCATCCCGGGCCTCGACCGGAGAATTCATCTAGGCGATTTATGGTCTTCGCTAGTCTTTTCCACCGCTCAGCGATTTGTGGATCGCTGTACGCGTTGTAGAAGCTAGGCAAACTAACTTTGCTTTTCATCATTTTGCCCACTTAACTTTTGAAGCGCCTCTCCCAAGCTTTGGTATGTAATACCAAGCGCTTTTTCATTTGACTCCACTAGCTGTGTCAATGCAATGATCAACTCTTTTAGTACAGGATACGGAGCTTGAACTGTACCGACCAACTGAGTGCCGTTGTGGAGGGTGATAGTCGCATCAGTCGCCCCGCCACCTAATCCGAACCCGTTGAAGTAGGTTGTTCTTTGCGTTGCCTGATTCGCTACAAATTGCATTGCTTGAGCCACATTTTGGGGAATAACTTGGTTACCCACCGGCAAGTCAGACATTCGAATGCTCCAGTAAATGTTTACAGATCGTTAATGGATATTACCATCGCATGGGCAATACTGCTCGATCTCTCAGATGCAGAACTATCCAAGCAATCAATAATAGTGACGAGACCGCCATATTTTGTAACCAGCTGCACCTGCCAGCAGGAGAAAAATTACAGTTTGCCAGAGGGCTGATCCGTACCAGGGTAGGTCTTCATTCCAGAGCGACGGTTGTGCATGAAGCGCGTGATAGTTAAGCACGGGGATCATTACCAAAAAAGCAATGGGGGCTATTGCCGGCCAGAACGCTGTGTCCAACTTTAGGAGCACCCCAATAGCAATTAATCCAAGTATGCCCCACAACATCACCTTCCCAGTGGTTTCCAGGTCGACCCCGAGTACTTTGGATACACTGACAACAATTACAAAAGCAACGCCTACCAACAAAATTACGCCATTATCATCATTTCGTGACATCACATTCTCCACATATATTTTCCACACGGAAAATATATGCGATCCATCAATACATGAGAAGAACATTGATGAGCTTCTGTGTATCTTTGCAACATAGGATCAGCTTCCGCAGTTCCTCGATCTATATGTCAAGCGAACAGCCAATTTAAGTCCGACACTACCCTCGATTGTCTGATACCACTGCCGGGCTGGCCTGCATCTTGCCACGGAAGTAGCTGGCGATACCAAGGACGGGTGCCATGGTGGCCATAACGCCCGCCTCGGCACCGATCAGGCCGGGCAGTTGGGCCAGCACGTCCGCCTTCACGCCGAAGAACATCACCCCGATGTAGCAGATCGCGGCGGTGGACCCTGCGATCAGGCCCAGGACGCCGAAGCAGAAGCCGATAAATGGCCGCCAGGAATAGGTCGGCCAGTGGTCGGCCTTGGCCTCGGCCTGGATAGACTGGTTCACGGCTGCAGTATTGGCCTGGTCGGCGGTGATCTCGGCGATCGTCACCTCCTTTGCGATCTCGGCCAGCTGGGCCTGGTTGTCCAGCACCGCCTTCTGGTATTGATAGGCCAGGTTCGGGTCGGCCTGCAGGGCGGCCACGGCGGCCTCGGGCGAAGACAGCCCGGTGACGGTCTTGGCGATGCCCACCACCTGGGTGGCCACCTTCTCGGCATTACTGCCGCCGAGCCAGCCGGCGATCATGGGCGCGAACTGCGCGAGCGCCATTGCGATAGGTAACAGAGGCATTTTAGATTGCTCCAATTTTGAGGTTGTCGGCTATACGGTTGGCCCAGCCCTTACCGAAGCTGATCCAGGTCTGCAGGGATGTGAAGTAGCGCAGGCGCAGCCCGTTCCAGCGCATCATGAATTTCAAGGGATCAGTGGCGGCCACAGCTGCAATGGTGGCCTGGCCGAGAAGGCCGTCCACCTTGGCGCCGCTGGCGCCCTGCATCCAGATCACCGGGTGACCGCCGTTGTAGTTGGCGTCGAAGATCTGGAACGCGACGCGCGGGTCGAACTGGTCCAGCTTCAGGGGATCCCAGTACAGCTTTTTGGCGATCGCCTTGGCCGTCTCGCGGGGCAGGTCCTTCATGGCACCGGCATAGCCAGCGGCCCGGGCCACGCGGGCGGTAACGCCCCACATGGTTTCGCCGCCTGGGTCCTTGGGATTGTTGCTGTAGCCGCCCTCGTTGCCGATGAGGGCATCGAAAGCATCATCGAAACTGCTCATGGTTTTTCACCTCCCTGCGGAAACTTCGATTCCATCATCCGCTCCAGCAGCATGATTGAGCGGCTACCCATGTGGCCGGCAATCCCGACCATGGCCGCTGTCAGCAGCGGCGCAAAGTTGCTCCACTCGCACAGGTAGAACGTCATGACGCCCGCAAAGGCGCTGGTGCAGACCTCGCCGATCAGCTCCACGATGTTCCACGCGCGCGCGTGCCCTTCCTTTACCTTCCTCATGAAGGAGACGAAGCCCCCCAATGCCGAAAGACCGATCACCCACGCATAGGTGAGCCACCCGAAGGTTTCCGGCGATTTTTCTGGTGTCATTATTTGTAGGTCCTGAAGAATAAAAATAAGGCGCCCCACAGGGCGGCCGCATTTAGACGAAGGTGGCAGCACTCCTAAAAAGGTCGTCGATTTGGGCATCTGTCAGGCCAACTGCGGTAGCCAGCGATGCGACGAAAGGGCTCGCACGCTCGAAGGACGCCGCATACTGCCAAGCTAGCTGCGTCGCCTGGTCCGCAGTGGCGACGGCAGTTTCCACGGCCGCTAGCTTGTCGGCGGCCAGCAGGGCGCGACGGGCTTGCAGGGGCGTCACCGATACCGGCACCGGGACGGGTGCCGGGAGCCAAGCGGCACCGTCCCATGTATCGGTGGCGTTCGGCCGCTGCGGCACCTCCACGTCCAGCGCGTCGATCTGATCACCCTCGTAATAGCCAAATTCGGCATTGATGTAATGTCCCATAATTACCATCCCCTTCCGACAAACAAGTCTGCCTCAACGGCAGCCACTGAAGACGCGGCAGCAGTCCAGACGTTGGGGTTTGCCTGCGTGAATACCATGATTGAGTTTTTCGAAAGGCTGGATACGGCTGCTCCGTAAAATACGGAGTTGAAAAAATTGGCGAAGTCATAAAGCGCTCCACCACCCGTGGTAGCGCCTTGCAACTTAATTTGTTTCGGCTCAGTCCCTATGTTGTGAGCCTTGGCGTAACCAGTGCTGGCCGCTATGGGAAATCGTCCTGAGAAATATCTACCTTTCAATGCGTAATTCACTACGCTAGAGACCGACGAAGCACCGGTGGCACATTCGCCAACATAGACGCGCTTCACCGCTGTGAAGGTAGGATTGGCCCCGGCCGCCGTCGATGCACCCGACACCTGGTACATCGTCATGTTGGGGATGCTGAAGAAGTCACTGGCGTAGCCTGCGTTTGCGAGACTTGGGGCGGCGGAGGGAACAGCGTATGCGGTGCCTCCGGGGTGATCGCAATACGGCAGAAATTCCGCCTCGTCAATGTATCCAGTGAATTGGTTGCCGATGTTTTGCGTATTGCCGACGGTGAGTGCGGTTACCGGACAGATCTTGCTAGTGCTCGTGGTGCTGGATTCCTGCGAGGCATTCGTCGTGGTCCCAACGTTGAGCCTATACACGCTGGCCACAGCGTCATAGGTCAGCTCAACCCAATACCAAGTATTCGTGACCGGGGTAGTGGTACCTTGAACAAGGCTCGCGATATCGTTGGTCGAGCCATTGCTCGATAGGTTATATGCAAACTTGATCGTCCCGCTATTGTTGTAAATACCCAGCAGGGCGCCCACACCGTTGGCGTTCGTGGCGGCCATCAGAGTGGCAAAGCCGGCGCTTACAGGAAGTGCAGTCGGGTAGCACCAACCGCGGAGTGCCCAACCTCCATTTCCCAACGAGGTGAAGGAAACCGACTTGACGTAGTCGCCGGCTGCCAAGGCGTTGCTGGTGCCGCCTCCGCCCAGCGCCGCGCCACCGAATTTGGCTTGGTTGGTCTGCACTTTCGCGCTGCCTTGAGCGGTCCAAGTGTTGCCAAAGTCGTCCAGAAATGCGGTCGAACCAGCGGTGCCATTAAAGTGCAGCAGTGCTTGCGCGGCCTGGTTGTAGGTGTAGCCGTATTGCGGGGGTGCCAGCGTCTTACCCCAGGTAACCGATGTCGGGCTGGCGTAGTCCTGGGTGATGAAGCTTAGATTGTTCGCAGCCAGCGTTGGAACCACGCTAGCGGTATCTGCCGACAAGGTCGACATGAAACTAAGCACACCCTGAGCGAAGGATGTGATCATCGGTACCACCGTAGCCGCCAGATTCAAAGCCAAGCCAGTGCCAGCTGATAACATGTTGGCGTAGCCGCCTGAATTGATAGCACCTTGTAATACGGTTTGTCGTACATCTGCCGTCGGCATGATAGGTGCAACGCTGAATGTCTTCAGGCCTGTTATTGTCTGCGCAGATGAGATATCCACGGCCCCAAGAATGGCTATCGCGGCAGCAGCATTGACGGCTTGAATTAGAGAGGTACCAATAGTCGTTTGCCCTGCCACCGACGTTGCAACCCCCAAAGGCAGCGATGAGCCCCAGCGCATGAACACATTATTGGTGCCGACAGGCGGCGCCACCGAGAAACGTACAGTGTTTGCACCGATGTACGTATAGTCGATGCCAACCCGCTGTACCGCTGCGCCAACCGAAACGTCAATGTTGGCCGCTACCAAAGGGTCACTGGAAAGTATGAAGTCGGTAGTGGTACCGTCGCCGCTGAAGGTAGCTGAAGACCAATTACCATAGCTGACCAATCCAGCAAGAGACCCTGGGCTGATGTTCGTCAAACCGTTGGCGCCTGAGTTCCAGCCGATCAAGTAGTTTGCCTGCGGTACCGGCAGGATTACGGAAATACTTCCATCGGACTCCACGGCCAGGCTCAGCGCGCGATTCTGCGCCTCCGTCAGCTGCTGCGTCAGCATGGTGAGGTAATCCAGTGCAGCCTCGACCACATCCGGATAGTAGCCGCCCTGGTTGATCAGATCCGTCAGCTGCTGATACGCCAGAATGCGGATCATCGTCAGAGATGTTCCAGCGGCAATCGGACTGCCCGACAGAGGATATGTCACGGTACCGCCATTGGCGTTACCGATGCCACTGATCGAGTATTGGGTGTTGTTCAGCAGTACAGAATTCCCAGAGGCGTCCGTGAAATAGACGAACATCTGCGATGGATCCGGTACCAGAAAGCCGAACGCGAAGGAATTGGTCAGCCCGTTACCTTGGGCTACCGTTTTATTGCTCGTTGTCGAAATCGTCAAGGCATCACCATGTATGGTTTGCCTTGCGTTTGCGCGGGGGGCTGTGTGAAGGTGTAGCCGGGCTTGCGCAAGTATTGGTTAATTAATCTTTCGTGCCGTGTCCCAGAGCCAAGCCTTTCGCTACATCCAGGGGACCACGCGGCTGCTCTTTTCCACTCTTCACATCTGCTGCGTATTGTAGCGTCGTGCCGATCTGACCGAAACCAGGAATTGCCAAGCCGATAGCATTGCCGAGGTCCTTGATCGGCGCTTTGACCGGCTTGCCCTCGATCGCATGTTTCACATCGATCGCTGGCTTGGCGATCGCGCCCATCACAGACATGTAGGCCGGCAGGCCAGCGCCTGGATATCCCTTCGTCGCGGCCAACGCCTCGCGTGCGAACGGCACCATGCCGGCATATTCGCCAGTGATCGCCCCGGCGGCCCACTTGATCCAGCTTTCCTCCTGGCCGTCCTTGCCTTGGTGCTTCTCCAGCGCACCAGCCCACAGCGCAGGCACGATCATGGCCATCATGTACCGAGACAGTACCTCGGGCTTGCTGAAGCCGGCCGTCCGGAACTTGTCCACCATGTCCATGTGCTGGCCCAGGCTGTTGTTCATGAAGCCATAGAGCGTGGTCATCATCTTCACGGCCTCGTTGTTGTTCTGCAGGACCATGGATCGCGCCGATTCGATATTGCTGCCGTGGGCCTCCCGCACGATCTGATCGGCATAGGCGATCGCATCCTTCTCACTCATCGGCTTGCCGGTGCCACCACGGTTGACCGGGATGCCCTCGGTGATCGCCCTGTCATAGGCGGCCCATGCCGTTGGCACCGCCGTCATCATGTCCGACCAGGCTACCATCGAGTGGCCGAAGCGCTCCGCCTTCGTATGGAAGCTCTCCGGCTGGAACATGGATGCGGTCAGCTGGCGGTAGTCCCGATCCTGCTGCATCAGACGTGCCCGGATCTCGGGAAATTTCTCCACGGCTCCGGAAATCTCGGTACCGCTACGTGTGCCCATTGCCGCCACTCTGGATGCGAAATACTTCTCGCCGCCGCCAGTAAAATACCCCAGCGACTTCAGGCCGGCGCTGCCGCCGTGCTTCAGGGTGGTGGAGATGCGCAGCGCGATGCCGTTGGCGACGATGGCGCGCCGGCTGGCGCCCAGGATTGCCCCCAGACGGGACAGCTGCTGGTCACGGTTCTGGCCGTTGGCCAGGTCGCCGATCCAGTTCTGCAGGGAACGGTACTGCTCAGGCCCATAGCTGTGCTGGAACTGCCGGCGGAAGTCCGCATTGGTCAGGATCTTATGCACGTCCAGCAGAGCCTCGCGGTAAGCCAGGTCGTGGATGGTATCGTGCAGCCGGCGCTCGACCGAGTGGAAATCCAGGTCCAGGCGGTCGTAGTAGTTCGCCACCCGGGCATTCAGCGAGCCATTGGTCGTAGTGTCGGCCCGGTAATAGCCCTTTCCGAACAGCCCTTCCGATGGATCGATCGCCGAGGCATCCGCCTTGCGCACCGCCAGCTTGGAACGAATCGGATCATAGTCCAGCGGCGCATAGCCGCCCGCCATCTCGCCAAACTGGGTGCGGAACGGGCGCCGTTCAATCTGGTCAGGAGAGGTGTTGCCCAGGCGCTTGTTCATCTCGACCATAGCCGGCCAATGGCGCTCGAAGGCGTCCCAAGTCTTCTGGGTGGCCTCCCAGTCCTTCGCCGTCATGTTGTCGTGCAGGAAGCGCCAGATATCGGTAGGCTGCCACTCCATGCCCTTGGCCAGCTTGTCGAAGTTCGACTCGTTCCCAACATGGCGCGCGATGCCCAGCATGTCACCGCGCGTCAGGCGCCGGTACACTATGCGGCCTTCGGACTTGGAGATATCGGCATCGGCCAGGATGGAGTTCGGCACGAAATCGTTTAGGCTCTTTTGCTAGTCGGTACCCAAACGCTCGCCGGCCGCCTTGAAGTCGGTCGAAAGTGACTTCAGCATATCGACCTTGTCATAGTTGGCCTTGAAGACACGGTCGAAAATCGAACGAGTGAACGGCCCCAGCAATTCGTGCATGTCGAACTGGTTGGCCTTGTACTGCTGCGGCTTGAGCTCAGCGGACAGGGAACGCAGTTGCGCACCCATCCGATCCAGAGCCACGGACAAGAAGCTGTCGGAACCGGCGCGCGGTCGGTCCACCAGTTGCTCGGTGGTGAACTTGTCGCCCCGGGCCTGCATCTTCTCGACCAGGCCGGCCACCACTGCAGCCAGATCCTGCCGCTGGCCATCCACCATGATGGTCTTCCTGGCGCGGGCGATCGCTTCCATGCTGCGTATGGTGTCGTTGAAGCCGCGCAGCTGCTCGACCGTCAGCTGCTGGTAGTGCTTCCGGACGCTCGGATCCAGCATGTCCGGATTCTGCAGCGGCGCGTAGCCGAGATCCTTCTGGGCATCGATCCACTGCTGCAGCTGGACCTGCTGCTTGGTCGGGCTGCCATCCGGTGGCGTGCGGCGGAAGTCGAAGCGCTCGCGCAGCGCATCGATCTGCTCCAGGATATCGGGGTCCATCTTGGAGCGGATACTGGCCTTGTCATATCGGGCCTGGCTGGCCACGATTTTCTTGATCTCGGCCAGCGCGTCGTGCGCGGCCTTGGCCAGCCGGTTGCTCAGCAGGGCCTGGCGCTGGGCGGCGATCGCTGCTGCCACATCGGTAGGTGCCTTCTCGATCGCCTCCCGGTTGGCCTTGGTCTCGGCGATCTCATACTGGCGCGGCTCGACATCCTTCACAAGCTTGGCGCTGATGGCGGTATGCGCCGCCTCGGTGGCCGCACGCGCCAGCTCGCTCGCCGGCACCGGAGACTTGGCCAGCAGCTTTAAGCCAGTGGCCATGAACTTGGCGCGCGCGGCGTTGTGTACGGCCTCATTGGCCGCCGCGTCCATGGCAGCCGGGTCCAGCAGCTCACCATGCCGCTGCAGCATGCGCTCGTCGGTCATGCGCTGGATCTTGTCCGAACGGCTTTCAGCCGCCAGCGCGGCGCGCAGCTCCTTGCCGCTACCGAAGCCGAATTCCTCGGCCACCATTTCCGGGTCCACGTGGGTGGTTGTGTCTTCCGGCTTGGGATTCGAGCGCTCCCACTCCAGCACGCGGCGATCGACCTCGTTTGCCATCTCGCGCTTGTTGCGCGCCAGGTACTGACCCTTCTTGATGCCGCTCAGGTCTTCAGCTTCCGGCTTGGCCAGGAAATCCGCCTTGACCTCTTCGGCCAGGGCAGCCCGGCGCTGATCGCGCTGCACAGCCCATTCTGCCTGAGGTGTCACCGGCTTCTCCGGCGCTGGATGGCTGGCTGCCCATTCGGCGGCGCGCTGTGCCGTCGCCTCATCGCGCGCAGCGACCCAGGCCTTGCGCTGCTCTGCATAGGCCTTGCGGTCCGCTGCACTCGGCTTGGCACCGCTGACGTGCGGCGCGATGCTGGGCTCAGGATTGGCAGCAGTCCAGGCTTCCAGGGATTCGCGTGCGGCCTCGTCGCGCTGGGCGGTGTGCTGCTCGACGGCCTCCCGGTACTCGCTGCGCTCGGGGTTCAGGTCGAAGGCCATTTCCTTGATGAACTCCCGCGCCTGCTCCACCGGCTGCGCCATGACCTCCTTGGTCACCTCTTCCTGGATGCCCTTGCGCAGGCCGGCTGCCTCGCGCTTCATCTCGCGCAGTGCCCGGGTCTTGGCATTGGACGTTTCCTGCATGTCGCGCAGGCTGCGCGCCTGCAACTCGCTGACAGCGTCCTCGGTCGCTTTCTGCCCCAGCGCTGCGCAGTCGGCCTGCTCTTTCTCGGTGGCGCCGGTCTTGCTCAGGTCCAGGGGGAAGTAGCTGCGCGTCTGCTCGGTATCACGGATGGCCGTGTCGCTGGCCAGCAGGCGATCCATGACGCCGCGCACCTCTGGCGACAGGTCAGCGCCCAGGCTCTTCAGATTGCGGTAGACGTTGATCAGCCAGGACCGGAAGCGCGCGAACAGAGGCTGCAGCGCCTGAGTGGGGGCCTTGCCTTCCATCAAATAGGTCTCGAAGCCGCGGGCGAATTTTTCGTGCATGTCGCGCTGCTGCTCCAGCGTGCGACCATTCCAGTCCGCCAGATCCTTGCCGCCCATCCACTTGATGGCGGTCTGCATATCGTCCTTGATCTGCTGGGGCGCACCATCCCGGCCGGCCAGATCGCCCAGCGTGGACAGGAAGAAGTGGCCGGATTCATGCATGAACGTTGATAGATCAGCATCTTTCAGCAGGCCAATGGTGTTGCTTTTCGGGTCAAAACCGCCCCGGTTCTCCTGATAGAACTTTTTGAGGCTTTCGTCTACAATGGCCTCGGAGGCGTGGGGAGGCGAGTCATCCTTCCCGTTTTTGTCGGTGGCCGTGTCTGTCCTCGGGCTGCCACCTCCCTCTTCCTTCTCAAAGGCTGTCAGCAGCCACTTCTTAGCCTCCCCGTCGTAGGTCAAACGAACCGCCGCCTTGTGGTCTGGCGATTCCAGCTGCACGCGGTTTGCCGTGCGCTTGGTCACTTCCATCGAGGAAATGATGTCCTGCAGGTTATCGACGACCTCGGGGTGCCAGCGGACGAGTTTGGCCAGGCCGGCACCATCGTGCGAGTTGCTTCCCTCTTTACCCCACGGCAGATCGATATCGCCAATATCCGGATGACGCAGGGCGCCGATGGCCTCGCCGGTCTTCTGTTCTTTCAGGTGCGCGATCGCACCGGCGGCATCGCCCTTGAAGTCTTCGGTGATCGGGCCGAACGGGCCCTCCTTCGGACCCTGATTCAGGCCGTCAGCTGCGGGCGACTCGCCGGCAATCTTCAGAGGAAACTGCTTGTACAGTTCAGCCGGAGACATATCCATCCGAGCCGCCATCGTGCGATAGAACTCGGTCACCGGCGCCAGGCTGGCGCGGGCCACGTCGTCCGGGAAGCGCCCAGTGGCCTGCATCTGCTCCATCAGCGAGTCGCCGATCTTGTTGATATCGGTCTGCTCGGCGGTCAGGATCTGGTGCTGCTTGACGATGTCCTGCGCGCGTGCCTTCATCTCGCCTGCCGCATCCTGGTAAAACTTCTGGCCCTCGGCATAGGTCATGCCGCCTGCCTCGGTCTTCAGGTTTGGCAGGATGGCCTGCTCGGTGGGCGTGCCGGCGATGTGGGTGGCATAGTCCTCGATCGGGATCTGCACATCGCCACCGGTGGTGGTCGCTTCGGCCAGCCGCTCCGGCAGGCCGGGGATCTGCTGCGGATCGAGGCCCGACTGGTGCAGCGCATCGGCGAACAGCTTGCCATCGACGTAGACATTCGGGACTGTGCCGCCCTCGGTCTGGGTGCGGATGAATTCCTTGAAGGCGGCCGGGTCGGCCTCGCGCAGCTTGGATTCCTGGGCGATCTTGCTCAGCTGCTCCACCATCTGACCGCCGCGCTCAGCGTTCTCTGCGCTCACGGCATCGGCGAAGGTCTTGCGCACGCCATCATTCAGCGGGCCCATGCTCTCAGGACCATGCCCCATGAAGCCGCCCAGCATGGCGCCGCTCAGGCCGGCCAGGATGGTCTGCTCAGGATCGAAGCCCTGCTTCTGCGGCAAGACCAGGTTCATCGCTTGGCGCGAGACCTCGCCGGTGGTGGCACCGGACACGAAGCCGCTGGCCAAACGCTGGCCCAGGCCACCAGGCGCGCCGAGGGGAATGATGCCGCCGAGGGTGGTGGTGGTGTAGGAC
>NZ_JAELUH010000290.1 GCF_016429215.1 Herbaspirillum sp. ASV7 | reverse complement strand
CCCCCCCCCCCCCCCCCCCCCCCCCCCCCCCCCCCCCCCCCCCCCCCCCCCCCCCCCCCCCCCCCCCCCCCCCCCCCCCCCCCCCCCCCCCCCCCCCCCCCCCCCCCCCCCCCCCCCCCCCCCTTTCTAATGATCCGGCGACCACCGAGATCTACACTTGTAGTGTATCGTCGGCAGCGTCAGATGTGTATAAGAGACAGGGGTTACCCCGGTCATGGCCCCGCGGCTCTGCCCTGATCCGCGCGGGAAGGGACGGATGACGCGGAATCCCTCGGCAGCAAGATAGACGGCCACTTGGTCATAGTCTGTGGCGGAACGCCCCAGCGA
>NZ_JAELUH010000032.1 GCF_016429215.1 Herbaspirillum sp. ASV7 | reverse complement strand
GGCCAGCAGCGCGTCCAGGTTGAGCTCCTCGCGTAGTGGCGTACCGGCCTTGGCGCGCGCCAGCAGGACGAAGTCATCGGCCAGCGAGAGCGTGCTGCGTACCGATTTCTCGATGCGCGCAAACATGGCCTCCTGCTCCAGCACCAGCTGGCCCTGGCGATGCAGCGCCAGCATGGCGAGGATGGACGATTGCGGTGCGCGCATGTCATGCGAAATGAAGTTCAGGCTCAGATCGCGCTGGCGCTCGGCATTGCGCAGCGCCGTGATGTCGGCCAGCGAGACGATCGCGCCGATGGTCAGCCCGCGGGCATTGCGCGCGGGCGTGCTGCGCAGGGCGAAGATACGGGCGCGGCCGTCGCTCACTTCCTGCTGCGCATCGTCGTCCGCGCCGGCGGCGTGCAAGCGACTCCAGTCGTGGCTGGCGTTGAGGCTGCGTAGCAGCACCTCGATGGCAAGGCCCGGGACGGGCGGGCTGCCCAGGCCGTCGAAGAGTTCCTGGGCCTTGCGGTTGAACAGTACCAGGCGGCCTTCGCCGTTGATCACCAGCTTGGCCTCGGGCAGGCTTTCCAGCGTGTCGTTGACGAACTGGTGCAGGTCGAGCAGGCGCAGGGTGGCGGTGCGGGCGGCTTCGATGCGGCGCTCCAGGAAATCCCAGCGGCGCGTGACCGCGCGTGTCCGTACCTCGAACGGCGCGCTGGCGGCCAGGCGGGTGGTTTCCTGATCCAGGTAGCGCAGCGCCGATTGCAGGCGCAGCCAGCTCCAGAGAGGATAGACCAGCCACAACAGCAATAACGCCGCCGCCGGGGGCAGCCAGAGGTCGTGGTCGAACAGCAGGATGCTGGTGGCAGCGATGGACAGGGTGAGGGCGCCGGTGAGCAGCAGCGCTGCGCGCGGCGCCAGCAGGGTGAAGGCCAGCAGCACCAGCAAGGCGGGCAGCGCATTGAAGGCGATCGCCATGGCCGCACTCGCCTCGTCGATGGCGCGGCCCTCGCGCAAGGCGCCCAGCATGTTGGCGTGGATCTCCACCCCCGACATCAGGCCGCTGCCGACCCCGGCGGGAACCGGATACAGGTCACCCAGGCCTGCGGCGGTCACGCCGACCAGCACGATCTTGTCGCGAAACAGCGCCGCCGGGGTCGTGCCATGCAGCACGTCCACATAGGATACCTGGGTGAAGTGACCGGCCGGTCCGAAGAAGGGCAAGCGCAGCGGCGCGGCCTCCGTCAGGTCCGGCGACAGAGTGGTCGGCGCGGGCGCGGCCAGTTCTTGCAGGGCCAGGCCGAAGGCTTTCCAGCGGTAGCGCCCGATGTGCAGGAAGGGCTCGATGGCGCGTACCCGGCCGTCCTCGTCCAGCTTGAGCTGGATATGGGCCAGGCCGGCGGCGGCCGAGGCCAGCGCCGGCAGGGGCAGGCGTGGTGCGATGCCGCTATCGCCCTGCATGCTCAGGATGGGCAGGATGGTGTTGTGGTTGCGGTTCATCGCGGCGGCCAGGGCGCGGTCGGCTGCGGCGCTGGCAGGATCGGTCTCGGTGAGGATCAGGTCCAGGCCGATGGCACGCGGGTTGGCGTTGTCGAGCAGGTTGATCAGTTGCGCGTGCAGGCCGCGTTTCCACGGCCAGCGCCCCAGTTCGGCGATGCTCTTGTCGTCGATGGCGATGATGACGATATCGCGGGGCGCCGGCCGTGCCAGCATGCCCATGAGACGGTCATAGACGATACGGTCGACCGGCTTGAGCACGCCATCGTGCAGGACCACCGCCAGCGCCAGCGTGGCAGCCACCAGCATCAGCCATTCCAGGCGCAGCCACAGGCGGCGCACCGCCGGGCGCGCGCGCGTGCCTGGGCTAATCGGCACGTACCGGTCCCTGGCTGGAGTTCAGGCTGCCACCGGAACCGGTTCCCCAGCGGCGCTCGACGACGTACTTCTGCGGCGTCGAGAAGGCGCCACGGTAGCCATCGGCCTCGATGGTCTGCACGCGTGCAAGGTAAGCGCCGGGCGCGGGCGTGGCGAAGGAGACGTTGGGCTGGCCGGTCTCGATATGCTGATCAGGGTGGGCGAAGCCGGGGTCATCGACACGGCTGCTCTCGAAGACATAGTGCTGGCCCGCCTCGCCGTGCCAGGCGAAGCGCATGCCTTGCTCGTCCTGGCTGGCCGATGGGGCTTGCTGTGGCGGCAGGATGTCCAGGGCGGAGGCATCGCTCCACGGTCCCTGGTCAGCCTGGCCATTGCGGTCGGCGATGCTGGCCACGCGCCAGTAATAATGACCGTCGGCCAAGCCGGGATGCTGGTAGCGATGGGCCGGCAGGGCCGGCTGATCATCGACCAGGCGGGTGAAGGCGGCATCACGCGCAAGCTGCAGATGGTAGGACGTGACCTGCGCCACCTCGGCCCATTCGAAGCCCACCGGCGTGCTCTGGTCGGTACCGCGCAGCTTGGGCCCCGGTCCCAGCAGCAGCGGCGCGAAGGGACGGGCCTTGAGATGCAGGGGCAGAAGCGCTTCGCGGCCTTCCAGGCCGAGCGTGTCGATGGCCGAGGCACGGATGAGGTAGTCGCCATCCTCCAGCTCGGGCAGGCGCGCCAGGGCCTGGCCATCGACGGCCGGCACCGTCAGTTCGGCCACGCGTCGCATGCCGTTGGCATCGGTGGCCAGCGTGACGCGGAAGGCCTGGGCCGCAGGCAGCGCCAGTTGCACGCGCAGGGGCAGGCGCTCCTGCGTGGCGGCGGTGCCGGCCAGCGATGGTGGCGGCAGCAGCGCCACCGGCACCGATTGCCGGTGATCGCTCGCGGTCACGCTGCCATAGTCGGCTGGCAGGCGTTGCTCGCGCCGGTCGGCCTTGACCGCCACCACCCCCTTCAATACTTCGCTATAGGAGGCGCCATCGTCGAAGCGCACCCGGAAACGGGTACCGCGTACCCCGGCGATGGCCAGCGGCGTCTGCACCTGGTATTGGCTGCGTGGCACCGTGAAGGGCGTGACCTCGGAGGTGATGCGGCCTTGCCGCAGTGTCAGTTCGGTACGCGGGCGGTTGGTGAAGTCCTGCACCTTCAGCAGCGTCAGTTGCAGGTTGCTGGCCGGCGGCAGCGCAAAGCTGCTGCCATCCTTGAGCTGGAAGGTGACAAAGCCGTCGGTGCCGGTCACCACCACGGCACCCTCGCCGGCCTGCGCACCGACGCGGCTGTCGATCACTTCACCGGCCTTGTCCACGATGCTCACCGTGCCGCGCAGGGCGACCACGGTGGCGAAGGCGTTCTGATCCGGCAGCAGGCGCGCGGGGATGACGATGGCGTTGCCTACCGGAATGCTGCGGTCGTTGGCGATGCCATTGGCCTTGGCCAGCGCGCGCCAGTTGCTGGCCGAGCCGGTGAAGCGGCGTGCGATGGAGGACAGGGTCTCTTCCTGGGCGATGCCATAGACGATGTCGCTGTTCTTGCGGACAAGTTCACCCGGCGCTTGCAGATTGCCAGCCTGGAGCTGGCTGGCGAGCAGCAGCAAGAGACCGGCCGCGCCGATACCGACGAAACGATGGAACTGCATAAGATGGGATCCCCCAAAGGGCGCCATGGGCTCATGCAGAGCGGGCGGCCCGACGTTGATGTGCTCGCCGCGTCGCGGCGGGACAATCCGGATTGCTCCGGCGTGCAGTCCGCGATATTACACTGTCGGGTGTTGTCTGCCTGACATCTTCTGACGGAATGTTCACAAAATGTCATTTCCTGGCAACAAGCGGCGCAACCGGAGGCCCGGCAGGGGGCTGTTACATGTTGTTTCCAACTTTGTGATTGGCGACACTTGTGCGGCAGGATTCGCGCGCATACTTCACTGCAAGGCGGTCCGATGTCGGCCGCAGTGTTCAGACGCAGTGATCAATCATCGTAGTGTCGTTACCATGCAGGAGCCACGTCATCATGAGTCCGCAAGAATCGCAAGCCCTTCAAGATTTTCTCAACCAACTGACGCAGGTACGCGGCATCGTCAAGGATGCGCAGGCCGACGCCCTCATCAGCGCGGCGGTGGCCCGTCAACCTGACGCCGCCTACCTGCTGGTACAACGTGCGCTGCTGATGGAGCAGGCGCTCAATGCCTCCAAGGCCCAGGTGGCCTCGCTGCAGGCGCAGGTACAGTCCTTGCAGGCCGGCGCGGGCGCTGGCCCCGGCTTCCTCGATGGCAATGCCTGGGGCAATGCGCCCAGCGCCAATGCCCGTCCAGCCCCGGCAGCGGCAGCGGCACCAGTCCCGGCATACGCGCCGGGTTACTCCGCAGCGCCGGCGCCGCAGTCATACCAGCCGGCCCCGGCCCCGGCAGCATCTTCCGGTTTCTTCGGTGGGGGCATGGGCAGCATGCTGGGCACGGTCGCGGCCACCGCAGCGGGCGTAGCCGGTGGCGCCTTCCTGTTCCAGGGGATCGAGCACCTGATGAATGGCAATGGCGGCTCCGGTTTCCTGCATCAGAATGCCTTGAGTGCGCCGGTGGAAAACATCGAGAACACCACCGTCAACAACTACTACGGCAGCGACCGCAACAGCGACCAGGCCAGCGACTCCAGTTTCGGTTCCAGCAATGACCTGGCCGACCTGGGCAACATCGACTTCGATGACAGCGCGGGTTATGACGACTCGGTGGTCTGATCGCTGAGGCTGGAGGCGCGCACGCGCGGCGGCCGCGTCAGCGGTCGCACCAGACGGCCAGCTCGTAGCCGTCGGGATCGATGAAGTGGAAACGCCTCCCACCCGGGAAGGCAAAGGTGGCGCGGCTGATGATCGCGCCCGCCTTCAACAGCTTGCGCTGGGTGTCTTCCAGGTCATCGGTGTACAGAATCACCAGCGGGCCGCCCGGCCTGACCGGCTCCCCGGTGGTGAAGCCACCCGCCAGCCGGCCATCCTGGAACTCGGTATAGCCAGGTCCGTAATCCACGAAGCGCCAGCCAAACACCTCTCCATAGAAGGCCTTGCTGCGGGCGATGTCGGTGACGTTGAATTCGATGTTGTCGATGCGGTGGTGGCGCTCGGAGCGATTCATCTGCGTGACTCCCTGATCGGTGGTGAGCCGGTCATCTTACCCCATGAGCCGGCGCTCACCCGCCGCGATGACCCGGCGTCCGGTTGAAGAAGATATAGCCCGCGATCCCCAGCATGGCGACCCCGAGGATGCTGTCCTGCAGCCGCAGGAACCAGGGATTGCGGGCAAGCCAGTGGCGGATGCGTGAAGCGCCGTAGGCGAAGCAGGTGCCATTGAGCAGCCCCAACACCTTGGAGCTGATGGCCAGCACCAGCATCTGCTGCCAGACCGGCCCCACCGCCGGATCGGCAAACTGCGGCAGGAACGCCACCAGGAACAGGAACACCTTGGGATTGAGCAGATTGGTGAACAGGCCTTGCCAGAACACCCCCTGCTCGCCACGGGCGGCGACGGTGGCGATGCTTTGCTTGCCCTGCAGGGAGCGCCGCAAGGCACGCACGCCCAGGTAGACCAGGTAGAGCGCGCCAGCGATCTTGACGGTCTCGAACAGCACCGGTGACTCCCGGAACACCCCGGCCAGCCCGAACACCACCAGCGGTATCTGCACGGCGCCGGCGGCAAAGGTCCCCAGTACGCTCAGCCAGGCCACCCTGAAACCTTGCGTCATGCCGCGCGTGAGCGTGAGGGCCATGTCGGGACCGGGTGTGAGGTTCAGCGCCAGGCTGGCGGTCAGGAAGAGCAGGAACAGGTGCAGGGAGGGCATGGTGGTGGGCTCCGGGGCCAATGACAGGATTATAGGCAGTCGCTCCCGCCGCTGCTCGTCAGGGGCGCGTCACCCAGCGGATAGCGCAGCGTCTTGCCCCAGAGACGACCGGCCAGGTAGGTCGCGCCATCGGTGGTATCGATCAGCGCACGGATCATAGAGCAGGGTGGCTATGACGACATCGCCGAATGGATCCTCAAGAGCAAGGTCGATCTCGGCTTCGTCACGCTGCCGGCGTCTCCTGGGCTGGACATCACCCCGCTCTATGCTGACCCCCTGATGTGCATCGCGGCGCCCGGTTTTGAGCCTGAGAACAAGGCCTACATGACGGTGGAAGAACTCTCAAGGCACAACGTCGTGCTGCAGGGGGAGAGCTACGGCAAGGACACGCAGCGCCTGCTGGCGGCCCACAAGGTCTCGGTGAAATCCAATGTGCGGGCCATCGATGCCGCCACCATTCTTGCCGCAGTCGAGAGTGGGCTGGGACTGGCCGTGGTATCGCAACTGGCGTTGCAGAACTATCAGAGTACGGTGCAGGTGTTCCCGTTCTATCCTGCCGAAAGCCGCGCTATCGTGCTGGCCTCGCTCAGCTACGAAGGATTGGCACCGGCGGCCAAGGCCATGCACAAGCATATCGTCGAGACGGTGGCAGCCTGGGCCAGGCAGAAGCGTTGAGGCGCGGCAGCATCGATGGCGGTGTCGTCTTCTGTTACTTCTGCGAGGAGGAATACGGTGGCAATTTTTCCCCGGCAAGATCGGGCCGCTCGCTCATGATCACCATGGCCGTCACCGCACCTTGCAGCGAGCATGAGACGCGCGTGGCCTGCGCGTTGTTCTCCATGCCCTCGACGATGAAGGCACGCTCGATGGTGTTTTTCCGCGGCACGCTGCCCGATCCCGTATTGAAGGCAATCCAGTCGGAGCTGCCGATCTTGACCTCGGTCCGGGCATAGTCGGGGCCGGCCGAGCGCAGGCGACTGGCATTGACGGTCATGGGCCGCAATTTGTCGATGACCTCGCCGACGCTGCCCTCGACGATGAAGCCCCAGTAGTAGTAGCGTCCCAGTTCCTGGAGATCGCTGATCTCATCGAAATAGCCGAGCAGCTTCAATCCTCCCACCGTGACCGGGGTGGCGAAATCGAGCTGGTTGTCGGGCGCGCTCTTGCGGTCCTTGACCTTGATCCAGGCGATCTCCCCCTTTCGCTCCAGCGTCGGCCATGCCTGGCTGGCGGCAGCATCCTGTGCGAGGGCGCGGAAGAAGCTGCTGTTGCAGGCGGTGAACTCCCGCAGGGTCTGTTCGGCGATCTGGGCCGAGGCCGGCAAGGCCGTCAGCGCAAGTGCGGTCAGCAGGGCTGCGTACAGCCCGTGGCGATGGTTCTTTCGTGTCATGTGGATTCCCCGTGTGCTTATGTCTTTTTCTGCCTGGCTTCTTCTGCAGGCGCTGCCGCTACGGTCCCGGTCCGTGAGGAAGCGCTTCAGTTCGCCGCAACCTTGGCGCAGCTGGGACCGAAGAGGCGCGCGGGATTGACGTTGATCTGCTTGATCGGCACGGGCTTCAATCCTGTCGTTTCATCCATTTCGAGGAGATAGACCATGCAGATCTCCTTGCTGGTGGTTGTTTCGCCGGACCACAAGGATGGGCTCTTGGTGGACTCGTAGCGGGTGTTGCTGGTCACCACGTAGTGAGCGTCCTTCTTCGGTACGAAGCGCAGATCGATCGTGCAGGCCTGCGCGGAAGCATTGCGGCCGATCTCGCGGTGGTAGCGCAGGATCTGCGGACCATCGGCGGGGATCTTCACGTCCTTGGGCGCCGGTCCGGTCGGGGTATAGGTGCGCACGCTGCCGGTGCTCAACAGAGGCGGAAACTCCAGACATCCATTCGTATCGGTACGGCCGTAGGAAATGCTGGATTGGCCATAATCGTTGCCCAAGGCAATGGTAAGTGTTGCGCTGGCCTGATCCGGCGGCGGTTCCTTGTAGGGCGGGACGCTGGCGCATGCAGACAGGAGAAGCGTGGTGGTCACTATGCAGAGGTTTTTCACGATCGATCGTTGGCTCAGGTTGATGGGGAGAGAACAAGCGATCACGCACACATCGATCAACTTGCCTTTCGGCAATATGTTAATTGATGTTAAGTTATTTTTGTAATTTTTCCTCAAACGGGGAATGCCGGCTCCCTCATCCGCAATGCCCGGTGCGACCAGGCGTCCATTCTTGGAATTCCCCGGCCACCGGACCTGATGGCCGGTCAGATGAGACAGAGATCAGCCGCCTGCGACACAGCCTCGATGCGCGAGGTGACGCCTAGCTTGGAGTAGATCCGCTTGGCATGCGATTTGACCGTTTCAGGTCCGATACCGAGGTCCTTGGCGATCTTCTTGTTGGAGTATCCCTGGCTCATGCGCAGGAGAATATCGCGTTCACGCGCGGTGATGAGTGTTTCGGTGAATAGCTCTGCCGAACCCACTTTCGCCAGAAGGAACTTGCGCGTCCGGGCGATCAGGCTGGCAAGGAAAGGCCGCATCTGGGCCTGATCCTCAAGACCGTCAAGGCCGTCATTGTAGAGATCGTTCAGCTTTTCATAGACGACCGTGCTGGCGGTGACGAAAGACTGGAACACGCCGCGCCGCATGCCGGCGCGGAGATACGCCAGCAGCGCGGCTTGTGCCGCCTGATCCTCACCGGTCACGGTCAGCGCTTCCACCAGCAGCATGGCTACGCCGGAAGTCTGCAGCTCCTCACCCTGTGCGCTCAGATCGCGAAGATGCGCTTCGATGTCGGCCACCAGTTGCGCCGACGGGCTGCCCAGCAGACTCAGGCGGATATCGCTGACCCGCAAGCGCAAGCTGATGGCCGAGCGGACCAGCGCCAAGCGCTGTGCGTCCTGCAGCTGGCGCAGCGCAGTCACGGATGCAGCGGCCCGCGCAACGGCACCGGTCAGACATTCGCTTTCGACCCCGGCCGCAAGGCCAAAGGCGACCAATCGCGGCCACGACCTGGCATTGCCCAGTGCAATGAGCTCGCGCTGGAATGTGGATGCCACGCCCCACTGGCAGCGGTGCATGGCAATCTGCATCAGCGTCTCATACGCGCCAGCGACCACATCGGCGCAGGCGCTCCGCGAAAGCGATTCCAGGTTCCGGCGCAGCAGTTTGTCTGCTTCTTCGATCTCGCCTTGCTCATGCAGAATGGCGGCCATCACCGTGACCGCGCTTGCCGTGGCCAGGGCTTTTCCTGATTTCAGTCTGGCTGCAAAACGCAGGGCATCAGAGGCCAGCCGATGCGCCGAGATGAAGCGCGAGCGCTTCATTTCGGCCGCCGCTTCGATGATCAGCGTCAATACGGTCGGCAAGGCCTGGCGACCGTCGATGAGGGAGCAGGGGCAGAGACAGGTGGCTTCCTCGAAGCAGTCCCAGTCTCTCCGATACCACGCCGCAAAGCGTAGCAGCACCGAGGTGGTGCGCGCCATCTCTTCGGTCTGATCGCCCCCGGCGACTTTGTTCGCCAGTTGCACGACGGCGCCAATATCATCGTTGAACAGCGCAATGCCCGCGACGATCAGATCGGCTTGCTGGTTGAGCATCCGCTGCTGCAAGGGGGCTGTGGGCGCCATGTCACGCAATTGGCCGGCAAGCTGCTGCGCGCGGGCGAGATCAAATGCAAGAAGCGCATGCCAGGCGCTGACGATCTTGCGCTTGGCCTTCATCCCCAGGTTGGGCGACCCGGGATCGAGATAGGTCAGCCTGTCGTTCTTCTTGGAGAGGGGGGCGATTTCCATCGAGCTGTTCATCGATATTCCAGTCTTGAGAAGAAGCAATTGGGGGGAGAAAGGCGAGACGCACGACGTGGGAAAGTTCGTGATGCGCTGCAAATAATAACGCAAGATCTATCCACTGACGCCAGTCAATTTCGCCTCGAGGCAGGCGGATTCCAGTCGCCGAGCAAGCTGACAATGCGTCAGAATTCCATGCCTCCCCCATCGGAGGGATAGCCCCAGCGATGGGTAATGGGCGACGATACAGGCAAGTGGCAGATGGCGTGCAGTAGCGGTGGAGGTATGACGTTTCTTGGAGGCCAGGCGGAAGATGGGGAGTGGACCGGAGATGTGCCGGCCATTTGTTCTTCGCCGGCAATCTGGCAACCCTGCTCAGGGGGACGCAATGCAGACGGCAACACTGCAAGCCATCCTTGGCCTGTCCGAACTGGCGTGCGTGGCATGGGCTGCCGTTGTGCTGGCCTCGCGCAAGGGCATGTGCAGCGTCAGCATGGGCGGCAAACTTTACGTGGTGCTCGCGCTGGTCAGCGGGCTCGGCGTGCTTTGTCTGCTGCGACAAGCCCCGTTCACGCGAAGCCATGCCCTGGTCATTCTATCCTTGCAGGCGCTGGCAACAGCCATCTGGACCGAGCGCAAGTCGGCGCCTCATGACATGCAGAGAAAGATCAGTGCGGCGGCCTATCGCCTGTCCGCGCTCTTGCAGCTGATGCTGCTGCTGGAACCAAGCGTCACGCTATCGCTGCCGGGTGACTGGGCAGCGCCGTGGCTGGGCAGGCATCCAGGTCATGTCCATCTCGTGCTGTTTCTCCTCTACTTCGCGTCCCTAATGGCTTCTCCGCGTCACTTTCGCCGACGGCAGCGGCTGGTGCCGGATGTGCGCACCGGCACGAAGCGGATCGCCGCCATGCTGCTGGCCGGTTCGCCTGCGCGATACCGCGCGATCCGGCCAGGCACTCCCCCATCTGGGGGATAGATTGTCGGTGGCGCTGTCTTTATGCTGCGGCACTGAAGCAGTCGGCGCAGCAATGCTTGCCCGCAACGAACCCGTGATGACGTGAGCGCTTGGCCGACCATGACAAACTATGCCTTCTCTGCCGATGAACACCCCACTTCCGCCGGGACCCCCTACACCCCGAGGCTGGAGAGAACGCAGCGCATCACCTACGGCGCGGTGGGCGTGCTGATCGGCTTGCTGACGACCTTTCCCAACGCGCTGACCAATGTCAACCTGGGCAACATCTCCGGTTCGCTCGGCTTGTATGCCGCACAGGCAAGCTGCCTGCCCGCGCTCTACTTCGGCATGAATGCAAGCTCCAACCTGGCGCTGGTGAAGGCCCGCACCCAGTTCGGTATCCCCCTCATCAGTCAAGGTCTGCTGGCACTTTATGCCTTGGTCGCCGCCGCCCAGTTGATCTGGCCAGGCTTGCCATCTGCCGCTCTGGCGCGGCTGGCGAACGGCCTGGCGGCGGGGGCGCTGACCAGTCTCTGTATCTTCTATCTGCTCGTCGCCCTGCCTGCCAAGGCGCGACCGCTGGCGCTGGTCGTCGGCATCAGTCTGACTCAGTTCGGCACGCCGCTGGCCCGTCTGGTGCCCGTGGAATTGCTGGGCGTTGATCAATGGCGGGGCTTGCACTGGCTCGAACTGGCGGTGCCGCTAGTGCTGCTGGTGGCGACATCGCTCTTCCCGTTGCCGCCCAGCGAGCGGCTTGCCAGTTTCGAGGGCGGGGACTTGCTCAGCATCGCGTTGCTGATGCCCGGGATTGTATTGGGCTGCATGGCGCTGGGCATGGGCAAGGCCTACTGGTGGCATGACGCGCCAATGGTCGGCGCGTTGTTGATGTCCTGCGTGCTGCTCATCGGACTGGGCGTGCTCAACGAAGCCAACCGGCCACGCCCCCTGCTGCAGCTGCACTGGCTGTCGACACTCAATATTGCCCGGTTTGTCGGCGTGGCCTTGCTCATGCGGCTGGCGCTGGCTGAGCAGACCTTCGGATCGGTCGGACTGCTCGCGGCTGCGGGGCTCGATAACGACCAGATGCATGCGCTGTTCCTGCTGGTCGCCCTGTCGATGCTGGCGGGGATTGTCCTCACCGTGCTGACGCTGCAGGAGCGCCGCCTGCCGTTGATGACCGCAGTGGCGGCCACGTGCATCGGTATCGCTGCCGCGCTCGACAGCCAGAGCAATAGCCTGACCCGGCCGCACCAGCTCTATCTGAGCCAATGCCTCATCGGATTCGGCACCACCCTGTTCATCGGTCCGGTCTTGCTCTACGGGTTCATCCAGATGCTGCGCCAGGGCAGAGAGAACATGATTTCGCTGGTCGTCATCTTCAGCATCACCCAGAACGTCGGCGCACTGGCCGGATCGGCCCTGCTGGGCAGTTACCAGCTCGAAAGACTGCATCTGCAAAGCGAACTGCTGTCCTCGCGTCTGGCCATCGGCGACCCGGATGTCAGCACACGGCTGTCTGCGGGGGCGATGACATTGCAGCCGGTCGTGAGCGATCCGCTGCAGGGCGCGGCTCAGAGCACGGCGCTGCTGGCCAGGTCGCTCAATGGACAGGCCAGCATCCTGGCCTTCAACAACGCCTTTCAGGTACTGGCGGCCCTGGCCGGTTTCGTGGCAGTCGTGGTTGCGGTCTCGGTGATGATGCGGCGGTTTTTCCCACCTTCGGCAAAGACAGAGTCATGACGTCATCTGCAACCCCCACATGGCGGCCTCCGAAGCGCGCCATCCTCCTCAATATCCTGATTCTGGCACTCATGCTGCTGGCATTGCTGGCCATCGCCAGCGCCTGGGGCTGGCTGCCCTGGCGCAGCGGCGAGGTCACCGAGAACGCCTACGTACGTGGCCGTACCACGGTGTTCTCGCCGCAGGTCAGTGGCTATGTGATCGAGGTGCTCAAGCAAGACTATCAGCGGGTCCAGGCCAATGATGTCCTGGTCCGCATCGATGACCGGCTCTATGTCGCCAGGGTGGAGCAGGCCAGTGCCAATCTGCAGGCTGCCCAGGCCAATCTGGCCAACAACCTGCAGGCAAGGCTCTCCTCGGAGGCCGCGCTGCATGCGCAACAGGCCGCCTTGCTCAATGCCCAGGCGCAGCTGGTGCGCAGCACCGCCGACCTGGAGCGGGCCAGCAAGCTGGTCGCCGACGGATCGGTGTCGAAAAGAGAGTACGACCAGACCCTGGCCGCGCAGGCGCAAAGCGAAGCCCAGGTCCGCCAGGCAATGGCATCCAGGGAGCAGGCCGAGCAAGCCATCATGACGGTCAAGACCGCACGAGGCGGCCTGGAAGCCGCCGTGGCCGCCGCCCAGGCCCAGCTCAATGCCGCCCGTATCGATCTGGATCACACCGTGATCCGGGCGCCCGAGGCCGGCCAGCTGGGCGAGGTCGGTGTGCGGCGCGGACAATACGTCACCAATGGCACTCAGCTCATGGCGCTGGTGCCTGATGAACGCTGGATCATCGCCAACTACAAGGAGGCGCAGACGCAGCACATGCGTATCGGACAAGCAGTCAGCTTCAGTGTGGATGCCCTGGGCGGCGCGGTGTTGCATGGACATCTGGAGCAGATCGCACCAGCCGCCGCCAGCGAATTTTCCGTGCTCAAGCCGGACAACGCCACCGGCAACTTCGTCAAGGTACCCCAGCGCATCGGCGTGCGCATCAGTGTCGATGATGCCCAGCAATGGGCCAGCCGCTTGCGCCCGGGGATGTCGGTGATCACGCGTATTCAGACGGACCCATCTTCATGAGGCGGCGCGACTGTCTCATTGCGTTCGCCGCTCTGTTGAGCGGGTGCGCGAGGGTAAGGGAGGCGCTGCCGCCGGATGCCCGCATCGATCCCCCTGCTGGCTGGCGCACGGCTGCTCACACCGGCGAGAGTACCTTGCCAGCGGACTGGTGGAAGATCTTCGGTGACCCCATGCTCGATCGCCTGGTCAGCGAAGCCTTGCTGCAAAACGACGATATAGCGATGGCGGCGGCGCGCGTGCGTCTGGCCCGTGCACAACTGGGGCAGGCGCGGGCCCAGCGTTTGCCGGATGTACAGCTGGCGATGCAGGGAGGTCGTAGTCGCCAGGTCAATCCGGGGTTTGGTATCCCCGAAGAGCAGACCGCTGGTGAAGCACAGGTCCAGGTCGGTTTCGATGTGGATCTTTTCGGTCGACTGCGTGCGGCCAGCGAGGCCGCCAGACTGAACCTGCTGGCGAGTCAGCACGCCCGCGATACCGTGCGCCTGGCGGTCAGTACGACCGTCGTCCTGGCTTATTTCAGCCTGCTGGCACTGGACAAGCGCATCGACATCATCGATGCCACCGCCAGGGTGAGGCAGGAGCAGTTGCGCACGGAGCTGGCGCGCTTCGATGCAGGCTATTCCAACGCACTGGATCTGGCGCGGGCGCAGGCAGAACTGGAGTCGACCCTGCAGTTGCGACCGGCGGTGGTACTGGCCATCAGCCAGACGGAAAACAGCCTGAGTGGCTTGCTGGGACGTTCACCTGGTCCCATTGAACGCGGCGCCGACTTCGATACCCGTGTGCTGCCCGTCATCCCCGCCTCGGTGCCTGCTGCGCTACTGCGACACCGCCCGGACATCGCCGCCGCCGAGGCACGCCTGGCCGCCAGCGACAAGACGCTCGATGCGGTGCGCGCGGCCTTCTTGCCCGACATCCGGATCGCAGCCTCGGGAGGTTTTGTCGGCTCCACGCTGGTGCATGTCAGCCCCGTGAAGGTCTGGTCCCTGGGCAGCAGCGTGCTGGCCCCGCTGTTCGACTTCGGGCGCTTGCAGTCGCAACAGGAAGCGGTGCTGGCCGAGCGCGAGGAGGCTGCTTACGCCTACCGAAAGGTCGTTCTGCAGGCATTCCAGGAAGTCGAGAACCAGCTTGCGGCCAACGCGCAGTTTCAGCGGCAGTACGGACATCTGCTCAGCCAGCGCGATATCCTCGCGCACACCTTCGCGCTGGCGACGAGGCGCTACCAGGAAGGCTACGCCAGCCGCCTCGATACGCTGGACGCGCAACGCAACCTGCTCAGTGCCCAGCTGGCGCTGGTGCAGTCGCGTTTGGATCAGTTCCAGAGCGCCATCAACCTGATGCACGCATTGGGTGGTGGCTGGCAAGCCGGTACAGGATCTGCCGTCACCCGCTGAGGGCGCTGTCGCCGGTGATCTCGTCACGCACGGAAATGACCATCCTCATCGTCAGCATCACATTCCCCCAAGCGGGGGATAGAGATCAGCGCTGGCGCATGCCATAGTGATGACGTCGTTGCTGCGCCAGAAGGCATAGGGAATAAGTCGCCATGACCTTCTGATCTTCCCTCGCGCCATACCATCGTTCCCTCACGCAGGGCACTCCCTCACCCTTGGAGAAAGTTATGAGTAAGAAGGTTGCTGACGTCATCATCGAGGTGCTTGAGACGGTCGGTGTCAAGCGCTGCTATGGCGTAGTGGGAGATACGCTCAACCGTATCGCCGAGGCGATCGACAAGAGCTCGATCGAATGGGTCACCACCCGCCATGAGGAGGCCGGTGCCTTTGCCGCATCGGCCGAAGCGCAGCTCAGTGGCAATCTGGTGGCCTGCGCCGGCAGCTGCGGGCCTGGCAGTCTGCACTTCATCAACGGCATCTACGATGCCCACCGCAATCGCGCTCCGGTCTTGCTGATCGCCAGTCAGATCATCCGCAAGGACCTGGGTTTCGAGTCTGTTCAGGAGGTCGATCTGAAGCGGCTCTACAGCGAAAGCTCCGTCTATTGCGACATGATCTATTCGGCCGACCAGGCCAGACGCAAGACCGTGGCGGCCTGCCAGGCTGCGCTGGCCAAGAAGGGCGTGGCCGTGCTGATCGTGCCGGCCGATGTCTCCAGGGAAGACGCCGCCAAGGAACTTCCCTATGGGCTGCATCTGAGCTCCCCGCTGATCCGGCCTGCGGATGACGACCTTGACCGCATCGCCGACCTGCTCAATGCCGGCGGCAATGTCACCATCTATGGAGGGTCCGGCTGCAAGGGGGCACATGCCGAGATCATGGCCGTGGCCCAGGCGCTCAAGGCGCCGGTGGCGCGCACCTCACGCGCCAAGGACTTTCTGGAACATATGAACCCCGGCGATGTGGGCATGACCGGCCTGATCGGCAACGAGGCCGCCTACCGCGCCGTGCTCGAATGCGACACCCTTTTGATGCTGGGGGCAGACTTTGCCTGGAGCCAGTTCTATCCAGCCAAGGCGAAGATCATCCAGATCGATATCGATGCCTGCCATATCGGTCGCCGTCACCCGGTCGACCTGGGTTTGACCGGCGATATCCAGGCCACGCTGGCAGCCTTGTTGCCGCGCCTGCGGCAACGCGAGGACGAGCAGTTCCGCGAGAAATACGTGCGGCGCTATCATGAAATTCAGGCCAGTGCACTGGAGCACGCCCAGCCAGGCAGGCATGCAGGCATCTCCGGGGTCTATGTCGCCAATCTGGTCAGTACCCACGCCCAGGAAGATGCGCTGTTCGCTTGTGACGACGGCACCCCGGTGGTCTGGACGCTGCGGCATGTCGAGGGCAACGGCAAGAGACGGTTTTTCTCCAGCCTCCTGCATGGCACCATGGCCGGCGGCATCTCGTCGGCGATCGGTCTGCAGAAGTGCCAGCCCGAGCGCCAGGTCATTGCCATGTGCGGCGATGGCGGCTTCACCATGCTGATGGGCGATATGTTGACCATCGTGCAGGAAGCACTGCCCATCAAGATCGTCATTTTCAATAACAGCAAGCTGGGCTTTGTCGAGATTGAACAGAAGGCCGAAGGCATGCTCAACACCTTTACCCATCTGCATAATCCTGACTTCGGTGCGCTCGCCACTGCGGCGGGAATGTGGGGCAGACGCGTCGATGAGGTAGAGGCGCTTCCCGAGGCTATCGGGCAATGGCTGGCCCAGCCCGGCCCGGCGCTGCTGGAGGTCAAGGTCAATGCCATGGAATTGGTCATGCCGCCTTTCATCGCGCTGGAGTCGGCGGTGGGAATGAGCTTGTACACCGCCAAGGCGGTACTGAACGGGAAGGGCGCCGAAGTCTGGGAGATGATCACCGAGAATTTCATCTGATCTCGCTGGCCGACCGGCATCCGCGATGGCACACGGATGCCGCCCAGGTATCACGTCACAACAAGAGAATGGATCATGCAGACAACACAGACCTTATGGAAGGAAGAGTATGCCGGCGGTTCGGAGCAGGTCGAACGCATACTCATCGATGGCTACGCGCGCGATATTCTCGACATTCAGCGCCGCATTGCCCAGGCCAGCAACAAGTCGCCCGACCGCACCCTGCATGCCAAGGTGATCGCCGGTGTCATGAACGCCAGATTGAGCGTTTCTCCCGATTTGCCCGCTGATCTCGCCACCGGCTATTTCCAGCCCGCCGCCAGTTTCACCGCGACTATCCGCTTTTCCAATGCATCGCCGCTGCACATGCCAGATACCAAGGCGGACATGCGCGGCGCGGCCATCCGTGTGCACATCGCAGAGCATGAGTTCCATGATTTCCTGATGACCAATTATCCGGTCTCGCATGCGCGGGATGCATGGCAGTTCATGGAGGTGGCGAAGATCGCCACGGGGTCCAAGCGCCTCATGCTGATCAGATTCGTGTTGAAGTTCGGCCTTGGTGAGACCATTCGCATCATCAAGAACGTGCGTAGCGGAAGCCGCGCCATCGAGTCCATCGCCTCCGAGCAGTTCTGGAGCCGTGCACCGCTCTTGTGGGGCGCCGCCGGCCCGGTGCGCTACACGCTCATGCCGATGGCGACCAGGAATGGACGAACGCCCAACATCACGGACCCGGATGACCTCGCCAACGAACTGGGACGGCGTGCCGCATCGGGTGATATCCGCTACACCCTGGCCGTGCAACGCTATGTGAACCCGGAGAAGACACCGATCGAGGACGGCAGCGTGGAATGGCGCGAGAGCGATTCGCCATTCATCGGCGTGGCCACCGTGACCATTCCGGCCCAGGATCTTGGCAGCGCCAAGGCGCTCGCCGACCGCCAGAAGGTCGATGGCATGGCCTTCAACCCGTGGAATTGTCCCGAGACCTTTCGTCCGCTGGGGGGATTGAACCGTGCCCGCAAAGCGGTCTACGGCGCCAGTGCCAAAGGCTGGCTGGGAAGGCCTGCCGAGGGTTCAGGGCAGAACGGCAGGAGCAGATGATCAACGCACAGGCGGGGCGGGACTGATTGTTTCCCGCGCATCGCTCACCGTCCACATTGAAGACGGCAGCGCCAACGGTGTCAACGCGGAAGCAAGCGCAACGATGAACTGTTGCCGTACCCTGAAGAAGCACGATGCGGTATGCAGCCGGCGGGCATTGGCCCAGTCAAGCCATTCTTCTGGTGGCACCGCTGACGCGGGCCAGGCTTGAGCGCGCGCCTGCCACGGCGCGCAGGCGTTCATCGAGGTAGGCGCTCACGCGGGGATGCTGACTGAAGGCGACGTTGAAGCGGATATGCTGGTCGGGCGTGTCGTTGGCAGAGAACGCGGCGCCACGCATCATCAGGATCTCGTTGCGGTAGGCGTCCTGCACCAGCAGGTCCACATCCAGCCCTTCCGGCATGCTGCCCCACAGGAAGATTCCCGCATCACCGGGCTGCTCAAACAGCACGCCGGCCGCGCTCAGCTGCTGCATGCTGGCGTGGCGCGCCACCATGATCTTGCGTTGCAGCCGCTCCAGGTGCTTGCGCAGGTTGCCGGCCTTGAGCACTTCCAGCAGAACGTATTCGTTCAACGCCGGCAACGTCATGATGCTGTGGATCTTGGTGCGCATCAGCAGCTTGAGCAGTGAGGGCCGGGCGGCCAGGTAACCCATGCGCAGCGCCGGGCTCAACGCCTTGCACAGGCTGGAGTAGTAGATCACGCCATCCAGTCCGGACAGCGACGCCAGACGCGTGCTGTGGCCCTGCTGGAAATGGCCGTGCACGTCGTCTTCGGCGATCAGGAAACCATACTGTTGCGCCATCATCAGCACCTTGTGCAGATTGGTGGCGCTACTGCTCCATCCGGTGGGATTGTGCAACGCCGTCTGCACGAACAGCAGGCGCGGCCGGTGTTCGCGGCAAGCGGCTTCCAGTTCGTCCAGGTCTAGCCCGTCGGGGCGGCGCTTGATGGGCAGCAAGCGCACGCCGTCCTGGCGCAGCCTGCCGAACATCAGGAAGTATCCAGGGTCTTCCACCAGCACCGTATCGCCGGGTTGCAGAAACGTGCGGCAGATCAGATCGATTGCATGGGTGCCGCCAAAGGTGGTGAGGATGTGGCTGGCTTCTGCGGCGATGCCGATGCCACGCAACAGCAGCGCGATCTGCTCGCGCAGTTCGGCCAGTCCTTGCGGCGGACAGCGCGAGGCCATGCCGGCAGCGCTGCGCGCCAAGCCACGTTGCACGGCGGCCGCCGGCACTGCGTCCTGCAGCCAAGTCGGCGGCAAGGCTCCGCTGCTGGCCTGCAGTAATCCCGGCCGCTGCTCGTTCACTTGCTGGATTAGCCAAACCGGCTCCTGCTCCTGACCCGCTTCTAGCGCCACCTCGTCGAGAACGTCGCGGCCGCCCTCTGTCGGTGTACAGACGAAGAAGCCCGCCGTGCCGTGCGTTTCGATGACACCTGCGGCCACCAGCCTGTCATAAGCCAGCACCACGGTATTGGTGCTGACCGCGAGCTGGGTGGAGAGCTGGCGGATCGACGGCAGCTTGGTGCCGCCAGGCAGGATGCGTTGCGCGATCTGCTGGCGTAATGCGTCCTCGACCTGCTTGAACAGGGCGATGGGTGAGGAGCGATCGATGGAGAACATCGAGGAAGTCTAGCGTAAAAACATCACCGAGAGCACTACCAGAATGGACCCCATCAGCAGATTGAATATGCGCTGGTTGCGGGGTGCCTTCAGCACATTGCGGATGGAGACACCGAACAGCGCCCACAGGGTGTTGCACGGCATGCCCACCACGGTGCCGATCACGGACAACAGCAGTGCACTGGCGAGCATGTTGCCCTGCGAAGGCATAAAGACCGACGCCATGGTGACCGCCTTGAGCCAGCTTTTAGGGTTCAGCGCCTGGAACAGCACCGCCTGCGCAAACGTCACCGCCTTCGGTGCGCCGGTTCCGGTCACCGAGGCCGCTGCAAGCTTCCAGGCCAACAACACCAGGTACAGTGCGCCCGCGATCCGCAGTAACTGTTGCGTCATCGGATACGCGATGAACACGCTGCCCAGCCCCACGCACATGAGCATGGTCTGCACGAAGATGCCGACCTGGATACCGAGAATCACCGGCAGCGCACCGCGATAGCCGAAATTGGCGCCGGTCGTGGCCAGCATGACGTTGTTTGGCCCGGGTGTGACGGACATCACAAAGCAATAGCTCATCAGGGGCAGCAGTTCAGTCATGGCAGGCAGTCGTAGCGTGGAGAAGCCCCCAGTCTAGAAGCCCGGCACGGCAGGGAACAGATACAAGGTGCGGCATACAAGCACATGCTGTATCAGTCGAACGATGGCTACAGTGGCGATACGAACTGAACAGGCCCTGGTCTGCGTCGGATGTCAGAACCAGAACCCAATTCCCCCTTAGAGCCTGATGACGACCTTGCCGAAGTTTTCCGCACTCCCCATATGAGAGAAGGCCGCCGCGAGTTCCTCCATGCCATAGCAGCGATCGACGACGGGCTTGATCCGTGCCAAGGTCATGGCGCATAACATGGCCTCAAAACTTTCACGATGCCCCACGCTGATTCCCTGCAGGCGTGCTTGTGTCGATACCAGGGCGCGCGCGACATCGGGGCCGTTGCCGGTGCCAGCCAAAAAGCCGATCACCGCAATATTGCCGCCGTGGCGCACCGATGCCAGGGACTGCGCCAGAGTATGACTGCCGCCCATCTCCAGCACCACGTCTGCGCCGATGCCGGCTGTCAGTTCTCGTACCGCGACTGACCACCGTTCGGTACGGCGATAGTTGATGGTGTCGTGAGCGCCAAGCTGGCGCGCGCGTTCCAGTTTGGTATCGTCGCTGCTGGTGATAATGACCCTGGCGCCTCGCAATCTGGCAAGCTGCAGGGCGAATAAAGACACGCCGCCGGTACCTTGCAGCAGCACCGTTTGTCCGGGGCTGGCGCCGCATTGTTCCAGGGCATTCCAGGCAGTGAGCGCTGCAATCGGCAAGGTGGCCGCCTGTACATCATCCAGATAGGCGGGAGTGGCGACCAGCGCTTGCTGGTCAATGGCGATGATTTGCCGCAGTACGCCAGGTTGCGGCCCGCCCAGCTTTCCAGCGGCATGCCGGGCCTGAGCACGGCCTGCTATCCACGTGCTTGAGTAGTGGGTGGTGACGCGGTCTCCCACTTTCCAGCGCGTCACCCCGTGGCCGACTTCCACCACCTCGCCCGCGCCATCGGACAAGGGCGAAGCCGGCAACGCGAGATCAGGCAAATAGCTGCCCTCGATGATCAGGCGGTCTCGGTAATTCAGGGCCGCAGCATGAATGCGTACCAGCACTTCCCCGGGCCCGGCGCTAGGTTCCGGCAACTCCACCTGTTGCAGGTTCGCGAACCCGAATTGAGAAAACTGTATGGCTTGCATGGATGACTCCGTTGGGGTTGATGATGGGAAGCATCCTATTGCCAATAGATAATGGGATAAACTGGTTTAAATGAAGATAATTATTGCGTTATGAAATGAAATACCACGACAGACACACAGAAATCGAGGCGTTCGTTGCCATCGCGAAGTTCAAGAACTTTGGGATGGCGGCCTACAGTCTGGCAATGACGGCATCGGCCATTACGCGGAAGTTACAGTCGCTGGAGGCGCGATTGGCGACACGTCTGTTCCAGCGAACCACTCGGCGCATCACCCTGACGGAAGCGGGCCAGCGCTATTTGCTACGTTGCGAGCAATGGTTGGCGCAGTTGCAGGATGCCGATGCCGAGATTGCCGAATTGCGCGACGCCGTTCATGGTTGCCTGCGTGTCAGTGTCCCGGTCAACTACGGCAGGCTCAAGATCCTGCCGGCGCTTTCTGAGTTCATGGATCGATATCCGGCATTGAAGGTCGACATTGATTTCACCGACCGTTATGTCGACCTGCTCGATGAGCGTATCGATGTGGCCGTGCGCGTCGGTCGCCTGGAAGATTCACGCCTGGTGGCGCGCAAACTGGGCGATAACCAGCGCATGCTGGTGGCGGCGCCAGATTATCTGGCGCGTCACGGCATGCCGCAGCATCCCCGGGAATTGCTGCAGCACAGCTGCCTGCATTTTGCCTATTACATGGATGGCGATACCTGGCGCCTGGAGCGCGAAGGTGAATGGACGGAGATTCCTGTGACAGGCCGGTTGCGCGCCAACAATGCCGAAGCCTTATACACCGCCGCGTTGGCGGGAGCCGGCATCATGCAAAGCGCAAAATGGATTGTGGGTCAGGCCGTAGCTGAGGGGTGCCTGATTCCTGTACTGACGCAATGGCGTCCGCAGGCGAGCCAGATCTGGGCCATCTATCCTAGCGCCCGTTATCTGTCGCCCAAGGTGCGCGCCTTTGTTGATTTCTATGTCGACAAGCTCGCTGAGGCTGAGCCATGATGGCTTGAGGGACGGGTGGTTTTCTGGCAGCGTAACGTCAACATGGTTTGCATCGTGGGCCTTGTTTGTCGGATTCCGTTCCTGGCCGATTGCGGACATCTTAGCTCAAAAAAATAATGGAAGCAGTTGACGTGAAGTCAGATTCTTCCAGATTGCTCGATGCATTGCTCGCCGAACTGAATGACTGTATTCGCTGAAATGTGCAGTTCATTGTCTGCCGCCGCCACTTTGCTTGAAAAAATTTTCCCGCGAAGTCTCCAGCAACGGCGTCCCCGCCTGCACGCACAGCCAGGCCTGCGCGAACTCCACCACCCCGCGCTCGGTCTGTCGTCGCTCGATCCCCTTGATGACCATGCGCGACGCCCTGATGGCGTCTACCTGGACATCCACCAGTTCCATGATGACGTCGCCGCTGTCACGCTGCAGCCGGGCACCTTTGGTCGGCTGGCGCCGGTCCCCATCCTCGAAGACGCCCACGCGAAGCTCTTCACCTAATAACTGACACTGGACGCTTTGATTCAGGTTGAATTCAACCACGTCACCTCCCAACCTAGCGTCTCCGCCATATCACGTTCTACTTTTTTTCAGCGCGGATGCACGATCGCTTTCCACTGTAAAATCGCTAAAAAATTATCAAGGGGTGGGATTGCATGGACGTGTCTTCCGGGAAGTACGGCACCCTCGTGCCATTTGAGTATCAAGCCAGTGTCGCGAGTTATCTTCATGACAATGAGCGCGAAGTATGGGATTGGGCGGTCGAGCGCACCAGCCGCGCCGACCAGTTGGACTCATTGCGCGCCGCGCTGCTGCGAGACACCTACCGGCTTGATCCTCAATCACACGCCGACGTCCATGCGGTGTTGAACACCGCGATGGAACGACTCGGCATCCAGGTACCCGCGACGCTTTACCAGTCCCCCGGAGACCAGATGAACGCCTCGCTCTATTTTGTTCCCGGCGAAGTGCACATCATCGTCCAGGGCCCTCTGCTGGAGCGTATGTCGCAAGATGAGCTGCTGGCGATATTGGGTCATGAACTGGCGCACTACGTGCTCTGGTCGCGCGACGGTGGACGCTTCCTGATCGCAGAACGCATTCTTGCCAATGCCCTCGCAGCGCCTGGCACCAGCCCCAGCTTGCGTGAGACCTATCGGCGTTATTCTCTCTATACCGAGCTTTACGCTGACCGCGGCGGTGCCATTGCCTGTGGCACGGTCGGTCCTGCCATTTCTTCGCTGGTCAAGGTCATCACGGGTATCCGAACGGTTGATCCAGAGGCCTACCTGAAGCAAGCCCGAGAGATCGAATCCAGCCTGAAATCGGCCAGTGATGCTCACAGCCATCCCGAGACATTTATCCGCGCACGTGCCTTGGAGTTATGGCATGGCGATGCTGACGTATTGACGCAATGGTTGCTAGCCCGTCTCCATGGCCCATTGGCACTGGAAAACCTGGACCTGCCGGGCCAGCTCCAGCTACAGCAACTGACGCGCGAATTCCTCTCCTACTACCTGGCCGGCACCGACCTCGGTAGCGATGCCGTGCTGGCGCAGATCAGGTCGACGTTTCCCGATTGGCGCGATGACGAACCGCATTCCGGCCTCCTGGCTTTCGCGCCAGATAGGGTCGATGACGGCGTAAGGGACTATCTCAATGCCCTCATGCTGGACCTTGTCTTGGTGGACGGGGACCAGCAGGACGCGGCCCTGATGCGTGCCGCCAGCATCGCCAATCAGTTGGGCAGCATGGATCGGTTTCAGCAGAACCTGCGAAGGGACGCCGGATTTGGCAGGCGTGAACTCGACCGCTTCAAGCGCCAGCTCGCCAAGGAGGCCGCAGCATGAGCGACATTCAGAATGACGTGGCAGACCAGCCCACCCTGCGTGGCCTGATCAAGGCCCAGGCCGGGATTCAACTTTCCAACGACGACCTGCTGCTTTTGGTACTGCCACTGCTTCAGGAAGTCGCGGCAGTGCATGCTCACGGCAGGGTGGCTGCACTGGATGGCGACGCTGTGATGCTTGGTCAGGACGGCGGGTTGCACCTCAGGCAAATCGACGGACAATCCCCGGCGATGAACGTGGAGGCGGTGCACAAGGTGCAGCCGCACTTGGCTTCCGGCCTGAATATCATTGGCACCTTGCAGAGCGGGCACGAGGAAGACGGTAGGCGTTCGCAGCATGATCTCTCCGTGCCGGAAGATGAAAGCCAGCCGATCGTTCGGCCGACCTATCTCAGCGGGCCCGCCAGCTGGGAATTGCGGGTCGGCCATCACGACGAGATCTCCGACGTTTTCCTGCTCGGTATGGTGATCGCCAGCCTGGCGTGTGGACTGGATTTCGCCGACACAGCCGACCTGCGTGAATTCGTCGCCCATCGCCACAACCTGTTCCGCCTCAATAGCCGGTTGTCACCCATCATCGCTGCGGCCATCGTTGAGATGACCGAGCTCAACCGGCATGAGCGCGCTACCGACGTCGCCAGCCTGGCCACACGCCTGCGCACCTGGCGGGACCAGCCCGCCGCCCTTGACGTGGAGCGCACCCTCGATGGTGTGGCAGGTGCAAGGCCGCGCCGGGTGGCGGTGCTCGAACACCTACGCGACCGCCTGTTCGACCTGTCGCGCCGCAATCGTCTGCTGTACTTCAAGCCCACCAGTGCCAACGTCAACCTGACGGTGGCCAGCGTGCCTCTGATGCTGCAGATCGACAGCGTGAAGCCCGAGCATATCTGCACCTGGGGTGGCCCGTTCGCCGAGCAACTGGCGGCAGGAAAGCCCGTGAGCTTAGGCAACTGGCTACGCTTCGACGACCAGCCGTATCTGCCAGCTACGCTGGACAAGCTGATTTCGGAAACCCGTCGCGACCGCGCCGAATTCGGCTTCAGCAACCTGCGCTTGGTGCTTGCTTTCCTGCGCTGGCACAACCTCAAGGAAGATCCGGACGAACGCATCACCAGTCCCTTGCTCTGGTTGCCGGTAGAACTGGTCAAGCGCAAGGGTGTGCGTGATCAGTATGTGATCCAGTGCACGGCAGGCGAGGCCGAATTCAATCCGGTGCTGCGGCACTCCTTGTCGCAGTTGTACGGCATCGAGCTACCTGACACGGTGGATCTGGGCAAAGTCTCGCTGGCGGATATCCATGCCGATCTGCTTTCCAAGATCCATCGCTCCGAGCCCGCCGTGGAGTTGCGTTTGGTGGATAAAGCATCGATTCGCATGGTCCGCCAGAAGGCGCTTCAGCGGATGCAGCAGTACCAGCGCCGCCGCCCGTCCGAAGGCCGTGCGCGCATGACGGCCAAGGGTTGGCTGCCCCCCTACAGTTACGCACGCGAGGATTACCGTCCACTCGGAAAAGCGTTGTACGAACACTGGATCCGGCCGGGCGAGTTGCCGCAGCGTTTCGAAGCGGGCGCATCCTTGCGCAGACCGCACATGGCGGAGGCAGTGGCAGCGGAGCAGCAGGAAGACAAGATCGGCTACATGCTTGAGGAATCCCAGGGCCATCGCTACGCGTGGGACCTGGATCTCACCCAGGTTACGCTGGCCAACTTCAACTACAAGAAGATGTCGCTGGTGCGCGACTACGCCCAACTGATCGAACGGTCCGAGGCCAACCCTGCATTCGATCGCGTATTTTCCATCGAGCCACGCGAAACCGACGTCAGCGTGCCGGCACCGCTCGCACCGCAGGAACAATGGGGCGTAGTATCGGCCGACGCCACGCAGAGTGCCGCCGTCGGCCTGGCGCGGACGCAGCGTAGTTTCATCATCCAGGGGCCGCCGGGTACCGGCAAGTCGCAGACCATCACCAACCTGATCGCCGACTATGCCGCCCGTGGCAAGCGCGTACTGTTCGTCTGCGAAAAGCGGGCCGCGCTAGACGTGGTGTTCCACAGACTCAAGCAGAGCGGGTTGGAACAACTGTGCAGCCTGATCCATGACTCCCAGACTGACAAGAAAGCTTTCATCAGCGATCTCAAAGTCTGCTACGAACAATGGATCGCGGCGACCGACGACGGCGATGCACAACTGGCGCGACGGACTACGCTGGTGGATGCCCTGGCTGCGCAGCAGCATCGCATCGATGCCTTCGAGGCCGCCATGGCGCATGCCCCCGCTGAACTGGGCGAGCGTGTACGCGACCTGGTACGTAGGATTGCCGCCCTGCCTGAAACACCTGTCGCCGGGCCGGCGTTGCGGGAGGCGTTGCCAGCGCTAGCGGTCTGGGACAGCCAGCGGGACCTCACCCGTCGCCTGCATCACGCCGTGAAGGAACGCTTCGGCCGGGATTCACTCTCCGGGCATCCGTTCGCGTTGCTACAAGCTTCGCTGCTGCAGGACCAAACTTCCTACGTGGAAGTTGAACGCCTGTGCAACGACGCGGAAGCGCTCCTCACTGCGCTCGATCCCGTGCTGGAAAGTGCCGATGGCTTCATCCGCGCAGACACCGGTTTGCAGCAAGCCTGCATCATCGCAGCGGAAAGTCGGCGCCTGGCCGACGCTGGTCTGGCGGGTCACCTCGATTTGCTCGATACCGCCAGCCCCGCGTACAGCGCCTTACGGGGCATCCGCGCCGAGGTTGAGCAAGGCGCTGCTGAGCTCGCACGGCTGCGCCAGGGCACCGAGCATTGGAAGGAAAAGATGAGCGCCGACGACACGTCGGCCGCGCTCGACCTGATGCAGCGCACCGAACATTCGTTTTCGCGTTGGTTCAACCCGACGTGGTGGAAAGTGCGCGGTGAGCTGAAGCGTCGCTACGACTTCTCGAAACATGCCGTACATCCTGGCTATGGCAAGGTACTGAAACAGCTGAAGGCCGAGCATACCGCCGCAGCGACCTTGGCCACTGTCGACCAGGAAGGCTGCCGGCGTTACCAGGTGACGTCGATGCAGACGTTTGTGGAGGAATTAGCTGCGCTGGGCTTGCGCCTGCAATCGCCGGACGGCCCCTCTGCGCTGGTCGCACACCTGCGCCAGGCACGCGATCCGAAGGGTGTGGCGCAAGCCCAAGCCGGCGTTTTCGATCTGCTGTCCCGACTCGTGGCCCTGTTAAACAAGCATCTCCTGATAGACGAAAACGCCAGCCTGGAACAGATCGTGGAGACCATCCGCGACCTACGGGAAGCGTTGGACGACCTGCCCGACTTGTTGCCCCTGCTGCGCGCCGTGCATACGGCAGGTCCTGCCTACACAGCGGCGGTGTTGCATGTCGACGCGATGCCAGCGGCGCAGGAGGCACTGGTCGCCGACGAAGCCATGCGGCGTCTGGAACGCAGCAACACGCTGCTGGCGGCCAACGGTGGCGCCGTCCTGGCGCAGGCCGCTCGCGGCGCAGCTCAAGCCCAGCGCGACTTGTTGGCGAGCAATGCGCAGGCCATCAAGGCCCATCTGCATCGTAACTTCTCCAGCCATGTCCGCACCTCCGGCTTGTCGGCCACGCAGCTGGATGCTGAGGGAAAGGCATTCAAGAAGCGCTATGCTGCGGGCCGTCGCGAGCTGGAACACGAATTCGGCAAGAGTATGCGCTACCGCTCTATCCGTGACCTGGCCGATGGCGAGACCGGCAGCGTGATCAACGACCTCAAGCCGATCTGGCTGATGAGCCCCCTGTCGGTGTCGGACGCGCTGCCGCTGTCGCAAGACCTGTTCGATGTCGTCATCTTCGATGAGGCCAGCCAGATTCCCACCGAAGAAGCTGTGCCTGCATTGAGTCGCGCGCGCCAGGTAGTGGTGGTCGGGGACGAGATGCAATTGCCGCCGACCAGCTTCTTTTCCGCAGCCGGTGACAGTGCCCAGGAAGAGGTCATGGTCGAGGAAGGGGGTGAGCGCATTGCCATCAACCTGGATTCGGACAGCCTGTTGAACCAGGCTGCCCGCAATCTTCCTGCAACCATGCTGGCCTGGCACTATCGCAGCCGGCACGAAGCCTTGATCAGTTTCTCCAACGCGGCGTTCTATGACGGAAGGCTGGTGACCATTCCCGACCGGCTGCTAGAGCACGAGGCCGAGGACGCGGCCGCCTTGCATTCCGACCGGCCAGAAGCCGGCGAGCTCGCGGTTGATCTGCTCATGGATGCCCCGATCAGCTTCCACCGGCTGACCGATGGCTTGTATGCCGACCGCTCCAATCAGGCCGAAGCTCGCTACATCGCGCAGTGCGTACGCGAGATGCTGCGCCGGGAAACCGGCCTGAGTTTGGGGGTGGTCGCCTTCTCTGAAGCCCAGCAAAGTGCCATCGAACGTGCGCTGGACGCGCTTGCCGAAGAAGACATCGACTTCGCTGCGCGCTTAGAACGGGAGTATGTGCGAGAGGACGATGACCAATTCAACGGTCTGTTCGTCAAGAACCTGGAGAACGTGCAAGGCGATGAGCGCGATGTGATCATCCTCAGCATCTGCTATGCGCCAGGTAGTAACGGCAAGATGCTGATGAATTTCGGCCCCATCAACCAGCGCGGCGGCGAGAAGCGCCTAAACGTGATCTTCAGCCGGGCCAGGCATCGCATGGCGGTGGTGTCGTCCATTGGCGCTGAAGCCATCACCAATGTCCACAACGACGGTGCGGCTGCCTTACGTGCTTTCCTGCAGTTCGCACAAGCCAGCGCGGCTGGCCGCTTCGAGCACGCCCAATCCATCCTGGGCAGCCTCAACCAGGGCGCGCGCGATGCTTTCGCACAGAAGGCGGGTGTCGACAGCGTGCGCGATGCGATGGTGGCGGTGCTAAGGGCACGCGGACACACGGTCAACATTAACGTGGGGCGTTCGCAATTCCGTTGCGACCTGGCGATTGCTGCTCCCGAGGCCGGCGCGACTGCATACGAACTCGGTATCCTGCTGGACAGCCCGGCGCAAACCGCAGCTGACGTACTGGAGCGCTATGTGTTCCGTCCCGGTGTTCTTCGCAGCTTCGGGTGGAAAGTCTTAGACATTCCGGCCAAGGACTGGCTGGACGATCAGCAAGCCGTAGTGGCGCGCATCGAAACCATGCTGGCTCATGGTGAGGACAAGGCGCTGAGCATCGAGACCGGCATGGCACTGGCCAATACGGAACGACGCACGGCAGCTGCGCTACCACCGACACCACAGACGGATACTGGTGGCGTCCCTCCAGCCACTACTCCCGATGTTACCGGTGGCGACGTGCTATTGAAGGTGCGCCTGCTCACTTTTGAGCAAGGCAGTTCAAGGAAATTTTGGCAGGCGTCCTGTCGGGATCGTGAGCTTAGCGTGAGTTATGGACGCGCAGGCACCAACGGGCAGACAATCCTCAAGCAGTTTGATACTCCCGAGCGAGCCTCGAAGGAGATGGACAAGCTGGTGAATGAAAAACTGCGCAAGGGTTATGTGGAAACCGAGAGATAAAAGCGACCGTCTATCAAGCAATTAAGCTGTGCATATATGGTGAAAAAGCCCGCGGGCTTTTTTGGTCTTAGGTGCCCGCTTCTGGCCGATTGCGGACGCCGTTATCGAACCAACTCCAACTCGATTTCCAGGGGATGAAAGGCTATCAACCACTGAGTAATTCCAGCACCATCACTACATTCCAGCTCATAGCCAGGCGGTTTTAAATAGACCTCGATGATTACTGCAATATCACCCACAACTGGCAAACGCCGATTGAACTGGCCTTCTGTCGCCTCAAGCGACACGTTCCATTCCTTTACCCTAACCACATCGTATTGCTTGAATTTCATTTTCTTCTTTTAAGGTGGATGGCGGCAATTGTCCGATAACAGCCATCCGCAGCCGGCTTCAGTGCCACCATCGCCCGGAAAACTGCCTCGTTCAATGACCGCACCAGGTTGAATCAATGTATCGCCTGCAATAACAAAAATCGACCATTCCCTACGCGCGCAGGGAATCCCTGCGGCGACACCCCATAGCCCTGCACGAATAATACCGTTCGTTTATCGATTAGTCAGACCGGTAAGGAACGAATCGCCTCCAACAGGAAATTTGCCGACTTTGGCGCAGGTCGGGAACGATTGGTGATGGCGTAGACCTTGCTGACTGCAGGCAGGTCGATCCGGCGCATTTGTATCTCCTTGTCTGCATGCCCCGCCTTGGCCGTGAAGTGATCGACTACCGCGATACCGATACGCGCCTCTACCAATGAACGCGCCAAGGTATAGGTCTGCACCGTGACCTTGACATTCGGTGGCGGGACAACGCCTGCCAACCACGTGGATACCGACGCGCCAAGATGGGAGCGGATATCAATCGAAATGAAGGGCTGTCCCGCAATGTCATCAGGCGTGACGGGCATGTCCAGCTGTTCCTGCGTCCACCAATTGGCCGGTGCGATGGCGTAAATATCGCAGTCGCACACGACGGTCGTGATCAGGTTGGGATGCGATATCGGCTGCATTGTGAGGGCGATATCGACCTCATTGAGCAACAGCGAGTAAAGCAGTTCGCGGGTATGCGACGCCGACAGCAGGCATTCCGAATGGGGATATGCCTGGCACCACAATGCCACGGCCTTGGGCGCGAGGTGATGCGCAATCGCCGGCGTGGCCGCAATGCGCAGGGGCGCTTCGCTGCCATTGGAAAGATTGCTGACCACCCGCCGTATGCGCGCCAATTGCTCATCAAAGGGTTGCAGTTCCTGCTGCAGGCGCAATGCTTCCGGCGTGGGAATCAGCTTCCCGCCGGCGCGAAGGAACAAGGCAAAGCCCACCGTTTGTTCGGCGTGTCGCAACATCTTGCTGATGGCCGGCTGCGTCACATTGAGCAATCTTGCCGCCCCAATGGCGCTCCCGGTCTGCATGATGGCGCTGAAAATCTCGATATGACGCAGGCGCATGGCAGCTCCAGACATGGGAAAACAAGTATATAACCAGAGGTTATGGGGTAGCAATTTCTTCTCATTGGACGATGGCGAGCCAGCTCTCCTATAGTCGACACATGCAAGGTGATGACTCGGCTTGCCCGATCACCCGATACCCAACAAGTCGACAATATCGAGGAGAAGATGCCAATGGCAAATACGCGATTGCAAAAAATGATCTGCCTGTCGGCGCTCTTTCTGGCGTGGGCGGTGGGCTATGCGGACCGCATTGTCATGAGCACGGCCATCATACCGATCAGCAAGGAATTCGCACTTGATGCGCAGCAGGCTGGCATGGTGCTCAGCGCGTTCTACGTCAGCTATGCGCTCATGCAACTCATGGGGGGATGGCTGTCCGACCGCTACGGTTCGCGCATCGTCGTGGTCATGTGTGTGGTGGCCTGGTCCTTGTTTACCGGACTCACCAGCATCGCGTGGTCGTTCTCCTCGCTGCTGCTGATCCGCTTCCTGTTCGGCGCTGGCGAGGGATGTTTTTCCCCCGCCAGCTCGGTGACCGTTGCCGAAGTCTTCCCGCAACAGGAGCGCGCCCGTGCCAAATCATTTCTGATCTCCACCGTGTTCCTCGGCAATGCCGTCGGATCAGGAATGGTGGCGCTGACGGTGATCTATCTGGGCTGGCGCGGAACGTTTCATATCCTTGCGTTGGTGGGCATGGTCGTTGCTGCGATCTTGTGGCTGGCACTCAGAGGCGGCATGGCCGGACAAAAAGGAAAAAGTACCGAGCGCCCCAAAAATCAGCTGCGCGAGCTGGTCAAGAACCCCACCGCGTTACGTCTGACCGCCATCTGGTTCTGTACCAGCATCGTCTATATCGGCATGATCTCCTGGATGCCGTCCTTTCTCCTGAAGGTCTATCGCATCGATATGCTGCACCTTGGCATCGCCTCCGCGATCCCCTATCTGCTGGCTTTTCTCGGCACCAATGTGGTGGGCTGGTTGCTGGACAAGCACGGCAAGGGCCGTGAGCGGGTCTTCATGATGGGCGGGGCGCTGTGTTGCGCGGTGTTTCTGGCACTGATGATCTCGACCTCGGTCATCGAATGGGTGGTGCTCTACTGGACCTTGTGTCTGCTGTCATTCAACTTTGTCTACGCTACCGTGTTTTCGGTGCCGCTGAAGCACTTCCCATCCCATCTGATCGGCAGCGCCACCGGCCTGATGAATTTTGGCGGCCAGCTGGCAGGCTCGGTCGCCCCGGTGGTCATGGGCAGCCTGATCGTCGCGTTTCACGGTGCTTACCTGGCCGCCTTCTGGTTCCTGGTCGGTTCGGCCATCGTGTCCTTCCTCATTGCCATGACCTGGCGGCTGGCGCCGCCACCGCTGCCGATCTCGCCGGCGGCGTCATCCCACACATCCTGAGTTGTTGAAACGTTCAAACGAGAAAGACAGATGCATAACAGTCAAGAATTCGATCTGCTGATCACCGGCGGATCGGTCATCGATGGCAGCAAGGCGCCACGATTTCGTGCCGACATCGGCGTTCGCAATGGCCGCATTGCCGCCATCGGCGATCTATCGCACTGCCAGGGGGCGCAAAGGATAGACGCCAGCGGAAAGATAGTGGCACCCGGTTTCATCGACTCCCATACCCATGATGATCAGGCCGTGTTGTCGCAGTCAGATATGAGCTTCAAGATCTCGCAAGGCGTCACTACGGTGATCACCGGCAATTGCGGCATCAGCATCGCGCCACTGCGCGCCGGCACGCCGTTGCCGGCGCCGTTGAGCCTGCTGGAAGATACCGGCGAGACCCGTTTCGACACCTTCAGAAGTTACCTCGATGCCTTGCGGGCAAGGCCGTCGGCAGTCAACGTGGCTGCCATGGTGGGCCATTCGACCTTGCGCGTCATGACGATGGATTCGCTGGAAAGAGAAGCTCGACCAGATGAGATCCGTGCCATGAACGCCTTGCTGGAGGAGGCTCTGGACGCCGGCGCCATCGGCATTTCCACCGGCACCTATTACCCACCGGCAGCGCATGCGACCACCCAGGAAGTCATCGACGTGTGTCGCCCCATCAAGGGGAGCGGCGCGCTCTACGTCACGCATATGCGCGACGAAGCCGACAAGTCCATGGAATCGCTGGAAGAGAGTTTCCTGATCGGCCGCGAGCTGGATTCACCGGTGGTCATTTCGCATCACAAGTTGCAGCGTGCCCATAACTTCGGCAAGTCGGCCCAGACCCTGGCGCGCATACGCCACGCCATGCAATGTCAGTGCGTGGCCCTGGATTGCTATCCCTATAACGCCAGTTCCACCATGTTGCATCGGGATCCGAAGCGGCTTGGCGGGCGCATATTGATCAGCTCGAGCAAGCCGCATCCGGAGCAGGCCGGTCGCGATCTGGATGCGATCGCCGCAGATTGGGGCGTGACAAAGGAAGAGGCTGCGGCCCGCCTGCAACCTGCCAGTGCCATCTATTTCGGCATGGATGAAGGCGACGTGCGTAACATCCTCGCTTTCGACGAAACCATGATCGGATCAGACGGCATCCCCACCGGTGAAAAGCCGCATCCCCGGCTGTGGGGGACCTTTCCCAGGATCCTGGGGCACTACAGTCGGGACCTCGGGCTCTTCGATCTGGAAGTCGCAGTCTGGAAAATGACCGGCCTGACGGCCCGTAATTTCAAGCTCGACGGACGCGGCACGCTTGCGGTCGGTCATCACGCCGACATCGTGGTGTTCGACGCGGCCACGATTCGCGATACCGCCAGTTATGAAGCGCCTGCAGAACCCGCCCAAGGTATTGATGCCGTCATCGTCAATGGCGTGCTGACTTGGCGGTGCGGGCAGCACATGGGGGCGAGGGCGGGCGAGGTGATCACCCGTCATGGCGCAGGGAGCTAGCCAACCGTCATCAGCTGCTCTGCCGCACTAACTTCATTGGTCAGGACTTGCGAGCGTGCCGCGCAAATGGGCTCTGTCGATCGCGGCCTTGACGGTGCCATCAGCGACTGCTTCGCCAATGAAGGCATTCAGATAGCTGATGGCCGCGTCCCGCCCCTTGGGGATGGCGGCGGCAAAGTGCTCCAGTCCCCAGTGACCGGACAATACATGCGAGCCCGCCAGCTTGTCCGACATTTCAAACAGGATGGCGTCATTGGTAGCGAAGGCGTCGAGCTCATGCCTGGCCAGCATCTTCCTGGCGTCGGCCAGCGTCGGAACCTTGACCAGTTGGGCATGCGCATAGAGTGGCCGGAGTTCTTCTGCCGATGTGCTGCCTGCGCTCACGCCGACTCTGATGTCGGCCGACTTGATATCCGCCAGGGATTTGAACGGGGAATCGGCCGGCACCAGAAAGCTCTTTTCCACATCCATGTAGCTGCTGGTGAAATCCATGTCCCGAGCGCGCTCTTCGGTCGCGTTCACAAACGTCACATCGACCGTCCCTGCTTTGACGGCGGCCAGGACGAGCGCATTCGATGAAAATACCACGGCGGTGAATGGCACCCCCAGCCGGGCCGCCAGCGCTTTTCCAAGATCGTGTCCGACTCCCCGGGCATCGGCTGGCGAGTCTCCCGCGATAATCGAGGAGGGGCTGCCGGAATACACGCCCACGCGAAGCGAGCCTGTGGGGGCCAGGATGCGCTGCACGCTTGCCGGCGTATCATCGAGGGGATTGGCACATGCTGCCGCGAAAACCAACGATAAGGCAACGAAACCGATGTCATGTCGTTTGAACCAGGCCATCTTCTCCTCCTGTCATGAATGCGCGTCTAAGACATCAATCGATGTACCGTAATCCTGCCGCAGCCAGCGGTTCGCGCATCTTGTACATATCCAGACCCAGCACGCCTGCTGCCAGCTGGGCGCGTTTTTCGCCCTCCAGGGCTTCGCGCTGCTGAGCAGCGGCGGCCACGCGGGGGGCGTCGGCAGCGGGAACAGCTACCACGCCATCGTCATCGGCCACGATCACATCACCTGGGTTGACCAATGCTCCGGCGCAGATCACCGGGATGTTGACCGAGCCCAGCGTGGCCTTGATGGTGCCCTTGGCGCTGATGGCGCGACTCCATACCGGGAAACCCATTTCCTTCAACACCTTTACATCGCGCACGCCGGCATCGATGATCAGTGCGCGGGCGCCACGCGCCATGAAGCTGGTCGCCAGCAGGTCGCCGAAATAGCCGTCGGTGCACTCGGCGGTCACCGCTGCCACCACGATGTCGCCCGGTTGAATCCGCTCGGCCACCACATGCATCATCCAGTTGTCGCCGGGGTGCAGCAGCACTGTCACGGCCGTGCCCGAGACTGATGCGCCCGCATAGATCGGGCGCATGTAAGGCTTGAGCAGACCGGTGCGGCCCTGCGCCTCGTGCACGGTGGCCACGCCATAGCGGCCCAGTTGCTCTGCCACGCCGGCATCGGTACGCACGATATGGCGTTTGACCACGCCCAGCTGGTTCATCATCGGTGTGCTCATGCTCACAGTCCTTTCTGTGTCAGGGTGGCATCCAGGCGCGGGAAGACGCGACGGGCATTACCTTCGTAGATCTGGTGGCGCTCGGCGGCGCTGAGGTTGGCCGCCTCGATGTAGCGCTTGGTATCGTCGTAGTGGTGCCCGGTCTCGGGATCGATGCCGCGTACCGCGCCGATCATCTCGGAGGCGAACAGCACGTTCTCTACCGGGATCACGCGGGTCAGCAGGTCGATGCCAGGCTGGTGGTAGACGCAGGTATCGAAGAAGATGTTGTTCAGCAGATGGTCCTTGAGCAATGGCTTCTTCAGCTCCTGCGCCAGCCCGCGGAAACGGCCCCAGTGATACGGCACCGCGCCGCCGCCATGCGGAATCAGGAACTTCAACGTGGGGAAATCCGTGAACAGGTCCGAGGTCAGGCACTGCATGAAGGCCGTGGTATCGGCATTGAGGTAGTGCGCGCCGGTGGTGTGGAAGCAGGCATTGCAGCTGGTGCTCACGTGGATCATGGCCGGCACGTCCAGCTCCACCATCTTTTCGTACAGCGGATACCAGCTGCGGTCCGACAGCGGCGGCGAGGTCCAGTGGCCGCCGGAGGGATCGGGATTGAGGTTGATGCCGACGAAGCCATATTCCTTGACGCACTTTTCCATCTCTGCAATGGACGTGCGGATATCGGCGCCGGGCGACTGGGGCAGCATGGCCGCGCCGATGAAGTGATCGGGGAACAGTTGCGAGACGCGGTAGCACAGCTCGTTGCAGATCGCCGCCCAGGTCTGGCTGGTGTTGAGGTCGCCAATGTGATGCGCCATGAAGGAGGCCCGTGGCGAGAAGATGGTCAGATCGGCGCCGCGCTCCTTCATCAGCCGCAACTGGTTGGTCTCGATGGAGTCGCGTAGTTCGTCGTCGCTGATCTGCAACTCGGCCACCTTGGGGCCGAGCCCGGGCGCATTCAGGTTGGCGATCTGCCGGTTGCGCCACTCTTCCAATGCCTTGGGGGCGGTGGTGTAGTGGCCGTGGCAATCGATAATCATGGGAAATCCTGGAGAGAGGGAATAGAGCGGTTCACTCGACCTTCGACAGGTCGCGGCCGCGGGTTTCCGGCAGCATCATGGCGGCGATCACCACCACCAGATATGCGGTCCCGGCGCAGATGCCCATGGCCACGCCCAACTGGGCCTTCGCACTGACCACACCGACCAGCGTCGGCATGACGGCGCCGATGGCGCGACCGGCGTTACCGCAGAGCCCCTGAGCTGCGCCACGGATGCGCGTGGGGAACAATTCGGCAAGGAATGCGCCGGTGCCTGCCGCCGTGCCCGATTGCAGCGTTCCCAGGACGAAGCCCAGTACCAGCGTGACCGCAAGGTTGATGGGCGCCATGGTGTAGATGCAGACGGTCACGGCTTGCAGGCAGGCGATGATCATGAAGGTCTTGCGACGGCCGAAGGCATCTGCCATCCAGCCATTGAGGAAGGCGCCGGCGAACGAGCCGAGGATATTGATCGCCAGGTAGCCGCCGACATTATTGATCGACAGGTTCAGGACCAGCTTCAGGTAAGCCGGCAACCAGGTAATCATGACGTAATTGCCACCGTAGATCCCGAACGTCAGGAGGATGGCCTTCAGGGTAGTGGCGCGGTTCGCTGGGGCAAAGACTTCCCAGATGCTGATCTTTTCGGTGTTGGCCTGGGCGCGTTGCCGCGCGTACACCGGTGCTTCTTCGATATTGCGGCGGATCCACAGAACCAGCAGGGCGGGAACGATGCCCAGGGCGAACAACACGCGCCATGCGATATCCGGCTGCATGTAGTTGAATAGCAAGGTGGTTAGCAATACCGCGATGCCATAGCCCATTGCCCAACCCGCTTGCAATGCACCCACGACACGTCCGCGCAACTGGGGATTGATGGTTTCGCTGATCAGCACGGCGCCGACCGCCCACTCGCCGCCAAAGCCGATACCTTGCAGGCTGCGCGTGATCAGCAATTGCCAGAACGAATCGGTGAAGGCGGAAAGAAAGGTGAATAGCGAAAACCAGGCGATGGTCACCTGAAGAATGCGCACGCGTCCGTAGCGATCAGAGAGAATGCCTGCGATCCAGCCCCCCAGCGCGGCCATGATCAGTACGGCGGTACCGAGAATGCCCGCTTCCCCCTTGGTCATGCCCCACAGCGCGATGAGCGTTGGAATCGTCAAGGCATACATCTGCGTATCCATGGCGTCCAGGCCCCATCCGCTGAAGCAGGCCCAGAAGGTGCGCTTTTCGGGCTTTGTCAATTGTTTGTACCACGGGATCATTTGGCGTATCTCCTGTTATATGAATCGGGATCTGGTTTGATCTTGGATGTTTCAGGGAGCGTCTTCATGCGCTCTGCGTATTGCCCCAATACTTGAACGTGCGGGCGGACTAGCGTGCTGCAGCCTCCTTGAGTGGCGTCGGATCACCCCCTAGCAGGTGGGTCGCCTGGGCTGCGTAATCGAGCAGGAGCGGACGATAACGCTCCATGGCCTCGCCATTGAGGCGGCTGACCGGACCGACCAGGCCGAGTGCGCCGACCAGGCTGCCTGCCGCGCCCAACACCGGAGCCGATATGCCGGCGGTCTCGGCATCGCGTTCGCCTAGTGACATGTAGTACATCGTGTGGCGCACGGTGTCATAGGGTTCTCCTGTGGCCCCAGCGAACGCCGACAAGACGCGCCCGCTGGCGCCACGATCCAGCGGAAGCACATCGCCTTGCTGAACTTCGGCGCGCAGCGAATGCCGCGAGCTGATGCGATAAAGGCAGACGCGCTTGTCGCCGTCGCGCACATGGAAGGAGACCGACTCGCCGGAGTCTTCATTGAGTTGGCGCATGAGCGGCATCAGGACGTCAGACAGGTTCAGCGTCGACTCGTAGATCGCTCCCAGATTGAAGGTGGCTGCGCCCAACAGATAGCGGCCGTCCTGCAGTCGCAATAACAGGCGGTGATGACAAAGCGCACCGACCAGCCTCAGCGCCGTGCTCTTGTAGAGACCGGTCCGGTTGGAAATCTCGGTCAGCGTGAGCGGTGCGTCATCGCGCCTGAATGCAAAGAGGATTGCGGCTGCGCGATCGAGGACATCGATGCCACTGGGCGATATGCCGTTGGGGGACTGTGCGGTTTCGCGTGATCTTGCCATGTTCTTTGTCTCTGGTTCTATCTGGTAGAACTAATAGTTAGCTGATAGAACAAGCTTAGCTTTTTCTCGCACATGCTGCAACCGGGCAGCGTGCTCGGCCGGTTTTGCGGCGATGCGCCGCTACGGTGAGAACACAAGCTGGGGGGCAAGCCTCGATACCGCAGCATGCTCCTGCCATTGAGAGGCGCGTAGCTGGCTATGGCGGTGTCAGTGCTGCGCTTCCATCAGGAGCGGAATTGCAGAGCGGATTGTGTGGAAGGGGGGATGCGGGTGTGGCGCAACCGGATCCGAATGCCCGCACTGTCGTGGGCCATCCATCAGTGCGCGAGAAATCCGGCGAGCGACGGCTAGCGTCTGCTGTCTTCTTCGCTCAGCGGGGGACTTTCCCTGTCCAGGCTCCTGGACCACTCCAGCAGCCATGGCGCCAGAAAGTCGGCGAAGCCGCTCACGCCGGGCGAGGGATCGCGCACGGTAGAGGAGTAGAGGCAAACCTTGCGCAACACCTCGGGGTGAGTGACGCGTCTGGAGATCAATCCGTATGCCTGGGCAAGCGCTCCGACGTAGGCCGGGCAAAGCGTCGCGGAGACGCCTTGGGCCGCGATGCCCAGGGCGGTCGAGATATTGTCCACCACGTCAATGGGCGTGACGCGTTCTCCCTCCGGTGTGCTCAGGCGCATCTGCGTGACGTTGTGCTCATGGTCTCTGCCTGCCGCGACCAGGGGGGTACCCCGGAGGTCGCTCCATCGCAGTCGCCGCTTCTTCGCAAGAGGGTGACTGCGCGAGCACCAGAGCACCCACAGGCTGTTGAATACCGCCTGCTGCTTGACGCTGGCTGGAACAGCCCGGTCAGGCCCGATGGCGATATCCACATCGCCTGCCGCCACCGCATCCACCAGGGAATCGACCGGCAGGTCCCTGACCCTGATGACGACCTTGGGGCGCAAGCTGTTGTATAGCGTGATGGCGGCAGGCAGCGCGGTGCTCGCAAGGACCAGCGGTGCACCAACTCGCACGACCCCTGCGGCCTGGTTGCGCACGTCGTCGGCAGCGCTCTCGGCGGCGCGTACATGCCGGAGAATGGTTTCCGCCGAGGGGAGGAAATCACGGCCGGCCGAAGACAGAATGACCCTGCGCGTGGTTCTGTCAAACAGCCGGAAGGCCAGGATGTTTTCCAGTTCGGCGACCAGTTGGCTCACCGCTTGCGGGGTCATGCCGAGTCTTTGCGCCGCCGCGCCAAAGCTATGCATCTCCGCTACGCAAGCGAATGCCTCTATCTGCCGAAGTGTGAACCGTGTAAGTGACATGGCGGCATTATCAAGTTAATCCTGATAATCGTCAAAAAATCATTGTTTGCCGCGTCATGCAGATCCCCGCACAATCCGCCCATCCAATTCAATAAACAGATTGCGGGCAGATGATTGCCGCGCAGGGAGACAACATGCTGGATGCAGCGACACACCGCATTTTGGCGGGCGAACTTGAGCAAGCGGAAATCACGCGCCAGCAAGTTCGCCAGTTCAGCCATCGCTATCCTGACATGAGCGTGACCGATAGCTACGCGATCCAGCGTGAATGGATCCAGCTGCAGCTTCAGCAAGGCAGAAAGAAGATCGGCCACAAGATCGGCTTGACTTCGCGCGCCATGCAGCTGGCATCGCAGATTACCGAACCGGACTATGGGACGCTGCTGGACAGCATGCTTCTGCGTGATGGCGAGCAAGTCGACGCAAGCCGCTTCATCGTTCCCCGTTTCGAGGTGGAATTCGCCTTCATCCTGGCCAAGCCACTGATGGGGCCGGACGTTACGCTCTTCGATGTCCTCAACGCGACCGATTACGTCATCCCGGCCTTGGAGCTGATCGATGCACGGATCGAACAATTTGACCGCGAAACGAAGAAGCCGCGCCAGGTGCGCGACACCATCGCCGATAACGCCGCCAACGCCGGCATCGTCCTGGGAAATCGTGCTGTCCGGCCTGATGAAGTCGATCTTCGCTGGGCAGGTGCGCTGCTGTTCAAGAACGGGGTGATTGAAGAGAGCGGTCTGGGTGCGGCGGTCCTGGGGCATCCCGCCAACGGCATCGTCTGGCTCGCCAACAAGCTCGCCCAGCACGGCGAGGGCCTCAATGCCGGCGAGATCGTATTGGGCGGATCCTTCACCCGACCGGTCGCTTGCGCCGCAGGCGATACTTTCCACGCGGACTATGGTGCGCTGGGATCGATTTCAGTGAGATTCGCATGATGGAAGCGAAGAACCGATTCAAGCGGGCACTGGCCGGGAACGAGCCGCTCATCGGCCTGTGGCTGGGCTTGGCCGATTCCTATTGCGCGGAGATCTGCGCGACCGCCGGATACGACTGGTTACTGATCGATGGGGAGCATGCTCCCAATGATCTGCGCACCATGTTGCAATCGCTGCAGGCCATCGCTGCGTACGCAAGTCATCCGGTGGTTCGCATCCCGCATGGCGACCCCGCCTTGATCAAGCAGGTGCTGGAGATCGGCGCCACCACCTTGCTCGTGCCCATGGTGGAAACCAGGGAGCAGGCTCTGGAGCTGGTCAAGGCAGTGCGCTATCCCCCGGCAGGCATACGTGGCGTGGGCAGTGGACTGGCGCGTTCCTCGCGCTGGGGCGCCATTCCCGATTACCTGCACGGCGCAAACGACGATATTTGTCTGCTGGTCCAGGTGGAGACACGCCGCGCGGTGGAAAACATCAGGGAGATTGCCTCGGTTCCTGGTGTGGATGGCGTGTTCATCGGACCGGCCGATTTGTCAGCATCCATGGGCTACCTCGGGCAGCCGGGACATCCCGAGGTCATGCATCTGATCGAGAGCGCCATTGCCACCCTGAAAGAGGTCGGGACAGCGTGCGGCATCTTGACCACCGATGAGCGTCTCGCAAAACACTATCTTGCACTGGGTGCCAGCTTCGTGGCCGTCGGAGTCGATGCCACCTTGTTGGCTCAGGCCACGCGGGGATTGCTCTCGCGCTTCAGGCAACAGGCGACGCCCAAGACGCTGACCACCGGAACGGGCTATTGACATGAGCATGCAGCGGCAAGGTTCGATCAGTGCCGAACATGATCTTGGAGTACCGCGATAACGATAGATAGATGGAGAAATCGCATGTCTGAAGGAAGAATTGAAGTGGAGGGGATTTCGGTATCCCCCGATCACTATATTGGTGGAAGACGCGTGTCATCCAGCGAGCGCTTTGATGTGTTCAGTCCCATCGACCAGCGGCCGCTGGCCCAGGTCAGCGAGGGGCTGGACGAGCATGTCGAACAGGCCGTTCAGAGCGCGCTGGCGGCCTTCCCGGCATGGGCCGCCATGGGCGCCGTCCAGCGCAAGGTATATCTGGATCGCTTTGCCGACGAAATCGGCAAGCGTGCAGATGAGTTCTGTCGCCTGGAGAGCGTTGATGCGGGCGTGCTGCTTTCACGCATGCGTCACGGAGTGGTTCCGCGCGCCGTCCTGAACATCAAGTGGTTTGCGCAGCACGCGCTGTCGCTGCAAGATCATCCCATCGATACGGAGCAGGCACATCACATCGTGCGCCATGATCCTGCTGGCGTAGCCGTGATCATCACGCCCTGGAACTCTCCGCTGATGCTGTCGACCTGGAAGTTGGGGCCGGCGCTGGCTGCCGGCAATACCTGCATCCTGAAACCGCCCGAGTGGGCGCCATTGACGTCGTCCCTGCTTGCCGACGCCGCCGATGCGGCCGGCCTTCCGCCGGGTGTCTTCAATATCGTCCAGGGCACCGGAGCGAGAACCGGTGCGAAGCTGGTCAGTGACCCCCGCATCTCCCGGATCTCTTTCACGGGCAGCGTGCCCACGGCGAAATGGATTGCCAAGGCGGCCGCCGAGAACCTGGTGCCCTGTAGCCTGGAGCTGGGTGGCAAGAGCCCGTTCATCGTCCTGGAAGATGCGGACCTGGGGAGTGCTGCTGCCACCGGTGCGCTCATGTATCGCAACGCAGGGCAAGTCTGCCTGGCCGGCACCAGATTCCTGGTCCACGAAAAGGTCGCCGAGGAATTTACCGCATTGATGCGGGACTTCGTTGCCAAGCTGGTCATCGGCGACCCCAGGGTGGAGGGCACCGAAGTGGGGCCCATCATCCATCCACGTCAGATAGATCGCGTTGCGGGCTTCGTCCAGCGCGCCGTGGATGGCGGCGCCCGCTTGCTTTGGGGCGGACGCAAGGCGGAATTCGGCGCGCAGTATTTCCAGCCCACCATGCTGACTGACCTGCGTCAGACCGACGAGATCGTGCAGAACGAAGTGTTCGGGCCGGTATTGACGCTGCAGACCTTCGCTAGCGATGAAGAAGCCGTCGCGCTGGCCAATGGTACCGACTACGGCCTGGGCGGGGTGTGCTATGGAGAAACCGGGCACGCTACGGCCTTGGCCCAGCAGGTGCGCACCGGTTTCATCTGGATCAACAGCTTTGGCATCCGCGACTTGCAGGCGCCGTTCGGCGGCATCAAGAGAAGCGGGATCGGTCGTGAAGGAGGGAACTGGAGCTTCGAATTCTTCTGCGATGTCAAGGATGTCGTGGTTCCAAAGAAGGCGTTCACGCCTAGCTTCAGTCATCGTTAAGAGGAAATGAAAAATGGGAAAGATTGTTGGCTCTGCATTGGTGTCGCACCATCCGGGACTGATGCAATGTGAGGAATTTCGTCGTGCCATGGGAGCAGGTCAGGACTCCGACCTGATTGCGGGCTACGCCAGGCTGCGCGAAAGGATCGAGGCACAAAAGCCGGATGTGGTGCTGGTCTTCGACAGCCACTGGTTCACCACCGGGTATCACCTGATCGATGCCGGGCAGCGCTATACCGGTAGCTATGTCTCGGATGAAATGCCTTGGTATCTGCACGGCGTTCCCTACGACTATCGCGGCTATCCGGAACTGGCATGGCAGATCGAAGCGGTTTCCCGCGAGCGCGGCGGCTACAACCGCGCTGTCAGCAATCCCGGCCTGGAGCGTCAATATGCGACCTTGAATCTGATCAAGCACTTGCGGCTGGAATTGTCGGATACCCCTGTCGTGTCGATAAGCTCTTGCCAGAATTGCGAATGGCCGCACTTCCTGCGTTCCGGCGAAGCCATCGGCGAGGCGATCAGCCGTAGCGGACTGCGGGTGGTACTGCTGGCATCCGGCGCCCTCAGCCACAAGTTCAATGGTATCGACTGGAAGCCGACGCATCCGCGCATCTTCCATGAGACCAACGTCTCCTCACCGGAAAACGTCGCCAGCGACAAGAGAGCGATCAGCCTGATGGTGGAAGGCCGTCACGATCAGATCCTGGATCGCTGGCAGGACGAATATCGTTGCGCCCCCTGGGAGGCGTTCGGTGCCCACTACCTGCAGATGCTCGGTGCGATGGGCGGCAGTGAATGTCGCGCCAAGGGCGAGGTATTGTCCGAGTACGAGAATGCCCGAGGTACCGGAAACATCCACATCTGGTTCCCAGCCCAATAAGAACATAAGACAGCCACACCACACCGGAGACATATCATGACAAGCAATGTGGCCCATGCCGCCATGAGCGAACAGCCAAGAACAGAGGAAGCCATCTATGGCCACGTGACCCGACGCTTGATCCCCTTTCTTTGCCTATGCTTTGTGGTCGCCTTCGTCGATCGCGTCAATATCAGCTTTGCCAAGCTTCAGATGCTGCAGGACCTCAAGTTCAGCGAGACCGTATATGGGCTGGGAGCGGGGATTTTCTTCATTGCCTATTTCCTCTTCGAGGTGCCCAGCAACCTGATCATGCACCGGGTCGGGGCCCGCCGCTGGATCGCGCGCATCATGATCACCTGGGCGCTGCTCACGGCGACCATGGCCTTCGTTGGTGGCGAGATGTCCTTCTATGTGGTGCGTTTCCTGATCGGCGCGGCCGAAGCGGGATTTTTCCCGGGCATCATCCTTTATCTCACCTATTGGTATCCGGCACGTCGGCGCAGCCGCATCATTGCGCTCTTCATGACCGCCATTCCCATCGCCGGGGTATTTGGCGGTCTCGCTTCGGGCTGGGTGTTGCAGAACTTGAGCGGCGTCAACGCCATGGCCGGATGGCAATGGCTGTTCCTGGTAGAGGCGGTGCCGTCGCTGCTCATCGGTATCAGCGTGCTGTTCTATCTCGATGACCGCATTTCCGATGCCACGTGGCTGTCGGAGACCGACAAAGTGATCCTGCAGACCAATATCGATGCGGAAAACAAGATCAAGGTGCACGTCTCGGCCGCGTCCGCATTCAGGCATCCGCTGGTCTGGCTGCTGGCCATCGTCTATTTCGGCAGTTCCATGGGGCAGTACGGGTTCGGCTTCTGGCTGCCATCCATCATCAAGGCCACGGGCGTGGCCAGCCCCTTGCATATCGGTTTGCTTTCCGCCATTCCCTATGCCTTCGGGATTGCCGCCATGGTTATCGTGGGACGGCACTCGGACAAGACCGGTGAGCGTCGTTGGCACTATGCGATCTCTGCCATCGTGGCCGCAGCGGGCCTGATCGGCGCCGTCATCTGGAGTGGCAATACCCTGCTGGCGATGATCAGCCTGTCCATCGCGAGCATGGGACTGCAATGCCTGGCACCAGTGTTCTGGACACTGCCCACCGCCGTATTGGGCGGGGTGGCTGCGGCGGCAGGTGTGGCCATCATCAATGCGATCGGCAATCTCGCCGGATTCGCCAGTCCGTTCCTGGTCGGATGGATCAAGGATGCCACCGGCACCACTGCCATCGGCATGTACGTGATCGCGGCATTTCTGCTGCTGGCGGGCGGCCTCGTGGTGGCTGGCGTGAAGAAGGATCTTTAATCTCGCCGAGCTCATTTTCAAGCATCACAGGAGTATTGAATGAATTTCGAATTTCCATTTGGGGAATTGCCTGCAGTCATGCAGGGACCAAGAGTCGAACGTCGACGAGTCCTGATCGGCGGCAGTGCCTTCTGGGGTGTCATGGTCGAATCCGGCGCCCATGCCGGGCAGCTCAAGCTGGACGACGGCCGCTATCTGGCAGCGGACTCGCTGACCTATCTGCCGCCGGTGGCACCGAGCAAGATCATCGCTGTCCACATCAGCTACAGCTCGCGCAGTCTCGAAACACGGAACAAGGCGCGCCCGACCGAAACGCCGACCTACTTCACCAAGCCGCCGACGGCATTGAATGGGCATCATGGACAGATCCTCAAGCCGGAAGACTGCAAGTACCTGAATTACGAGGGCGAATACGCCGTGGTGATCGGAAAGACCTGCCGCAACGTCACCCCCGATGAGGCCTGGGACTATATCGAGGGATTCTGCCCTGCTCTGGACATGGGCTTGCAGGACTTCCGCGATACGGATCAGGGAAGCATGTTGCGCGTCAAAGGTGCCGATACCTTGCTCCCCATCGGCCCCGGTATTGTCCGGGGGGTGAATCTGTTCGAACAGACTTTAAGGACCTATGTCAATGGCCTGGTTGTCCAGGAGGCGCATATCGGTGACGAGACCATCTGGGGACCGCATTACGTCATCGCCGATCTGGCCCGCCACATTACCCTCTCGCCGGGCGATGTGATCCTGATGGGAACGCCATGCCATTCCCGCAGCGTCGATGCCGGGCAAGTGGTGGAATGCGAAATCACCGGCATCGGTCGCATCAGCGGAACGGTCACGTCCATTGCGGCGCCCCGGGCCAGCGCCCTCGGCGTTGGCCATGCGCCGACGGACTCTCCCGAGGTGCGGCGCGTCGCACTGGGTTTCGATGAACGCGTGCCCGACCTCTTCAAGGCCAATCTCAGAAAGGCCAAAGGAGATACTTCGCCATGAAGGTCTGCATAGCCGGCGCCGGTGCGATTGGCAGCTTGCTGGGCGCACGGCTGGCCGCCGCCGGGAATGCCGATGTGGGCGTGCTGGCCAGGGGCGATACGCTGGCCGGGTTGCGTGAGCATGGCTGGCGTCTGCACACGCAGGAGGGCTTGATCCAGCTGCCGGCACGGGCCAGTGATGACATGGCGGAGCTGGGCATACCCGATGTGCTGGTCATTGCAACGAAAGGGCCAGCGCTCAGCGGGATGGTCAAGGGATTGGCGCCTTTCATCGGCCCACAGACCTGGATCCTGCCCGCCATGAACGGTGTGCCATGGTGGTTTGCACAGGTCCTCCCGGCATTGGCGGGATTGCCCTTCGATACCGTCGATCCTGATGGAATCATCGCCCGCCACCTGCCCGTCGAGCGGGTGATCGGAACCGTGGTTCACGCCAGTGCTTCGGTGATCTCTCCCGGACAGGTCCGCCACAACATGGGCAATGGCCTGGTCATCGGCCATCCCTCCGGGCAGTCGTCGCATCCTCTGGAGAGGATCGCCGAGCTGCTGACTTCGGCAGGGTTCGCGGTCAGGCAGTCGGAAAACGTGTGTCGTGACATCTGGTACAAGCTGTGGGGGAACCTGACGATGAATCCGGTATCGGCCCTCACGGGCGCAACGGGTGACCTGATATTGGCAGATCCCTTGGTGCGGACGTTCTGTTCCTCGGCGATGGAGGAGGCCGCACGCATCGGCCGGCGGCTCGGACTGGAAATTGACGAGACACCCGAGCAGCGCCACTCGGTCACCGAAAGGCTGGGCGCGTTCAAGACCTCGATGCTGCAGGACGTCGAAGCGGGACGTGCGCTGGAACTGGACAACATCGTCACCATCGTCAGCCAGATCGGAAGACACCTGGGCATCGCCACACCCAACATCGACGCCATCGTCGGCCTGACACGCCTGTTTGGTCGCGTACATGGCCTGTATCACTGAGACATACCGCATGAACAATCAAGAAATCTTCAAGAACTACATCGCAGGCGAATGGATCGAGGGCAGCAGTGTTGCCGAGAACATCAATCCCTCCGACACGCGCGATCTCATCGGTCTGTATGCCCGTGCCAGCAAGAACCAGATCGATCTGGCCATCGCAGCAGCGGCGGCGGCGCAGCCTTTGTGGGCGAGCACCACACCCCAGCAGCGCTTCGATATCCTGGATGGCGTGGGCAGCGAAATTCTGGCCAGACGGGCAGAGCTGGGCGAGCTGTTGGCGCGCGAGGAGGGAAAGATTCTCGCCGAGGCAGTGGGGGAGGTGGTTCGCGCTGGCCAGATTTTCAAGTTCTTCGCGGGAGAATGCTTGCGAACCACGGGCGATCTGTTGGCATCGACCCGTCCGGGAATAGACGTCGAGGTGACGCGCGAAGCGCTCGGCGTGGTCAGTATCGTTACACCGTGGAATTTCCCCATTGCCATTCCCGCGTGGAAGATCGCGCCTGCATTGGCCTATGGCAATGCCGTTGTGTTCAAGCCTGCCGATGCGGTCTCCGCCAGTGCGTGGATGCTCTCCGAGATCCTCAGCCGCTCCGGTTTGCCCGCCGGCGTATTCAATCTCGTGATGGCGCGCGGGCGTGATGTCGGCGACAGTCTCGTCGTCGATCCCCGTATCGCAGCAGTGTCCTTCACCGGTTCGGAGGGGACCGGGCGCCATATTGCCCGTACCTGCGTGGAGCGGCCAGGCACGATGGCCAAATTCCAGTTGGAGATGGGTGGGAAGAATCCACTTGTGCTGCTCGATGATGCCGATCTGGATATCGCCGTCAATTGTGCCTTGAACGGGGCGTTTTTCTCGACCGGACAACGTTGCACGGCTTCCTCGCGACTCATTGTCGGGCGCGGCATCCATGACGCGTTCGTGGAGAAACTCTGCGCTCGTCTTCAATCTCTTGTCGTGGGTGACGCCCGTGATCCCGCCACGCAGATGGGACCCGTCGTTGACGCCACCCAACTCCGACAGGATCTCGATTACGTTGAAATCGGGAAACAGGAAGGCGCAGAGCTGGTCTTCGGTGGAATGGCGCAGCCTGAGATTGCTGGTCAGCCCGGCTATTACATGACTCCGGCCTTGTTCATCGGGACCAGCAATGGCATGCGCATCAATCGGGAAGAGATCTTCGGGCCGGTCGCCAGCGTGATCAAGGTGGATGGCCTGGAAGAAGCGGTTGCCGTTGCCAATGACACGCCCTTCGGTCTGTCAGCGGGTATTGTCACCCGCTCCCTGAAGAGCGCGTCTTTCTTCAAGAAGCAGGCGCAGGCAGGAATGGTGATGGTCAATGCGCCGACAGCCGGTGTTGATCCGCATGTGCCATTCGGCGGCAGAAAGGCATCCAGCTACGGCGCGCGGGAGCAGGGGCAGTACGCGGTCGAGTTCTTCACCACGGTGAAGACCAGCTACATCAACAGCTGATCTTGCCGGCGATGGATTGCATGGCAGTCCATTCTCACGATCACTTTCCGGATCGGTATCCCGCCTTGAAACCGGAATGTGACGCCTGCCAGGCGATGAATCCGGCAGTTGCAAGCAAGCCAGCCGCAACGCAAGGAAGTGCCCCGGCGCCGCAAGTGTCCAGGAGTGCGCCGCCCAACGCTCCACTGCCGGCGAAGGCCAGGTTGAAGACCGTGACCAGTACCGACTGCGCAATGCCGGCATCTGCTCCCGCATGATCGGCCAGCGCGGTTTGCAGCAGCGTGGGGGCGCCACCGAAGCTCATTGCCCACACGACGATACCAATACCGATCAGCACGGAGTTCGAAGGGGATAACGCAAAACCGACGGCTGTCGCAACCAGCGCTGCCAGGCAAGCAAGTACCAGACTACGCAGCCAGCGGTCGATCAGCACGCCCACCAGCCAATTGCCGACCACCGCGCCCAAGCCAAATATCAGCAATACCTGTTGCAAGTAGGGCGCGAAACCGAGCCACGCAAGCATCGGCGAAACGTAGGTGTACATCAGGTAGTGGGCAAAAATCCACAATGACAGTACCGCCAGAACCGGTCTCACTCCGGGCGTGGCGAGGACCTCCGGCAAACGCTTGCGTCGCAGCGTTTGGCTGTCTTGCAGTTCAGGAACGGCGGCATAGACCCAGGCGATCAGCACCGCCGCCATCGCAGCAAGGAACAGGAACACACTACGCCAGCCGGCCGTCGCACCAAGCCAGCTGCCCAACGGCACGCCCAATGCGAGGGCTAACGGAATGCCGGCCATCGCTACTGCCATCGCGCGCCCTTGTTGCGCAGGTCCGACGAGCGCGCGGGCATAGCCGGCCAACAGGCTCCAGGTCACGCCTGTGGCCAAGCCGATCACGAAGCGCGCAAGTAATGCTGCGGGGAAGGAATCGGTCGCCGCCGTCATCGCGTTCCCAGCCGCGAAAATCGATAGCGCTACGACCAGTAGACGGCGCCGCGGCCATTCAGCGAATAAGGCTGTCAGCGGTATCGCCGCCAGTCCAGAGCCGAATGCGCAGGCTGTCACCAGTTGGCCGGCCCCGGCCTCCGAAACGCCCAAGCCCTGTGCGATGCCAGATAACAGTCCGGCCGGTACGCTTTCGTTTGCGGTGGCGATGAAGCTGGCCATCGTCAAGGCCAGCAAGGCCGCCAACGGCAGACCCTGACCACCCTCGCAAGAGCGGGTCGGGTTCGATGGATTCATCACTGGAGACTCCCTTTCTTTACGTTCGAGACAGGGCACAGTGTGATCGATCAATCTGAAATTGATAATTGGTCTACTATTTGATTCATCTTCAAATCTACTTGAACAATGGCCACCGACAGACTTGGCGACATGCGTCTCTTTTCAGAGGCTGCCGTACTTGGCAGCCTTTCTTCTGCCGGGCGCAAGCTTGGCCTGTCCCCTGCAGCTGCCAGCGCCAGGCTGCAAAAGCTGGAGGCGGCTCTTCAGACAAAGCTGTTCGACCGCTCCACACGTAAGCTGCGCCTTACCGAGGAGGGACAGCTCTACCTCCGCTATTGCAAGACCGCACTCGACGCCGTCGACGATGCCGAAGCCGAGCTTTTGGGCGGCAGGCGTGAAATAAGGGGGAAAATCCGCATCTCCGCCTCGGCCGATTTTGGCCGCCGCACACTCAAGCCTTGGCTGGATGAGTTTTGCAGGGCCCATCCGAAATTGAAGATCGCGCTGCACCTGTCAGACGCATTGTCGGATTTGCTGGCGGATGACATCGACCTCGCCATTCGCTTCGGGATGCCTGATGAGGGCAGGCTCGCCACCCGCCGGCTGGCGCCGAACTGGCGTCTGCTGTGTGCCGCGCCCACCTATCTGGCGCAGCACGGTACCCCGCTCACGATCGAAGATCTGGCCCATCATGACTTCATCGTGCTGTCGACGGCGACAGGTCTTTTGAGCGAGCTGCACTTCGAAAGGAATGGCCGTCACCAGCGCTTCGTCATTCCATTGGCGCGAGCCTGGGAAACGAACGACGGCGCGCTCGCGCGGGAGTGGCTTCTGGACGGTAAAGGACTGGCGCGAAAAACCATCTGGGACGCCGTTGAGGACATACGGAACGGAAAGATTACTCCGCTGCTGGTCCAGGATGGCATCGAGGAAGCCGGCGTGTATGCCGTTTTTCATGCAACGAAGTACATGCCTCCTCGCGTGCGAGCCATGCTCGATTTCCTTGTGATGAAATTTGAAAGTGCCACGTCAGAGTTGCTCACGATGTCCAATTCCGGGGCATTTAAGCCTCGGAAAAGAACCGCGACGCGTGGCTGATCATGTCGGCAGAAGTCTTGGACTACCGCGCGGAGAACTGCGAAGATCCATAATCGGCGGTTCGAACCGCCGTCAGTTCCAGACATTCATTGATCCGCGTACAATCGTGGCCTGTTACTGAAAAATTACGCAATGAATCAAGTACATCTCATTGAAGGCGCCGTCGGGGCTGGAAAATCTACGTTCAGCACCGCCTTGGCGGAAAATATCGGAGGTGTCCATATTCCGCTCGATGAGTGGTTCGCCAAGCTCTTTAGTCCAGATCGTCCCGAAGGCGATTTCGTCCCATGGTATGTCCAGCGTAAAGAGCGTTTGTTAGACCTGATCTGGATTCATAGCCAAAAAATACTGGCTTCAAGGCGAGATGTTGTACTGGAACTCGGCTTGATCCAGCAAGCGCCGCGAATGGCGTTCTGCCGGCGCATCGTAGACGCAGGATTTTCACTTCGTATCCATGTGCTTGACGCACCTCTGGAACTTCGTCGCGAACGTGTCCGACGCAGGAATGAAGAGCAAGGTCCCACATTCTCGATGCTGGTGCCTGACCATATATTCGAGATCGCGAGCACCCTTTGGGAGCCGCCGGACGAAGTCGAGTGCGAGGAATTCGATATTGATTTTGTCAGCACTAGCTCGATAACGCCGACTCTCATCTAGAGACATATGATGAATATCAGAAAATCACATCGCGAGGATGGTGATCGCGTACTGGAAATCTGGCGTAATGCGGTACTGGCCACGCATGATTTTTTGAGCCAGAAGGATTATGCGGAAATTGCCAATGAGGTCCGGGAATTTCTTCCAGCTGCGCCATTGCTATTGGCCGTCGACGAGAACGACTGGCCGTTGGGTTTCATGCTATTGGACGACTCGCACATGGAGGCGTTGTTTATCGATCCAGCCCATCACGGCAAAGGAATTGGTCGTGGCCTGGTCGAATACGCCCTGAGCTTATCGCCCTTTCTGACGACGGATGTCAACGAACAAAACGAACAGGCATCCGCCTTTTACTTGCACCTGGGTTTTATCAGGACAGGTCGATCAGAATTAGACGGTCAAGGGCGTCCTTATCCATTGCTCCATTTGGCATTTCCACACCAGCGAGCAATCTAATGTTGCTCCGGTTGTGAGTAGCTCTGACATGCGGGCCATTGTAATTTCGTAGGTGCCGCTTTCAGCGGTAGCATACAGTCCTTGTAATTGTTTTCAGGAATAAGCTCGACAAAGAAACTTGAGGTCACCTCAGCGCGCAAGCCATCCTTATGGCAGCATCTCCACCACAACATCATTTGTCGATGTGACTTTGCGAGAAATGGTAATAAAGTGTTAATAAAAAATGCTGCCAATGGGTAACTTCGGGGAGGGAGACTCGTGAAATATTCGGATTTGAAAATTGGAACGCGCCTGGCCATCGCCTTCGCAGTAGTGCTTTTGCTGTTGTGCGCGATAGCGCTGGTGAGCTGGAAAGCCCTGGCGGCAAATAACGGGCGGGCTGAGGTCATCGTCGAAGAGAACAACGTCAAGATCGCCGCGGCCAACGCCATGCGCGGTTTCCTCAATACCGAAGTGCGTTCCTTGCGCAATATCATTCTCTATACCGATGCCGACACGCGCCGCAGTCAGAAGGACATCGTACTCAAGGCACGCAAGCAGTACGACGATACCTTCGCCAGGCTGCAGACTCAGGTCAAGACCGACGCGGCCAGGCAGCTGAGCGCTGCGATCGAAGCCGACCGCGCCAAGCTGCGGCCGGAGTTCGACAAGGTGATTGCGCTGGCCGAGGCGTCCAGCGAGAAGGAGGCGGCCGGCTACCTGCAGAGCGCCGTGCAAGGGCCGCAGAATCAATGGTTCAGCGACATCCAGGCAATGATAGAGCTGCAGGAAAAACAAAACCGCCAAAGCATCGACGCCATGCGGGCGGACTATACCCTGACCCTGGAGATCCTGCTCGGCCTGACTGTGGCTGCCGTTGTCCTGGCAACCTTCTCAGCCTGGTATGCCACGCATAGCATCACCGGCCCGCTGGGCCAGGCCGTGGCGGTGGCGCAGCGGGTCGCTGCGGGCGACCTGACGGCCGAGATCCGGCCCGCAAGCAAGGATGAGACCGGCATGCTGATCAGCGCGCTGCGGACCATGAACGATAACCTGACCGGCATCGTGCGCGAGGTACGTAGCGGCACCGATACGGTGGCCACCGCGTCGAGCCAGATTGCTACTGGCAATCTGGAGCTTTCCTCGCGTACCGAACAACAGGCCAGTTCGCTGGAAGAGACCGCATCGGCCATGGAAGAACTGACCTCGACGGTCGGACATAATGCCAGCAACGCGCGCCAGGCCAGCGCGCTGGCCTCGCAGGCGTCCGAGATCGCGGCGCGGGGCGGCAGCGTGGTCGGTGACGTCGTCCAGAAAATGGCCGGCATCAACGAATCATCCAAACGCATCGTGGATATCATTTCCGTTATCGACGGCATTGCTTTCCAGACCAATATCCTGGCGCTGAACGCCGCTGTCGAGGCGGCCCGGGCAGGCGAGCAGGGGCGCGGGTTTGCCGTGGTCGCCTCAGAAGTGCGCGGCCTGGCCCAGCGCTCGGCGGCGGCGGCCAAGGAAATCAAGACGCTGATCGATGACTCCGTGAGCAAGGTCGCCGACGGTAGCTCGCTGGTGACGCAGGCCGGTGCCACCATGCAAGAGGTGGTGAGCAGCGTCAGGCAGGTGACCGATATCGTGCAGGAGATCAGTGTGGCCAGCCAGGAGCAGACCGAAGGTATCGGCCAGATCAACACGGCCATGACGCAAATGGACCAGGTCACGCAGCAAAACGCCGCCCTGGTCGAGCAAGCTGCCGCAGCCGCTGGTGCGCTGGAAGATCAAGCGGCCAGGCTGAGGCAGACGGTCAGTGTGTTCAAGGTCAAGGGCGACTGAAAATTCATCGATCACGAAGCTTGATATTGCATCGCCTTTCCTGACGGAGCCTTGCCGTACTGACAAAGTGTTGCAGCAACGGAGGATAGCCTCATGAAGCGACTGTTTTGCAGTTTATTCCTGTCTTTCTCGCTGAGCTGTTGTCTGGCTGCGGTTGTGCAGGCGGCCGGGCTTGACCTGTCTACCACGGGCGTGCTGGTCAAACACGCTACGGCGACACGCTCGCTTGCAGACAAGCTGCACGACCAGCCCAGCGTGCTCGACTACGGAGCCGTGTGCGACACCCAGGTGTTGCGCTGGACAGAGGTCGGCATTGCAGCAGGATCCAACACGCTGAGCGTACCGCACGGCTGGTTCCAGGCCAAGGATGCGGGCAAGCTGATCGTGGTCGCAGGAGCGGGCGCGCGCGGTGAGAATCTGTCGACCAAGATCGGTTCGGTGCAATCGCAGTCGCAGATCACCCTGGTCGATCCGGCCCAGTCGTCCGTAGCCAGCCAGAAGGCATACGTCGCCTACGGCACCGATGATGCCCCGGCGATCAATGCGGTCCTGGCGGGTCGTTCCGTGCCGGCGTGGGATCTCGGAGAACTGCATCTGCCGCATGGCGTATGCGGTGTGGGCAGTACGATCGTTCTTCCGGGGCTGCACGATGCAGGTCCCTTCGGCCATGGGCAGGTCAGCTTGCAAGGGGAAGGGCGCGGCGTGTCATGGATTGTCGCTCTGGCACCCATGCGCGCGGTGATCCAGGAACCTGCTGGCGAACACAATCAGGCGAATCTCTTCGATCTTGGCCTCGATGGCTCAGGGCTGGCCGACTTTGGCGCCGATATCCAGGGTGGGCATGGTGGTCTGCACCGCGGCCTCTACTACAACGACAACCGCATCGCCGGACTGCATTTGGGGACGATTGCCGTCAACCCCGACGGCACGCTGGCAAATCCCCGCTCCTGGTACACCAATGTCTGGGAGTTCATGGTGCAGCAAAGCACTATCACGGCCGATACCGCTTCGGTGATGCCGTCTGGCGCACCACTGTTTGGGATACTCAATTCGGCCGGTGACAGTCATTTCAGCGACATCGTCATTGCCCACGTGACGGTCGCTGGTGTGCGCGATACCGGTAGCGCCCATAATTTCTACAATGCCGTCCATGCCTGGGGTAATCCGCGTTACGAGTTCTGGATCAGAGGCGGCGTGCAGTTCAGCAATTGCGAAGTCGATGGCGCGCGCGAGGCGGGTGTGCGGGTGGATGGGGATGGCCTGGTATGGATGGGCGGCGGCATGATCAGCATGGACAAAGGCCAGCCGCGTGGCTTCTATTTTTCGACAAACTCCGGCCATCACACCATTCTGGGGCCGACGATACAGGCCATCCCATCCAGCGCCTATGTGGTGACGGGCCCGGGAGCGACGATCAGTGAGGCGATCATACAGATCCCGGGCTGGTCCGGGACAGTGAGCAAGCAATGACGAGCGCAGCAAGGACAAGCGCTCCTCGCAGTCGGGCAGATCAGGGAAATATCAGCTTGGCGACGACTTGGCATCACGCGATGCTCTCGCCAGAGATCACCAGCTAGTCTCCCGCTCCGCCGTCGACGAGATCTTGTGAATGGCCAGATCCGCGCCTTCGAACTCCTGCTCCGGATCCAGGCGGATGCCGACCACTTTCTTGAGCACGCCATACACCACCCAGCCGCCGGCGGCGGCAATGGCGATGCCCATGAGGCTGCCGATCAATTGCGCCATGAAGGACACACCACCGCGACCGCCCAGCGCCTGCAGGCCGAAGATGCCGGCGGCGATGCCGCCCCACAATCCGCACAGGCCGTGCAGCGGCCAGACGCCAAGCACGTCGTCGATCTTCCATTTGTTCTGGGTGCGGGTAAACATCCACACGAAAATGGCACCGGCGATGCCGCCGGTGACCAGCGCGCCCAGCGGGTGCATCAGGTCCGAGCCCGCGCATACCGCGACCAGCCCGGCCAGCGGACCGTTGTAGGCGAAGCCGGGGTCGTTGCGGCCCATCACCAGCGCCACCAGCGTGCCGCCGGCCATGGCCATGAGCGAGTTCATGGCCACCAGGCCATTCATCTTGTCCAGCGTCTGCGCGCTCATCACGTTGAAGCCGAACCAGCCCACCGTCAGGATCCACGCACCCAGCGCCAGGAAGGGGATGTTGGAAGGCGGATGCGCGGCGACCGCGCCTTCCTTGCTGTAGCGGCCACGACGTGCACCCAGCAGCAGCACTGCCGGCAAGGCGATCCAGCCACCCACGGCGTGGACCACGATGGAGCCGGCGAAGTCATGGAACTCGGCGCCGAAGGCCTGTGCCAGCCAGGCCTGCACGCCCAGGTGCTGGTTCCAGGCGATCCCCTCGAAGAAGGGATAGACCAGGCCCACCAGTACCGCCGTGGCTACCAGCTGCGGATTGAACTTGGAGCGCTCGGCAATGCCGCCGGAGATGATGGCGGGAATGGCGGCGGCAAAGGTCAGCAGGAAGAAGAACTTGACCAGCTCGAAGCCGCTCTTCTGCGCCAGCGTCTCGGCACCGGCAAAGAAGCTCACGCCGTAGGCCACGTAATAGCCGATGAAGAAATAGACAATGGTCGAAACCGCAAAGTCGGCCAGGATCTTGACCAGGGCATTGACCTGGTTCTTCTTGCGTACCGTTCCCAGTTCCAGGAAGGCAAAGCCGGCGTGCATGGCCAGGATCATGATCGCCCCCAAGAGGATGAAGAGGGCGTCTGCGCCGTTTTTGTGATCGTCCACCAAAAAATCTCCCAAAAATTGTGCAATGTAAGAAGAGGAAGCTGCTTCTAAAGCAATTTCCGTTCCATTTTGGTGATTATTTTTCAGTGGATTGATTAAAAAGGATATTTTCAGTGCGTCAGGTGATTGTCAGTCTTTGATCTGCACGAATGCTGTGCAATCTGCCGGCCGGGTGAAATCCCGGCTACATTTTGGTGCAGCTCACAAGGCGCCTCGAAATTTGATGAAAACTGCGTCATTTTGCGGTTTCCCCGGGCTCAGGTCCGGGTTGGTCATCAAGCGTTCACGGAATGGTCATACTTGATTGCTAAATTGCAACTCCCCCTTGCTTCACTTACCCTAACAGGAGTTGCCATGCCAGACCAGAAGTCGCCAGCCGACCACAGCCGACGCCGTTTCCTGCGCGACAGCGCTGCCACCGCCGTGGGCGGTGCTGCGGTGATCGCCGCCCCCAACACCTTTGCCGCCGCGCCCGCCATCGTGACCTCCGAACGCCTGCGTCCGCAGTTCCCGGGCGGCATCATGAGCGGCGACGTGACGCGCGACAGCACCATCGTCTGGGCTCGCACCGACCGCAATGCGCGCATGCTGGTCGAATATTCCACCAGCGAGAACTTTGCCAATCCCACCCGCATCGCCGGCCCCATGGCGCTGGCGCGCGAGGACTACACCGCCC
>NZ_JAELUH010000031.1 GCF_016429215.1 Herbaspirillum sp. ASV7 | reverse complement strand
CCCCCCCCCCCCCCCCCCCCCCCCCCCCCCCCCCCCCCCCCCCCCCCCCCCCCTCTTTTAACGGAGTCTCGTGGGCTCGGAGATGTGTATAAGAGACAGACTCAGTCCGAACGGGGGGAGGTGGAGTCAGTCCCGTCTCAAAGGTTGAGCGCCAGCGTCTTTCCGGGAACCATGAAAAACCGTTCGGGCTGAGTAGCCGCGCAGCGGCGTATCGAAGGCGCGACTACCTCTGCGCCTTCGATACGCGGTGACGCCGCTACTCAGTCCGAACGGGGGAGATGGTGTTAGTTTTGTCTCAAAGGTCGAGCACCAGCATCCCCGACCTGGCGCGTGAGACGCAGGTGCAGATCTGGTCATTGGCCGCCTTCTCCTTCTTGGACAGGCAATTGTCGCGATGGTCCGGCTCGCCCTCCAGCAGCGGCACCACGCAGGTGCCGCAGATACCTTCGCGGCAGGAGGTGTCGATGACGATGCCCTCGCGCGCCAGGATATCGACGATGGGAATGCCCACCGGAATCTGCACCACCTTGCCCGAGCTGGCCAGCTTGACTTCGAAGGCGCCATCACCACCACCAGCACTGGCGGCAGCGGCAGGCGCGGCCTGGAAATGCTCCAGGTGGATCGCATCTTCGCTGCGGCTGGCAGCGGCGCACTTGACCACCGCGTCCATGAAGGGCGCCGGGCCGCAGGTATAGACGTGTGCTTCCTTGCTGCCCGCTTCCAGGCAAGCCGTCAGGTAGTGCTCCATCTGCGCCGGCATGACCGCGTAGTGGAAACGCACGCGTGCCGCAAATGGCGCCGTCTCCAGCAGCTCGGCGAAGGCCGCATGCTCGCGGGCGCGCACGAAGTAGTGCAAGGTAAAAGGCTTTTGTTCTGCCCACAGGCGATAGGCCATCGCCAGCAGGGGAGTGACGCCGATGCCGGCGCCGAAGAGCAGGTGTTCAGGGGCACTGGCGTCCAGCGCAAAGAGGTTGCGCGGCGCGCCCACCTCCAGTTCCATGCCCACCTGCACGGCATCATGCAGGGCAGCGGAGCCACCCCGCGATGCCGGCTCGCGCTTGACGGCGATGGTGTAGCCGCACTGGTCGTCCAGCGGGCCGCACAGCGAGTATTGGCGCATGATCCCGGTCGGCCCGGTGATGTCGATGTGGGCCCCCGGCTCGTAGGCCGGTAGCGGGGCGCCATCGGCACGCACCAGGCGGAAGGAACGGATATCACCGGTTTCATCGGTGAGACGGTCAACGATCAGTTTCATGTTCAATGCCAATACTCGGTTACCTGGAGACGATGTGCGATGTACGTCCGGACTTACAGCAGGAAGCCCAGGGCGTTCAGGCTATCCATCGAGTTGATCAGGCGGATCACCTTCTGCTCGATCTTCGGTCCCTGGGGTGTGAAGCGCAGCCGGTGCGTGACATTGGCCACGAACATCGTGTGCTGCTGGCGCTTGTAGCCGATCAGTACCTGGGCCGAGTTGATTTCCACCAGCTCGTCCGACAGGTGCACCGGCACGAAACGCGACACCGTGCGCACGGTGGCGGCGGCATCCACCGCCGACATCGCGTGACCCGAGGTCAGGCGCTCGATGCGGATCTTGCGCATGTGGGCATTGTCGTAGGCGTAGTTCAGCGTGGCCGCGAAATCGGTGGTCTCCTGGTCGATCGGCACCACGTAGTAGCCATCGTCGCTCCACAGCGTCTGCCAGGTGGCGTAGTCCTTGCGGTCCAGCAGTTCGGCCTCTTTCCAGATGAAGGCGATGGCCCGGGCCATTTGATCGGGGATGCCTTGCAGGGTGTCTTGTTGGCTCATGTTGATCACTTCTCCATCATCTTTTTCCACATGGCATAGGCTTCGCGCATGCCGGTTTCATCGGTCGAGTGCGACACCTTGTCGCCGTTGTCGTCCACCCATTCGCGGTTCAGGCCGCGGTTGACCAGGATCGGTGCATTGCGACCGGCGTACGAGCCGGTCTGCACGCGCTCCCAGGCTTCGGCGTCGTCGGGGCTGCCGAAGCCGAACGGACCCTGGAAGTGTTCGTGGATGCGCAGGCGCTCACGGTTGGCGATCTCGGGGCCGCCATCCATGCCCAGTGCGACGTGGCGGATCTGGGTCTCGCTCACCGACACCGGATGCAACACGCGGAAGAAGGACATCGACATCGCCACATTGGGGAACAGATTCAGGTTGAAGCCGGCGCCGTGCAGCGAGCGCACGATGCGGCGTACCTGTTCGGGCGGCATGGTCTTGGAGAGTTCATCGATGACGTGGGAGAAGCGCTCCTGCAGTTGCTCACTGCCGTCGTCCACGTCCAGGTCCACGTGTTCCGGCACCATGATCATGACGCTGTGGCCATTGCCCAGCGAGCGGGTGATGGACTGGTCGTCGGTCATGAAGGAGAGCATCTCCGAAGTCTCGGCGTCGACCGAGGACAGGAAGGTCTTGTGGACCACCGGGAAGTGGTAGCCGTCAGTGGTGTTCTCCAGCTGGATCTTCCAGTTACCCTGGAAGCTGAACTTGTGCTCGCCCTGCACCTTGATGGGGAAGCCCGCACCCTGCTTCATGAACAGGTCGATCCATTTCTTGGCATGGCCGAGGAAGTCCGACAGCGGTTCCACTTCCTGGTTGAAGGAGGCGAAGATCATGCCGTGGTAGCTGTCCACGCGCAGGCTTTGCAGCGGCAGGTCGGCCTTCTCGACCACGTCTTCGTAGCCTTCAGGATAGGGCAGGCCGCGCAGCTTGCCGTCCAGGCCATACGACCAGCTGTGATAGGGGCAGGTGAAGCCGGTGGCATTGCCCTTGTGCTTTTCGCAGACGGTGGCGCCGCGATGGCGGCAGCGGTTTTCCAGCACATTGATCTTGCCGGTCTTGTCGCGCACCACGATGACCGGCTGGCGGCCGATCTGGGCGGTCTTGAAGTCGCCCGGGTTCTTGATCTCGCTCTCATGGCCGACCCAGATCCAGGTCTTGTAGAAGATCTTGTCCATCTCGGCTTCGAAGATGGCCGGGTCGGTATAGAGCGAGGGATCGACCATCGCATCCTGCACCAGGTCGGCATAGGATGACTCGGTCTTGCGCGGGTGGAAGCGTAGCGGTGCGTTCATTGCATTCTCCAGTGGCTTGCTGTCGTTGTCAGTGTGGATTCGAGGCGGGCGTCGGGGTGTTGTCTTGAGCGCACTCAGCGCGCGGTCTTCAGTAGCTGTTCGAGATGCAGACCCAGCGCGCAGATGCGCTCGTCCTCGCCCTTGCGTCCCACCAGCTGCAGGCCGGCCTTGAGCGGGCTGCCGGCGATGGGAACCGGAATGCTCAGCGCCGGATGGCCCGACAGGTTGAAGGGGCGCACCAGTGACGAGAGCGTCAGCACCGAGGCGCCCTGGCGGATGGCTTCCAGTGTCGGCGGCAGCGAGGGCAGGGTGGGCAGCAGCAGCGCATCGGCGTCGGCCAGGGCGGCATCGACCTCGGCGCTGAAGGCGGCGCGCACCTCTTCGGCATGGGCCACGGCGGCATCGGTGGTGCCGGCGGCAGCCGAGAGGCGCTTCTCGATATCGGCGCCCAGCTTGCCGCGTCCCAGCAGATGGCCGAAGGCGGCGTGGGTCTCGCGGTTGATGAGGGTCATGCCGGCTTCGAAGGCGGCTTGCATGTGCGCTGCTGTCCAGGGCGTGCCGCTCCAGCCACTGGCGGCGAAGGCGGCCTGCACGGCGGCAGCGATGTCGGCATCGGCCTGCACCGTCACCAGCTTCACGCGGGCCGTGGCGGCAGACACGCGTGCAGCGGCCACATCGAAGTCCGGCGCGATGCTGCCCATGGCGCTGATGATCAGCTCCATGCTGCGGGCGAAGGGGCCCACGCAATCCAGCGTGCTGTGTTGCGGATAGGCGCCGGCGCGGCTGACCCGGCCGAACGTGGGCTTGAAGCCGGCTACACCGCAGCAGGCGGCCGGCAGGCGGATCGAGCCGCCGGTATCGCTGCCGATGGACAGGTCCACCAGGCCGGCACCAACCGCCGAGGCCGAGCCGCTGGAGGAGCCACCGGTCATGCGCGCCGGATCCTGCGGGTTCACGGCGGTGCCGTTCCAGTCATTGATGCCGGTCATGCCATAGGCGAGTTCATGCATGTTGGCGCGGGCGGTGATCTGCCAGCCATCCTGCAGCAGCCGTGCCACGACCTCCGCATGGGCTGCCGCCGGGGGCGCATCGGCCAGCGCGGCGCTGCCGCCACAGGTGGGCTGGCCGGCGATGTCGATGCAATCCTTGATGGCGACCGTGGGGCCGCTGCCCCCCAGATGGAAGCGCGAGAGCAGGGCGTTGCCGGTGCCGGGGACGGTGCGTTCGCTCATCCTGCGGCTCCCAGGCAGGCGATGCGGGCTTGCATGCGCAGCGCATCGGCAGCGGCGGCGCCGGTCCGCTTGCGCGGGGCCGGCTGGGGGCGTGGCAGGGAGAGGCTGGGCTCAGGTGTCATGGTGCATCCGTCCAAAGGTTGCCTTGCGGGGTGAAAGTCCAATACGGGCGCTGGATGCAGGCGATTTGCCTGGCTGCTTTCTTGGTTGATGTCAGGCATTTTAGAAGTCGCATTAAAATAGATCAAATTGATGTAAAATATTTTTCCAATAAGTGGGATGGATTTTGATCTTCATCCTCTCTGCCGCCTGTGCTCACCTATCGGGAACTGCAATGGCCACCTTCAACAACATGGACCTGAACCTGCTGCGCGTCTTCCAGGCCATCGCCGACGAACGCAGCCTGACGCTGGCGGGCAACCGCCTGCACCTGTCGCAGCCGGCAGTGAGCTATGCCCTGGGCCGGTTGCGGCAGATCTTCGACGACCCGCTGTTCATCCGTACCAAGGAGGGCATGCAGCCCACCCCGGCCGCGCTGGAGCTGTCCAAGCCCATCAATCGCGCCCTGCAGGCGGTGCAGGATGCGCTGCGCTACACCGAGCGCTTCGACCCGGCGGCCAGTACGCGCGTCTTCCGCGCCTCGATGACGGACGTGGCCGAGATGATGTTCCTGCCGCACCTGTGCGAAATCCTCACCGAGCAAGCCCCGCACACCCGCCTGCAGGTGGAGCAGGTGCCGCCCGCGCATCTGGAAGAAGCCCTGCGCACCGGCCAGCTCGACTTCGCCTTCGGCAACCTGCCGGCCTTGCAGGCGGTGACCTGTCATGAACTGCTGTTTCGCGAAACCTATGTCTGCATGATGCGCAAGCGCGATGGCCTGCCGCAGCGCAGCCACCTGGAGCTCGATGAATTCCTGGCGCTCTCGCACGTGCTGGTGGAGTCCGCCGAGAGCAGTCACCATCAGGTCGAAAACTCCTTCCGTACCCTGGGCGTGCAGCGCAAGATCAGCCTGTGCATTCCGCACTTCACGGTGCTGCCGCGCATCCTCGGCAAGTCCGACCTGGTGGCCACGGTACCGGCGCGCATCGCCAAGCTGTTCCTGGGTGAGCATCCCGGGGTCTTCCTGTCTTATCAACTGCCGGTGCGCATCCCGGCCGTGGACATCACGCTGCACTGGCACCAGGCCTTCGACAACGACGCCGGCAATACCTGGCTGCGCCAGATCGTCATCGACCTGCTGCAGCAGTACGGGCGCAGCAGCTAGCCGGCCTCCAATGCAGAAGGCCCGTCTCGCGACGGGCCGCCTTGCTGCTTGCCGGAGGGAGCGCAGGATGTCGGCCACGCTCCCTCCTCCTCAAGAACTCGCCGCCGCTCAGAAGCGATGGCGGATACCCATGCGCACGGCCGACTGGTTGCCGGTGGACGACTGGATGCCGCCACCAAAGACCGGATAGGCGTTGTAGCCCTTGTCACGGTCATAGACCGCGCCCACATAGAGGTCGGTCCGCTTGGAGATCTTGTAGTCGGCCATGGCGATGAAGGCCTGGGCATTGCCCACGCCCTGGTTGCGGTTCTGGAACTGGTAGGCCGCCGACAGATCCCACAGCGCGGTCAATGCATAGACCGTGCCCAGCTCATAGGTGGTGGCCTTGGCGCTGGTGGCGGTGTTCTTGACCTGGGTGATCACGCCGAAGGGCTTGAAGGCGCCCAGCTGGTAGGTCGCACCGAGACCATACATGCGGGTCGACGAGGCGCCCACGGCATCCTTGATGTCGGTATAGGCCAGCGCGCTGGAGAATGCGCCGCTGTCGTACTGGCCGGTGGCGCTGAGGGTGCGGCCGGCGGTGTTGTTGCCGGCGACTTCGCCGAAGCCATACATGGCACCGAAGCTGAACCCGCCCATCTTGGCGCTGGTGTACTTGAGCGAATTGTTGGTGCGGTCACCGGCATAGATGTGGTCGTTCAGCGCCGCTGCATGGGCGGCGTCGGCATGCAGGCCCCAGGCGAAGGAGCCGGCCGGCGACAGCGCGCCCATCGCATACTGGCCACCCAGGTTGGCCATGAAGTCGTACTGGCGACCCACGCTCACCGAACCCCAGTCGCGGCTGCCGATACCGACGAAGGATTGGCGGCCGAAGATCAGGCCGCCCTGGCCCAGGCTGCCATCGTCGGCGCCGAAGCCGGTCTCCAGGGTGAAGAAGGCGTTCAAGCCACCGCCCAGGTCTTCGGTCCCCTTGAAGCCGATGCGGCTGCCTTGCGCGATGCCACTATCCATGCGCAGCAGCGAGGCGCCGCCACCACCGGTCTTCAAGGCATTGGAGTAATAGGTCAGGCCCAGGTCGATCAGGCCATAGATGGACACGGTGCTCTGTGCGTGTGCCACGGTGGTGCCGGCCGCGAAGAGGGCGGCGGCCAGTAGTGTCTTCTTCATGAAACAAGGCTCCCGGTGATAGTGCAGTCTGTTGAGATACAGTCTGGATGCAGCCTGCGATGGGCTGCATGGCGAGCATGACGTCAGGTCATGTGGGGCCATCATAGGAAGCACGTTTGCGTCAGATCAAATTGATGCAGCGGATAGATACGATAAGTACGATTCATGCGCGCCGCAGATAAGTCGCCGATTCTCGAATCCGGTGCATGAATCCGTCTTTTGGCGGGCCATTCATGCGTGGCGGCACCACGCGGGTGCGCGCGATCACCAATCCGGCGCGCATCGTCGCGGGATTAAAGGAATCTTTAGTTGTGGCTTTCGACCAACGGCAGCGTGAAGCAGAAGTGCGTGCCGCGTGGCGTGCCCGGCTGCGCCCAGATATCGCCGCGATGGCGCGCGATGATGTTCTTGCACAGTGCCAGGCCGATACCATTGCCGCCGACCTTGGAGGAGAAGAAGCCATCGAAGAGCCGCTCGCGATGACCGGCGTCGATGCCGCGTCCCTCGTCAGCCACTGTCAGCCGTGCCAGCCCGGCCTCCCGGGTCGTGCTGATGCGTACGCGCCGCTCGCCCTCGGGGAAATCGCCCATCTCCTCGATGGCATTGAAGGCCAGGTTGAGGATCACCTGGCCCACCAGCACCTTCTCGCAACTGACCACCACCGGCTCGGCGCAGGGCGCGATCTCCAGGTGCACGCGACCCTCGACGGCCTTCATCTCGATGAACCAGCGCACCTCCGCCAGCACCTCGTTGAGATCGATCAATGTCTCGCTCTGCTCCAGCCTGACCACGTATTCGCGCACGCTCTTGATGATGCTGGCGGCGTGATCGACCTGGCGTCCGGCACTCTCCAGTCCCCAGACGATCTGGCCGGTCTGTTCGCGCAGTGCCTCGATCTGTTTCAGACGCAATACCGAACCTTCGAGGAAGTTGCGGATCGCCGCCAGCGGTTGCGACAGTTCGTGGGCGATGGCGGTGGCCATCTCGCCCATGGCATTGTGGCGCGCCAGGTATTCCAGCGCGGCCTGGTCGCGCCGCCGGGCTTCTTCGGCCTCGACCTGGTCGGTGATGTCGCGAAAGTGCAGCAGGTGGCCCTTGAGGTCGTTCTCGATCTCGATGTAGCGGCACACCGCATGGTGCCAGCGCACCACGCCATCCTTGCGCACGATCTGGTAGCGTAGCGGGAAGGAGATCGCATCCGGCAGCGCCAGCGTGAGCAGCTCCAGCAATTCCTCGCGCGAGTCCGCCAGGCAGAGCTCGGGAAAGTTCTTCGGCAGGTGCTGCCCGGGCCGCACCCCCAGCAGCTTGCGTCCGGCGTCGCTCAGATAGTCGATGCCGCCATCGGCACGCAGCACCGCCACGCCCTCGTCGGAGTCCTGCATGAATTCCTTGAGCCGGCTCTCCAGCCGTTTCATCTCGCGGCGGATCTGTTCCTCGCGGGCGATATCGCGGAACTGCACCATGATCACATCGCGCTCGGCCAGCGGCACCAGGGTGGCGATGGCTTCGGAAAGGATCTCGTCGCCGTTCTTGGCGCGATAGCACCACTCCACCATGTTGGTGCCGTGCAGTACCGCATCGTGCAGCCATTTGCGCCCGATCTCGCGGCGGTACTCGTGCGACTGCCGGCTCATGTCGGGCGCCTTCAGCGGCAGCAGTTCCTCCAGCGTGAAACCCAGCACCTTGCAGGCCGAGGGATTGGCCCAGAGGATGGACTTGCTCTGGGCGTCATGCAGGATGATGCACATGGGCAAGGCATCCATCATGCGGCGGAAGTCGTCGAGGCCAAAGCGGATGGCATCGTCGGGCAGGGCGGTAGCGTCGGGCATCGTGGTCTCGCGGATCTCTTCCATGCAAGTCCGGGACCGGGTAGGCAATCACAGTCCTGGCTTGCAGCTGGGGTTGGGAACGGGGGCGGGCGGCTAGGGGTTTTCTTTAGAAGAGGCCTCCTCATCCCCTAAAAAAGCTGCAGCGCTCCCGATTGAACCGGGCAACGCCGCTCCCTACACTCGACTTCATTCTGATGCAAGCAACCTGGAGAATGCAATGTCCGTGATGGAAAAGCCGGCCGCCCTGGCGGCACGAGAAGACGATGCGATGGCACCGCTGCTGGCCGAGATCCGCGCGCGCCGCGACGAGTTCGGTCAGCAGCGCTTCGTGCCACGCGACTTCATCGCGCAGTTGAAGAAGGTCGGCGTGTTCCGCGCCGCCACGCCGCAATGCTTCGGCGGCAGCGGCATGTCGCCCATGGCCTTCCTGCAGATGATCGAGAAGATCTCGGAAGCCGATGCCTCGGTGGGCTGGGTGGCCAGCTTCGGTTCGGCCTCGGTCTACCTGGCGGCCTTGCCCAAGGCGACCCAGGCCCAGCTGTATGCCAAGGGCCCCGACCTGACCTTTGCCGGTGGTCTCTTCCCCATCCAGCCGGCCACCCAGGTCGAGGGCGGCTGGACCGTCAATGGCACCTGGAAGTTCGCCAGCGGCTGCAAGGGCGCCGACGTGCTGGGCGTGGGCATCGGTGCGGCCGTGCCGGGCCAGGCCGGCTCCAAGCCCCGTACCGCCGTGCTGCCGCCGCAACAGGTCGAGATCGTCGAGAACTGGGACGTCATGGGCCTGGCCGGCACCGGCAGCCACGACCTCAAGGTCGTGCAGCAATTCGTGGCCGACGAGTGGACCTTCATCCGGGGCGGCGAAGCCACCATCGACGAACCCCTGTACCGCTATCCCACCATCGCCTATGCCGCCCAGGTACTGGCCGTGGTGAACCTGGGCGTGGGTCGCGCCGCCATCGACGAGATCAACCAGATGTCGGGCGGCCGTGTCGCCATCACCGGCGCGCCCAAGCTGGCCGACCGTTCCTATGTGCGTATCGAAGTGGCCAAGGCCGAGGCGCGCCTGCGCTCGGCCCGCGCCTTCCTCTACGACGCCACCAATGAAGTGTGGCAATCGATCCTGGCGGGCCATCCCGTCACGCCCGAACAGGTCAGCCTGCTGCGCCTGACGGCGGTAGAGATCGCCAAGGTCGGCAACGAAGTGGTGCAAGCCATGTTCGGCCTGGCCGGCACCACCGCGATCTACAGCAGCCATCCCCTGCAGCGCTACCTGCGCGATGCCGCCGTGGTCAAGCAGCACGCCTTCCTGGGCGAAGGCATCTATGACGGCGCCGGCGCAGTGACGCTGGGCGTGCCGCCGATGCCGGGCTTCCTGTAACGCATGACCCAGTACGTTTGAATTTCCTGATATCCCGTTTTCAGTCGGAGCCTCCATGAGCCAGACCCCAAGCAATGAAAAAGAACCGCTGCGCGTGCTGTTCTGCGTCGGCGTCACGCAGAACTTCTTCGACCTGCCCGCCACCGACACCGGTCCGGTGTGGCAGGCCTATGGCCAGATGATGACGGCACTGGCCACCATGGACGGCATCAAGGTGCTGGGCACCATGGATGACGACCGCCTCATGGTGGGCAAGTCCGACGCCGCGCCCTGGACCTTCTACATCATGGCCGACGTGGCCGACCTCGATACGGTGGTGGCCGCCTGCAACCTGTTCCGCACCACCATGGTGGGTGAACACCGTCTCTGGAAGTACGGCAAGATCGAAGCCCGCGTGGGCCGTGCCCTGATCATCCAGGGTGCCTGAGATGGACAAGAAGATCGCCCTGGTCACCGGTGCCGCACGCGGCCTGGGAGAGCGCATTGCGCGCAAGATGCACGCCGCCGGCTACAAGGTGGCGCTGGCCGATGTGGATCTGGAACTGGTCTCGGCCGTGGCGGCCAGCCTGGATGCCAGCGGCGCCACCGCCATGGCGCTGGCGCTGGACGTGCGCCGCAAGCCCGACTTCATCGCCGCCTGCGACGCCATCGAGCTGCGCTGGGGCGGTGCCGCCGTGCTGGTCAACAATGCCGGCCAGTCGCGCGTGGCAGCGTTGATGGAGATCACACCGGAACAGTTCGACGAGGTCACCGCAATCAACCTCAAGGGCACGTTTCTTGCATGCCAGGTATTCGGCAAGCGCTTCGCCGATCGGGGGTACGGGCGCATCATCAACATCGCCTCGCTGGCTGGCCAGAATGGCGGCACCGCCACCGGTGCCCACTATGCGGCGGCCAAGGGCGGCGTGCTGACGCTGACCAAGGTGTTCGCCCGTGAATTGGCCGGTGCCGGAGTGACCGTCAATGCGATCTCGCCGGGTCCATTGGATCTTCCCATCGTGCGCGAGATCGTGCCGGCCGACAAGCTGGCCGCGACCATTGCCAACATCCCGGTGAAGGCGCTGGGCGAGCCCGACTTCATCGCCGATGCGGTGCTGCTGCTGGCCTCGCCCGATGCCGGCGCGGCCACCGGCGCCTGCCTCGATATCAATGGCGGCCTGTACATGCGTTAAGCTCCAGCTGCTGTCCACGCCACCGGTGGCAGCGCGGGGAGTCGCTGCCATCCGTCTCATCAACACTAGGGAGAACCACATGTTGCACAAACGCCTGATTGCCACCTCCACGCTGGCTGCACTGGCGAGTTTCGCCGCTCTTGGCGCGGGCAATCCTGCATTCGCACAGGTCAAGATCGGGGTCGTGACCTCTTCCACCGGGCCGGTTTCGCTGGTGGGCATTCCGCAAAAGAATACCGTGCCGCTGCTGCCGACCAAGGCCGGCGATCTGAAGGTGGAATACATCTCGCTGGATGACGCCAGCGATCCGACCAAGTCGGTCACCGAAGTCAAGAAACTGATCTCCGAATACAACGTCGACGCCATCATCGGCCCCAGCGGTTCACCCAATGCCATGGGCGTGATCTCCTTCGCCGCCGAAGCGGGCGTACCGATGCTGGCCCCGGTCGGGACCGCCGCCGTGGTGCTGCCCATGACCGAGCAAAAGAAGTGGGTCTTCAAGACCACCCAGAACGATGACCTCATCGCCAATGCCCTGGTGGGGCAGATGGTCAAGAGCAAGGTCAAGACGGTGGGCTTCATCACCATCAACGATCCCTTCGGTGAGAACTGGGCCAAGGTCTTCGGCGAACTGGCCGCCAAGAATGGCATCAAGATCGTCGCCAACGAGCGCTACCAGCGCACCGATACCTCGGTGACCGCGCAGACCCTCAAGATCATCGGCGCCAACCCCGACGCCGTGCTGGTGGCTGCACCGGGCGCGGCCACCGTGCTGCCGCAGACCACGCTGTTCGACATGGGTTACAAGGGCAAGCTCTACCAGACCCACGGCGCGGCGCTGCCGGCCTTCCTGCAACTGGGCAAGAACAAGGTCGAAGGCACCATCCTGGCGGCCAGCCTGATGCTGGTGCTGCCGGAGATCGCCGACAGCAACCCCTCCAAGAAGGTCGCCACCGACTACATCGAGGCCTACAAGAAGATGTATGGCAGCGTTCCCGCCACCTTCGGCGCCAACGTCTATGACGCCGGCCTGTTGCTGGAAAAGGCGATTCCCGTGGCGGCCAAGAAAGGCAAGCCCGGCAGCAAGGAATTCCGCGCCGCGCTGCGTGATGCGCTGGAAGGGACCAAGGAAGTCGTGGGCACGCAGGGCGTCTACAACATGAGCCCGGCCGACCACAGCGGCTTCGACGAACGCGGTCGCGAGCTGATCACCGTCAAGGGCGGCAACTGGACCTTGTTGAAATAGGAGACGGCCCTGCAGGTGTTGGCGCATCACCTGACCGTTCGTCCTGAGTAGCGGCAACGCCGCGTATCGAAGGCCCGCCTGCCGGGGGACAGGGGGCTGTCGGCATCGTCGTCGGCACGCCTTCGATACGGCCCTCAAAGGGCCTACTCAGTCAGAACGGTCGTGAGATGGGTTAGCAAATGGTTTTCAACAAGATGTACTCATTTCGCCAGGCGCACTGAGCTTTGTCAGTGCGGCTGGCGGAGTTCTCCACCTCCACACGCATCCCGAACCTGGCGCGTCGTTCCTGGCTGGATCGCAGCGCCGGCTCCACAAGGAAGTCGCAATGAATCTCAACATCGTGGCGCTATTGGGGCAGGACGGCATCACCAACGGCGCCATCTATGCGCTCCTGGCGCTGTCCATCGTCCTGGTCTTCACCGTCACCCGCATCCTGCTCATCCCGCAGGGCGAGTTCGTCTCCTTCGGCGCGCTCACCATGGGCATGATGCAGAACGGCCAGCCGCTGACGGTGGCCTGGCTGCTGGTGGCCCTGTGCCTGGCCGCCTGTGCCTTCGACCTCTACGAAATGTGGCGCACCAGTCGCCGCCGTCCCAGCCTGTGGCTCCCGGCCAAGCTGGTCTATGCCGCCGTGGTGGCCGGCGTGGCGCTGTCGGTCAATTTCTCCACCTTGCCCATGCTGGCGCAGATCGCCATGACCCTGCTGCTGCTGGTGCCGATGGGGCCGCTGATGTACCGCCTGGCCTTCCAGCCCATCGCCAGCGCCTCGCCGCTGGTGCTGCTGATCGTCTCCATCGCGGTCCACGTGGCGCTGGTCGGTGTGGCGCTGCTGGTGTTCGGCCCGGAAGGCGCGCGCACCGCGCCCTTCACCGAGGCGGCGCTGGAAGTGGGCAGCTTGCGCTTCTCCAGCCAGGCGCTGTGGGTGGTGTGCGTGTCGCTGCTGCTGATCGTGGCCCTGTTCGTGATGTTCGAGCGCACGCTCTACGGCAAGGCCCTGCGCGCGGCTGCGCTCAATCGCATGGGCGCACGCCTGATGGGGATCTCGCCGGTCTTCGCCGGCAAGGCCATGTTCCTGCTGGCGTCGTTGATCGGGGTGATGTCGGGCGTGCTGATCGCGCCCCTCACCACGATCTACTATGACTCGGGCTTCCTGATCAGCCTGAAGGGCTTCGTCGGCTCCATCATCGGCGGCCTGGTCAGCTATCCGGCCGCCGCCCTGGGGGCGCTGGCGATCGGCCTGATCGAATCTTTCTCCACCTTCTGGGCCAGTGCCTACAAGGAAATCATCGTGTTCGTGCTCATCATCCCCATCCTGCTGTGGCGCTCGCTGTCCACCCGTCATGTGGAGGAAGAAGAATGAAGCGCGTCATTTCCTCCCGTATCGCCCTGGGCGTCTTCGTTGCCCTCTTGGTGGTGGCGCCCTTTGTGGCGTCGGCCTTCACCATGACCCTGCTCAACAACATCGGCCTGGCCACGCTGGTGGTGCTGGGGCTGGTCCTGCTGACCGGCGTGGCCGGCCTGACCAGCTTCGGCCAGGCGGCCTTCGTCGGACTGGGCGCTTATATCTCGGCAGCGTTCTCGGCCAAGGTGCTGCCCTTGCCGGATGCCCTGCTGTGGATGCAGTCGCCCTGGATCGCACTGCTGGTGGCGCTGGTGCTCACCGCAGTTCTGGCGCTGGCCGTGGGCAGCGTCACCCTCAAGCTCTCCGGCCACTACCTGCCACTGGGCACCATCGCCTGGGGCATCAGCCTGTACTTCATCTTCGGCACGCTGGAGAGCATGGGCGGCCAGACCGGCATGTCGGGCATCCCTTCGCTGAACCTGTTCGGCGTGACGCTGGCCTCGGACCGTGCCATCTATGGCCTCATCTGGGCCGCCGTGATGCTGGGCGTGGCGGCCTTGCACAACCTGCTGGATTCACGCGAAGGCCGCGCCATCCGTGCCCTCAAGGGTGGCATGGTGATGGCCGAGGCCATGGGCATCGATACGGCGCGCATGCGCATCGTGGTGTTCGTCATCGCGGCCGTGCTGGCGGCGCTGTCGGGCTGGCTGTACGTGCACATGCAGCGCTTCGTCAATCCTTCGCCCTTCGGTCTGGGCTTTGGCATCGACTACCTGTTCATGGCCGTGCTCGGTGGCGCCAGCAATGTATGGGGCGCGGTGTTGGGCTCGACCCTGATCGTGGTCCTGAAGGAATGGCTGCAAGGCCTGCTGCCGGCCATCCTCGGCCGCTCGGGCAACTTCGAGACCATCGTTTTCGGCCTCTTGATCGTGGTGCTGCTGCAGCGTTCGCGCGATGGCCTGTGGCCCTACCTGGCCCGCCTGGTGCCGGTGCGTGCGCGCCGCCTGCAGATCGATGCCAGTGCCGAACCGCTGCCGCGTCGTCCCATGCCGGCCCGCCACGAGGTGGTGCTGGATGTGCGCAACGTGACCCGCAAGTTCGGCGGCCTGGTGGCCAACAATGACATGAGCCTGAAGGTCATGGCCGGCGAGGTGCTGGCACTGATCGGCCCCAACGGTGCCGGCAAGTCGACGCTGTTCAACCAGGTCTCGGGCGTGGATACGCCGACCTCGGGCAGTGTGCAGTTCCGTGGTCATGAGGTGACCGGACGCGGTTCGCGCCACATCGCCGGCCTGGGCATGAGCCGCAGCTTCCAGCATGTGCGCCTGATGTCGCGCATGACGGTGCTGGAGAACGTCGCCATCGGCGCCTACCTGCGCGGCCAGCGCGGCGTGTTGGCTTCGATGCTGCGCCTGGACCGCAAGGAAGAAGCGCGCCTGCTGGCCGAAGCCGCACGCCAGATCGAGCGCGTGGGCCTGACGGCGCAGATGTATGAGCCAGCCGGCTCGCTGTCGCTGGGCCAGCAACGCATCCTTGAAATCGCCCGCGCCTTGGCTGCCGACCCCTGCCTGCTGCTGCTGGACGAACCGGCCGCCGGCCTGCGTCTGGGCGAGAAGCAGGCCCTGGGCGAGCTGCTGCGCAAGTTGCGCAGCGAAGGCATGGCCATCCTGCTGGTGGAGCATGACATGGACTTCGTCATGGAGCTGGTCGACCGCATCGTGGTGATGGACTTTGGCCAGAAGATCGCCGAAGGCCTGCCCGAAGAGATCCAGAACAACCCCGCCGTGCTGGAAGCCTATCTGGGTGCGGCCGATGAAGAGACCATTCCCGACACCGCGCTGGCGGCAGGAGCACACCATGGGCAATAAGGTATTGGAAGTGCGCGACCTCTCGGCCGCCTATGGCCGGGTGCAGGTGCTCTCGGGCATCGACCTGTCGGTGGAGCAGGGCAGGATCGTCACCGTCATTGGCCCCAACGGCGCCGGCAAGACCACGCTGCTGTCGGCCATCATGGGTGTGTTGCCCTCACGCGGGGCGATGGCCTTCGATGGCGTGATCCGCCATTCGCCGGAGGTGGAAGAGATGGTCGCCGCCGGCATGACCCTGGTGCCGGAAAAGCGCGAACTGTTTGCCGAGATGAACATCGAGGACAACCTGATGCTGGGCGCTTTCCAGCGCTACCGTACCGGCTTGCGCGACCATGCGGCCACGCTGGAGGAGGTCTATACGCTCTTCCCGCGCCTGCGTGAGCGGCGTACCCAGCAGGCCGGCACGCTCTCCGGCGGCGAGCGCCAGATGCTGGCGGTGGGGCGTGCCCTGATGGCCAAGCCGCGCCTGCTGATGCTGGACGAGCCCAGCCTGGGGCTGGCGCCGCTGATCGTGCGCGAGATCTTCCGCATCATCGCCGAGCTGCGCCGGCGCGGCGTCTCCATCCTGCTGGTGGAACAGAATGCGCGCGCTGCCCTGCAGGTGGCCGACTACGGCTACGTGCTGGAAAACGGCGCGATCCGCATGCACGGCCCGGCCAGCCAGCTGGCTCATGACCGCCGCGTGATCGAGGCTTACCTGGGCTTGTCCGGCAAGCACCAGGACAAGCTGGCCGGTTGAGTCTTTCCCCTGGACATCCCCTCATGAACCAAGACATTCCTTCCCCAGCCACCCCGCTGCGCATCTGCATCGCCGGTGCCGGCGCCATTGGCGGCACGCTGGCAGTGCGCCTGTCGGCGGCCGGCCACCAGGTCAGCGTGCTGGCGCGTGGCCAGACTCTGCAAGCCATCCGCGAACGCGGCCTGACCCTGCACGACCTCAGCGGCACTACCCAGGCCCGTCCCGCCGCCAGCGACCGGCCCGAGTTCGGTGTGCAGGACGTGATTTTCCTGTGCGCCAAAAGTCAGGACATGTCAGCCCTGCTGCCGCAGGTGGCCCCCATGGTGGGCGAGCAGACCGTGGTGATACCCACCAACAATGGCGTGCCCTGGTGGTATTTCCACCGCGAGGGCGGGCGCTTCGACGGGGAGAGGGTCAAGGCCGTCGATCCCGAGGGCGCGCTGGCGGCAGCCGTGCCGCTGGAGCGCCTGATCGGCAGTGTGCTCTTCATCACCGCCGAAGTGGTCGGACCGGGCGAGATCCGTTCCGTCAACCCGCACCTGATGGTGTTGGGCGAGCCTTCCGGCGAGATGAGCGAGCGCCTGCTGCGGGTGCGTGCGGCAGTCGAGGCTGCCGGCATCGAGGCCCGCGCCACCGACCGCATCCGCGACAAGCTGTGGACCAAGATCATCGCCAACATCAGCACCAATCCGCTGTCGGTCATCACCCAGGGCACGCTGGAGCAGTTGTACGGCTTGCCGGAGTTGCGCGAGGTGGTCAGCCAGATCATGCGCGAGACCCTGCAGGTGGCGGCCAGCTATGGCGCCCGCGTCGATATCGATCCTCTCACCTTCGTGCAGCTGGGGGAGGCCATGGGGGCGTTCCGCACCTCCATGCTGCAGGACTGGGAACGCGGTCGTCCGCTGGAACTGGCCGCCATCGGTGATGCGGTCCTGGAAATGGCCGAGCGCTTCGATCTGCCCATGCCGATCACGCGGGCCATGGTATCGCTGGCGCGGTTCAGGGGTGAGGCGGCGAGGCAGCAGAGAGCGCAGCAAGACAACAAGCCGCAGCCTGCCGCCAAGGCAGCGTGAGCGGGAATACCCCGGCTACCGTCCGGACTGAGTAGCCGCGCAGCGGCGTATCGAAGACGCTTTATCGATGCATCGACCATAGGCGCGCCTTCGATACGGTCCTGCGGACCTACTCAGTCCGAACGGTCTTCCCAACTTCCAGAGAACGTCGTTTTCGATTCAGGAGTTCCATCAATGAATATCATGCAATACAGCTACGGCGCAGATAAGCCGGCCCACTGCTGCGACCAGGAATGGGCGCTGCGCATCCAGCTGGCCCACTGTTATCGCCTGGTCGACTACCTGGGCTGGACCGAGATGATCTTCAACCACATCTCGGCACGGGTGCCGGGGCCGGAGCATCACTACCTGGTCAATCCCTTCGCCCTGAACTACAACGAAGTCACCCCGGCCAATCTGTTGAAAGTCGGCCTGGATGGCCAGTTGGCCGAGCCCTCCGACTACAAGGCCAACCCGGCCGGCTTCGCCCTGCACAGCGCCATCCACGGCGCCCGCGACGACCTGCGCTGCGTGATCCACACGCACACCACGCCGATCTCGGCGGTGACGATGAAGAAGAGCGGCTTCGAGCACAACGACTTCTACGGCGCGCAACTGTTTGGGCGCATCGGTTATCACGAGTTCGAAGGCATCACGCTGTTTGCCGAAGAGAAGGAGCGCATGCTGCAAAGCCTGGGCCAGAAGCACATCCTGGTGCTGCGCAACCACGGCGTGGCGGTATGCGAGAGCGATATCGAGCGCGCCTTCTTCCTGCTGTGGACGGTGCAGCGCGCCGCCGAGATCCAGGTGGCGGGCCGTGCCATGGGCGGCGAAGACCAGTTGCTGCCCGACGGCGTGCGCCAGAAGTGCGCCGACCTGACCCAGCAACTGATCCGCAATGACGGCTTCGCCGTGATCTTCTTCGAGGCCATCGTGCGCAAGATGTTGAAGGCGGTCTATGCAGTGAAGTGATGGCAGGCAGGGTATTGATCACTGCCATCGATCAATGAAAATCGCGCCGGTCCGGGAGGACGGCGCGATTTTTTTTACGACGACAACAGGACGGGGATCAGCGCGTACCGGTCTTGTCCCAGTCGGCGGCGCGATCGGAGGCGCTGCCGGCCACCGAATACAGCGCGCCCGGCGCATTGCGGGTCTTCTGGAAGTCTTCCAGCGACTGGCCGCGCATGGCCGCATAGATGTGCAGGTTGGACACGCCCACCACCGCGCCCATCTTCTCCAGCAAGAAGAAGATCACGCCATAGCGGATCATGGCTTGCCAGTCGCGCCGGAGGATCATGTCGCGTTCCTCGGCCGACAGGCCGGCTTCCTCGAAGGTCAGCTCGGGATCGGCGAGGAAGCGCTCGCGGAAAGCCGGCTGGATCAGCTGGTGCAGGTAGCGGTTGATGCGGTAGCGGCGGTTGCTGGTCTCCAGCGTGAAGGGATAGGTGCCGGCCAGCTTCTCGATGCCGTCCAGCTGGGTGGCGATATGGGCAAGGTGGCGCTCCTTGTCGGCCGCCTGCAGGCTCGCATCGACCGCGACGGCGGGTTCGTAGACGGCCACCGCGATGCCGGTCATTGAGGGCAGGTAGTACTCGCGGTGCAGGCAGTTCACGCCGGCCGGCATGGCGCCGCGCATGATGAGCCACATGATGACCTCGGCGCTTTCCAGGCCGCCCAGGGTGGCCAGCTCGGCGTGGGTCAGGCGGGTCAGGGCCTCGGGATCGTGTTGCAGCAGGTCCAGGAACTGGTGGTCCCAGGGGGTGTTGTTGAAACCGGCGCGCTCGCCATGCACCTGGTGCGACAGGCCGCCGGTGGCGACGATGACCACGTCCAGGTCTTCCGGATAGCTTTCGATGGCGCGGCGCAGGCCCTGGCCCAGCTTGTAGCAGCGGCGCGCGGTCGGTACCGGGAACTGCAGCACGCCCACCTGCAGCGGGATGATCTGGCCGGGCCAGCCGTCCTGGTGTTTCCACAGCATCGACAGCGGCGAGAAGCAGCCATGGTCCAGCGGCTTCTGCTGGAAGAAGGACATGTCGAACTCGTCGGCCATGAGCGAGCTGCCGATATGGCGCGCCAGGGCCGCATGACCGCCCACCGGCGGCAGCTTGCGGGCGCCGCCGCCTTCGTCGGCGACCTGGTACTGGTCGCCCACGCCCAGCGCGAAGGCCGAGTAGTGGTCGAAGAAGAAGGAGGTCACGTGATCGTTGTAGACCACCAGCAGGACGTCCGGCTGCTTCTCCTTGAGCCACTGCTGCACCGGCTCGTAGGCCTTGAAGATGGGGGCCCAGACCTGGTCGTGCTGCTTGTTGGCATCGAGCGCGAAGCCGATGGTGGGGGTATGCGAGGTGGCGATGGCGCCGACGATATTGGCCATGAAATCTATTCCTGTTTCAGATGAATCCGGTATCTCTTATCGAGCAAACTGATCAGACTGCGGCGGCCGGGCGCTGGCCCAGCTGGATGAACACGATGATGAGCGCCGCCAGCGTGGCCGGTACCGCCAGGATGGCGATGACCGCCCCGAAGCCCCAGCCCATGGACAGCAGCACGCCACCGGCAAACGAGCCCAGGATGCTGCCGAAGCGGCCCACGCCCAGCATCCACGACACCCCGGTGGCCCGCACCACGGTCGGGTAGCAGGAGGGCGCGAAGGCGTTCAGTCCGGTCTGCGCACCGCTCATGCAAAAGCCCGCCAGCAACACATAGGCTGCGAACATGCCCGACTGCACGCTGCCCGAGGCCAGCAGCAGGATGAACACGGCGCCCGAGATGTAGGCCGCGGCGATGGCCCGGCTGGGCGACCAGCGGTCCATCAGGTAGCCTACCACCAGCGCGCCAACGGTGCCGCCGAGCTGGAACAGGGCGGTGATGCTGGCGGCCTTCTCGATGGGCAGGCCGGCATCCTTGATCAGGGTGGGCAACCAGCCGGAGAGCAGATAGATCACCAGCAGGCCCATGAAGTAGGTACCCCACAGCGACAGCGTGGTCTTGCGGTAGTGATCCGAGAGCAGCACCTTGCCCGGCTGGGTGCTCTTGACCTGCGGCTCGCTCACGCAGAAGCTCTGGCCGGCGGCGAACTCGCCACCGCAGACGCGCGCCAGGGTACGGGCGATGCGATCGGCAGGATAGTTGCGCACCACCATGAAGCGCGCCGATTCCGGCACCAGCCACAGGTAGAAGGGCAGGCACACCAGCGGGATGGCGCCGCCCACCATGAGCACGGCACGCCAGCCGTGGTCGGGAAGCAAGGCCGCCGCCAGGAAGCCGACCAGGGCCGAACCCAGGTTGAAGCCGGTGAACATGATCGCCAGCAAGGTGCTGCGCGAGCGCTCCGGCACATATTCGGAGAGCAGGGTGGTGGCATTGGGCATGGCCGCACCCAGACCCAGTCCGGTCAGGAAGCGCAGCGCCGACAGCGTCACCACGTCATGCGCGGCGGCACAGGCCAGGCTGCATACGCCGAACCAGGCCACCGCCGTCATCAGCAGCTTCTTGCGACCGTAGCGGTCCGACAGCGGGCCCACCAGCAGCGCGCCGATGGCCAGGCCAATGGGCGCGGCACTCATGACCACACCGAAGGCGGCCCGCGAGATGCCCCATTCCTTGGTGATGCCCGGGGCCAGGAAGCCCATGATGGCCACGTCCATGCCGTCGGTGGCCACGATCAGGAAGCAAAGCACCAGCAAGAGCCACTGGTAGCCGGACATCTTGCGTGCATTGATGTGCGAACGCACGTCCAGCGATTGTGCTGTATTCATTAAGTCTCCGTCGTGATGTCGAATTATTGGAAAGCGCCGGTTTATGTCCACGCGGCTGGAATGAGGCAGGTCGAAGCGCAACAAGCCTGCCTCGACATGGCAAGCAGTGTACGGTGGGGCGTTTCGATGAGTATTGCTTTCGGCTACCTGAGCGTTGCCATTTGCTAATCGGGATGGATTCCCGCCGGATCAGCGCCAGGCCGCGGCGACCGCCTCGACCTCCTGTTGCAGCGCGCGTGCGCCGGGCGAGAGGTGGGCGCCACGGCGCAGCATCAGGCCGATCTGGCGTTGCAGGCCGTGCATGGCCAGGGGCAGGGTGGTGAGCTGGCCGGTGGCGATCTCGTGGTGCAACTGCTTGGCCGAGATCACGGTGAGCATGTCGCTGCCTACCAGCAGGCCGCGCAGCAGCGCCAGGTCGCCGGTTTCCACGGCTGGGCGCGGGGCCGGCCATTGGCTGTCGCGGAAGAATTGCTCGATGGAATCGCGCAGCGGCGTGCCGGCCCGCGACAACACCCAGGGATAGCCATCCAGGTCGGCCAGGGCCAGTTTCTTGCGTTGCGCCAGCGGATGGCCGGCGCGGGCAATCAGGGCGGCGCTGTCGGCCACCAGCGGCCGCATGTCGAAGGTATCGCTGGAGAAGGCGCGCAGGGCCCCGACGATGAAGTCGATGCGCCCGCTCATGAGGCCGGCTGCCAGCTCTTCATAGGGACTCTCCAGCGAGCGGATCTGCAGGCGCGGATGGCGTGCCAGTACCCGCGTGAGCGCGGTGGGCAAGAGTTGCGAGCGCGCCAGCGGCAAGGCGCCGATGGTCACCGTGCCTTGCACGATGCCGTCCAGGGCGGCGATGTCTTCGGGGATGTGGCGCAGCTCGGCCAGCGCCCGGCCGAAGCGCTCGGTCCAGCGGCGTCCGGCGTCGGTGGGCAGCATGCCATGGGCGGTGCGGAAGAACAGCGGCTGGCCCAGGATGCCCTCCAGCAGCGCCAGCGACTGGCTCACCGCCGAGGGCGAGACCTCCATCAGGCGCGCCACGCTGGGCATGTGGTGGGTCTCGGCCAGCAGGGCGGCGGCCTGCAGGCGGCGTTCATTGAAGAGCGCATCCAGGCTGCCCACCTGGCTGCCGGTGCGTTCGCGCAGACGCAGGGCGTCGTCGCGCACTTCGCGCAGCTCGGCCTCGATGCGTTCCACCCGCAGCCGCACGGCCTCGCCGGCGGCAGTCAGCAGCATGCCGCGACCACGCCGCTCGAACAGCTGCGTCTCCAGGCTCTGCTCCAGGGCCGCCACCGAACGCGCCACCGCCGATGAAGCGCGCAGCAGCGTGTCGGAAGAGCGGCGCACGCCCCCGGTGGTGGCGACGACATTGAAGACATGCAGGTGACGCAGGTTGAGCAAGGACATGATGATGGTCCGGCGGGCTGCCGGTTTCTGAACCCGATTAGAAAATTAGAACAGAGGAGGGCCCACAACGCAACCAAGGCCGGCCCTCGCTCACGCATACTCGGCGCCATCATTTTCAAAGGTTAAGAGCGTGCCTATCACCGACAGCCCGGATTTCCTGCCCCTGGCCTGCACCCTGATGCGGGGTGGCACCTCGCGCGGCCCCTTCTTCGTGGCCAGCGACCTGCCGGCCGATGTGGCCGCACGGGACCGCGTGCTGCTGGCAGCCCTGGGCTCGCCCGACCGGCGCCAGATCGATGGCCTGGGCGGCGCCCATCCACTGACCAGCAAGGCCGGCATCGTCAGCCGCAGCAGCATGCCGGGGGTGGATCTGGATTTCCTCTTTGCCCAGCTGCAGCCGGACTCCGACCGGGTCGATACCACGCCCAATTGCGGCAACATGCTGGCCGCCGTGCTGCCCTTCGCCATCGAGCGCGGGCTGGTGACGGCCGGTGAGCAGACCACCACCGCTCGCGTGCTCACGCTCAACACCGGCATGCAATGCGATATCACCGTGCAGACCCCGGGCGGGCGCCTGCGCTACAGCGGCGACACCCGCATCGATGGCGTGCCGGGCAGCGCCGCGCCGGTCAGCATCAGTTTCCTCGATACGGCCGGTTCGGTCTGCCCGGCGCTCTTGCCCAGCGGCCGCGTGCTGGACCGCGTGCGCTTCAACAGCGCCGATGGCGTGGCCCATGAGATCGCTGCCACCCTGATCGACAACGGCATGCCCATGGTATTGGTGCGCGCCGCCGACCTCGGCCTGCGTGGCGACGAGAGCGTGGCCGCGCTCAATGGTGACCGCGTGTTGAAGGACCAGCTGGAAGCGCTGCGCCTGGCCTGCGGTCCGTTGATGGGCCTGGGCGATGTGGCGGACAAGAACTACCCCAAGATGTGCCTGCTCTGCGCGCCCCGGGAGGGCGGCAGCATTGCCACCCGCTGCTTCATCCCGCATGTCTGCCACGACGCCATCGGCGTGCTGGCTGCTGTCACGGTGGCGACTGCCTGCGTGCTGGAAGGCTCGGCGGCGCAGGGCCTGGCCCGCACCGCAGGTGGCTTGCACCCGACGGTGTCGGTCGAGCATCCCAGCGGGGAGTTCAGCGTGGCTCTGGAGCTCGATGCCCGCGACCCGCAACAGATCCTGCGTGCCGCGCTACTGCGCACGGCGCGTCCCATCATGCGCGGGGAAGTCCTCATCCCCGCCCATCTCTTCAATGTCACGGATTGAGTCCCCATGCGAGATAGCCTCATCATCGATTGCCACGGCCACTACACCACCGCCCCCAAGGCACTGGAAGACTGGCGCAACCGGCAGATCGCCAACTTGAAGACGCCCGAACTCGGCCCCAAGGTCGCCGAGCTGAAGATCAGCGACGACGAGCTGCGCGACTCCATCGAGACCAACCAGCTACGCCTGATGAAGGAGCGCGGCGCCGATCTCACCATCTTCTCGCCGCGTGCGTCCTTCATGGCGCATCACATCGGCGACCTCAACACCAGCCAGACCTGGGCGGCGATCTGCAACGAGCTGTGCTACCGCGTGTCGCAACTGTTCCCCGATCACTTCATTGGCGCGGCCATGCTGCCGCAGTCGCCCGGCGCCGATATCCGCACGTCCATCGCGGAGATGGAAAAGTGCGTGAAGGAATATGGTTTCGTCGGCATCAATCTCAATCCCGATCCCTCGGGCGGTCACTGGAGCTCGCCGCCGCTGTCGGACCGTAGCTGGTATCCGCTCTACGAAAAGATGGTGGAGCTGGACGTGCCGGCCATGATCCATGTGAGCACCAGCTGCAATGCCTGCTTCCACACCACCGGCTCGCACTACCTCAATGCCGATACCACGGCCTTCATGCAGTGCCTGACGTCGGATCTGTTTACGGATTTCCCGACGCTGAAGTTCCTGATCCCGCATGGCGGCGGCGCGGTGCCGTATCACTGGGGCCGTTTCCGCGGGCTGGCACAGGAAATGAAGAAGCCATTGCTCAAGGACCATCTGCTGAACAACATCTTCTTCGATACCTGCGTCTACCACCAGCCCGGCATCGACCTGCTGACCCGGGTGATTCCGGTGGAGAACGTGTTGTTCGCCTCCGAGATGATCGGCGCTGTGCGTGGCATCGACCCCGAGACCGGCCACTACTACGACGACACCAAACGCTACATCGAGGCTGCCGATCTCACCCACGAAGAACGCCATCAGATCTACGAAGGCAATGCCCGCCGCGTCTTCCCGCGCCTGGATGCCGCCCTGACACAAAAAGGACTATGAGCATGAGCACACCGCTGATGAATCAACTGGGCGTGGTCAAGCGCCATATCGTGCGCGCCGATGCCGGCGTGGCAGAGCAACTGGGCCGCTTTGGCGCGGCCACCGTGCATGAGGCGCAGGGGCGTACCGGCTTGCTCAAGCCCTACATGCGCCCCATCTATGCGGGCGCATCGGTGTCGGGCACGGCCGTGACGGTACTGCTGCACCCGGGCGACAACTGGATGATGCATGTGGTGGCCGAGCAGATCCAGCCGGGCGACATCGTGGTGGCGGCGGTGACCGCCGAGTGCACCGATGGCTACTTCGGCGACCTGCTGGCCACCAGTTTCATGGCACGTGGGGCGAAGGCACTGATCATCGATGCCGGCGTGCGCGACGTGAAGGTCCTGAAGGAGATGGGCTTCCCGGTCTGGAGCCGCGCCATCAGCGCCAAGGGCACCATCAAGGCCACGCTGGGCTCGGTCAACGTCCCGGTGATCTGCGCTGGGGCGCTGGTCAACCCGGGCGACGTGATCGTGGCCGATGACGATGGCGTGGTGGCCGTACCGGCGGCTGATGCCGCGCGCGTGGCGCAGGTCGCGCAGCAGCGTGAAGACCTGGAAGGGCAGAAGCGCGCCCAGCTCGCCGCCGGCGTGCTGGGACTGGACATGTACAAGATGCGTGGCCCGCTGGAAGCGGCCGGGCTCAGGTATATCGACTGAGACAGAACCGACCAGAGGAGGAGACCGGAACGACATCAAAAACCGACTGCCATCCATAGGACAGTCAGGCAAGACAAAAATAAGAAAACGCACAAGCGGCCGACGAGTCGCAGCACCGAGTTGTAGCACACAGCAGGGCCGGCACATCCGCCAGCCCACTCGCCAATCCAAGGAGAAGGAAGACACCATGCAAACCGCATCCCACCCGGCCACCCTCGCTACGGCCACCCCCTCGTCCGGCTGGAAGGACCGCGCCGCGCTGCTCAAGGCCGGCATCATCGGCGGCCTCACCGGCGGCATCATCATCTGGATCTATGAAGCGCTGGTCTGGGTCGGCGCGCAGCACATGATGCCGCTGGCCGGCATCCCGCGCAACGCCACCGGCCTGGTATTCGGCCGCGAGGTACAGGAGTCGCTGGGGCTGCTGGCCTACTTCGTGGGCACCGGCATCCACTTCTTCTTCACGCTGGTGTGGGGCATCCTGTTTGCGGCGCTGTGGCCGCATTTCCGCCGTCGCGGCTATGAGGCGACCTTCGTGGCGCTGTTCTATGCGGTGGTGGCGTGGATCCTGATGCACGTGGCCATCATGATTGCCTCCGACAACCATCCCAACTACTACGACCCGGCCGTCATCATCGGCGGCTTCATGTCGCACCTGTTCTTTACCGTGCCGCTGGCCCTGGTCGTGAAGAAGCACTTCGAACGACAGGCCTGAGTTTTCCCGTCCGCATTGGCAACAAGTGCCGCCCGCGCCCGCGTGGGCGGCGGGGAGCGTGCGCCCCATGCGGTCAGCATCGACAACACCAACAACACCGATTTACCCACAGGAGGAGAAACCCCATGCAGTTCAAACATCCCACCCGATTGCTGCCGGCAGCCTTGCTGCTGGTCGCCAGCCCCGTCGTCCTGGCCCAGAGCTCGGTGACCATCTATGGCGTCATGGATGTCTATACCGCCTATCAGAAGAGCACCGTGGGCGGCAAGGATACCTCGCTCTGGGCCATGGGCAACAATGGCGAGATGACCAGCCGCCTGGGCTTCAAGGGCAGCGAAGACCTGGGCGGCGGCTATCGTGCCACCTTCAACCTGGAGACCGGTTTCGATTCCAGCACCGGCGCGTTGCAGAACAGCTATCGCCTGTTTGACCGCCAGTCCTGGGTGGGCCTGGGTGGTGGCTTCGGCGAGGTGCGCGTGGGCCGGCAGAACAGCGTCATGTTCCTCTACTCGGGCAACATGGATGCCTTCGGCGCCGCCACCTATGGCTCGGCCTACAACAACTTCGCCAACTGGCTGGCGCGGGTGGACAACGACATCAGCTATGTCTCGCCGAAATTCGCCAACTCCAACGTCGAGCTGCATTACTCGGTGGGCGAACGCGCCGGCAGCACGTCCTCCAATGCGGTCTACCAGATCGGCGCGCAGACCCAGCAGGGGCCGCTCTATGTGGGCAGTGCCTACCTGAACGCCAACAACGGTACCAATACCAATAGCGTCAAGCAGTTCATGCTGGGGGGTAACTACGACTACGGCAACGGCAAGGTCTACCTGGCCTTCTTCCGCACCAATGAAGTGATTTCGGCCACTACCGGCAATGTCTTCGTCAATCCGGCCGGCAAGTACGACCCGAGCGGCAACGTGGTCGGCAATACCCCGGGCAACTACCACAACACCTATAGCCTGTCGGCCGACTACCGCCTCAACGCGCAGACCACCATCGGTGCCGGCGGCGGTTACGTCAAGGACAGTTCCAGCTATAACAACAATGCGCGCCAGTTCAGCCTGATCCTGAACTACGACCTCTCCAAGCGCACTCGCCTGTATGCGGTGGCCTCGCGCTTGATCAACCAGAACACGGCGGCCTACAAGATGACCGGCGCCAGCTATACCGCCGGTCAGGCCCTGGTGCCGGATGCGGGCGCCAGCGAGACCGGCGTGCAGCTGGGCATCCGTCACACCTTCTGAGTGCAATGAGCGTGTAGAACGGCCGGGCTAGTGCTGGTCGCGGCTGGCCCGGGCAATCAGGGTATTGAGGAAGGCCCGGGCCGCGTTGGGCAGGGTGCGGCCACTGAGGGACTGGATCTCCAGTTGCAGGGTGTTCATGTCCTTGTCGCGGATGGGCAGGGCCGCCAGCTGGCCGGCGCGCACCAGTTTCCGGATCGGCAGCGCCGCCGAGAAACCGATGCCCTCGCCTGACATCACGAAGCACAGCAGCGCACTGATGGAGTCGGCCGACAGGGTCGGCTCCAGCAAGACATTGCGGCGGCTGCAGCAGGCGTCGATCAGGCGGCGCATGGTGATGTTCTTCTGCGGCATGGCCAGCGGGTAGGGCGCCAGCTCGGAGAGCGTGACCTGCTTGCGCTGCGCCAGCGGATGCCCGGGATGCATCACCGCCATGATGGGCGCGCGCTGGGCAAACTCCACCTTGATATCGGCGTCGGGCGCCATGGTGAAGGTCAGCCCCAGGTCCACCGCGCCTTCGCGGATCTGCTGGGCCACGTGCACCGCATTGCCCACCGAGAGATGAAAGCGGATGCCCTTGTGCTGGCGGCAGAAATGTTCGATGGCACTGGGCACGAATTCCAGGGCGAAACCTTCGGTGCAGGCCAGCTTGACCTCGCCGCGCCGCAATCCCTTCAGGGCCGCCAGTTCATTGCCGATGCGTTCGGCTTCCAGCTGCATGCGCAGGGCATGCGCGGCCAGCAGCTCGCCGGCCGCATTGGGGCGCATGCCGCGCGAGACCCGCTCGAACAGCGGCGTGTCCAGCTCGGCTTCGAGCCGGGCGATCTGCCGGCTGATGGCCGAGGAGGCGACGTTGAGCGTGACGGCCGCCTCCGTGATGGAGCCGCGCCGCACCACTTCGAGGAAGTAGCGCACCGCAGTCTCCTGCAGCACGCGGGTATGGATGGTCGACATGCAATCATTGTAGGAATGGTTTGCCGATTCGGCAATCAGTTATTCGAAAACTTGTACTTGTGGCAAACCATGCCTGGCCTTAGGATGAATCCACGTTACGGCGGGAGCGTCCCGCCGTCTGGCCTGAAGGGAAAGCTTCATGGATGCTGCGGTAAAAGGTGGCAAGTACAAATACCTGGTGCTGGTCCTGCTGTACCTGGGCTGGTGCGTGTCCTACATCGATCGCGCCGCCATCACCTTCGCGGCCACGCAGATCGCCAGCGAATTCCAGTTGAAGCCCTCCGACCTGGGCATCCTGCTCTCCAGTTTCTTCCTCGGCTATTCCCTGCTGCAATTGCCCGGCGGCTGGCTGGCCGACCGCTTCGGCTCGCGTCCGGTGATCGTCATCTCCATCCTGCTGTGGTCGGTCTTCACCGGCGTCACCGGCCTGGCCTGGTCCATCACCAGCCTGGTGGTGATCCGCTTCGTGTTCGGGCTGGGCGAGGGTGCCTTCCCGGCGGCCAGCGTCAAGGGCGTGGCCGAGACCTTCACGCGCGAGGAACGGCCCAAGATGTCCTCGCTGCTGATGTCCTCCAATTACATCGGCAGCATGCTGGCGCCGCTGCTGATCGCGCCGCTGATCGTGCATTATGGCTGGCGCGCCGTGTTCCATTACATCGGCATCGCCGGCCTGGTATTCGCGCTGGTGTACTGGTTCTGCGTGCGCCCGGTGCGCCCTGGCGCGGGTGGCAGCAAGGCCATCAACCAGGCCGCCTTCAAGGCGCTGCTGAAGATGCCGCTGATGTGGCAGATCGTGGCGGTGTGGTTCGGCCTGTCCATCATCAACAAGGGCCTGGACAGCTGGATGCCGACCTACCTGATGACCGTGCGCGGCCTGAACCTGAAATCGGTGGGCCTGCTGCTGCCGCTGCCCTACATCATGGCCGGCCTGTCCACCGCCATCGGTGGCTGGGTGATGGTGCGCTTCTTCGATGGCCGCGAGCGGCTGCTGCTGATCGGCAGTTCGCTGCTGACCGCCCTGTTTGTCTATTGCATGTACACCGCGCACAGCGTCAATGGCGTCATCGCCTACCAGTGCCTGGCCTACTTCTTCAAGTCCTTCGTGCTGGCCGTCTGTATTGCCTTGCCGACCAAGATGCTGCAGGCGCAGCTGGTGGGCAGCGGTGTGGGCATGGTCAACCTGGGTGGACAGCTGGCGGGCTTCATCTCGCCGCTGGTGATCGGTTTCCTGGTCAGCGCCTTTGCCAACTATGACTATGCCTTCGCCTTCCTGATCGGCGCCGCCCTGTTCTCGGTGGCGGTGAGCCTGTTCATCCGTACCCAACGCAGTCCGGCGCACGTGCAGCCGGCCTGAGCCTCTTCAAGGAAAGCCCCATGCATGACAACACCCTGGTCGAAAAAAGCGCGGTCGAGCTGCGCGCCCTGATCGGTAGCAAGCAGGTCTCGCCGGTCGAGTTGCTGGAGGCCTGCATCGCCCGCATCGAAGACATCAACCCGCACATCAATGCCGTCACCGCAACCTGCTTCGAGCGCGCCCGCGCCGAGGCCCGCGTGGCCGAGCAGGCGGTGGTGGAAGGGCGGCCGCTGGGCCTGCTGCACGGCCTGCCCATCGGCATCAAGGACCTGGAAGAGACCGGTGGCCTGCTGACCACCTATGGCTCGGCTATCTATCGCGGCAATGTGCCGGCGCGTGACAACGCCCTGGTGGCGCGTCTGCGCGCGGCCGGTGCCATCGTGGCCGGCAAGACCAACGTGCCCGAGATGGGGGCCGGCGCCAACAGCCGCAATACCGTCTGGGGCGCCACCGGCAATCCCTTCAATCCGCTGTTGAATGCCGGCGGTTCCTCGGGCGGCTCGGCCGCGGCGCTGGCGACCGACCTGCTGCCGTTGTGCTCGGGTTCGGACACTGGCGGCTCGTTGCGCATCCCTGCGGCCAAGTGCGGGGTGGTGGGTTTCCGTCCCTCGCCGGGACTGGTGCCCAGCGAGCGCAAGCTGCTGGGCTGGACACCCATCTCGGTGGTCGGCCCCATGGGCCGTGATGTCGCCGATACGGTGCTGCAATTGCGCGCCACCCTCGGCCTGCACATGAGCGATCCGCTCAGCTATGCGGTGGCCGAGGGCGAATTTGCGGCCTTGCCGCTGATCGACCTGGCGCAGCTGCGCATCGGCTACACCGAGGACTTCGGCGTGTGCGATGTCGATGACGGCATCCGCCAGGTATTCCGCGACAAGATGGCTGCCATCGGCCGCTTCGTGAAGCTGTGCGAGCCAGTGCAGGTGGAGATGGGCGAGGCCCATCGTGCCTTCGACGTGATCCGCGCCGAGAGCTTCGTGGCCGGTTTCGAGGCCGCATATCGCCGTGACCCATCCTCGCTGGGGCCCAATACCCGCGCCAACTACGAGCTGGGCGCGGCCATGAGCCTGTCCGACTGCGCCTGGGCGCAAGGGGAGCAGACCCGCATCTTCCGCCGCTTCCAGCAACTCTATGAGCGCTACGACCTGATCATTTCGCCGACCACGCCGGTCTCGCCTTTCCCCTGGAGCGAGCTGTACCTGAAGGAGGTCAATGGCGTCGCCCTGGAAAACTATTACCGCTGGCTGGCCCTGACCTACGTGGTCACGCTGGCCACCAATCCCTCCATCTCGCTGCCTTGCGGGCGCGATCATCGCGGCATGCCCTTCGGTTTGCAGGTCACCGGCCCGTTCCGGGGGGATGCGCGCCTGCTGGGTTGCGCGGCGGCGCTGGAACAGGCTTTCGACGGCGACGACGCGCTGCGCCGGCCGCGTCCCGATATCGCCCAACTGAAGACCGTGCAGGCGCCGCTGAAGTCCATCGTCACGCATCCGCCGATCTTCGAGGGGCAGGCTGCGGGGATGGCGGGTGGCCCGGCCGTCTGAACGGCAGTGACCGATTCATTAGAACCCGTTCGGACTGAGTAGGCCCGTCAGGGCCGTATCGAAGGCGCTCCCCAGGATGAACGGTGCGCGTCTTTTCGATCGTGATGATTACTTATTTTTTATACGATTAACGCAAACATGAATCCCATCCAACGTTTCAATACCAATGCCCGCATGAGCCAGCTGGTGGTGGCCAACGGCTTTGCCTTCGTCTCCGGCCAGGTGCCGGACAACGCCGGCGCACCCATCCCGCAGCAGGCCGCCGAAGTGCTGGCCAAGATCGATGCGCAGCTGCAGGCGCAGGGTATCGCGCGCGAGCAGATCGTCAGCGCCAATGTGTGGCTGTCCAGCCCGGATCACTTCGGCGCCTTCAATGCCGTCTGGGATGCCTGGGTCCCCGCCGGCCACGCGCCCACCCGCGCCTGCGTGCAAGCCCTGCTGATGTTGCCGGGCCTGGATGTGGAAGTGGCCGTGGTGGCCGCGCTCTGAGCCGTATCCATATCCGTATTCGGGAGCATGCGCATGTCTGAACACGCCCGCGTGGATTACCTCATCATCGGCGCCGGCATTGCCGGTGCTTCCATCGCCTATTGGCTGGCGCGCCACGGCAGCGTGCTGCTGGTGGAGCGCGAGTCGCAGCCGGGCTACCACAGCACCGGCCGCTCGGCCGCGCTCTACATGGAAAGCTACGGCCCGCCGCAGGTGCGTGCCCTGACCTGCGCCAGCCGTGCTTTCTTCGACCATCCGCCGGCCGGCTTCGCCGAGCACGCCTTGCTCACGCCGCGTGGCGCGCTCTTCTACGCCACCTCGGCCCTGCGCGAACGACTCGATGCCCATGAGGCGCTGGTGCGTTCGGTCTCCGACCGGGTGCAGCGCCTGGATGCGCAGCAGACCATCGCCATGGTCCCCGTACTGAAGGGCGAGGACCTCATCGGTGCGGTCTACGAGGAAGATGCGGCCGACATCGACGTGCATGGCTTGCACCAGGGCTTTCTGCGCGGGGCGCGTGCGGCCGGGGCAAGGGTCTTGTGCAATGCCGAAGTGCAGTCCATCGTGCGCGAGCAGGATGAGGCGGGCAGCTGGTGCGTGCGCACCAGCCAGGGCGAATTGCACGCCGGCGTCATCGTCAATGCCGCCGGTGCCTGGGCCGACGAGATCGGCCGCCTGGCCGGTGCCTCGCCCATCGGTCTGCAACCCAAGCGCCGCTCGGCCTTCACCTTCGCCGCACCGCCCGACAGTGCGCACTGGCCGATGTTCATGCCGGTCGATGAATCCTATTACATCAAGCCGGATGCGGGCCTGCTGCTGGGTTCGCCGGCCAATGCCGATCCGGTGGCGCCGCAGGATGTGCAGGCCGAGGAACTCGATATCGCCATTGCCATCGATGCCATCCAGACCGGCACCACACTGGAGATCCGTCGTCCGGCGCATGTGTGGGCGGGCTTGCGCTCCTTCGTCGCCGATGGCAGCTTCGTGGGCGGCTATGACAGCAAGGTACCGGGCTTCTTCTGGGCAGCGGGGCAGGGTGGCTATGGCATCCAGTCCGCGCCGGCGGCGGGCGAAGCCTATGCGGCGCTGGTGCGGGGTGAAGCGGTGCCGCCTCATATTGCCCGCTTCGGCGTCGATGCGGCGGCCTTGAGTCCGGCGCGGCTGGGTTGATGCGCTAGGCCGTCTTCACCTGGCTCAATGGGCGCCAGTCCTGTACACGGTCGCGGCCATTGCTCTTGGCCAGGTAGAGGGCGCTGTCGGCATGGGCGAAGAGATCGCTCACGCTGGCATCAGGCGGCGGGATGCACGAGATCACGCCGGCGCTGATGGTCACCACGCCGCAGTGGCTGCCCTCGTGGGGGATCTGCATTGCGCGCACGGCATCGAGCACCTGTTGCGCGATCCGGTGGGCGGCGGCCAGTCCGGTATCGGGCAGCAGCAGCGCGAATTCCTCACCGCCATAACGCGCGGCCAGGTCACCCTGGCGGCGCTGCGCTGACAGCAGCGCATGCGCCACCTCCTGCAGGCAATAGTCGCCCTGCACGTGGCCGTAGAGGTCGTTGAATTTCTTGAACCAGTCCACATCGAACATGACCAGCGCCACCGGGCTCTGGCTGCGCGAGGCGTTCTGGATGGCCTTTTGCAGCTGTTCATCGAGATAGCGGCGGTTGGCCAGGCCGGTCATGCCATCGATGAGCGCTTGCGACTTGAGCTTCTCGGTCAGCAGCCGCAGGTGCAGGTTCTTCTTTTCGATCTTCTCTTCGGCGCGGTCCCGCATCTTGATCACGTGCAGCAGATAGACCGTCAGCAAGCCGACGATCAGCACGGCCGAGAAGATCACCAGCAACTGCGCGCGCTGCGCCTTGCGCCAGTCGGCCAGGATATCGTCACGTGCCAGGGCGACGGTGACCAGCAGCGGATAGTCGGGCACGCGGGTGAAGTAGTTGAGCCTGACCACGCCATCCTGGGAGGAACGGATCATCGCCCAGCCGGCCGGACGCTGTTGCACATTGTCCTTGAAGAGGGCGGCGTCGCTCATGCTCTTGCCCAGGAACTGCGGATCGAAGGGGCGACGCAGCAGCATGATGCCTTCATCGGTGGCCAGCACCAGTGCACCTTTGCGGCCGATGTCGAAGTCGTTGAACTGGCGCGCCAGGTAATCCACGCTCACGCCAATACGGATGAGACCGCCGGGCTTGCCATGGCGAACCAGCGTGCGCGTGAGCGGAATGATCCATTGACCGCTGGCCACGCTGCGTACCGGCATTCCGATGTGCATCTGCTGCATGCCCGCGCTGGCCGTGCTCGCATCCATCTGCGCGGGCAGTTGCACCTCCACCCGCTTGCCGCCGCTGGCAGCGGGCCAGGCCTGCAGCAGGCGCCCGCGCTCGTCGAGGATCTGGATGCTGTCCATCTCGGGAAAGAGGGCGCTCTGGCGCGTCATCAGCTTTTCCATCAGCGACTGCGCAGCGGCTTGGCTGAAACGCTCCTCCGAGGCCAGCTCATCGAGTTCATGCATCAGCAGGTCGGCGGCCCGGAAGCTCAGGTTGACCTGGGTCGAGAGGCTGTTGGCGATATTCATGGTGTCGACCTCACCTGCCTTGAGGGCGGCTTCGCGCCCTGCCAGGCTGCCATTGATGAGTGCGTAGGCAAAGATCAGCATGGCCGTGACGGCCATGATCAGCGAGATGATCCTGACCTTGTTGTTCAAGCGCCTGAGGGGCATTGCATTCTCCACGACCATCGGGTGGTCGACAGTAATACCTTGGAATCAAATAAATCAAATAACACGAATATGCATTATTCCTTCGCAAGAAGGAGATCGCGATTCCTGTCTTATTCTACGGCTGAAAAAATCGCCGGATTTTGATGTCGGTTAACAGAACCGGCCTGATGAGGCCATTTTTGGGCCGATTTCTTGAGTGTCCCGGTCAGGAACATATCCCTGTGACAAGCAATGGAGGGCCGGCAACAAGTCGGCCCTTGTGTGTGCATGCAATTCCATCCGTTCAGAAATAATCGAATTAAGCATATTCAATAATTGAGATGAATAGCCCGGATGAATGGAGTGCATGATCCGTGGTCCGCCCAGCTTTGCCGAGCACGCCCTCAGCGGGGCAGCCGGCAGAGCGTCTCCAGCGCGGCCAGGTCACCGCGCTCGATGCACAGGCGGGCCTGTCGATGGAAGGGCGCGCAGTGCGGGTGTCGCTGCCGCAGGCTGTCGCACCAGTCCAGCAGATCCGAGATGGCGCCCTGTTCGATGAGTGCCAGCGCATCGTCGAGCAGGGCCGGCGGTGGCAGCGGCATCTGGCCTGTCAGTTCGGGGCGGGCCACCGGCTCCGGTCGCGCCAGTCCCAGCAGCCGGCCCATGGCCTCCTGCAGTTCGAGGAAATTGAGCGGCTTGAGCAGGCAGGCATCGAAGTTCTCGCCAGCCGGTGCGGCTTGCCCGGCATTGAGGCTGGCCGATAGCAGCAGTACCGGTACGCGTGGCCACAGCCGTCGCGCCGCCTGCAGCACCTGGGCGCCATCGGCACCGGGCATCAGGTAGTCGGTCAGGACCAGGTCTGCCACCGCCAGCCCCACCTGCTCCATGCGCGCGATCGCTGCCACACCATCGGCGCAGGTCTCCACGGCAAATCCCAGGCGGCTGAGTTGATCGTCCAGCAGACGGGTGATCTCGGGGTTGTCTTCCACCACCAGCACCAGGTATCCGCTGCCATCGACCAAGGTGCGCATGCTGGTGTCTTCCTGCACGTGGTGACATGCCAGGTCGTGTTCGTCGCCAAGCGGGGCCGGCAGGCGCAGCTGCATGCTTGTACCGCGTCCCGGCGCGCTGTCGAGCACGATCAGCCCGCCCATGCGGTTGATCCACTGGCGCACGATGGCCAGTCCCATGCCGATGCCGGGTTGGCTGCGGTCGGCGTCGGCACGCTCGAAGGGGTCGAAGATGCGCGCCTGGTGCTGGCTGGGGATGCCGCAGCCGTTATCACTGACTTCGATCTCCAGCATGCCGGTGTCCTGTGCGCAAGCGCCGGCATGCCAGCAGGCGCGCAAGCCGATGCGCCCGTTGCGGGTGTACTTGGCGGCATTGTCGAGCAGGTTGCCGAGGATGCGGTGCAGGCGCTTGCCATCCAGGACCAGCACCGCCGGCAGGCCCGGATCGATCTGCAGCGAGAAGACATTGCCCTGGCGGCGCGCCAGCTCGGCGCCTTCCTGGCCGATGGCGTTGAGCAGCGCATGGAGGTAGAGCGGCGCCGGTTGCGGGGTATCGAGCTGGTCGCCGCGGGCATAGTCGATCAGGTCGTTGACCATGGCCAGCATATGGCGGGCGCTGCGCACGATGATGCGGCCGTAGGCGGCTGCATCGCCGCCTCCCTGCAGCATGTCGCCGAAGCCGAGGATGGAGGTCAGCGGCGTGCGCAGGTCGTGGCTGATGCGGGTGAGAAAACCGGTCTTGGCGCGGTTGGCTTCATCGGCGGCCTGCAGGGCCGCGCTCAGGGCGAGGGTGCGTTCGGCCACGGTCTGTTCCAGCTTGAGCTGTTCGCGCACCCGCATGTAGAGCATGGCCCATTGCAGCTGCTCGTGCTGGCGGTGCAAGGCCAGTGCGCGGCACACCACCATGAGGCTGGTCATGCATAACAAACCGGTCTGGAACAGGGCGGCGAATTGCCAGTCGGGCAGCAGGCTTTGCGCCAGCAGGCCATTGAGTTCCAGCATCTTGGCCGCCATCGCTCCCCAGGCCAGCGCGAAGGACAGCACCAGCATGCGCGCATTATCCAGGCCATGGCGCCAGCCATGCAGCATGGAGGCGACCCACAGCAGGTAGCACAGGGCGGCTGCGCCGTTGGCCACGGGGGCGGCCTGGCGGTACTCGCCCAGGGCGACCCACAGGGTGACGATCGTGAGCACCACGCTCATGAACTGGTAGAGCCATTTCCAGGGCCGCAGGCGGCGCAGCTCGACCAGCCCGTAGCTCATGCGCAGATAGAGCAGGGTGGTCAGGCAACCCAGGGTGGCGGGCGTATGCACCAGCCAGGGGCCGCCGTCATCGAGCAGGTAGCGGTACAGGTAGCCCTGGAAGCTGCAGATATAGGCCAGCGCCGCGACGATCCAGCCGGCCATCAGTACGAAGCCATGGTCGTGCCAGACGATGCCCTGGATCAGCGCATAGGTGGCCAGCAGCAGCGACAGACCGAGCATGAGCGCCTGCAGGGCCAGCTCACGCCCTTCCTCCTGCCGAAACGCCGCCGGTTCCCACAGCGCTACCTCCAGGTCCAGCAAGGAATCGCTGCGCACGCGCAGCACCAGCTGGCGCCGCTCACCCGGCATCAGCGTCACGGGAAACAGCGGCACATGCGAGACCAGGGCACGCGCGGCCAGCGGGTGACGGGTACCGGCTTGCAAGGGGCGCGTGGCCGCATCGTCGATAGGGACGTCGGCACCAGGCACGGGCAGCAGCCACAGGCGCAGGTCTTCCAGTCGTGCCGAGCCCATGCTCAGCCACCGCGTTACCGTATGCGCGCTGTCATTGCGCAGTTCACCACGCAGCCAGAAGGCGCCGACGCTGTAACCTTCCTTGAGCAGGTTCACCGGGATGCGTTCCCACGCCGGGCTGGCCAGGGCGCTGCTCAGCGTGAGGCTGGCGTCGCGGTCGCGCAGGATACGCAGTTGCGGCGTGATCACGCGCTCGCTGCCGATGTCGGCCAGCTCGATGGCCTGCGTACTCGACGCAGACAGGGCCAGCAGCAGCCACAGCGTTGCCTGCAGCCATCGGCGCCAGCGCATCGCGCAGCCGTCCTAGCGCCGGAACTGGCTGGGCGGCATGCCAAAGCGATCGCGGAAGGCGGTCGAGAAATTGGCGGTATTGCTGTAGCCCAGCGCCAGTGCGATGGCGCCGATGTCGAGCGTGGTGTCGGAGAGCAGGCGGCGCGCCTCCTTCATCCGCTCTTCACGCAGGAAATCGAAGACGGTCACGCCCACGCAATTCTTGAAGGCCGTGCTCAGGCGCCGCGCGTTGGTGCCGACGGCCGAGGCCAGGGCAGTGAGACTCAGGGTCTGGTCCAGCTTTTCCAGCATCAGCCGGCGTGCGGCCTGGAACAGCACCACGTCGAAGGTATTGGAGCCGGGCGTGATGTAGGTGGCCGTGTTCTCCGACGGTGGCAGGTCTTCATGGCTGCGGCTGCGCAGGTGGATGCACAGGCGCAGGCGGACTTCTTCGAAGTCGAAGGGCTTGGTGATGTAGTCCACCGCGCCGGCGGTCAGGCCCGAGATCCTCTCCTCGACGGCTGTGGCCGCCGACAGGAAGATCAGCGGGATGGCGCGCGTGATGGGATTGGCCTTGAGCAGGCGGCAACTGGTCAGTCCATCGTAGACCGGCATGCGGATATCCATCAGGATCACGTCCGGTCGGATGGTCTGCGCCTTGCGATAGCCATCCTGCCCGTCGCGGCCGATATACAGGCGCGCGCCCTGGCGGACCAGGAAGTCCGAGAGCAGGATGCGGTCTTCCTCCGCGTCGTCGACGACCAGGATGCGTTGCCCTGAAAGTGGTCCCGTGATGGCGGGATGCAGTGGTTTGAGAATCATTTTTTCCTCGTGGCGAATGTGCGGAAATTACCTCGAATGTGAACGCAAACGTAGGAAAAAATACGGAACGGAAAATATTTTTCCCGCCATCAAAACAAAGGGGTAGACCGACAAAACATAATCCGGAAAAACCTATAATTTTTACGATAAATTTCTTTCACCATATCGTCATGCGCTACCAGCAAGGGTTCTGGCGGCATGTCGATCTGGCCGAATTCTTATTTTGTTAGTCGGTTTCCGATCGTTACTGATAGAAAGGAAGAAAGAAATAATGGCAAGGATTATGTTGATCGAGGATGGTGTTCAGACATCGCATTCCATCAGTGCCATCCACCGATTTCTGTTGAGCGAGGATCACAAGGTCACGTTGGTGTTCGTCGATGGAGAGCACCTGATGACCTCGAATATCCAGTACGACATCGCCGTCATCGATTTAGGCTATGCCCGTGCCCAGGGTTGCGTCGTCGCGTCGCAACTGCGTGCGCTCGATGCACGTCTGGGGATCCTGTTGTTCTCTGGTGACGATGATCCCCCGGGCATACGCATCACGGGCTTGCAGAGCGGTGCGGACTTCTGCGAGCCCAAACCGCCGATGACCAGCCTCATTGGTACCTATATCGACACGCTACTGCGACGCATCGCGCCGCAGGCCTGGAGCCTGGATACCATCGCCCGTACGCTGCGCGCGCCGCACCGTGATGCGGTACCCATCAATCCGCGCGAGATGGCCTTGCTCAGGCTGCTGGCCGACAGTTCCCAGCACGCTGCCGATCGCTGCGCCATCGCCCAGGCCTTCGGGATCGAATGGGTAGGCTTCGATGAGCGGGTGCTGGAGAAGACCGTCAGCCGCTTGCGTCGCAAATGGCGCGACGGTGCCATGTGCGACCTGCCCCTGCGCACCATGCATGGGGTGGGCTACTGCTTCACCGAAAAGATCCAGATCTGCTGATTGTCCTGTCGGCAGGTGGCGGGCTCCCGCGAGGCAGTCCGATACCTGCCGCTCTTGTCCGAGTAGCGCCTTCCAGCTCTTGGCACGTTTCTTCCTCTGCTGGCGCAGGCCGGGCGGGGAGCTTGCTTTGTCCTTCGCCAGGTAAATGTCGCCTATTCCGTCCCGCTGCTCTCTTGTCTGCTTTCTTGCATCTGTCCGGTGGCGTCATGTCCGGTCCCTGGTGTTGATGTGCCTGTTGCTGCTGTGGACCCCGGCGGCGCTGGGACAACTCAGTGTGAGCAGTGCGTTTTCCCAATCCAATATCGCCGCCGGTCAGGGATCGGCGCTGACCTTCACCTTGCGCAACGGTGGCAGCAGCCCGCTGGTCCTGCCCGCCTTCACATTCAATCCTATCGGGACAGATGTGGCGACGTCGAGCACCTTGCAGGCGCTGACCAGTGCCGTGGTCAGCGGCAGCCCGGTGTCGCTCGGGACGAACTGTCCGGCTGCCACGGTCACACGCATCAATGGCAACCAAGGGGTGCTGTTGTCGGCGACCACGCTAGCCGCCGGCGCCTCCTGCGCGATCTCGGTGCCGTTTTCCGGCACCATCGGGGTGGCTCTCAACAAGGTGGTGACATTCACTCCCAAGGCGGCCTCCGCGAGCAGCGGCAGCCCTGCGGTGAGCGTGAGCTTCGCGGCGAGAAATTCGGTCTCGGTGTGGAACAACTTCCAGATTACCAAGGCGAGCTCGCCCAAGCTGGTGGCAGCGGGCGACCCCGTTTTCTTCGAGATCCTGATCAACAACTTTGCCGGGCAGACCCTCAATGGCTTGATCGTCAATGACAGGCTGCAATCCAATTCGGCCATGGTGAGCTTTCCTGGCTGGACCGGAAGCACCGGCCTGCCGACCTGGAGCGGCATCAATACCAGCCGGCCGGCGGCACTGGGTGGCTGTACCGTGGCCAGCGTGGCGGGGGCGAACAGCAACCCCGTGTTCACGCTCGACAACGTGCTGTTGAACAGCGTCTGCACGCTGGGTTTCTGGGGGGCGCTACCCAAGGATGCCGCTGAAGGCGCGACACCGATCAACAGCCTGGAGCTCGGTGCCGTCAGCTGGGTCAATCCGGTCAGCGGTTTTACGGTGGCCAACGCCAGCCAGACCAGCACGCAGATGCAAGTCGTTGCGCCCCTGGCCATCAGCGCCGCCTTCGGCGTGGCCAGCTCCCCCGAGGGCGTACCGGTGACCCTGACTTTTACCCTTGCCAACAGCAGTGCCGGCACCGTCGGCAATCTCGCTTTCAGCGCGGCCTTGCCACTGACGGCGCTGGGCAAGCAGCTGCGGGTGGCCAGTCCGGCCAATGCCGCCACCACTTGTACCGGTGGCAGTGTCACGGCCGTGGCCGGCAGCAATACGATTGCCCTGTCCGGCGGCTCGCTGGCGCCGCGCACCATCAACCCCAGCATCGCCGGAAAGAACCAGGCCAGCACCTGTACCGTCAGCGTGCAGGTGATCGGGCCGGCCGATACCTATACGCTGACCCTGCCCAGGCAGGCGCTCAGCGGCAGCGGCAACTATGCCGTCGATGGCAGCGCCTATACGCCCAGGAGTTCGGCACTGGTCGTTCCGGCGCCGGCCACCCTGGTCTACAACACCCCCATACTGAGTGCTAGCAAGGCCTTTGCGCCGGCCAGCGTGGGCGAGGGCGGACGATCCACGGTGACGGTGACCCTCAACAATAACGGTTCCGGCCCCCTGCTCAGCCTGGCGCTCAACGATCCTTTGCCGCCCTACATGACGGTGGCCAGCCCGGCCAATGCCTCCAGCACCTGTAGCGGGGCGAGCCTGACGGCCGTGCCGGGCGCCGGCAGCGTGAGCATGTCAGGCGGGAACCTGGCAGCGTCGAGCAGTTGCCAGCTGGTCTTCGATGTGATCGGCAGCGGCGCGGCGCCCTGGGTCAATTCGATTCCCGCCGGCGGCATCACGGCCAGCGGCGGCATCCAGAACCTGGAGCCGGTATCGGCCACCCTGGCCAACAGCACGCCGCCTGCGGTGGCGGTCAGTGCCACGCTGGCGCCGGCCACGCTGGCCATGCCGGGCCAGGACAGCGTGTTGACGATCCAGTTGCAGAACAAGTCGCCTCAGGCGCTGAGCAACCTGCGCCTGAGCGACTACTTCACCGTCAACGGGACGGCCACGACGGCGCCCACCGGCATGCAGCTGCTGGCCCCCTTCAGCCTGAGCAGCAGCTGTTCCGGGGCCGTGCTCAACGCCGCCGGCGACGGCGGCAGTTTCAGCATGACGGGGGCCAGCCTGCCCTTCGGCGGCAGCTGCACCATCACCGCCCATGTCACCACCAGCAGGAGCGGCACGGTCGTCAACGTCATCCCGGTACAGGCGGTGGCTTCCAGCGAGGGCGTCAGCAATCCGGGCGGGGCCACCGTCAGCCTGACGGCGGGCGGCCGTATCGACGTGAGCAAGTCCTTCACACCGGCGCTGGTGCGACCGGGAGCGGTGTCCCGCCTGCGCCTGAACCTGTCGCATACGAGCGTCGCGGCGCTGGGCGGCCTGGCGCTGACCGACCATCTGCCCGCTGGCCTGGCCGTGGCCACACCCGCCAACGCGCTCACCACCTGCAGTGGTGGCGTGCTCAGTACCGTTGCCGACCAGGTACGGCTGGCCGGCGCATCGATGCCGCCTGCCGCAGGCCTGCCCAGCACCTGCAGCGTCGAACTGGACGTGCTGGCCAGCAGTGAAGGCCGCTACCAGAACACGCTGCAGGTGGGTGACGTCACCGGCAATTTCGATGGCGGGCCGGCCAGTAACTGGGTCGCTGCCGGGGCGGCGCTGGACGTGCGCAAAGCCGTGCAGGTGTCGAAGAGCTTTGCGCCATCGGTGGTGGCGCGCCAGGCTCCAAGCACCGCCACCATCACGCTGGTCAATGGCAATGCGATTGACCTGACGGCGCTGCGGCTGGTCGATACCTTGCCGCCCAACCTGGTGCCGGCCGCGCTGCCGCGTGCCGCAACGACTTGTCCCGGTGGCAGCGTGGCCGTCGATGCGGCGGCCCGCAGCGTGACGCTCAACGGCGCCACGCTGCCGGCATCGGGGACCTGCCAGATCAGCGTCGACGTGGTCAGCGAGGTCCCCGGGACCTACACCAGCAGCATCGCCGCCCATGCGCTGCAGGACAGCGAAGGGGTAGACAATGATCTCCCGGCCAGTGCCACCCTGACGGTGTTGCGACCGCCTGCGCTGACCAAGCAATTCGTCGCGCCCCAGATCCGTGCGGGCGGGGTATCCACCCTGATCCTGGCGCTGGGCAACGACAACAGCAGCGCCATCAGCCTGAGTGCCGACCTGGTGGATGCACTGCCAGGTGGCATGACGGTGGCCGCTAGTCCCAACCTGGGTGGCAGTTGCGACCTGGCGCAGCTCAGCGCGGCCGCCGGTGCAACGACGATCCGCTATGCCGGCGGGGCGGTATTGCCCCCGGGAGGCTGCACCATCCGGGTCGACGTCACGGTCGCCGCCGAGGGCAGTTACGGCAACGTCATCGCCGCCGGCGCACTGCTGACCACGGCCGGCAGCAATGTCCTGGCGGCCACGGCCAGCCTGATGGCCAATCCGCTGGGCGTGATCTCGGGCAAGGTCTTCCTCGATGCAGCCAGTGCGCCCGACGGCATCTACGACGGCAGCAAGCCTGGCATCGCCGGTGTCGTGGTCGGTCTGAGCGGCACCAGCTATGGCGCCGATGGTGCGCCCGGCGGGGGCGATGACGTGGCGGTCAACCTGCAGGCCACCACCGACGCCAGCGGCAGCTACAGCTTCGGCGGCCTCATGGCGGGCCGATATACGGTGAGCCTGGCGGCCCACCCGCCCAATACCCTCACCGGCATCACCAGCGCCGGCCCGGTACAGGGAGGCGGTGGCGGCAGCAGCGGCACCGCCAGTGCGGTGACGGCCTGGCCCAGCAGCATCAGCGGTATCGTGATCCTGGTCGATGCCAGCGGTCGCACGGCCTCCTCCGCCAGCAACAACTTCGCGGTGCTGGCGCAGGCGTCGGTGGCGGGGCGGGTCTATGCCGATGGCAACAACAATGGCGTGGTCGACGCCGGCGAGGCCGGCATCGCCAACGTGACGGTGCAACTGGCTGGCACGGACTGGAACGGCAATGCGGTGACGCGCAGCACGCTGACCGCTGCCGATGGCCGCTACCAGTTCGACAAGCTGCCGCCCTCCAATGCGGCAGGCTACACCATCACCGAGATCCAGCCGGCCGGCTATCTCGATGGCAAGACCAGCGTACCACCGGGCAAGCCCGGCGTGGCCGACAGCAGCAAGCCGGCGGCGGCGGGCGGCATGGATGCCATCCACGGCGTGGTGGTGCTGGCTGGCGACCTGCTGGGCGACTACCACTTTGCCGAAGTGCCGACGCTGTCGATTGCCGGGCGCGTCTTCATTGATCGCAACAATAATGGCATCGCCGATGCCGGCGAGACCGGTATCGCCAATGTGACCATACGGCTGGGCGGCAAGGATATCGCTGGCAATGGGGTACAGCTCAGCACGCTCACCGGTACCGACGGCGTCTACCGTTTCGACAAGCTGCCTCCCTCGGACGCAAGCGGGTACAGCCTCACCGAGATCCAGCCGGTGCGCTACCCGGACGGCCTTACCCGCGTGCCGCCGGGCCAACCCGGCCTGGCCGAGGCAGCCAAACCGGTGGCCGCCGGCGGAGCCGACGTGATCCGCGGCATCGTGGCGCGCGCCGGTGACATGCTGGCGGACTACAACTTTGCCGAACTGGCCAGCCTGGTCCTGCAATTGCCCGTCGTCAGCGGTTACGTCTACTTCAAGGCCGACCAGGGCGGCGCGCGCGCATCCGATCAGTTACAGGCCGGCATGGCCGGCTGGACCGCGCAGCTGACGCAGAACGGCGCCCCGGTCTGCAGCGTGCAAAGCAATGCCCAGGGCTTCTACCAGTTCGACAATCTGCATTGCCCCGGTTACGAGGACAGCGGACTGCCCAGCGGCAGCGGCTTTGCCATCACTTTCCTCACCGGTGGCAAGGTCGTGTCGACCACGGCCAGCTCGGGTAATCGTCGCGGCGACGTTTCCGTGCTGGGCAAGATCACAGGCATCACCCTGTTGCCAGACGAACGGGTGGTGGAGCAGAACCTGCCGCTGGACCCTTCCGGGGTGGTCTACGATGCCCAGACCCGGCAGCCGGTGGCCGGCGCCACCGTGACGCTGTCGGGGCCGGCCGGCTTCGATCCGGCGCGGCACCTGGTGGGCGGGCAGGCTCGCCAGGTGACGGGCGTCAACGGCTTTTACCAGTTCCTGCTGCAGGGCGGCTTCCCGCCGGGGCAGTACCGGCTCGCCGTGCAGGGGCCGCCGTCCTACCAGCAGGGCACAGCGGCCAGCATGCCGCCTTGCCAGGGCGACTTGACGGTCGCGGCGCTGCCTGCCCCGGCACGGGTGCAAGCCAGCGATAACGCGCCGGGCGTGGCAGTGCCGGTGGCCAATCCGGCGGCCTGCGTGGGTATCCTCACCGGTGGCGCTGCCAGTACCCAGTACTACCTGGGCTTCGTGCTCTCCGACACGTCGGCCCCGGTGCTCAACAATCACCTGCCGCTGGACAAGGCCGCCGCCGGCTTGCTGACCGTGTTCAAGAGCACACCCATGATGAGAGCGGCGCGCGGCGACCTGGTGCCGTATTCCATCACGGTCATCAACAACCAGGCCCATCCGGTAGGGGCGGTGAACCTGCTGGACCAGATGCCGCCCGGATTCAAGTACCGGCGTGGCAGTGCATTCCTGGATCACGTGCCGCTCGAACCGGTGATGAGCGGCCGCGTCATGGTCTGGCGTGGGCAGAATTTCCAGGCCAACGAGAAGAAGACCTATCGTCTCATCCTCGTCGTGGGCGCCGGGGTGGAGCCGGGCGATTACATCAACCAGGCCTGGGCCATCAGTGTGGACAACCGCCTGCTCTCGGGCGTGGCCCAGGCCAGCACGCGGGTGGTGGCCGAGCCGACGCTGGATTGTCCGGAACTGGTCGGCAAGGTCTTCGAGGATCGCAATGGCAATGGCTACCAGGATCCGGGTGAGCCCGGGCTGGCCGGGGTGCGGCTGGTCACGCCACGGGGTGTGTTGATCCATACCGATGCCCAGGGGCGTTTTCACGTGCCTTGCCCGGAACTGCCCAACCCGGACCGGGGCAGCAATTTCGTCCTCAAGCTCGATACGCGGACCTTGCCCGAGGGGTATCGCGTGAGCACCGACAATCCGGCATCGGTGCGCCTGACGCGGGGCAAAGTCAGCAAGATCAGTTTCGGCGCGGTGCGCTACCGGATCTTGCGATTGAACCTGGGCGATGCCGCCTTCGTGCCTGGACTCAGCGATCTGCTACCGCAGTGGGACGCCCAGCTGGATGCCCTGGTGGAGCGACTGCTGGAAGCCCCATCGATCATGCTCTTGCAATACATGCAGTCGCTGTCGGCCCAGCCACCGGGGCTGGACCTGCTGCGCCTGCAGGCCCTGCGCGAGCGCTTGCTGGCACGTTGGCAGGCACGGCAGGGCCCCTACCTGTTGCGTATCGAGATCGCGTCGCAGCGATAGGGCGGGACGGTTCAGGGTAGCCGGGCCTGTACCTGGTTGCCGGCCACCACGAACTTGCCCGCGCCCAGGTGATGCAGGGTGTGCAGGTCGGCATTGGCATCGGTGAAATCCCAGTGGCCGTTCTCGAAGATGCGGGCATCGGCAGCGGCGGCGACCACTTCGCCGAAGAAGGTGTCATAGGCCTGTTCGCTGCGGCTCTCGGGCAGCCAGCGGCATTCCAGCCAGGCCGCGCAACCTTGCTCCAGCACCGGCAGGCCCAGCACCGGGCCGGTGCCGGCGGCGATGCCATGGCGCGCGAACTTGTCTTCGTCACGACCGGTTTCGCTGCCTACCGCATAGGTCAGGTTCATCTGCGCCGCACCGGGAACGATGATGCCGAAGCTGCCCGATTGCGTGATCAGCTCGCGCGTGTAGGTGCTCTTGTCGATCACCACGGCGATGCGTGGCGGGGTGAACTCCACCGGCATCGACCAGGCGGCGGCCATGATGTTGCGACGTCCCCCGTGGCTGGCCGTGACCAGCACGGTGGGACCGTGGTTGATGAGGCGGCTGGCGTGCTCCAGCGCGACGGGGCGGAACTGGGGGGGATGGGACAAGGCGGACTCCTGTGGCAAGAACGAGGGCCAAGGATGACATAGATTCTCGCGCGACGTCTGTCGTGGTGCCGCCTGCGTCGCCACTGGCCGTTCGTCCTGAGCCTGGCCAAGGGCATGCCGGTGGGCCAGGCGCACGAGCGCCTTCGATACGGCCCTGGCGGGCCTACTCAGTCCGAACGGTTCAAGATGGCGGGCCGGGCGGCCTTGCGCTTAGTTGCGCTTAGTTGCGCTTGGTTGCGCTTAGTGGTGCTTACTTGCCCCAGCTCAGCACCAGCGGATCAAGGCGGCGGGCCACGCGCAGCAGGCCCTCGCGCACCTTGGGATGCATCGGTGCCTGCGGATGGCGCAGCATGTCGGACTTGATGACGCCACCTTCGAGCATGAGTGCCTTGCAGGCGGCCAGGCCGCATTGGCGGTTCTCGTAGTTGATCAGCGGCAGCCAGTGCATGTAGAGCTCGGCGGCCTTCTCGGTGTCGCCGGCGAAGTAGGCATCGACGATCTTGCGGATGCCGTCGGGATAGCCGCCGCCGGTCATGGCGCCGGTGGCACCGGCATCCAGGTCGGGGATGAGGGTGATGGCTTCTTCGCCGTCCCAGGGACCGACCACGGCATCGCCACCCAGCTCGATCAGCTCGCGCAGCTTGGAGGCAGCACCGGCGGTCTCGATCTTGAAGTAGGAGACGTTCTCGATTTCCTTGGCCATGCGCGCCAGGAAGGGCGCCGATAGCGGCGTGCCGGCCACCGGCGCATCCTGGATCATGATGGGGATGTCGATGGCCTCCGAGACGCGGCCATAGAATTCGTAGATCTGCTTCTCGGACACGCGGAAGGTGGCGCCATGGTAGGGCGGCATCACCATCACCATGGCCGCGCCCGCATCCTGGGCCGCGCGGCTGCGCTCGGCGCAGATCTGGCTGCCGAAGTGGGTAGTGGTGACGATGACCGGCACGCGGCCGGCCACGTGCTCCAGCACGGTGTCCTGCACCTGCACGCGCTCGGCGTCGGAGAGCACGAACTGCTCGGAGAAGTTGGCCAGGATGCACAGGCCGTTGGAGCCGGCATCGATCATGAAGTCGATGGCGCGCTTCTGGCCTTCCAGGTCGAGGTTGCCGTGTTGGTCGAAGATGGTCGGGGCGACCGGGAATACGCCGCGGTACAGTGGGGTGCTCATGGAGTCTCCGTGATGGGTGTCGGGATGACACGTTGTAGTGGCGATCAATATACGTCTGCGTCACAGCGCTGTATAGTGAAGACTTTCCATCATGTGATCGCTTTTTGGAATCACCCATGCAACCCTCGCCCCGCCTGCAAAGTCTCAACAGTCTGCTGTCCCGCCTGCGCATGAAGCAGCTGCAGCTGCTCATCGCCCTGGACGACCACAAGTCGCTGCACAAGGCCTCCAGCGCCCTGGCCATGACGCAATCGGCGGCCAGCAAATCGCTGGCCGAGCTGGAGACATTGCTGGAGGCACAACTGTTCGAGCGCACCAAGGCGGGTCTGGTGCCCAACCAGTTCGGTCACTGCGTGATCCGCTATGCGCGCCTGATGGCCACCGACCTGGGGGCCTTGTGCGAGGAGATGGCGCAGATCCGTTCGGGCCGGGGCGGCCGGCTGGCGGTGGGGGCGGTGATGGGCGCGGTGCCGCAGATCATCGTGCCGGCGGTGGATGCCTTGCAGCGTCGCCACCCGGAGCTGACTATCGATATCGTCGAAGACACCAGCGTGCACATGCTGGCCCTGCTGGACGAGGGCCACCTGGATCTGCTGGTGGCGCGTGCCAGTGTCTCGGACAATCCCGGCAAGTACCACTACCAGCCCTTGTCGGAAGAACCCTTGTCGGTGGTGGTCTCGGCCGAGCATCCGCGCGTGCGGGGCAAGTCCATGAGCCTGGCGGCGCTGGCCGGGTATCGCTGGATCACCTATCCCAGCCACATGCCCCTGCATGCGGTGCTGGAGCGCGAGATGGACCTGGCCGGCTTGTCCATGCCGGCCAATACGATTTCGACCGCATCCACCTTCGTGACGGTGGCACTGTTGCAGCAGGGGGCCGACATGGTCTCCATCCTGCCCACGGCGGTGGCGGAGATGTTCGTGCGGCGCGGGATGTTGCGCATCCTGCCGGTGACGCTGCGCTCGATGTCGCAGACCATCGGCATCGTCACGCGCAAGGGTGGGCAGTTGTCACCGGCCGGCGAAGCCTTCGTGCGCTTGCTGCGCCAACCGGTGGCGTAGGGAGTCAGCGTCCGTCGAGCTGGCGCTGCACCTGCCAGGACAGTGGCAGTGTCAGCAGCAGGAATGCGGCCAGTATCTCCAGCGCCATCGGGATGCCGGAGAGGTCACCCAGGCGGCCGAAGAGCACCGGCGAGAGGGCGCCGGCGCCGATGGTGCCGGTATAGAACAGGGCGAAGGCATGATCGCGCCGGGCCGCGCCGGCCACTTCCGGTACCGCGCCGTAGAGCACCGAAGAGGTGCCGTTGAGGGCCAGGCCCAGCAGCGGCAGCATGGCCATCAGCCAGGACAGCGGCAGCCATACCGCCAGCAGGATGCACAGCGAAGTCGTGGCTTCGGTCAGCCAGACGGTCTTCATCATGCCGATGCGCGCGCCCAGGTAGCCGCACAGCAGCTTGCCGAAAGCCCCGCCGACGAACAGCAGCGACAACGCCATGCCGATGCCGGCACTGCCGGCGCCCTTGCTGTGGAGCAGGAAGGGCAGGAAGGTAAGAAAACCCATGCGCACCGCGCTATCGATGGTGCCGGTGGCCAGCAGCGGCCACATGCCGCCGCGTGCGGCGCCGTCGGCACTGCCGCCCTTGTTCTTGCGCGCGGCGGCGAACTGGCTGTCACGCGGGATCAGCCACCACAGCAGCAGGGCTGCGCTCACGCCCAGCGTGCCGATCATCAGCGCGCCGGTCTGCCAGCTGGCGATGGCCAGCAGCAGGCCGATCAGGCCGGGGATGAGGGTCTTGCCGATATCACCGGCGAAGTTGTAGTGCGACAGCGCCTCCTTGACCTTGCCGCTGCCCTCATGGCTGTCGGCCACCAGCGACGAGGCTAGCGGATGCTGGGTGCTCGCGCCCAGGCCGCCCAGCACCAGTGCCACCAGCAGCCAGCCCATGCCGCTGGCCTGGCTGGCCACCAGGTAGGCCAGTCCGGCCAGGGCGGTGCCGCCCACCAGCAGCGGCTTGCGGCCCCAGCGTCGGGCGAAGCGGCTGGCCAGCAATTGCATGCCGGCCATCACCCCCGAATAGGCGCCACGCAACAACCCCACCATGGCATAGCTGAGCGCGAACTGCGATTGCCATAGCGGCAGCAGGACATAGATCACATCGGTCAGGCCATCGTGGACGGCGTGGGCGGTGCAGGCGGCGATGAGGCTGCGGCGGGGTGCGGTGGGTGGGGGCGTATCGGTGGCGCTGCTATGGCTGCTGGCGTAGTGTGTGCTCATGAATCGTATCGATGCCGCTCTATTTGCGGAGACGTTCCCACAGCTTGTAGATCTCGTCCCCGTTACGTTTGCCGATGAGAATGACTTCAACCACTTCGATCTGCGTGGCGTAGATGATCCGGTATTCGCCCACGTCGATGCGCCGCTCGCGCTCTCGTCCTCCGCGCGGTATCAGGCTGTCCTGTGGAACAGGGTTGCCGAGCAAGGACAGGATGGCCGAGCCGACCTGCTTATACTGCTTTGCGTCGAGATCGCTTAGGAATTTCAGTGCCTGCCTGCTTATTCTGAGCTGCATCGTGCGGGTTCCTCAAGGAAGCAAGGAACGCATCGACTTCCTTGGCACTGGCAAAGCCTTCTTCGCGAGCCAGCTCGGCACCGTACGCCCACAGCCGTTCTTCCAGCTCTTCGATCTTTTGCAGGAGGCCTTCATACTGGTTTTTCGACACCACGTATGCCGTGAGGCGATCATGTTTCGTGATACCGACAGGTCTTCCCAGTGCCGTGTCCAGCACTTCGCCGAACCTGGTCTTTGCGTCCCTCGCGCTGAATAACATGAGAGTTGCGTTCATCGTTGACTCCATTGATTCAACCCGGGATGCCGGGATGAAAAAACAAGACGGGGGACATTTTCCAATTGATCCATCTGGCATCACGCGATGTGTGGAAAGCCCTGGACAGGGTTCATCGCGGTTGGAAGCATCCAAGAGGTGCGTTTCAATATAGCAGGGCGGTGGTTCAGTCACAACGACCATTTGAACCAAAATGATCATTTTGGCTATTTTGATCATTTTCCTCCACGCCTCTCCGATCCTGCCTCTTCCCGTTTCCTCTCGTCTTGCTGACGGGCAATGTGCCTACAACCAGTGTGATCGAGTCGGCATGCGATGACTTTCATCGCATGCATGCAAAAAATTCGAGCACGGAGGTGATTCCATGATGGTATAGTGATTATACCAGTTGGGAATCACAGCCCCAGGGCGGCATTCCGGCTGGTGATGACAAAGAAATAATAAAGAAACAACCATAAAAGGCAGCCAGGCGACCCTCAAGGTGCATAGCCCCTTAGTCCCATCGTCCCTGGCGATCCCCAGCAGAGGTTGTCGTTGAACAGGCACAGCCTCTCAACCCGACAGGAGACAAGACAACAATGGAGACCACCCAGAGCGCCGTCGAAAGATCGGCCATCCGTAAGGTCGCGATGCGGCTAGTGCCGTTCGTGGGCCTGATGTTTTTCATCAACTTTTTGGATCGCACCGCGATTTCCTTTGCCGGTCCCAACGGCATGACCAAGGATCTTGCGCTGACCGCTGCCCAGTTCGGGTTTGCGGCCGGCGTGTTCTTCATCGGCTACGTGCTGCTGGAAATCCCCAGCAACCTGGCCCTGCACAAGTACGGCGCGCGCCGCTGGCTGGCACGCATCATGGTGACCTGGGGCATCGTGGCGCTGCTGTTCACCTGGGTCAGCAGCGTGGAAGGGCTGTATGCGCTGCGCTTCCTGCTGGGGGTGGCCGAGGCCGGCTTCTTCCCGGGCGCGATCCTGTTCCTGAGCACGTGGGTGCCGGCCAAGCATCGTAGTCACATCCTCGCGCTGTTCTACCTGGCCCAGCCGCTGACCATCGTCATCGGCGCGCCGGTGGCGGCGCTGCTGATCGAAGCCCATGGCCTGTTCGGCCTGGAAGGCTGGCGTGTGATGTTTGCCGGCGTGGCCTTGCCGGCCATCCTGGTGGGCGTGATCGCCTGGTTCTATCTGGCCGACAAGCCCGCCGATGCCAAGTGGCTCAGCGACGCCGAACGCAAGTGGCTGACCCAGGCCCTGCAGGCCGAGCAGAGCACCAGGCAGGTCGAGCACACCGCCCATGCCGGCGCGGCGCTGAAGAACGGTCGTGTCTGGCTGCTCTCGGTGGTGTACTTCGGCCTGATCTATGGCCTGTACGCCCTGGCCTTCTTCCTGCCGACCATCATCGGCGGCTTCGAAACCCAGTTCGGTGCCAAGTTCAACGTGTTCCAGAAGGGCTTGATCACCGCCATTCCCTACCTGCCGGCCGCCATCGCGCTGTTCGTATGGAGCCGTGACGCCACCCGTCGCGGCGTGCGCAGCTGGCACGTCGGCCTGCCGGCCCTGCTGGGCGCGGTGAGCATCCCGGCCGCGCTGTACATGCAGACGCCGGCGGCCACCGTGCTGGCCATTACGGTGACAGCTTGCGCGATCTTCTCGGCACTGCCGACCTTCTGGTCGATCCCGGCGCGCTTCCTCTCCGGCGCGGCAGCGGCGGCGGGCATCGCCCTGATCAATACGGTGGGTAACGCGGCCGGCTTCATGGCGCCCTTCATCACCGGCGCCATCAAGGATGCGACCGGCTCCTATCAGGTGCCGATGTTCGTGGTCGGTGGCCTGATGGCGCTGTCGGCGGTGGTGATCTTCGCCATCGGCGCAGGCTCGCGCGAAGAGGCGGCCGAGCTGCAGGGACGCGTGATCGCCGAGTAAGTATTCAGGATTTAGTTTTCGGGGAAGGGCGGTTGGCCTTCCCCTTCGATAAACCCCGGAATCGCGGAAGAAAAATCGAAGTTTCCGGGATACGCATGATGATTGGAGAACCAGCATGAAAGAAAAGATTGCACTGTTCGGCGCCGGCGGCAAGATGGGCGTGCGCCTGGCCAAGAACCTGAAGAAGTCCGACTACCAGGTCGCCCACGTGGAAGTGAGCGAAGTGGGCCAGAAGCGCCTGCGCGAGGAAGTCGGCATCGAATGCGTCAGCGTCGATGCGGCGCTGGACAACGTGGACGTGGTCATCCTGGCCGTGCCCGATACCCTGATCGGCAAGATCGCCGCCGAGATCTCGCCCAAGCTGCGCGCCGGCGTGATGGTGATGACCCTGGACGCGGCTGCGCCCTTCGCCGGTCACTTGCCGGACCGGCCGGACCTGGTCTACTTCGTGGCCCACCCCTGCCATCCGCCGATCTACAACGACGAGACCACGCCGGAAGGTCGGCGCGATTTCTTCGGTGGCGGCGCCGCCAAGCAATCCATCACCAGCGCCCTGATGCAGGGCCCGGAATCGGCCTTCGACCTGGGCGAGGACGTGGCCAAGGTGATCTACCAGCCCATCCTGCGCAGCTACCGCCTGACGGTGGACCAGATGGCGATCCTGGAGCCGGGCCTCTCCGAGACCGTCTGCGCCACGCTGCTGTATGCGATGAAGCAGGCCATGGACGAGACCGTGCGCCGTGGCGTGCCCGAGGAAGCCGCGCGCGACTTCCTGCTGGGCCACATGAACATCCTGGGTGCGGTGATCTTCAAGGAAATCCCGGGCGCCTTCTCGGACGCCTGCAACAAGGCCATCCAGAATGGCTTGCCGCGCCTGTTGCGCGACGACTGGCTGAAGGTCTTCGAGCGCGACGAGATCGCCGAGAGCATCCGTCGCATCACCTGACCGGGAGCAGGCATGGAACGCATCTACGCCAGCTACTGGCTGGAAACCGGCGACGACCCGGCCCGTGCGGCCGAAGTCATCGCGGGCGAACAATCCAGCGGCACCTTCGTGGCGCTGGCCACCGAAACGCCGGAACTGAAGGAGCGCTCCGGCGCGCGCGTCGAGAAGCTGGAGATCCTGGGCCACAGCAACACGCCCAGCCTGCCCGGCGGCATGAGCTCGCAGCGCTACACGCAATGCCGGCTGGAGCTGTCCTGGCCGCTGGAAAACACCGGCGCCTCGCTGCCCAACCTGATGTCCACGGTGGCGGGCAACCTGTTCGAATTGCGCCAGGTCTCGGGCCTGCGCCTGACCGGCCTGACGCTGCCCAAGGCCTTCGTCGACGCCTATCCGGGCCCGGCCTTCGGCATCGCGGGCACGCGCAAGCTGACCGGGGTGGCGCAGGGCCCGCTGATCGGCACCATCATCAAGCCCAGCATCGGCCTGGCGGTCGACGAGACGGTGCAGCAGGTGCGCGAGCTGGTAGCCGGTGGCATCGACTTCATCAAGGATGACGAACTGCAGGCCGACGGTGGCCGCTGCCCCTTCGACGAGCGTGTGCGTGCGGTCATGCGCGTGGTCAACGAGCATGCCGATCGTACCGGCAAGAAGGTCATGGTGGCCTTCAACCTGACCGGCGACCTGGACCAGATGCGGCGTCGCCACGACCTGGTGCTGGCCGAAGGTGGCACCTGCGTGATGGCGGTCCTCAATTCCATCGGCCTGGTCGGCCTGCAGGAATTACGCCGCCATGCGCAACTGCCCATCCACGCGCACCGCGCCGGCTGGGGCTATCTCACGCGCAGCCCGCAACTGGGCTGGGATTACGCGCCCTGGCAGCAACTGTGGCGCCTGGCGGGCGCCGACCACATGCACGTCAATGGCTTGCGCAACAAGTTCAGCGAGCCCGACGACAGCGTCATCGCAGCCGCGCGCTCGGTATTGCAACCGGTGGTGCCGGGTGCCGACATGGTCAGCACCATGCCGGTGTTCAGCTCCGGCCAGACCGGTTTGCAGGCGGCCGATACCTATGCGGCCATCGGCTGCGCCGACCTGATCCATACGGCTGGTGGCGGCATCTTCGGCCATCCGCAGGGTGTCTCGGCGGGCGTGGAAGCGTTGCGCGAAGCCTGGGTGGCGGCCATGGAGGGCGTGCCGCTGGAACAGCACGCGCGCCGCAATCCGGCCCTGCAAGCTGCACTGGGATTCTGGAAATGAACCCGCAGCCCGAGAGCACGGCCCTGCCGGCGGGCTTGCTGCTGGCCTACTACGGCGACGACTTCACCGGTTCCACCGATGCCATGGAGGTGATGAGCGCGGCGGGCCTGTCCACGGTGCTGTTCTTGCGTACGCCGGATGCGGCGATGCTGGCGCGCTTTCCCGAGGCGCGCTGCATCGGCATCGCCGGTTCCTCGCGCGGGCGCTCGCCGGCGTGGATGGACGAGCACCTGCCGGCCGCCTTCGAGGCGCTGGCCGCCTTGCATCCGCCGCTGCTGCAATACAAGGTCTGCTCGACCTTCGATTCCTCGCCCGAGACCGGTTCCATCGGCCGCGCCATCGACCTGGGCGTGCGCCACCTGCGCGGCGACTGGTCGCCCATGGTGGTGGGGGCGCCGCGCCTGAAGCGTTACCAACTGTTCGGCAATCTCTTTGCGGCCGTAGGCGGCGAGGGGTATCGGCTCGATCGTCATCCCACCATGTCGCGCCATCCGGTCACGCCCATGGACGAGGCCGACCTGCGTCGTCACTTGCAGCGCCAGACCACGCGTCGCATCGGGCTGGTGGACATGCTGCCCTTGCGCGATGGCGCGCAAGCGGCACGCGAGCGCCTGGATGGCTTGCGTGGCAAGGACGTGCCGGTGGTGCTGGTCGACGTGCTGGACGACCAGACCCAGCGCGAAGCCGGCCGGCTGGTGTGGGAAGGGCGGGGCCAGGGCGTCTTCAGCGCCTCGTCCTCGGGATTGCAATATGCGCTGGCGGCCTACTGGCGCTCGCGCGGCTGGATCGCGGCCCAGCCCGCCTTGCCGCAGGCCGGCCCGGTACCGGTGATTGCGGCCGTCAGCGGCAGTTGTTCGCCGGTCACGGCAGGGCAGATCGCCTGGGCGCGCGCGCACGGGTTTGCCTGTCTGCGCATGGACCTGGCGGCGGTACTGGGCGAACACACACGATCGGCTGAACTGGCGCGCCTGGTGGCGGCAGCCGGCGAGGCCATTGCGGCCGGTCGCAGTCCGCTGGTGTTTTCGGCCGAAGGGCCGGACGATCCGGCCGTCACCGGTTTCGATGCCATCGCAGCGGGAGCGGGCCTGTCGCGTGCCGATGCGGCGCGCCAGGTGGGCGTGGCGCTGGCCCAGACCATGCGTGGCTTGCTGGATGCGCATGCGCTGCAACGCATTGCCATCGCCGGCGGCGACAGTTCGGGCGAGGTGGCCAGCGCCCTGGATATCGCGGCCCTGTCGGTGTGCGCGGGCATGGCTCCGGGGGCGCCGTTGTGCCGGGCCTGGTCGGACAATCCCCGGCGTGACGGGCTGGAACTGGTGCTCAAGGGCGGGCAGATCGGGACACCCGGCTTCTTCGGGGATGTGCTGGAGGGGCGTTCCTGCTGAGCCCCGGAGATCGCCGCAATCTCAGGCCGGGCCTGGGATTGTGGTAGAGTGCGCGTCCAACGAAACCTATTATTCGAGACAGCCCTCTCATGTCGGAACCGATACAGCGACGCAAGTTATACCAGGAAGTGCTGGAACGCCTCATGGACCGCATCCATCAGGGGGAGTTTCCGCCGGGTTCGCAACTGCCCTCCGAGCGCGATCTGATGGAGCAGTACGGCGTGGGCCGCCCGGCCGTGCGCGAAGCGCTGCAGGCCATGGAGCGCTCCGGCTTTGTGGAGATCGCCCATGGTGAGCGGGCGCGCGTGGTCGACCCCACGGCCGACCGCCTGATCGCCCAGATCGCCGCCGGGGCGCAACACCTCCTGCGTACCAAGCCGGATATGTTGAAGCACATGAAGGAAGCCCGCGTCTTCCTCGAAACCAGCACCGCCCGCATGGCCGCCGAGCGCGCCACCGAGGCGCAGGTGCAGCGCCTGCGCCAGGCCATCGCCGAGCATCGCGCCTCGATGGTGAACCTGGAGGAATTCATCGAGCGCGACATGGCTTTTCACCGGGAAATCGCCGACATCAGCGGCAATCCCATCTTCCCCTCGATCGTCGAATCGATGTTCCGCTGGGCCAGCGAGTTCTACACCACGCTGGTGCGCGCCCCGGGCGCGGAAGAACTGACCCTGGCCGAGCACCAGCGCATCGTCGACGCCATCGCCGCGCATGACGGCGATGCCGCCGCCGACGCCATGCGCGCGCACCTCATGCGTGCCAATGAGCTGTATCGGGAGTTGGGGCAGCAGTAGCGCAGATGGTTTGCTTGACGGCCGATGTGAGCCGTTTGCGCGCTCACTATTCTGCGAAGACTTCTTGCAGTGCTTCCAGGGTTTGTTTGAGCGTCTTGTCTGTCACGCGACCGAGTTTCTTGATCAGACGCTCCTTGTCCAGCGTACGCATTTGATCCAGGACAATCAGTCCTTTTTTCTTCTCGAACGTGATCGGCACGCGATACGGCGCCGGCTTACTGCCCGTCGTCATCGGCGCGACAATCACGGTGCGCAAGTAGTCGTGGATCTCTGCCGGCGAAACCACCACGCATGGCCGGGATTTGTTGATTTCACTACCCACTGTGGGGTCGAGCGCGGCTAGCCAGATCTCGCCGCGCATCACCATTGCAGATCCTTGTCTCCCGCGTTTGCAAACTCGGGCCAGACCAGGCCGTCTTCATGAGCGGCTGCGATCTTTCGGCTCGCCTCGGCCCATCCCTCGCGTGGGCGTTTTTCCAATTTGCGAATCACGATCTTGTCGTCTTCGATGTCGATGTCGATATCCTCATCGACCAGCATTCCCATCTTGGCCAGGAATGGCTTTGGAATCAGGACGCCTTGCGAGTTGCCCATCTTGCGAATGGATGTCTTCATTTGCCTCACCTGGTTAATACAATGTTATTACTGAAAACAGAAATGTAAAAACAATGTTATTACAATCTGCGTGAAATGCCTATCGTTGATGCAGATCGGGATCAACGCAGCATGCCATGCCAGGTCGGCTGCTTTTCCTCGTGATAGTGCGGGCGCGTCAGCGGCGCCGTCATGACCTTCTCGTCCCCCAGCACGGTTACCGTGGCCAGGCTGGGCGGGCCGTCGTAGCGGCGGCAGGCCTGGGCCGAGTTGCGGTTGTTGTGCATGTCCACCACCAGCAGGCGCTTTTGTTCGTCACTCATTCCCGGTACCGGCGGTGGTGCCATCACCTTGGGCGGGATCACCAGGGCGTCGCCCGGTTGCACCCAGAGATCGGCCAGGCTGATCTCGTTGACGTATGGGCGCCAGCGCGCCACCGTTACCACCAGCGGTTCCGGCCCCTGGGAAAAGAAGATGTGGGCGAAGTCGTGGTACTCCAGGTCGGTGGCGTTCCAGGTCAGCAGCTCGCGGCTGCGGCCATCGCCCAGGTAGGGCGATTCATAGCCGGCCCACTTGCCGTAGGTGTAGTGCGCCATCACCAGGCCCTGATACACGAAACGCAGGCACTGGCCATTGCGCAGCAGGGTGGCACCGAAGGCCTGGGCGTTTTCCGGTGTGGCCGGCAGCGGCTCGTAGCGGACCTCCGGTACGCGGAAATCGAATTCGGTGATCTCGTAGGACGGCCAGTCCTTGGGCGTGACGGTGCGACGCCAATGGGCAATGTCACGATAGGTCGTACCCCGTTCCAGTGCGGGTGCTTCCGGGGCCAGCGTGATCAGGTCACCGATGACGACTTCGCTCTGGTGGCCGACGCCGTCCCGGTTGCACATGTAGGGATACTTGCCGGGATCGAGCAAGGCGTGCGAAGGACCGTCGGCGATGAACAGGACCGGGTCGAAATCGGCTTGGTCTGGCGGCATGGTTTTTCCTTTTTTGTAGGCGTGGCAGTGGACAGGCGCAGGCGATCTTCGCACAGATTGCCGATGACGCTCAATTCATTTGCCCGCCTCGGCGGCCACGCGGCGGATGCGATAGACGCAGCGCCGACCGCCTGCCGGGAGGTGTTCTTCGCGGGTGACCTCGGCCTGGGGGCCGATCAGCTCTCCGAACAGCTGTAATTCCGAGCGGCAGAAGTTCTGGCAGGTGCTGGCGGCGGCGCAGATGGGGCAGTGATCCTCGATCAGCAGCCAGTCCCGCCCATCCTTTTCCACCCGCGCCATGTAGCCCTCGGCGCTGCGCAGCTCGGCCAGCTTTTCCAGTCTCTTCGGCAGTGAGGTGATGCCGGCGCATTGGCGCTGGTAGTCGTTGCGCATGTCGCCTTCACGCTGCTGGATCAGCTTGTCCAGGCCGGATTCGCCAAACAGTTGCCGGATCGACCCGATCAGCTGCACCGTCAATTGCGCATGCGTATCGGGGAAGCGCGCATGCCCGGCGGCGCTCAGTTCCCAGTCCTGGCGCGGTCGTCCGGCACGCGCCGGGGTGTCGGCCAGATGGCTGGCGATGAGGCCTTCTGCCGCCAGCTTCTGCAACTGCTGGCGTGCGGCCTCCGAGCTCATGCCCAACTCGCGGGCCAGCTCGGCGGTGGCGGTCGGGCCGCGTGTCTTCAGGCGCAGCAGGATGCGTTCGGCGGTGCTGGGGCCGCCCTGTATCGATTCGCTCATCGGATATTTTCCAAGTGTTTACTTGTTTAATTATTCGTATGGTTCTACCATGGCGATGAATTAGCCAAGTATTTGCTTGCATATTATGCCGGGTCCGGCCCAATGTGGATACGGACCGGCGCCCGCATCCCCGTCTTTTTTTGCCAAGGATACGCCATGACGACTTCTCCTTCTTCTTCCTCCGACGTCCATCCCGCCGGGGCCACGGCCTCCTGGGGCGAGCTGCTGGGCCGCCGCCATGGCTGGCGCGCCGTGGCCCTGACCGGTGGCGTGGCCATGCATGCCATCAACGTCCACATCGTCACGACCATCCTGCCGTCGGTGGTACGTGATATCGGAGGTATCGATTATTACGCCTGGAACGTGACCCTGTTCGTGGTGACCTCCATCATCGGCTCCACCCTGACCGGCAAGTTGCTGGGCCGGATGGGTGCGCGGCCAGCCTATCTGCTGGCGCTGGCGATATTCGGCACCGGCGCCTTGCTCTGCGCCAGTGCCGGCGACATGGCCTGGATGCTGGCAGGGCGGGCGGTGCAGGGCATCGGCGGCGGCCTGCTGGCAGCCCTGGGTTATGCCCTGATCCCGCTGGTGTTCGAGCAGCGCCTGTGGTCGCGCGCCATTGCGCTGGTATCGGGCATGTGGGGCATTTCGACCCTGCTGGGGCCGGCCGTGGGCGGCCTGTTCGCCGCCGGCGGCCAGTGGCGCCTGGCCTTCTTCGCCTTGCTGCCCCTGCTGCTGTTGCAGGCCGCGCTGGTGACGCGGCAACTGGGGCCGCAGGCGGTGCGCAAGGTCGCGGGCGAGCAGCAGGCCATGCCGCTGGGACGTATCTTGCTGCTGGCGGCCTCGGTGCTGCTGGTGGCGCTGGCCGCGCAAGCCAGCCAGGCCTGGATGGCGACGACTTGCGTGGCAGGCGGCGTGGCACTGGGCGTGCTGGTGGCGCGTATCGACCTGCGCCACCGCGTGAGCCTGCTGCCGCGCGATGGCTATAGCTTGCGCACGGTCATGGGCTGCGTGTTTGCCTGCGTGTCCTTGCTGGTGATGGCCAGTTGCGTGGAGATCTTCGTGCCTTACTTCCTGCAGACCCTGCATGGCTATGCGCCACTGGCAGCGGGTTATGCGACGGCGGCCATGGCGGCGGGTTGGAGCGTGGGTTCGCTTAGCGGATCCGGACACAGCGGCGCGGCGGCACGTCGCATGATCTGTGCCGGCCCCTGGCTCATGGCGTCGGGTCTGATCGCGCTGGCGTTGCTGTTGCCGGCCCGGCTGCTGTCACCGGGCTGGTTGTCCGACGCCCTGATCGTGCTGGCGCTGGCAGCGACGGGCCTGGGCATCGGCCTGGGCTGGCCACACCTGATCGCCCGCGCCATGCAGGCGGCACGGGCGGGTGAGGAAAACCTGACCTCGGCCGCCATCACCACCGTGCAGCTGTGTGCCATGGCCATCGGCGCGGCCCTGGCCGGTCTGGTGGCCAACCAGGCCGGGCTGGGCGAACCCGGCGGCGCGCTGGGGGCGGCCCGGGCGGCGGCGGTGCTGCTGGGAGTGTTCGCGCTGGCGCCGCTGGCGGCCATCGTGTTGACGCGTCGCCTGGTGCGACGCAGTTGAGAGGGAGCGCATGGACCTGCCCCCCGAATTGAGCGAGATCGACTATCACCTGCTGGTGGCCGAGTTCGACATGTTGTGGTCGCGCCGACCCGAACCCGCCTTGCGCGAGCGCATGGATCAGATGATGCGCTTGATCTCGGCGTTCGAGGAGAGCCGGCGTATGGCCTCTTCGGCCTGAGCCAGTGCCGCCTCGGGCAGGCGCAGATGGAGATGGGCCAGGATGTCGTGGCGGCTGCCCAGCAGTTCGTATTTCTGTTGCGCCAGCCAGTGGCGCAATTGCGGCTCGGCCGAATAGACCACGCCGATCTCGATCTCGGCCTGGGCGATGCGTTCGGTCCG
>NZ_JAELUH010000030.1 GCF_016429215.1 Herbaspirillum sp. ASV7 | reverse complement strand
AACGGAGTCTCGTGGGCTCGGAGATGTGTATAAGAGACAGTTTAGAGGCTGACTGCGGTGGTCGCGCCATTTCGAAATATTGGTTAGTTAGAAAATGGGGCGAATGGATCTATCCGGAGTGTCTTGTGGAAGATGTTCAAGTCGCTAGGCATTACGAGATTGGTGCTGTGAATCGAATCGGTGATTGATATGAAAAGCAAATATGCCGCGCTATATAGAAATCTTCCTGAGAATGACTTGTGGGAAGGATGTTTTTGCGAAAAGTTGGCGGAGTATGGGATCTGGGATGAAAACGAATTTTGGAAATTGCATTTTGATTTAACTCAAATCGGGATCGGCGAAGACGATGAGAATATCAGCAAGGATTTAGCTGCTGTGATCGTAAAAACATATGTGAGAATTTCCTCTCTAATTACGGCTCATTTTGATGATCAAGATGCATTTTCCATCAGTAATCTGACTTGCCATCAGCTTCAATCATTTGCTGAGAGATTAAACTTGGCTACGGCAGCGGCATTCACTGGGGATGTGCTTGACGAGTCATCGTTTGATTTGAAAAACCCATTAATTAAATAAGTTTTCCACGACTGTTCTCGGAAATTAGTTTTTTCGGAGTAAGTGGCACGCTCAGCTACTTCGCTACAAGGGGAGGCGAAATTTGTCGGCCCGTATTTTATGGCACGATTTTCTCTTGTCGAGAGCGTCCAATACTTTATGAGATTGTCACCACAAGCTCCTCAGCATGCTGGGTTTTTCTGAGATGGTAGCACTGCGACAGGATACCCGCAGCGTTGTTCCGAGACATAGTCTCAGCACGTATCTAGACCCGCAACGGTTGTCCGTGGACCTGAAGTCCAGGTGTGGGCTAACCTCAACATCGCCGCCGCCAGCGACAAGTCAGACAACACCTTCATCCACAATGAGTTGACCAGCGGGGCTCTTCAGCGGTCGCAGCTTAGGAGTAATCATCGGCAAGCAGCAATTGTGAGCACGGACAAGGCGGTAGCCGATGGAAAGAACAGCCTGAGCACGGCGACCCTGACCCAGAGCGATATCAAGAACAGGCCGACTACGATGCGCAGAGCGCTGGTATCGGCATTGGCTATAGCACCGGAAAGGACAATCCGGTTGGGCGTGATCAGAAGGGGGATGCGCAGACGGGCGGTGCAAGAGTGCCGGGATCCGACCTGCCCACGATAGGCAAGGGCTGCGGTTTCTCGGCGACACCACCGGTGGTGATGGGGGCAAGCGGTAGTTCGTCGAACACGACCAAAAGTGGTATCAGCGGCGGCGCCATCAAGATTACAGTCGCTTCTCTGGGATACCAACAACACTGCGGACTTATCGAGAAAACAGGATCTAAAGGTGAAATGATGAAGTGGATGAATTTATCTGAAACAGATATAGATGCGATAACGGCAGGGGCAGTTTTTAGAGTGCATGCGCAGTGGCCGTATGAGGACGTCGTAGATTTTATGTTGATATACCTTCCAAGCGATGTGAGTAGTCATGCCCTTATAGTTAGTACTGGGATGAAAGCTGGCCGGGTTTTGGTAAAGTTTCCTCTTCATGCCGATTATGCTGGCGGACGCGCTATATCGAAGGATTGGTTAGTTAAAGAATGGGCCGAGTGGATTTATCCGGAATGTCCAGTCGAAAATGTTCTCTTTTCTTTGCGTTACGAAATATGAATGGACGGATTGGTGATCGTCTTGGGGATATAGGTCTCACCAGTCTGCTGCTGTCAACGATCCAGACGGCGCGTCAGATCATCGGAGGCGCGGGTAGGATCCAAATCAAGGACGGAAATTAAAGTGAATAAGCAGGAAGGACTAGATGCGATTCAATCAGCATTTCTGGAGTTGACGTCAAGTATTGGCTTGTCTCGTGACGAGATGAATGCGGAGATAAAGGAAAACGGACAATGTGAGTGGTTTATTGATTACGGAATTTCATTTAGCGAACGGCATGAAGATGATCTATCGAAGCTATTGATGTATTTTGAGATTCATCGGAAGGCTCGAAGATCGAATGATCGTCTAACAGCTTATGTGGCTCTTCTTGAGGCGAGGCTTTTCGCTCAGAATCTAAAAAATCTCTTCTGGAGCATCGAAGATGAGATTGATAAGGTAATGTATCGAGACCCGAGGTTCACGTGGCCTGAGATTCCGGAGAATTATGTTTTCCCGGACAACTATCTCTTTGGGAAGCCATAGTGCGGCCACCGTTAGCTAGAGCGAGGCTATGATTCTCAATTGGTTGATGATGCAACGAAAAAGTAATAGAGATAAACAGGAGTATCGGAATTATTAAATGACACCATCGCTAGAAGATTTTGTTGCTGTCATCGGCAAGATAGAGAGTGCGGACGAAGTGCGATCGCTATTCAGCGATATCCATACTTGTCCATTGGTGTCGTCGACACCCGACGGATGCAACGATCCTGTCGGCGCTACGAAGTATTATCATTTTATTGACGCTGGAGTGGAATGTGGATTCCGAGGTGGGGTCTTCACTCATGCGCATTTTTATATCCAGGAGCACGAAGGGTATAAAGCTTATAAAGGGAAAGTCGACGGAGAGGACGCAGCTTCCTGGGGTCTTCTGCCCATATCTAAGTTATGGGGTGATCCTACGGAGAGTGGCGGCGGGAAGATGGATCTACTTATTGGATACATTAATCCGTGGATTCTTTATGAAATGTCGGACCATCTTATTCGCGTCGAATTCTCACAAGATACGCGCGTTTATAAGTTGACGTTGATGTCGAAGTAAAATTTTCTCGGCAATGACATCAGCACGGGGATGTAATGATCCAGCCAGATCGGCTCAAGTTGAGCGGCCAACCAAATCTAATAAAATGTATCCCCCCGCACGGGGAGTGTACCGCCACTTCTCAACTCTGGCGGCTCCAGTCACTCAGGTCCGCATTGCTGACCAGCCGAGCAAACGGTACTTTCCCGAATGGCTAATTCAGATCCAAATGACCGCATTCCAATACTCGGACACCCATCCCCACCTGAAACTGCTGGAAGACAACTGGCAGATCATCCGCGACGAATATCTCGCGGCGGCCAACATGGTGACCGAGTGGCCGGAGACGTATTTGCATAACGGCTTGTGGGATGTCCTGGGCATTCACTACCCGGATCACAGGATGCCAGGAGAGTCGCTCTGCCCAAGGACCCGGGAGCTGGTGCTGCAGATTCCAGGTGTGTTGTTGGCGGGTTTCTCGATCTTGCGTCCAGGCTGCGTGATCGTGCCGCACGTCGGTGCGGTGGATGGCGTGTGGCGGTCGCACCTGGGGTTGATCTGCCCGCCCGAGGCCTGGCTGGAGGTTCTGGGTGAGCGGCACGTGGCACAGGATGGCAAGGTCGCCGTATTCGACGATCGCAATCTGCATAGCGCCGGCAATCAGGGCGAGTCCGAGCGGGTCGTGCTGATCGTGGACTTCTGGAAGACGGCCGCCTGAGTGCTCAGGCGGCCCGCTGGTGGTGCGCTTCTAGTTCGGCTCGCTCTGATCCAGGCAGCGGTGCAGGAAGCGCTCCATCTCGGTGAAGACTTCGATGCGGTCTTCTTCCCGCGATAATTGGTGGTCGCCCAGTGGCAGCTCGATGTAGCGATAGTCGCGCTTGCCTGCTGCCTTGAGCGCGTCGGCCATGTCGCGTGACTGGTCCACCAGTACCGTTCGGTCCTGCTTGCCGTGGATGAGCAGCAGTGGCGTGCGGATGGCGGCGGCGTGGTTGATCGGCGAGGTCTGTCGAAGGCGTTCGCGGTCTCCCCACCAGCGGCCGATGATGCGTTCTGCACCGATCTCGTAACCGTCGAAACGCTGGGCGTTGGCCAGCAGATCGCGCAGGTCGGTCACGCCATTGAGGCTAACCGCGCAGCGATACAGCTCGGGCGTCTTGATGATGCCCATGAGCGCGGCATAGCCGCCATAGGATCCGCCGACGATGCAGATCTTGCGCGGGTCGGCGATGCCCTGTTCGATACTCCAGCGCACGCTGTCGGTCAGATCGTCCTGCATCTCCATGCCCCAGCGCTGGAAGCCGGCTTGCTCGAATTCGGCGCCGTACCCGGACGAACCACGGAAATTGACTTGCAACACCGCCCAGCCGCGGCTGGCGAAGAACTGCGCATACACATCGAACTGCCCGCTGTCGCGGCTGATCGGCCCGCCGTGCGGGAACACGATCAGGGGTGTCGGGCCACTGCGTCCGGCACGGTGCCAAGGGGCGGTGATATAGCCATGCAGGACGGTGCCGTCGCGGCTGGTGATGGACACCGGGCGGGGCATGGGCATCTGCTGCTCGGCCAGCGCCGGGCGGGTGTCGATGATCTTGCGCATCTTGCCGCTCTTGCGTTCCAGCCAGTAGATCGTGCTGGGTGCGTTGGGGGCGGTGGCGGCGATCAGCAGGCTCAGTCCATCCTCGCTGCTGCTGAAGATGGTATTGGTCTGGCCGGGCAGGGCGCGATCGATTTCTTCTTGCAGGGCCCGGGCGGGCTCGTTCCAGTAGACGCGCTTGCCGTACTGGCCGGCATAGCGGATGCCGACGTATTGCTTCTGCCAGTCGGACCAGATCAGTTGGCCCGTCAGGTCGAATTGCGGGTCGTCGTGGACCAGCGTGCGGGCAAACGCGGGATCGGCGGTATCGATGCGAAACAGTGCCTGGCGGCCCTGGTGATCGGCGTAGGCGTACAGGTAGCGGCCATCGGCGTCGAATCCCAGGGGCGTGATGGCGCGTGCGGCCACTTGCGCGTAGTCGTCGGCCACCCAGGTGCTGAGCGTCTTCCAGGTCTTGTCACCGGGGGCGCGCACGATCATCTGCATTTCCTTCTCGCGCCAGCCATAGCCCAGCCTGACCTCGCCGTTGCGGTCGGCCATCCATTGGCGGATGGCGCTCATGTTGCTGGCGACCCGGGTCAACTGTGCGGTCTTCACATCCAGGCTGTAGACGTCGGGCTGGCCGGCGCGTTCCATGTCCAGCGCCAGCAATACGCTGTCAGGGCCGGCGGCGGACTTGCCCAGGATACGATCCTGGAACTGCGGCACATTGCGCGGACGCTGGAAGCGGAAGGCCGAATCCAGCAGGTTGCCGTTGAGATGGTCGCCATTGGCGTCGATGGCGATGAGCCGGCTCTCATGGGTGGCCACGCCATAGCGGTAGTCAGGATAGCGCGCGCCGGCCAGCAGTCGCTGGTTTCCGGCCCAGCGCAGGCTCTGGAAACGGTATTTCTGGTTGTCGGTGGAGAGCAGGACGGTGGGCTGCAGCTCGCCTAGCACCAGTGTACTGAGGTAGCTGCTGCCGTCCTTGTTGAGCAGGTAGGCCAGTGTGCTGCCGTCGGGCGAGAGCACGAACATCTGCGCGCGCGGCTGTCCGGCAAAGGCACGCACGGGCGGCAGATCCTCCTGCCCCGGTGGGGCGGCCTGCACAGGCAGGCCATGCAGCAGCGTCAGCGCGGTCAGGATGGGCAGCAACAGGGGCTTGGTCAATTGGATTCGCTCGCAATGATTGAAAAAAAAGCCGACACCCTTGCGGGTATCGGCTGGCTCGTCCTGCCTGGAGCTGGCGTGGGTCGGGGCGTTGTCGCTTACTGCTTGACGCAATCCACGAAGTAATCGCGGCGGCCGTTGACTTCGCGCTTGACCAGGCCATGCACGTCGGTTTCGAAGCCGGGGAATTTCTCGTTGAAATCGCGCGCGAACTTGAGGTAGTCAACGATGGTCTTGTTGAAGATCTCGCCCGGGATCAGCAGCGGGATGCCCGGCGGATAGGGGGTCAGCAGGATCGAGGTGACGCGGCCTTCGAGTTCGTCCAGGGGGACGCGCTCGATCTCGCGGTGGGCCATCTTGGAGAAGGCGTCCGAGGGCTTCATGGCCGGCTGCATGTCCGAGAGATACATCTCGGTGGTCAGGCGGGCCACGTCGTAGGCGCGGTAGGTTTCGTGGATCTGCTGGCACAGGTCGCGCAGGCCCAGGCGCTCGTAGCGCGGGTTGCGCTGGGCGAACTCGGGCAGGATGCGCCAGATCGGCTGGTTCTTGTCGTAGTCGTCCTTGAACTGCTGCAGCGCCGTCACCAGCGTGTTCCAGCGGCCCTTGGTGATGCCGATGGTAAACATGATGAAGAAGGAGTACAGGCCGCACTTCTCCACGATCACACCGTGTTCGGCCAGGTACTTGGTCACGATCGAGGCCGGGATGCCGGTCTCGCCGAACTGGCCGTTGAGTGCCAGGCCCGGGTTGACGATGGTGGCCTTGATCGGGTCGAGCATGTTGAAGCCCGGTGCCAGGTTGCCGAAACCGTGCCAGGTATCTTCTGCCTTGATGACCCAGTCTTCGCGCTCGCCGATGCCGTCGTCGGCGAACTTGTCCGGGCCCCAGACCTGGAACCACCAGTCATTGTCGAATTCCTGGTCGATCTTCTTCATGGCGCGACGGAAGTCCAGCGCTTCCAGGATGCTTTCTTCCACCAGGGCGGTGCCGCCGGGGGCTTCCATCATCGCTGCGGCAACGTCGCAGGAGGCAATGATCGAGTATTGCGGCGAGGTCGAGGTGTGCATCAGGAAGGCTTCGTTGAAGGCGTCCTCGTCCAGTTGCACGGTTTCCGATTCGCGCACCAGCACCTGCGAGGCCTGCGACAGGCCGGCCAGCAGCTTGTGGGTCGACTGGGTGGCGAAGATCATCGACTTCTTGGCGCGCGGACGGTCCTTGCCGATGGCGTGCATGTTCTTGTAGAAGTCGTGGAAGGTGGCGTGCGGCAGCCAGGCTTCATCGAAGTGCAGGGTGTCGATTTCACCGTCGAGCATCTCGCGCAGGGTTTCGACGTTGTAGACCACGCCGTCGTAGGTCGATTGCGTGATGGTCAGGATGCGCGGCTTCTTGTTCTTGGCTTCGCGGGCGAAGGGGTTGGCTTCGATCTTTTTCTGGATGCTTTCCAGCGTGAACTCTTCCAGCGGGATCGGGCCGATGATGCCCAGGTGGTTGCGGGTGGGCATCAGGAACACGGGGATCGCGCCGGTCATGATGATCGAGTGCAGGATGGACTTGTGGCAGTTGCGGTCCACCACCACGATGTCGCCCGGCGCCACGGTGGAGTGCCAGACCATCTTGTTGGAGGTCGAGGTACCGTTGGTGACGAAGTAGCAGTGGTCGGCGTTGAAGATGCGCGCGGCATTGCGTTCCGAATTGGCCACCGGGCCGGTGTGGTCCAGCAGCTGGCCCAGCTCTTCCACGGCGTTGCAGACGTCGGCGCGCAGCATGTTCTCGCCGAAGAACTGGTGGAACATCTGGCCCACCGGCGACTTCAGGAAAGCCACGCCACCCGAGTGGCCGGGGCAGTGCCAGGAGTAGGAGCCATCGTTGGCGTATTCCACCAGGGCGCGGAAGAAGGGCGGCGCCAGGCCGTCGAGGTAGGACTTGGCTTCGCGGATGATGTGGCGGGCCACGAATTCCGGGGTGTCCTCGAACATGTGGATGAAGCCGTGCAGCTCGCGCAGCACATCGTTGGGGATGTGGCGCGAGGTGCGGGTTTCACCGTAGAGGTAGATGGGGATGTCGGCGTTCTTGTGGCGGATCTCGCTGACGAAGGCGCGCAGGGCCTTGAGGGCAAAATCGGTTTCCTCGTCCGAGCCGGCGCCCATTTCCTCGTCGTCGATGGACAGGATGAAGGCCGAGGCGCGCGATTGCTGCTGGGCGAACTGGGCCAGGTCGCCGTAGCTGGTCACACCCAGCACTTCCATGCCTTCTTCCTGGATGGCGTCGGCCAGGGCGCGGATGCCCAGGCCGGACGTGTTTTCGGAGCGGAAGTCTTCGTCGATGATGACGATGGGGAATCGGAATTTCATGGAATTCTCCAGGCTTTGCGGGCTACAGCGCCGGATAGGCGTCGCGCGCGCAGGGTGAAAAGGAAAAGCGCCTGGGCTGGCAGGCTTGCGCGCCGGAAAAATGAAAGCGGGATTGTCGCAGATATGCGCGCAATGTGTGATAAAGAGCTGCGCAGTTTAAGCAAAAACGGGAAAAAACAACAGCCTCCCGCCGTCGTGCTTTCAACGTCTTTGGTATGTCACAAAAGCGTAGTCCAATCCCGCTTTTTCAGAGTGGTGCGACTCGCGCGCGGTCTCTTGCCAGATGCTGCTGTCGAGCGTCGGGAAGAAAGCATCGCAGTCGAAACGCTGGTCGATGCGGGTAATGATGAGCCGGTCCACCAGCGGCAGGGCATCGGCATAGACTTGTGCGCCGCCGATGATGAAGGCCGGCGCGGCGCCGGCCAGGGCGGCGGCTTGCTGCAGGGAGCCGGCCGTCTCCACGCCCTCGTGTTGCCAGCTGGCATTGCGGGTGATGACGATGTTGCGGCGGTTGGGCAGCGGCCGGCCGATCGATTCGAAGGTCTTGCGGCCCATCAGGATGGCGTGTCCCGAGGTGGTGCGCTTGAAGTGCGCCAGGTCTTCCGGCAGGTGCCAGGGCAGGGTGTTGTTGATGCCGATGCCGTTGTTGAGGTCGGTGGCGACGACGATGGTGAGCTGGCCGGAAGAAGTGGTCATGCGGGCTGGATCCTGGCTGGACTGGGTGGACGGGCGCGCCCGGCAAGGGGCTGCGGCGGATTTGCGGCAGAGTTGCGGCCGACGGGTCGGGGCCAATATGTTACAGCAGTCATGCTGCGGCACGGAACTTTCTGCGTCCGCGCCTGCCCTTATAGGGGAAACGCGGGGAGCCGGGCAGGGCCTGCGCTCGACGCTTGCATCGTCATGTTGCCGTTGGTTAATTCCGCATGTGCCGCATTTTGCCGCATTTTAATGCCAGATCTGCCTCATCCACACGAACAATCCCTGCAACATTTGGGTAAACTAGCGCCAGCTTCAGCGGTTGGCGCCGCAGCTTTTGCGCCAGCGCAAAGCCATCAACCAGAAAATTGCATGTCAGACAAAACAATAATGCTGCTTCACACCATCTCCCGGCCTGGCGAGGGGCTCCGGCCCCCGCGCAGCGTCGCAAGACCGGCCTGGTGGCGCCGGCTTGCTGCCCCGGCGACCCTGGCGGGTCTGCTGGCGCTGGCCTTGCCCCACGCCGCACTGGCGTTCGATTTCAATACGGTGGCCGCCCGCGCCAAGGCGCTGGCCGGCAAGTCCTACAAGAAGCCGTCCGATGATCTGCCCAAGGCGCTCAAGGACCTCAGCTATGAGCAGGCCAGCCAGATCTACTTCCGCGACGACAAGTCCTGGTGGCGCGCGCAGAAGCTGCCCTTCGAGTTGTCCTTCCTGCATCCCGGCGCCAGCTTTGCCGAATCGGTCAAGATCAATGAAGTGGTCGGCGATGCCGTGCGCGAGATCCATTTCAACCCGGCCCTGTTCGACTACAGCGCGGTGCGCAATATCGATCCGCGCAGCTTGCGCAATGTCGGCTTTTCGGGGTTCCGCATCCGCTTCCCGCTCAATTCGGCCAAGGTCAAGGATGATGTGCTGACCTTCCAGGGAGCCAGCTACTTCCGCGCCATGGGGCGTGGCCAGAGCTATGGCATGTCCGCGCGTGGCCTGGCCATCGATACGGCGCTGTATTCGGGCGAGGAATTCCCGCGCTTCACCGAATTCTGGCTGGAGCGCCCGGCGGCCGACGCCAAGGAGCTGGTGGTCTATGCGCTGCTGGATTCGCCGCGCGCCACCGGGGCTTACCGCTTCGTGGTCAAGCCCGGCGTCGACACCGTCATGGACGTCAAGGCCCAGCTCTTCCTGCGCAGCAACGTGACCAAGCTGGGTATTGCCCCGCTGACGAGCATGTTCCTCTTCGGCGAGAACCAGCCGGGTCCGGCCGACGACTTCCGTCCGGAAGTGCATGATTCCGACGGCCTGGCCATGCAATCGGGTACCGGAGAATGGCTATGGCGTCCGCTGGTCAATCCCAAGCGGCTGCTGGTGACTTCGTTCTCCTTCGACAATCCGCTGGGCTTCGGGCTGATGCAGCGCGACCGCAATTTCTCGCACTACGAGGATCTGGACTACAACTACCAGACCCGTCCCAGTGCCTGGGTCGAACCCAAGGGCAAGTGGGGCTCGGGTCGCGTGGAGCTGGTGCAGATCCCCACGCCCGACGAGACCAACGACAACATCGTCGCCTACTGGATCCCCAATACGCTGCCCAAGCCGGGCCAGCCGTATAACGTCGAGTACCGCCTGCTGTGGCAGAAGGACAATGAAAAGCGTCCGCCCCTGGCCTGGGTCACCCAGACCCTGTACGGCCACGGCTACCGGCCGCGCCAGGACGGCAAGCAGGATGATTTCCAGCAGCTGGCCATCGATTTCGATGGTGGCAATCTCAAGAAGCTGCCCGCCAATGCGCGGGTGGAGGGTGTGGTCGAGGCCGATGCCAATGGCAAGCTGGCCAGCGTGACCACACGCAAGAACGAGATGACCGGCGGCTGGCGCGTGGAAGTCAAGCTGCGCCGGGTGGAAGATAACAAGCCGATCGAGCTGCGCGGGTTCCTGCGCAATGCCAATGGCGGCACAACCTTGTCAGAAACGTGGAGCTACATATTACCCCCCAACTAAGGCAGACCTCAGCCGCCTCGCAGGCGCTGGAGGATTACCTGGCGCGCCTGCCGCTGTCGGCCGCGCAACGCCAGGACCTGGCCGCGCGGGCGGGGGCGATTGGCTCCGGTGACCCGGTGGCCGACCTGCACCGTGTGCTGGCCGAACAGTCCGGGCGTGACGCCGCCGCCTTGCCGGCCGCTGCGCAGGCCTCGGTCGATGCGCGTTTGCGCTTGATGTATCCGTCCCAGCCATCCCGGTCAGAAGCAGCCAGCAGCGCGCCGGCCATCGGCCAGGAGCGCGGCCAGCCGCACATCGCCTTCGGTCCGGAGCTGAACCGCAAGTCCATGGTGCCCCGTCCCTGGGGCGAGTTGAATCCCTTCTCGCGCTGGGTGGAGGAAGAAAACCGCCGCCTGGAGCGCCGTCCCAGCCGCTGGCGCCGCGCCCGCAAGGGCCGCGCCAAGGTGGCCGAGCCGGCCCCGGTGGTCGATGACGAGCCGCGCTACATCGAAGACCACCTGGACCAGTCCGAGGCGCCCGATCCCAAGGGCCACTGGCAGCACACCGGCAACATCCGCCGCATCACGCTGCTGGTGCTGATGGTCTTGCAGACTTCCATGGCCACCTATTTCATGAGCGACGTGCTGCCGTATCACGGCACCAAGCCGCTGGAGATGGTGGTGCTGTTCCTGTTCGGGTTGCTGTTCCTGTGGGTGTCGGCGGGCTTCTGGACGGCCATGACCGGCTTCTTGGTGCTGATGCGCGGGGACGACAAGTACCTGATCTCGCACGAGAAGGCCGGCAACAACGAGATCGCGCCCGAGGCGCGCACGGCCATCGTCATGCCCATCTGCAACGAGGACGTGGCGCGGGTCTTCGCGGGTTTGCGGGCGACCTACGAGTCGCTGGAACGTACCGGCCAGATTGCGCATTTCGACTTTTTCATCCTCTCCGACAGTGGCGAGGCCGACATCTGCGCGGCAGAAACCGCAGCGTGGAACCGGCTGTGCCGCGAGACGGGCGGCTTCGGTCGCATCTTCTATCGGCATCGCCGTCGCCGCGTCAAGCGCAAGAGCGGCAACCTGGATGACTTCTGCCGCCGCTGGGGCGCCGACTACCGCTACATGGTGGTGCTGGACGCCGACAGCGTCATGACCGGCGAATGCCTGACCAAGCTGACGCGGCTGATGGAAGCCCACCCGGGCGCGGGCATCATCCAGACCGCGCCGCGCGCGGCCGGCCGCGATACGCTGTATGCCCGCATCCAGCAATTCTCGACCCGCGTCTATGGCCCGCTGTTCACCGCCGGCCTGCACTACTGGCAACTGGGCGAGTCACACTTCTGGGGCCACAACGCCATCATCCGCCTGCAGCCCTTCATGAAGCACTGCGCGCTGGCGCCGTTGCCGGGCAAGGGCAACCTGTCCGGGCCGATCATGTCGCACGACTTCGTCGAAGCCTCGCTGATGCGGCGCGCCGGCTGGTCGGTGTGGATCGCCTACGACCTCGACGGCAGCTACGAAGAGATGCCGCCCAACCTGCTCGACGAGTTGAGCCGCGACCGCCGCTGGTGCCAGGGCAACCTGATGAACTTCCGCCTGTTCCTGGCGCGCGGCATGCACGTGGTGCATCGCGCGGTGTTCGTCACCGGTGTCATGGCCTATGTCTCGGCGCCGCTGTGGGGGCTGTTCCTGATCCTCTCGACCGTGCTGCTGGCGGCCCATACCCTGATCGACCCGACCTACTTCACCTCGCCGCGCCAGCTCTTCCCGATCTGGCCGGAGTGGCACCCGGAGAAAGCCCTGGCACTGGTCTCGGCCACCGCCACCATCCTGTTCTTGCCCAAGGTGCTGGCGGTGCTGCTGTTTGCGGTGAAGGGCGCGCGCGGCTTTGGCGGCGCGCTGGCGCTGCTGGTGAGCATGCTGATCGAACTGCTGTTCTCGATGGCGCTGGCGCCGGTGCGCATGCTCTTCCATACCCGCTTCGTGCTGGGGGCCTTCCTGGGCTGGAACGCCGGCTGGAAATCGCCCCCGCGCGCCGACAATGAAACCGGCTGGGGCGAGGCAGTGCGCCGCCACGGCTGGCATTCGGTGCTGGGCGTGGCCTGGGGCGCGCTGGTGTACTGGCTCAACCCGTCCTTCATCTGGTGGCTGATCCCCATTGCCGGCTCGCTGGCGGTGTCGGTGCCGATCTCGGTGCTGTCCTCGCGGGTGAGCTATGGTCGCGGTTTCCGCCGCGCCGGCCTGTTCAAGATCCCGGAAGAGACCACGCCGCCCTTCGAGCTGCGCGAGACCGTGCGCCATCACGACGAAACCCCGCCGCTGCCCGGTTTCGTCGAGGCGGTGGTCGATCCCTCCTTCAATGCCCTGGTCTGCGCCACCGCGCACGCGCATCCGCAGGTGCCGCAGCTGACCCGGCACCTGCGCGAGAAGCTGGTGCGCACCGCCTTGAAGGACGGGCCCGACGCCCTCAACGACAAGCAGAAGAACAGCATCCTGGAAGAGCCGGGCCTGCTGTCCGAACTGCACCAGGCGGTCTGGAGCGGTGTGCCGGAAGTCCACCCGGACTGGCGCGCCGCGCTGGCACTGCAGGTACCGCAGGCGCTGGCTGCCTGAGGCGGCCGCCGCAGCAGCGACGATAGTGACGATAGCGACGATAGCAATGACGGCGGCCGGTGACATCCGGCCGTCATCTTTTTCTGAAATCATCTTTGCCTTACCCGCAAGCGATCATGACTGACCCGCACAGCCCTCTGCCTGACACCCTTTCCACCACAGCGCCCGCCCGCAAGGGCGCCTGGTGGGGCGGCGTCGCGCTGGTGGTGGTGCTGGGGGGCGGGTTCTGGCTGTATTCGCGCCAGCAGCCGGTGCCACCAGCACCCAAGCCTATCCCGGTCAAGCTGGAGACGGTGGCGGTGGAACGCGCCGATCTGGAGCAGGTGGTCAATGCCACCGGCAACGTGGTGGCCCAGGATTACGTGGATGTGGGCTCCAAGGTGGCCGGGCAGATTTCCGAGGTCGACGTGGTCATCGGCGAGCCGGTCAAGGCCGGGCGCCTGTTGGCCACCGTGGCGCCGGCCGTGCAGAGCAGCCGCATCGAGAACAACCGCGCCACCCTGGCGCGCCTGAAGGCCGAGCTGGCCGGGCAGAACGCCCAGCTCGACTTCGCCCAGCTGCAGTTCCAGCGCCAGACCCAGTTGAAGGCCGAGAACGCCACCCGCGAGGAATCCTACGAATCCAGCCGCATGAACATGTACGCGGCAGCGGCCCGGGTGGACGCCACCAACGCCCAGATCCAGCAGACCGAGGCCGCCATCCGCGAGGATGAGGCGGTGCAGAAGCAGACCCGCATCGAAGCCCCCAGCAGCGGCACCGTGGTCACGCTCAATGCGCGTCCCGGCCAGATGGTGGCGGCCAACCAGGAGGCGCTGCTGCGCATCGCCGATCTCTCGCGCATGACCGTGCAGGTGCCGGTGGCCGAGGAAGACGTGACCCGCCTGCAAAAGGGCATGACCGCCTACTTCACCACGCCCGGCTATCCCGGCAAGCGCTGGAGCGGCAAGCTGCGCCAGATCATGCTGCTGCCCACCGACGACTCCGGGCGGCACGGCAAGAAGGCGTTCTACACGGTCTTCTTCGATGTCGCCAATCCCAGCCGTGAACTGATGAGCGGCATGAGTGCCGACGTCTATTTCGTGCTGGCACGGGCCGAGCATGTACCGACCATCCCGCTGTCGCTGGTGGCCAAGCCCGGCATGGATGGCACCCAGACCCTCAAGGTGGTGCTGCCCGACGGTACTCTGGAGTCGCGCAAGGTCAAGATCGGCATCCGCGATGGCGAGCGGGCCCAGGTGCTGGCGGGCCTGAAGGAAGGCGAGCAGGTGCTGCTGCCGGCCAATCCCGCGCCGGTGACGGCGACACCCGCCACGACTCCGGCGCGCCAGCCCTGATAGACGGTGTAGAGTAGAGGCCCGGCCGGGCGGCCGTTTTTTTGTTGTTGCTCAAGCTTATGACATTGCGCAGTCCCCACCAGCGAGTTTCTTCTTCCTTCCGGGCGCCGACCCTGATGCCGACTCTGACCCGTCTGGCGCTGGCGCTGGCGCTGGCACTGGCCGTCGGTGGCTGCGCCACGCGTGAGGTGCAGAGCGATCCCATCCTGGAGATGCAGGTACCCGAGAAGTGGGGCGGCGGGGCCTCGGCCGACGTGGCCCAGGCCGAGCAATTGTGGCCCGATACCGACTGGTGGAAGCAGTTCGGCAGCACCGAGCTGTCGCAACTGGTGCAGGAGGGCCAGCGCAACAACTACGAGATCGCCGCCGCCTATTCGCGCGTCAAGCAGGCCGAGGCGCAAGCCCGCATCGCCGGTGCGCCGCTGTTGCCCAATGTGGGCCTGTCGGCTGGCGCCACGCGTGAGATGCCCATCTCCGGCGGCACCCCGACCAATACCGCCAATGCCAGTCTGCAGGTGAGCTACGAGATCGATTTCTGGGGCAAGAACCGCGCCGGTGTCGATGCCGCCGAAGCCACCCTGCGTGCCAACCGCTATGACCGCGAGACCGTGGCGCTGACGGTCACCAGCGGCATCGTCTCCACCTATCTGCAGGTGCTGTCGCTGCGCGACCGCCTGGAGATCGCGCGCCAGAACGTCAACAATGCCGAGCGCGTGCTGCGCCTGGTGGAAGCGCAAAGCCGCGCCGGTTCGGCCTCGCCGCTGGACCTGGCACGCCAGCGCTCGGCCCTGGCCAACCAGCGCCAGCTGATCCCGGATTTGCAGCAGCAGGCGCAGGATGCGCAGACGGCGCTGGCCATCCTGCTGGGCCGTCCGCCACAGAATTTCAAGGTCGAGGAAACCGGCCTGGCGAAGATTCAGATGCCGCGCATCTCGGCCGGCCTGCCCTCGGAACTGCTGATGCGCCGTCCCGACATCCGCACTGCCGAAGCCAACCTGGCCGCCGCCAACGCCAATGTGGCCGTGGCGCGCGCGGCGCTGTTCCCCAGCATCACGCTGACCGGCTCGACCGGGGCGCAAAGCAGCGCCTTGCTGTCGCTGTTCGATGGTCCCAACCTGTTTGCCAGCCTGGGTGCGGGATTGATCGCGCCCATCTTCGACGGCGGCAAGCTGCGCAACCAGCGCGACCTGGCCATCGCCCAGAAAGAGGAACTGGTGCAGGTCTACCGGCAACGGGTGATCACCTCGCTGTCCGAGGTGGAGAAGGCGCTGGGGGCGATCCGCAGCCTGGAAGAGCGCTATCGCTTGAAAGTCGGCGAGGTCGACCAGGCGCGTTTCGCCTTCGAGCTGGCCGAGATCCGCTATCGCGCCGGCGCCGAGGACTTGCTGGTGGTGCTCGATACCCAGCGCACCCTCTCGGAAGCCCAGAACCAGCTCGGCCTGATCAAGCTGCAGCGGCTGCAGGCCACGGTTTCGCTCTACAAGGCGCTGGGCGGCGGCTGGCAAGACCAGCAGACGCCTGGGGACGGCGCTACCGTTTCCTGAGTTACCCTTCGACCAGGTCGCCTCAGCGGGCGGCTTGCCATTCCTGTACCAGCAAGGCGATCAGTTCGGCCGTGGTGTAGCCGTCGCGCAGCAGGGCCGCACCTTGGCCGGCCCAGTGAGCGCCGAAACCATGCTCGCCCTTGGCCGAGGCCAGGGCATGCAGCTGCTTGCCGGCATCGTAGGCGGCCGGATAGGCGGGGATGGGTGGTGCCGCTGCGGTGTCGATCTCGCTGATGAAGCGGTTGACGATGCCGCGTGCGCGCCGGCCCGAGATCGCCGCCGTCACCTGGGTATGCGCCGCGCGCGGGCTCTTGAGCAGGTCGCGGTAGGCGGCATTGGCATTGGATTCGCGCGTGAGCAGGAAGGCCGTGCCCATCTGCACCGCCTGCGCACCCAGTTGCAGGGCGGCGGCAATGCCCTGGCCATCCATGATGCCGCCAGCGGCAATCACCGGCAGCTTGCAGTGGCGGGCCAGCAGGCGCACCAGGGCGAAGGTGCCGATTTCCTCATCGATCCGTTCATCGAAGATGCCGCGATGGCCGCCGGCCTCGATGCCCTGCGCCACGATGGCATCCAGCCCGGCCGCTTCCACCTGGCGCGCCTCGTCCAGGTTGGTGGCGCTGCCCATGAGGAAGACGCCGGCCTGCTTGAGCGCCTGGATCACCGAGGGGGCGGGCAGACCGAAGTGGAAGCTCACCACCGCCGGTGGCTGTTCCAGCATCAGTTGCTGCATGTCGGTATCGACCACGAAGCTCTGGTAGATCTCTTTCAGGGGCGCGCCGATGTGGCCGCCGAATTCCTCGACGAAGGGTCGTAGGTGGCGCAGCCAGGCTTCATCGCGGGTAGCGTCCAGCACGGCCGGTTGATGGCAGAAGAAATTGACGTTGTAGGGCTGGTCGGTGAGCGCGTTCAATTGCGCCAGCGTCTCACGCGCCTGGCTGGCATTGCTGGCCCCCAGCGCCAGCGAACCCAGCGCGCCGGCGTTGGAGGCGGCGGCTGCCATGGCGACGGTGGAACTGCCGGCCATGGGGGCCTGGATGATCGGATGGGCCAGGCCCAGGCGTTGCAGCAGGGCGTTGTGCATGCGTCTCTCCTCTGGCCGCACACCGCCCGGCGCGCGGCCGTGTCGGTCAGACCGCCATGGGGGCGGTCAGGGGGGCGTGGTGCCGGTATTCCAGCAGCGAGAAGTCGGCCGGCTCGACCAGCTCCAGCCATTGCGGGGCGTACTCGCGGGTTACCGCGTAGTCCGGGATGCGGTCGGCGATCTGCAGCCGGGGCAGGGGGAAGGGCTCGCGCTGGAGCTGTTCCTTGACCATGTCGATGTGGTTCTCGTAGATGTGGGCGTCGCCCACGAAGTAGCTGAACCAGCGCGGCTTGTAGCCGGTCAGGCGGGCCACCAGGTGCAACAGGGCGGCGCCTTCGGCCAGGTTGAAGGGGGTGCCCAGGCCGATGTCGTTGCTGCGCACGTACAGGCAGAGCGAGAGCTCGCCGGTGCTCTGGTTGGGCAGGAACTGGTACAGCAGGTGGCAGGCCGGCAGGGCCACTTCGTCGAGCACGGCGCAGTTCCAGCCGTGGAAGAGGATGCGGCGGCTGCCGGGATTGTTGACGATGGTGTCCAGGCATTCGCGCAGCTGGTCCACGGCCTTGTACAGGAGCACCTTGTCGCGGCCATCTTCCTGCAGGTCCGAGACGATGGCAAAGCCTTTGCGCTGGGCAGCTTCGATCTGGGCAGCCTGGTCGGCGTCGATGAGCTTGTAGGCGGGCCACTGGCGCCATTGCACACCGTAGACCGGGCCCAGGTCGTCGGTGCCGGTGCGGAAGGGGTTGGCCAGCCAGTCGGCGTTTTCGTTGGCGTTCTGGTCCCAGACCTTGCATCCCAGTTCGCGGAAGGTGGCGGCGCTGCGCGTGGCGCGCAGGAAGCCGCACAGTTCGCCCACCACCGACTTGAAGGCCAGGCGCTTGGTGGTCACCGCCGGGAAGCCCTTTTGCAGGTCGAAGCGCATCATGGCGCCGGGGATGCTCAGGGTGCGGATGCCGGTGCGGTTGTCTTGCCAGGAGCCGTTGTCGAGTACGTCCTGGATGAGGTCTTGATATTGTTTCATTGCAATGTTTCTGGTGATGGCGGTGGCCCTCTGGGGATGGAGGATTGTAGCTTATCGGCGCGGTATCCATGGGCGGCGCGCAATCCCTTGCCATTGCAGCAATGTGGCCATGAAAAAAACCGGAGGCGGCGGGCCGCGCTCCGGTTTTTCGGGGACGTGCATGGCTCAGAAGCCGACGTTCTGGCCGCCCTTGAGCTTCAGCATGGCGCGGGCGTCGTCGGGGCTGGCTACTTCCAGCGAGAGCGCTTCGATGACGGTGCGGATGCGGCGGACCTGGTCGGCGTTGCTCTTGGCCAGGTTGCCGGGGCCGTCCCAGAGCGAGTCTTCCAGGCCGACGCGGGTGTGGCCGCCCATGGCGGCTGACATGGTGGCGATCGGGATCTGGCCGCGGCCGGCACCCAGTACCGACCAGAAGTAGTCGTCGCCGAAGAGGCGGTCGGCGGTGCGCTTCATGTGCATGACGTCTTCCACATCATTGCCGATGCCGCCGCGCAGGCCGAATACCGACTGGATCAGGAAGGGCGGCTTGATCAGGCCGCGGTCGATGAAGTGGGCGGCGGTGTAGAGGTGGCCGATGTCGTAGCATTCGATCTCGAAGCGGGTCTGGTTGGCGCTGCAGGATTCGAGGATGTAGGCGATGTCCTTGAAGGTGTTGCGGAAGATGCGGTCGTCCGAGCCGGCCAGGTAGGGTTGCTCCCAGTCGTATTTGAATTCCTTGAAGCGGTTGAGCATTTCGTAGAGGCCGAAGTTCATCGAGCCCATGTTCAGGGAGGCTACTTCCGGCTTCAATTGCAGTGCAGGTTGCAGGCGCTCTTCTACGCCCATGGTGGGGGCGCCGCCGGTGGTGAGGTTGATGACGACGTTGGACCTCTCCTTGATGTGGGGGAGGAATTTGCGGAATTCGTCCGGGTCTTGTGTGGGCTTGCCGTTCTGTGGGTCGCGGGCGTGCAGGTGCACGATGGCGGCGCCGGCTTCGGCTGCTGCCAATGCTTCATCCCTGATCTGCTCGGGGGTGATGGGCAGGTAGGGGGACATCGAGGGGGTGTGGATCGCACCTGTTACCGCGCAGGTGATGATGACTTTCTTGGGCTTGGGGGCCATGGGGTGTGCTCCTTTGATGTTGGTTCTGCTTTTTGTGGGGTTTGTTGCTTTGCTGGCTCTTGGGTAGTCTGGTCTTCTTGCTTATTTACGCTCTAGCTTAATACTTATCTTTCTCCGGTCGCAGCGGAGCGCCGGGGGCGGCCCGGCAGCCGCTCACTTTTCTTGTCTCGCCAAGAAAAGTAAGCAAAAGAAGGCGACCGCTGCTGCCTCCGCCCTCCTTCGGAGGGTCCCCGCGTTGGCGCTGCAAAAAATGGGGAAAATAGATTCGCTTCGCTCAAACTATTTTCCTGATCCATTTTTTGCAGCACCAACGCGGCGGGGCAGAAGCGGACAGGCGTCCGGCTCGCCTTCGGCTTTGCCCTTTCTCCTACTCGCCTTCGGCTTTGGTCGTTTACTTTTCTTGATTACGCTTGTGCGCAATCAGTCCCATCAACCTGTTGTCACGCCAGCGGGCGCGGTCGCCCAGCTTCTCCGCCGGTAGCTCTTCGCGCCTCTCCCGTTCCAATCGTTCCAGTGTCTCGCTCTTCCATTCGTTCGGTGGCTGCGTCTTGGCGACGTCCCGGTAGGTGTGGCCGTAGCGGCGGGCATAGTCGAGCACGCCTTCCGGTGCGTTCAGGTCTATCGTCTCGAAGGGGCCCATGAAGGACCAGCGCAGGCCCAAGCCATCCTTGAGTACCTTGTCCAGGTCGGCCGCCGAGGCATAGCCATTCTCGTACAGATTGAGCGCTTCGTTCAGTACCGCGCCCTGGATGCGGTTGAGCAGGAAGCCCGTGATCTCCTTGTTGAGCAGGACCGGTGATTGGCCTGCCCGTGTGTAGATGTCGTGCGCGCGTTCTACGGTCGCCTTCGAGGTCCAGGGGGCCGGGGCCAGTTCCACCAGCGGGACCAGGTAGGGGGGATTGACAGGGTGGGCTACCAGGATGCGATCCCGTCCCGGCAGATGCTCGCTGAATTCCGAGGTGGGGATCCATGACGTGGAGCTGGTGAGGATGGTCTTCGGGTCGGCCAGGCGGTCCATCTCGGCAAAGATCTCGCGCTTGACTTCAACCGTCTCCTTGACGTTCTCCTGCACCAGGATGGCGTCCTGCAGGGCGTCGGCCAGGCTGTCGGCGGTGCGGATGCGGGCCAGTACCACTTCGGCTGCTTCGTCGATCAGTCCATGTGCGGCCAGGTCGCCCACATTGTCCTGCAGCAGTTGCCGGCAACCCTGCAACGCTTGCGGGACGGCGTCCCACAGGGCGACCTCGAAGCCGGCGCGGGCGAACACGATGGCCCAGGCGCGGCCGATCAGGCCGGCGCCGATCACGGCGATCTTTTCACTCATGGCGCGCTCCTTTCAACTCAGTACTTCGACATTGCCACACACCGACAGGCTGCGTCCGCTGATGGAGGCGCCGGCCGGGGAGCAGATGAAGATGATCTGGTTGGCAATGTCTTCGGCCGTGACCATCTTGCGCAACGAGACCTTGGAGAGCAGCCGCGCGCGCATCTCTTCGTGGTCGATGCCGTAGGCGGCGGCCTTGGCGGCGACGATGCGCTCTTGCCGCGCGCCTTCGACCACGCCGGGCAGCACGGCATTGACGCGGATGTTGTCCGGGCCCAGTTCGATGGCCCAGGTCTCGGTGAGGCCGATGACGCCATACTTGGAGGCGGAGTAGGGCGTGCGCAGCGCAAAGCCCAGCCGGCCGGCGACCGAGGAGATGTTGACGATGGAGCCGCCGCCATTCTTCTTCAGCATCGGTACGGCGCGGCGGGTGCAGAGGAAGGGGCCGGTCAGGTTGACCGCGATGGTCTGGTCCCAGCCGGCCAGGTCGACGTCTTCCACCGGCAGGGTGGGGCCGGCGATGCCCGCATTGTTGACCAGCACGTCCAGTCGGCCCTCCCAGCGACGGGCCAGGTCGGCGAACATGGCGTCGACCTGGCTTTCGCTGGTGACGTCGGTGCGGCTCAGCGTGACCGGGGCGTGGCGGAACTGCTCGCGGGCGCTGGCGAGGAAGTCTTCGCTGACGTCGCAGATGTGGACCTGGGCGCCGGCCTCGACGAAGGCGGCGGTGATGGCCAGGCCGATGCCTTGCGCGCCGGCGGTGACGATGACTTTCTTGTCTTTCAGATTGAGGTCCATGGGGATTCCTTTGCGGTGTGGGGAGGCTCAGAGCCAGAGAATTTTCTTGCGGTAGGCCAGGTCGGTGAGCAGCGGCTCGGCGGGGCCGGTGTGGAAGACCGCGCCGCGCTCCAGCGCGAAGACGCGGTCGGCCAGGGCCAGCACCAGGTCCAGGTTGTGTTCGACGATGACGATGGAGACTTCGCGCCGCAGCTGGTCGAAGACGGTGAACAGCTCCTGCACCACGGCCGGGGCCAGGCCTTCGAAGGGTTCGTCCAGCAACAGCAGCTTGACGTCGCCCGACAGTGCCCGTGCGACCGCGACCATCTGTTGCTCGCCGCCGGAGAGGAAGTCGGCGTGGGTGTGCAGGCGCTCCTTCAGGCGGGGGAAGTAGTGCAGGATCTTTTCTTCGCTCCAGGCGACCCCGTCACTGCTGTCGCTCTTGCGCGCCAGCCGGCCCAGCGCCAGGTTCTCGGCCACCGTCATGCCGGCGAACAGGCCCCGTCCCTGCGGCACGTAGCCGATGCCCAGGCGGGCGATGTCGGGGGCGGACAGGCCGGCGATGTCGCGGCCGTCATAGCGGATCGCGCCGGAGGCGGGTTTGAGCAGGCCGGTCAGTGTCTTCAGTAGGGTGGACTTGCCCGCGCCGTTGCGGCCCAGCAGGGCGACGATCTCGCCCTGGCGCACCTCCAGGCTGGCGTCGTTGAGGATGTGGCTCTTGCCGTAGTAGGCGTTGACGCCTTCGAAGGCCAGCAATTGCGCCCGCTCCTGCGTGTCGATGCTGCTGCGTCCGGTGACCGGGGGCGTGCCGTGGCCGGTGTAGATCTCTTGCACGCGCTGGTCGGCGCGGGCTTGTTCGGGCGTACCGGCCATCAGGACGCTGCCCTGGTTCATTACGGTGACCTGGTGCGAGAAGCCGAGCACGCGATCGATGTCGTGCTCCACGATCAGCACCGGGATGTTGGCGGCGATGATCTGCACCAGCCGCGAGACGCGTTCGCGTTCGGCGGCGGCCAGGCCGGCCAGGGGTTCGTCCATCAGCAGGACCTGTGGCTTGGAGCCCAGGGCGATGCCCAGGTCCACCAGCCGCTGGCCGCCATAGGACAGGGCGCCGCCTTCGATCTCGTCGATGCCTTTCAGGCCGAGGAAGCGCATCAGCTCCTCGGTCTCGGCGTGGATCTCGGGATAGCTGTCGATGTCGCGCCACATGTTGTAGCGCGAGGCGTGGCGCGCCTGCAGCGACAGGCGCAGGTTTTCGTAGATCGACAGGCCCTTGAAGAGATTGGTGATCTGGAACGAGCGCGCCAGTCCGCGCTGGCAGATCTGGCTGGGTGGCAGGCCGTGGATGGGCTCGCCGTTGAGCAGCACGCTGCCGCCATGCGGGGCGAACATGCCGGAGATCAGGTTGAAGGTGGTGGTCTTGCCGGCGCCGTTGGGGCCGATCAGGGCGTGGATCTGGCCGGCCTGCAGGGCGATCTGCGCATTCTTCACGGCCTGGATGCCGCCGAAACGGATCTCGATGTCACGCGCCTCCAGCACCACGCCTTGCTGCGCGGGCGGTTGCAGGAAGGCCGGCAGCGGCAGGCCGTCGACGATCTGGCGCGCGCTCATGGCGGCGCCCACTTCGGCCGGCGATCGCAGGCGGCGCTGCAGCTGGCGCCAGATGCCCACCAGCCCGGTGGGCGAGAACAGGATGAAGGCGACGAAGGCCAGGCCGAACCAGAGCAGCCAGTTCTCGGTCCAGATCGACAGGCATTCGCGGAACAGGATGTAGAACAGCGCTCCCAGCGCCGGCCCCAGGAAGCTGCGCATGCCACCGATGACGACCATGGCCAGCAACTCGCCCGAGAAGGCTACCGAGGTCGGTTCGGCCGAGGCGAAGCGGTGATGGAAGGCCAGCAGCGCGCCGGCCAGGCCCGTGACGGTGGCCGAGATGATGAACATCTGCAGCTTGTAGACGATGGTGGCGTAGCCCTGGAAGCGGGCGCGCTGCTCGTTTTCGCGGATGGCTACGATGGTGTGGCCGAAGGGCGAGCGGATCAGGCGGTGCAGGCAGTACAGCACGCCCCAGGCGATCACGCTGACGAAGACCAGGTAGGGAATCGACTGGTCCAGGTCGATGCCGGCCAGTACCGGCCGCGTCACGCCGCCAAGGCCCGATTCGCCGCCGGTGAAATCGGTCCAGCGGAAGGCCACCGCGAAGGTCAGCGCCGACAGCGCCAGCGTGAGCAGCGAGAAATACACGCCGCGCCGGCGCAGGATCAAAAAGCCCACCAGCGCCGAGCAGGCCGCGATGAAGACGATGCAGAACAGCAGCGGCAGCACGATCTGGCCGGGGAACCAGTATTTCTGCGCCAGCGCGGCGGCGTAGGCGCCCACGCCGAACCAGGCGCCATGGCCGAACGAGGTCAGGCCGGTGTAGCCCACCAGCAGGTTCAGGCCCATGGCAGCGATGGCGTAGATGACCACGTCGGTGGCCGAGGTAGTGGTCAGGCCCAGCAGCGGCAGCAGCAGGGGCGTGATGAGCAGCGCGGCGGCGCCGATCCAGAGGGGGTGATGGGTCTTGTTCATGGTGATGGCACAGGCCTCATTCGAATCGTTCGATGCGCTCGCCCAGCAGGCCGCGCGGGCGGAAGATCAGTACCAGCAGCATCAGCAAATACATCGAGGCTTCGCCGGCGGGGGCATAGAACTGGATGGTGATGCCGCGTACCACACCCACCAGTACGGCGGCCAGCACCACGCCCCAGAAGCTGCCCAGGCCGCCGATGACCACCACCACGAAGGCGGCCGTCATGATCTCCGCGCCCATGGCCGGCTGCACCCCGGAAATCGGTGCGAACAGCACCCCGGCCAGGGCGGCCAGGCCCACGCCCAGCATCACGATGGCGGTCATGTAGGGCTGCAGGCGGATGCCCAGCACCGCCACCATGTCCGGCTTTTGCACGCCGGCGCGCACCACGCGGCCGAAGGAGGTCTTGTTGAGCAGCAGCCAGATCAGCGTCAGGGCTACGATCACAATGGCCAGCATCAGCAGGCGGTAGCGCGAGTACATGAAGTCGCCCACCATGATCTGGCCCTTGAAGGCCGCCGGGATTGAAGCCGGCAAGGGGGAAGCGCCCCAGAGTATGCGGATCAGCTGCTCAGCCACCATCGACAGGCCGAAGGTCAGCAACAGGCCCAGGATGGGATCGGCCGCATAGAAACGGCGCAGCAGGAAGCGCTCGAACAGGATGCCCAGGAGCGCCACCAGCACCGGCGAGAGCAGCACCGCGCCGCCAAAGCCGAGGTATTTGGTGATCTCCACGGCGAGATAGGCGCCGATGGCGTAGAAGGCGCCGTGCGCCAGGTTGACCACGCCGCCCAAGCTAAAGATCAGCGACAGGCCCAGGGCGATGAGCAGGTAGTAGCCACCGACCAGGAGCCCGTTGAGGATTTGTTCGACCAGAAAAACGATTTGCATTGCAGCTCCGATGAGAAGCGGTTCGCGAGGGTGGCCGTGCCTCCCAGGGGGCAGGGCCACGTCCGGCCAGCGGCGTTCTCAGCTGAACTTGCAGGCGTTTTCCTGCATGGTCGGGGCGATCGATTCGAGCGAGCCCTCCGGTCCCGGCACCGCCGCCCCCAGTTGCAGGAAGTCCCATTGGTCCTTGGCCCGGCCCTTGGGTTTGGGCGAGAGCGTGTACATCTCCTGCAGCAATTGGTGGTCCCAGGCGCGATAGACCCCCTTGCGCGCCTTGAGGGCATCGATGGGCGCGCCCTTTTCGAAGTACTCGATCAGCTTCATGGTGTCCAGCGACTTGGTCTCGCTGATGGCCTGCACGATAGAGCGGAAGGCCACGTATTCGCCCCAGGCCTGGTTCTCGGGTGGCTTGCCATACTTCTTGGTGAAGGCGGCCACGAAGGCCTTGGCCGAGGGTGCATCGACATCGTGGTGCCAGGTGGTGGGCCAGGTGCCGGCGAAGTTGTCGGCACCGGCGCCCCAGGCCGCCACGGTGTCGAAGCCGAAGCCGGCGATGGGGAAGGGCAGGCCGAACTCGGCGTATTGCTTGATGAAGTTGGTGATCTGGTTGCCGGCCAGGTTGGAGATGACCAGGTCGGGCTTGGCCTGGCGGATCTTGAGCAGGTAGGGGCTGAAGTCGGTGGCGTCGGTGGGCACCAGTTCATCGTTGGGGATGCTGCCGCCATTGGCCGCGACGAAGGCCTTGCCGGTGCGCAGCAGGTCGTGGCCGAAGGCATAGTCGGCGGTGAGGGCATAGAGCTTCTTGCCCTTGATGAGGCCGTTCTGCAGCAATTGCTGGCCACAGGCTTTCACGTAGGTGGAGTTGGCTGCCTCGATGTGGAACATGAACTTGTTACAGCTCTTGCCGCGCAGCTCGTCGGAGTTGCAGCCGGTGTTCATGAACAGCTTCTTGTTGCGCTGGGCCACCTGGGCGATGCCCAATGCCGAGGCCGAGGAAATCTCGCCCAGCAGCAGCACCGCGCCATCGCGCTCCAGCAGGCGCTGGGCCTTGGAGGAGGCGGTGGGCGGGTTCACCGAGTCTTCCGACAGCAGCGTCAGCTGGCGGCCCAGCAGGCCGCCGGCCTTGTTCTGTTCTTCCACGGCGAGGTTCATGCACATCACCGCGTACTCGCCCATGGGCCCGAGAAAGCCCGTGCGCGGGGTCAGGTGGCCGATGATGATCTTGTCGGACTGGGCCCGGACGATGGCGGGGAAACCCAGTGCCGCAGTGGCGGCGGCGGCCGTGCCGGCCTTGAGGATGGTGCGACGGCGGGGTGAGGCGATCTTGCTGGACTGGCGCTGGTCTTGCTCCATGGTGCGATCCTCCTAAATGTCCGGCGGGGCCGGTGTCTCCTGGGAACTGCGTTGTGGTTCTTCGAGCAGGGCGGCGGGAGGGGGACTGCATGGAGCTGCATGGTGCGCATGCGATCCCTTGCCCGCCTGTCGTCACAGCAGGACCAGCGGCCTCGCGGCCGATCTCACGCATCCGGGGTGTGGCAGTGGGAGGCGTGCGCCGGGCAGGCGCACGATGGGCTTGGGTCTCCTGATGGCCGTCACCGCTGCGGGTGATGTCATCGCTGTCATCGCGCCGCGCCGATCCGTTTCTTGTTCTGCTGATGTCAATTATTTGACATGTGATCAAATGTATTCGATAGAATCACTAGCGTCAACCACGCTTTCCTGACCGTCGCTGTGCTTGCAGCGGGCTCCGATATAATTCGCCAATATTTTTCACGCATCGCCATGGATCAGACCTTAATCGCCGACCTCTCCACCATGCGCAAGATCCAGCACGCGACCTTGTCGGAGCGTGTCTACCATGACTTGTGCGAATTGATCCAGGCCGGCCAGGTGCGGCCGGGCCAGAAGCTGACGCTCAAAGGCTTGTCCGATGCCCTGGGGACCAGCCCCATGCCGGTGCGTGAGGCGGTGCGCCAGCTGGCCGCCGAGGGTGCGCTGGAGATCCTGCCCAATCGCGCCATGCGGGTGCCGCTGATGACCAAGGGCAAGTTCCGCGAACTGCTCAAGATCCGGCTGGCGCTGGAGGGCCTGGCGGTGGAGCATGCCGCCGTGCATATCGATGCCGATGCGCTGGCGGAGGTGGCGCGCCTGCACGAGCAGCTCTGCGTGGAAATGAAGCGCAAGAAACCCAATGTGGATGTGATCATCCGCCTCAACAAGGAATTGCACTTCGCGGCCTACCAGGGATCGGGCATGCCGACCCTGGTGGACCTGATCGCGGGGGTGTGGTTGCAGGTCGGTCCGGTGATCAACCTCGACCTGCGCGCGGGCTCACGTCGCCTGGCCGAGGCCCCGGCGCTGATCCATCATGCGGCCCTGCTGGAAGGCTTGCGCCAGGCGTCACCCGAGCAGGCGCGCGAAGGTTTGCGCGGGGATCTGCTCAGTGCCGCCGAGATGATCCTGGCGGGAGATGGCTTGCCTGACTGATGGCACTGCTCACACCGGCAGGCTGAGAGAAGAGCGAAGGCGTGGCAGCCAGGACTGCCGCGCCTTTTTCTTGCCCATCACGCCAGCGGAGTGCGACACGCTCAGACGCGGTCATCGAGGTCATAGGTGGCGCGCAGCAGGGCCTTGCGGCGCTCCAGGTCCTGCTGGCGTGGCGCGCGCTGCCAGCGTGACTGGCGCGACTGACGGGGTTTGCGCGGCTTGTCGCGCATGCTCCAGCCGAAGGCCAGCAAGACGGTCGTCAGCGGCAGGATCGCCACGGCTGCGGCCAGCATGTCGAGGTCGGCACGCAGCAGGATATCGCGCAGCACGCCCGAGAAGATGCAGGCCAGCAGCGTCACGCCGATGGCCGCACCGGCTGCGGGCAGCGTATTCAAGGTCTTCTCCAGCAGGCTCAGCAGTTTGGTTTTCATGATCGGCTCCATGGGTTCGGGAAAAGCACAACGGGAACAATCCTGTCATCGCGGCGGCAGCGCGACCGCTTGTTTCAGGTATCGGAGTGCTTGCCGACAACTTGCGGGGGGAGGCCGGTAAAGAAAGGTAAGAAAGCGTGAGAGCCCTGTTTGCAATCCTGACGGCAGCCTGAAACCCGCCAGGGAAAAGGGTTTGCGCGGGGCACTATGGTGCCGGGGGCTTTTTGCGGGAGGCGGTGCGGGCTATTGGTACAATGCCTGCTTTCCCTTTCTTGCTGGCCTCATGGATATTCTTCTGTTCCTGGTGGATTTCATCGTCCACATCGACCGTCACCTGGCCGAGCTGGCCGCTTCCTACGGACCCTGGCTGTTCCTGATCCTGTTCCTGATCATCTTTTGCGAGACCGGCCTGGTGGTCACCCCCATCCTGCCGGGCGATTCGCTGCTCTTCGTTACCGGCGCACTGGCCGCTACCGGCGCCTTTGACATCCACCTGATGGTACTGACCCTGATCGTGGCCGCCATCCTCGGTGACAGCACCAATTACCAGATCGGCAAGATGCTGGGCATCAAGGTCTTCGACAAGCCCGATTCACGCATCTTCAAGCGCGAGTACCTGGACAAGACCCATGCCTTCTTCGAGAAGCATGGCGGCAAGGCCATCATCATTGCCCGCTTCGCTCCCATCGTGCGTACCTTCGCCCCCTTCGTGGCGGGGGTGGGGGCGATGACCTATCCGCGTTTCTTCCTCTACAACGTCATCGGAGGCATCGCCTGGGTGGCCAGCTTCTCGTATGCAGGTTACCTCTTTGGTAACTTCCCCATCGTCAAGAAGAACCTGAGCCTGTTGATCGTGGCCATCGTGATCCTCTCCATCCTGCCGGGGGTCATCGAGTATGTGCGCCAGAAGCGGCGTGCTGGCTGATAGCCACGTAGCCCGCACAGGGTGAAAAAAAACCATCCTCGCGGATGGTTTTTTTTCGCTTGCTTAGTCTTTAGTCTTGCCGGGCGCCGTAATCCACCTCCGGTCGCAACGGCGTGCGGCTCGATGCCGCGCGCACGTATTGCGGTGGCCAGGCCACGTCTTCGCGCAACTGGTTGGCGGCATGCAGGGGCCAGTAGGGATCGCGCAGCAGCTCGCGCGCCAGCAGCACCAGGTCGGCCTGGCCGGTGCGCAGCACGTGTTCGGCCTGGATCGCATCGGTGATCATGCCCACCGTGGCACTGGCGATGCCGGCTTCGGCCTTCACGCGCGCGGCAAAGCCGGTCTGGTAGCCGGGGCCGACGGGGATAGGCGCCGAGGGCAGGTTGCCGCCACTGGAGACATCCACCAGGTCCACGCCCAGCTCGCGCAGGCGCGCCGACAGCGCCACCGTCTCATCGGGCGTCCAGCCGCCTTCGCTCCAGTCGGTGGCCGACAGGCGCACGAACAGCGGCAATTCGTCCGGCCACACCGCGCGCGTGGCGCGGGTGACTTCGAGCAGGAAGCGGATGCGGTTCTCGAAGCTGCCGCCATACTGGTCGGTGCGCCGGTTGCTCAGCGGCGAGAGGAACTGGTGGCCCAGGTAGCCGTGCGCGCCATGCAATTCGATCACCTTGAAGCCAGCCGCGTGGGCTCGCTTGGCGGCATCGGCGAAGGCCTGCACCAGCGCTTCGATTTCCTCGACCGATAGCGCGTGCGGGGTGGTGTAGGTGCTGTCGAAGGGCAGGGCAGAGGGCGCGGCGGGTGTCCAGCCGCCGTCGGCGACGGGGACGCTGCCGGCCGGGCCATCCCAGGGGCGCAGGGCGCTGCTCTTGCGCCCGGCGTGGGCCAGTTGCACGCCCGGCACCGCGCCTTGCTGTTCGATGAAGCGGTTGATCCGGCGCAGCGGGGCAATGTGCTCGTCCTTCCAGATGCCCAGGTCGGCACTGGTGATGCGGCCTTGCTCCACCACCGCGCAGGCTTCCACGATCACCAGGCCGGCACCGCCGACGGCGCGGCTGCCCAGGTGGACCATGTGCCAGTCGTTGGCGAAACCGTCCTCGGCCGAGTACTGGCACATCGGCGAGACGGCGATACGGTTGGGCAGGGTGATGCTGCGTAAGGTGAGGGGCGAAAACAACAGGCTGCTCATGCGGGGACTCCGGTCAGATGCAAGGATGGCGAAAAAAGGAAAAGGGCAGTCTACTCCGTCTGGAACTGCAGCGCTGCCAGGCTGGCATAGAGCCCGTCTTGCGCCACCAGTTCGGCGTGGGTGCCGGTCTCGACGATGCGGCCATGTTCCAGCACGATGATGCGGTCGGCACGCTGCACCGTGGCCAGGCGATGCGCGATGACCAGGGTGGTGCGACCCACCATGGCCGCTTCCAGCGCGCTTTGCACCAGCCGCTCGGACTCGGCATCCAGGGCGCTGGTGGCCTCGTCCAGCAACAGCAGCGGCGGGTTCTTCAGCAGTGCGCGGGCAATCGCGATGCGCTGGCGCTGGCCACCGGACAGGCGCACGCCGCGCTCGCCCAGGAAGCACTGGTAACCCTCGGGCAGGCGCTCGATGAATTCGTGGGCGGCAGCCATGCGGGCGGCGGCGATCACCTCCTCATCGCTGGCATCGGGACGGCCGAAGCGGATGTTCTCCATGGCATTGGCCGAAAAGATCACCGTGTCCTGCGGCACGATGCCGATGGCGTTGCGCAGCTCCTGCAGGTTCAGGTAGCGGATGTCGACGCCGTCGAGACGGATGCTGCCGCGCTGGGGATCATAGAAGCGCAGCAGCAGCTGGAACAGCGTGGTCTTGCCCGCGCCCGAGGGACCGACCACGGCCACGGTCTCGCCGGGCCTTACCTGCAGCGACAGTTGCGCCAGCGAGGGATGCCCGGGACGTGAGGGATAGTGGAAGTCGACCTCGCTGATCGACAGTGCCGCGCCATTGGCGGTGCGCGGGGGCAGGGTTTCCGGCAGCAGCATCGATTGCACCGGCGAGCGCGCGGCCAGCAGGTCCAGCAGGCGCTCGGTGGCGCCGGCGGCGCGCTGGGTGTCGCCCATGACTTCCGAGAGCGCGCCCAGGGAGCCGGCCACCAGCGAGGCGTAGAGGATGAACTGGCCAAGGTCGCCGCCGCTCATGCTGCCTTGCATGACCGCATGTGCACCCAGCCACAGCACGAAGACGATGGCGCCGAACACCAGCAGGATGGCCGCCACGGTCAGCAGCGAGCGCGCGCGGATGCGTTCCATGGCGGTATCGAAGGCGCGCTCCACCGATTGACCGAAGCGCCGGGCCTCGATCTCTTCATGCGTGAAGGCTTGCACGGTGGGCATGGCATTGAGGATCTCGCCGGCCATGGCCGAGGCATCGGCCACGCGGTCCTGCGAGGCGCGCGAGAGCTTGCGCACGCGGCGGCCATAGAACACGATGGGCAATACCACCGCCGCCAGCATGACGATGATGATGGAGGTCAGCCGGGCGCTGGTGATGAAGAGCATGCACAGCCCGCCCAGGAACAGCAGCGCATTGCGCAGCGCCATGGAAATGCTGGTCCCCACCAGGGTCTGGATCAGGGTGGTGTCGGTGGTCAGGCGCGAGAGCACCTCGCCGGTCTTGGTGGTTTCGAAGAACTCCGGACTCTGCGTGACCACATGCGCATAGACGGCGCTGCGCAGGTCGGCCGTGACGCGTTCACCCAGCCAGGACACCATGTAGAAGCGCAGCGCGGTAGCCACCCCCAGCACACAGGCCACGCCGAACAGGGCCAGGAAGTAGAGGTTGATGTGGGCCGTGCTCCTGGCACCGGTGGCGCCAAAGCCCAGGTCGATCATCTGCTTGAAGGCGTAGGGCACGGCCAGCGTGGCGCCGGCGGCCACCAGCAGGGCCAGACCGGCCAGCAGGAATTGCTTCTTGTAGGGCGCGAGGAAAGGCAGCAGGCCGCGCAGGGCCGCCAGCGCCGACTTGCGGGCGGCGGGCAGCTCCTGCGGGGCGCTATCGTTATGGTGTCGGTTATCAGTCGATGAGCTTGGCGTGGAAGACATGGCGGTGGGCTGGGTTGTCATCGGGTAGCGGGTGCTGCCTCAGGGAAAATCTTGTTGCCGTGTTGAACCACCCTATGTGGTCCTGGTCGGAAGAGGCATCAGTATAGGCAGATGGCGCATAAGCTGCTTGTCCTCCTGCAACGGGGGTGGTGCGTCAGCCGCCGGGCAATGTTGCTTCCTGCCTATTGCTTGCGCCGGTGGCCCTGCTACAGTGGCAACACCGCCGGGAGTCGACGTCAGCAGGCAGGAGCCGCATCCATCCACCGCAGCATCGGCAAGGAGATACGCTTGGTCCCACTCGCACTTTCCCTACCTTCCCGCTGGGAATCCCCCTCTGACGACGAGCTTGCCCGCAGCGAGCTCATCAGCGCCCTGACGGCGCCGCAGGCTTCCATTTCCCCCAAGTACTTCTACGATCCCCTGGGCAGCAAGCTCTTCGAGGCCATCTGTGACCTGGAGGAATACTATCCGACCCGTACCGAGGCCTGTATCTTCGCCGCCTATCGCGATGAGATGGCGGCGGCAGTCGGAGCAGGCGCGGTACTGATCGACCTGGGCGCAGGCAATTGCGCCAAGGCAGCCGGCCTGTTCGAGGTATTGCAACCGCGACAGTACGTGCCGGTGGATATCTCGGCCGAGTTCCTGCAGCGCTCGGTGCAGGACTTGCAGCGCCGTTTTCCGCACATTCCCATGCAGCCGCTGGCGATGGATTTTTCTGCCGCCCTGGATCTGCCCGCCAGCGTGCCGCAACGGCACAGGTTGTTCTTCTATCCCGGCTCCTCGCTGGGCAACTTCGACCGGCAACAGGCGCAGGCCTTCCTGCGTCGCCTGCGTGCCGCCTTGCCGCCGGCGGGTGAGGGGGGCGGCATCCTGCTGGGCCTGGACCTGGTCAAGCCCATGGGCGTGCTGGAGGCCGCCTACGACGATGCACTGGGCGTCACCGCAGCCTTCAACCTGAACGTGCTCAACCACGTCAACCGCTTGCTGCAGGCCGACTTCAATGCACGGGACTGGCGTCATGTAGCCTTCTATGACGAGGCGCAACAGCGCGTGGAGATGCATCTGGAGGCCCGCCGCGACCTGATCGTGCGCTGGGCTGGCGGGCGCCGTACCTTCCACATGGGGGAGCGTATCCATACCGAGAACAGCCACAAGTTCAGCGAGCAGGGCATTCGGAGCATGCTGCAGGAAGCCGGCTTCGGCCAGTGCCGGATGTGGTTCGATGCCCGCCGCTGGTTCGCCGTGTGCCATGCACAGGCAGGTTGATGCACCGGGTTTGTCCATGCGCAACATTTGATGTAGAGGAGGGAGCATGTCGCCGCTCGTCGCCGCAACACCGCAGGCCCAGCCTGACACATCCGACACACCTGACACACCTGAGGCGCCTGACACCGACGCCGTCACCGCAGCCACCATCGATGCGGTCATCGATGCCGCTGTCCAGCAACTGAACCATCGCGGTCGGCAGAAGCTGGGTGACCGCTACCGGCGCCTGCGACGGCAGTCATTGGTCATTGCCGAACCGCTCTCGGCCGAGGATTGCTGCGTGCAGGCCATGCCCGACGCCAGCCCGGTGAAGTGGCACCTGGCGCATACCACCTGGTTCTTCGAGACCTTCGTGCTGGAGCGGTTCCAGAGCGGCTTTGTGCCTTTCCACCCGCATTTCCGGGTGCTGTTCAATTCCTACTACGAGGGCGTGGGCGCGAAGTTTCCGCGCGCGCAGCGGGGCATGCTCACGCGCCCCTCGCTGGAGCAGGTGCTGGCCTATCGCGAGCATGTCGACGCCCGCATGCTCCTGCTCATCGACGCCCTCGATGCTGGTCAGCCTGGCGGCGGCCAGGGCCAGCTGGCCGATTTCCTGGCCCTGCTGGAGCTGGGCATGCAGCATGAGCAGCAGCACCAGGAGCTCATGCTCACCGATATCAAGATCCTGCTCTCGCTCAATCCCTTGCAGCCGGCCTACCAGAGCCTGCCTGAAGGGATGGTGCTGGAGGATCCGGCCGAACTGGCCTTGCAATGGCATCGCATCGATGCTGGTGTGGTGGAGATCGGACATGCCGGTGCGGGCTTCTGCTTCGACAACGAGACGCCACGCCATCGGCAATTCGTGGAGGCATATCAATGCGCCTCGCGCCTGGTCAACAACGCCGAGTACCTGGCCTTCATCGAGGCGGGCGGCTATGAGGATGCCTCCCTGTGGCTGGCCGAGGGCTGGGACTGGAAGAATCGCGAGGCGCTCGCGCATCCGCTGTACTGGCGCGCCGATGCGGCCGGAGGCTGGCACGAATTCACCGAATACGGGCTGCAACCCCTGCAGGCGCATCGCGCCGCCATCCACCTGTCGTACTACGAAGCCGACGCCTATGCCCGCTGGGCGGGTGCGCGCCTGCTGACCGAAGCCGAGTGGGAACACGCCGCCGCCCGCCTGCAGGGCAGCGGCCGTGAATTCTTCGGCGTGGCCTGGCAATGGACCAGCAGCAGCTATGCGCCGTATCCCGGCTTCGTGACGGCCTCAGGGGCGGTGGGCGAGTATAACGGCAAGTTCATGGTGAACCAGTACGTCTTGCGTGGCTCTTCCTCGGCCACGCCCCTGAACCATGCACGGCTGACCTACCGCAATTTCTTCCCGGCTGTGGCGCGCTGGCAGGTCAGCGGTATCCGCCTGGCACGTCAGCCCTAGCCGCAGCGGGGCCAGCAGCCGGGTCAGAAGGTTTCCCAGTCTTCCGACTTGTCGCTGTGAGACGCGGTGTGTTGGGGCGGCAAGGCGCGTGGTGTCGCTGCCGGCTTGGGCAGGGCCTTGGCCGTTGCTGCCGCCGCTGGCGCTGCCGCTGCCGCGCGGGGAATGGCCGCCGCCGTGGGCATGGCGCGCGAGGTCGGACGCGGCGGGCTGTCGTCCAGGCGGAATACGTCGACCAGCTCCAGCAGGCGCTGAGCCTGGTCCTGCAGGGCCTGTGCGGCGGCGGCGGCTTCCTCCACCAGCGCGGCATTCTGCTGGGTGGTGTTGTCCATCTGCATGATGGCCTGGTTGACCTGCTCGATGCCGTCGCTCTGTTCGCGCGTGGCGGCCGAGATCTCGCCGACGATATGGCTGACCTGGCCGATGCTGTCGACCACCTGGTCCATGGTCGTGCCCGCCTGGGCCACCAGCTCGGTACCGGAGCTGACCTGGCTGACCGAATCGTTGATGAGCGTCTTGATTTCCTTGGCGGCGGTGGCCGAGCGCTGCGCCAGGCCCCGCACTTCCGAGGCGACCACGGCAAAGCCGCGTCCCTGTTCGCCCGCGCGGGCCGCTTCTACGGCGGCGTTCAGGGCCAGGATGTTGGTCTGGAAGGCGATGCCGTCGATGACGGAGATGATATCGACGATCTTGCGCGAGGACTCGTTGATCGCACCCATGGTCTGCACCACCTGCTTGACGGCCGCGCCACCCTGGTTGGCGATCTGGCTGGCATTACCGGCCAGCTCGCTGGACTTGCGGGTGTGGTCGGCGTTCTGCTTGACGCTGGAGGTCAATTGCTCCAGCGAGGAGGCGGTCTCTTCCAGGGCACTGGCCTGCTCCTCGGTACGCGAGGACAGGTCCAGGTTGCCGGTGGCGATCTGGGTCGAGGCGGTGACCATGGAGTCGGTGCCGCGCCGCACTTCCATGACGATGGCCTTGAGTTTCTGGTTCATGGCCGCCAGGGCCTGCAGCAGGCGGCCGGTCTCGTCGGTGGAGCTGGCGCTGATGACGGCGGTCAGGTCGCCGGCGGCGACCGTCTCGGCGACCTGCACGGCACGGTTCAGCGGATGGGTGATGCTGCGCGAGATGGCCCAGGCGATCGCGGCGGCAAAGAGGGCCGACAGCAAGCCAGCCACGACCATGACCAGGCGGGTGTTTTCATAGGCGGCGGTAGCGTCGGCCACCGACTGGTCCATCAATTGCTGCTGGAAATTGGCCAGCTCATCGAGTTGCGAAAAATAGACCTTCTGCAGCGCAACCATCTGACCAAGCATGAGCCTGGAGGCGGCTTCCTTGTCACCCTTGGTGTAGGTCTCGTCGATCTGCTTGCGCAGGGCAGCGTAGCTCTTGCGGGTCTCCGTGACCTTGTCCAGCAGGGTGCGGGCAGCGGGGTTGGAGATGAGCTTGGACAGTTCGTCGAAAAGCTTGCTGTTCTCTTCCGAAAGCGTCTGTATGGTCTTCTGCTCCTGGGCGATCTGTGCCGGATCGGTCATGAGCAATTCGTTGCGCAAGGCGATGGCGACGTCGTCGACCTTGCCGGAGATCGTGTTGATGATGGCGATCTTCTTGTAGCGGTCGTTGACCACCAGATCGAGTGCCTTGTTGATGTCACCCAACCGGACCAGGCCCAGGGTGACGATGGCGGCGATCACCAGGATCAGGACCGAAAAGGCGAAGGCCAGGCGTGTGGCAATGCTGAGGTTGCTGAAGCGCATTATTTTCCCCCCGAAAAATTTATATGCGAGTGAGTGCCGATGTAGCGCACCAGGAAAACAATGATAAGCGAGTTACATACTATAAGTGCGAGTGTGTTACGTAAAAAACCGGTAGTTGACAGTAAGACTGAGATGGATCAGCCCGCGTCGATTTGCTGCCAGGAAAAAGCTCCTCGGAGCCTGCGCGGCCGCGCCAGAAAGCAACAACGCCGACCTGTAGGTCGGCGTTGCAGTCAGGGAAGGGCGCCGGGATCGCCGGCGCGCGTCCGTTTTCAGGCAGCCTTGGCTTGTGCGGAGCCAGCCTGGTTGGCGCTCTCGCTGATGGCGATCTGACGGTTCACGGCAGACAGCACGGCCTTGAAGGAGGCGGTGACGATGTTGGCATCGATGCCCACGCCGAAACCGGTCGGCGCTTCGTTCAGGCGCAGCTCGATGTAGCTGGCCGCCTTGGCGTCGGCGCCGGCGCCGATGGCGTGTTCATGGAAGTCCATCAGCTTGATGTCCAGGCCCAGGGCATGCACGAAGGCATCGATGGGACCGTTGCCGCTGCCGCGCACGGTGACCGGCTGGCCATTGCGCACGATATCGACTTCGATGTTGATCGACTCGGCCTTGGCGGTGTCTTCCGACATGCGGTGGGCACGGTAGACGTAGGGCTCGCTGCGCTCCAGGTACTCACGCTGGAAGATGGCGTGGATGTCGGAGGCAGCGATTTCCTTGCCGGTGGCATCGGCCTCGCGCTGGATGGCGCGCGAGAATTCGATCTGCAGGCGGCGCGGCAGGGCCAGGCCGTATTCCTGTTCCAGCAGGTAGGCCATGCCGCCCTTGCCGGACTGGCTGTTGACGCGGATGACGGCGTCGTAGCTGCGGCCCAGGTCGGCCGGGTCGATCGGCAGGTAGGGCACTTCCCAGATGGCGTCGGGCTGCTGCTTGGCGAAGCCCTTCTTGATCGCATCCTGGTGCGAGCCGGAGAAGGCGGTGAAGACCAGGTCGCCCACATACGGATGACGCGGGTGCACCGGGATCTGGTTGCACTCTTCCACCACCTGGCGCACCACGTCGATGTCGGAGAAGTCCAGGCCCGGGTTCACACCCTGGGTGTACAGGTTCAATGCCAGCGTGACCAGGTCGACGTTGCCGGTACGCTCACCGTTGCCGAACAGGCAGCCCTCGACGCGGTCGGCGCCGGCCATGACGGCCAGTTCGGCCGAGGCGATGGCGGTGCCGCGGTCATTGTGCGGGTGCACCGAGATGATGGCGCTGTCGCGGTGCTTCAGGTTGCGGCACATCCATTCGATTTGGTCGGCATAGACGTTGGGGGTGGCGCACTCGACGGTGGAGGGCAGGTTCAGGATGATCTTGCGGGTCGGGGTGGCACCCCAGGTTTCGCAGACGGCGTCGCAGATGTCCTTGGAGAAGTCCAGTTCGGTGGTGCTGAAGGATTCCGGCGAATACTCGAAGCGCCACTCGGTGCCGGGACGCGCATCGGTCAGTTCCTTGACCAGCTTGGTGCCGGTGACGGCGATGTTCTTGATCTCGTCACGCGACATGTTGAAGACGATCTTGCGGAAGGCCGGTGCCACCGAGTTATACAGGTGGACGATGGCCTTCTTGGCGCCTTCCAGCGATTCCACGGTGCGGCGGATCAGTTCTTCGCGCGACTGGGTCAGCACGATGATGGTGACGTCGTCGGGGATGCGGTTCTCGACGATGAGCTTGCGCACGAAGTCGAAATCGGTCTGCGAGGCCGAGGGGAAGCCGACTTCGATTTCCTTCAGGCCGGTCTTCAACAGCAGTTCGAAGAAGCGCAGCTTGCGCTCGGCGTTCATCGGTTCGATCAGGGCCTGGTTGCCATCGCGCAGGTCGGTGCTCATCCAGATCGGCGGGGTGGTGATGACCTTGCTGGGCCAGGTGCGGTCGGGCAGGTCGATGGCGGGGAAGGCGCGGTACTTGGTGGCGGGGTTGTTCAACATCATGATGGGCCTCTGGTCTTGGTCTCTGCAAATTAGGGGGGAATGTGTCAGATGTGGCGTATCGGGTTGCCTGGCTGCCACGAGCGCGTGGCCAGGCAACCCGTCATAGAGCCAGAGGCGGCGTCTCCCGCTGCGCGTGGCAGTTGTCCTGCGTGCAAGTTGTCATGGTCTTCGGATGCATGATCGCTTCGCCTGATCTGGCTGCAACGGCGACTAATCGGACGTCACTGCCTGGTTGTACTGCCGGTGTTGCTGGATTTGATGGGGTTGCCGGATCGCGTGAACTCAGCGGGGACGGCGGAAAAACCGATTTTAGCGCGAGGCTAGTAGTAGCGACACCGATAGCAACGCTAGCAGGGCGCTGGCGCTGTTGTGGCGTAGGAGGAATTTTGCTGCGGAGGTCATCTGTGCAATGTAGAAGATTGGCGACCGGCTTGTCAAGCGCAATCTTTTTTACACAGGTAAAACTGCACAGGCTGCTTGGCTGCAGGGACGGTGTTTCTTGTTAGAATCGGCTAATTGATAACCCGTGGGTCATTTATTTCTTGTTTCCTGCGCGCCCATATTTTGTGATCATGGAACGTCGTCCGTGCAAACTGCTCCAAGCCAGGCGCCAGCTGCCGCGCACCTGACGGACCACACAACAAGGGAATTCCCGCGCCAGCCACCATCTCATCCATGCACAAACGCCCGGATCTCATCGTCTGCGAACAATGCGACGCCGTCTACCAGCGGCCCCGCCTGGGGCCGCACGAGGTGGCGCATTGCCTGCGCTGCGACGCCGAGCTTGACCGCGACACCGGCAAGCGGCTGGAACAGCTCCTGCCATTGACCATCGCCGCGCTGATCCTGTTCGTGCTGGCCAATGCCTTCCCCATCGTGACCATCGAGCTGCAGGGCCTGTCGGCCGATACCACGCTCATCGGCGCGGTCATCGCGCTGACGAAGGACGGCATGTCCGAGGTAGCCTTGCTGGTGCTGGCCACGACCCTGCTGTTCCCGCTGATCCAGCTGGCGGTGCTGTTCTACCTGCTGTTGCCGTCCTCGCGCCAGGCGCGCCCACCGGGCTTCGTGCTGCTGTTGCGCTTGATGCAGGCCGCCCGTCCCTGGGGCATGATCGAGGTGTTCATGCTCGGCATCCTGGTGGCCCTGATCAAGCTCTCCAACATGGCCGAAGTCATTCCCGGCCCGGCGCTGTGGTCCTTCGGTGGGCTGACGGTGTTGCTTACGGTGGTGGTGTCCTTCAATCCGCGCTATATCTGGCATATCTGCGCACAGCACCAGGCCGGTCCTGGGGAGACGCAGGCATGACGCGCGCCATCGGCGCCCCCGCCTTGGCGCCTGTAGCCAGCGACGAGGAGGTCGAGGTGCAGGATGCCACCGCATTGGACCTGATCGGCTGCCATCACTGCGGCACTGTCTGGCAAGGCGCGCAGCCGCATGAGCGCTGCGGCGTCTGTCATGCGAGGCTGCATGTGCGCAAGATCGACAGCCTCACCCGCACCTGGGCGTTGCTGATCGCAGCCTGCATCATGTATATCCCGGCCAACCTGATGCCGGTGATGATCACCCGCACGCTCTTCGACGAGCAGAGCGACACCATCCTCTCCGGCGTCATCTACTTCTGGACTTCCGGCGAGTGGGGACTGGCGCTGGTGGTGTTCGTGGCCAGCTTCCTGGTGCCGTTGTTCAAGCTGGTGGCGCTGGGCATCCTGGTATTATCGGCGCGCCGCCGCAGCCGCTGGCAACGCTTGCAGCGGGCCAAGCTGTTCCGCATGATCGAGACCATCGGGCGCTGGTCGATGCTGGACGTCTTCGTGGTTTCGGTCCTCACCGGCCTGGTCAAGATCCATGGCTTTGCCGATGTCCACGCCGGCATCGGCATTGCCGCCTTCGGCGCGGTGGTGGTGTTGACCATGCTGGCGTCGCTTTCCTTCGACCCGCGCCTGATCTGGGACGACGTCGAGCATGTCGCCGACATCGCCGACCCAACGCAGCACCAGGACATAGAGCAAGAACAGAAAAGACAGCAAAAACAGGAACCCGCATGACAGCACCTGACACCCCCGAGCAACCGGCAGTGCCACCACATCCACGCCGCGTGCGCCAGCGCAACTGGCTGCCTTCGCTGGTCTGGCTCATTCCCATCATCGCTGCCGCCGTCGGCCTGACCCTGGTGGCCAAGATCCTCATCGACCGTGGGCCGATGGTCACCGTCAGTTTCCGTTCGGCCGAGGGGCTGGAGGCAGGCAAGACCAAGGTCAAGTACAAGGACGTCGATATCGGCCAGGTGCAGACGCTCAAGCTGGCGCCGGACCGTTCTCACGTGCTGGTGGGCATCCAGCTCAACAAGGAAGCCACCGGTTTCGATACCGAAGACACGCGCTACTGGGTGGTGCGTCCACGCATCGCCGCCTCCGGCATTTCGGGCCTGGGGACGCTGCTCTCGGGCGCCTACATCGGCGCCGACGCTGGCGCCTCCGAGGAGACCCGCAAGAACTTCGTCGGCCTGGAGCAGCCGCCCATCGTCACGCGCGATGCCTCCGGGCGGCAGTTCGTATTGCATACCGAGGACCTGGGTTCACTCGATATCGGCTCGCCCATCTTCTACCGCCGCATCAAGGTCGGCCAGGTGGTGGCCTATGACCTCGACGCCGATGGCCGTGGCGTGACGCTGCGCATCTTCATCAATGCGCCGTATGACAAGTTCATCACGATGAGTTCGCGCTTCTGGCATGCCAGCGGCTTCGACATGGAACTCAACGCCAGCGGCTTCAAGCTGCACACGCAGGCGCTCTCCACGGTAGTGCTGGGCGGCATCGCCTTCCGTGATCGCGATGAGGCACTCAACAGCCCTCCGGCCAAGGAGGGCGCGGAGTTCCAGCTGGTCGACGACGAGAGCGCGGCCATGAAGGAGCCCGACGGTGCGCCGCAGACGGCCTTGCTCTACTTCGATCAGTCCCTGCGTGGCCTGCAGCCGGGTGCCACGGTGGACTTCCGCGGCGTGGTGCTGGGCGAGGTCAAGAGTATCGGTGTCGAATACGACCAGAGCCGCGGCGAGTTCCGCATGCCGGTGATGGTGCAGATCTATCCGGATCGCCTGGGGCATCGCTTCCGTGACGAGACCGGCGAGCAGCGCCGCTCCAATGCACACCTGCTGCGCATGCTGGTCAAGCGTGGCCTGCGTGCCCAATTGCGCAACGGCAACCTGCTGACCGGCCAGTTGTATGTGGCGATCGACTTCTTCCCCAAGGCCAAGCCGGCGCAGATCGATCCGGACAAGGTGCCGCTGGAGCTGCCCACCATCCCGGGCAGCCTCGACGAGTTGCAAGAGCAGCTTTCGGAAATTGCGGGCAAGCTCTCCAAGGTGCCCTTCGACGAGATCGGTCGCGACCTGCAGAGCACCATCAAGATGCTCAACAAGACCCTGACCACCGCCGAGCAGACCGCCGCGCGCATCAACAACGATATCGCCCCGGAGATGACGGCGGCCATGAAGGACGCGCGCAAGACTCTCAACGCGGCCGAGCGCACGCTCTCTGACGACGCGCCGCTGCAGCAGGACATCCGCCAGACCATGCAGGAACTGTCCAGGGCAGCGGCCTCGATCCGCATCCTTACCGATTACCTGCAACAGCATCCGGAATCGCTGATCCGGGGCAAACAGGAGCCATGATGTCCAAGTACCAGCCATTGCCATTGAAGACCCTCGCCGCTGGCGCCCTGGTGGCGGCCTTGCTGAGCGCCTGCGGCAGTTCGCCGCCGACGCAGTTCTACACCCTGAGCGCTCCCCTGCAGGCCGGCACGCCGGCACGCACCGCCAGCCAGGGGCCGCAGACCTATATCGAGATGATGCCGGTGGCGGTTCCCGACCGGCTGGCGCGACCGCAACTGGTGGTGCGTAGCGATGCCACGCGGGTGGAAGTGCTGGAGCAGGACCGCTGGTCTGCACCCTTCAACAATGAATTGCGCGATGCGCTGGCCGCTGGTGTCACCAGCCAGCTGGGCGCCATCGACGTGTCGCGCACGGGGCGACCAGCCGACCAGGCCAGCTATCGCATCAACGTGGAATTGCGCGCCTACGATGCCGCCCGCAGCGGCCAGGTGGAAGCAGCCTTCGCCTGGACGATCACGCGCTCGGATGATCGCCGCAGCACTGCCTGTCGGCTGACGGTGGCGGAGCCGGTTGCCGGGGCGGCCAATGCCGATGTGGTCCTGGCCACGCAGAAGGTGGTGGCGCGGGTGGCGCAGGCGATTGCCAATTGCGTGCTCGCTTTGCAGACGGGGCAGGGTGGACCCTGTTCGAGTTAGCATAGTTGGCGATGGTCAGGATGGCGCACCCCACTGGAGTGCTTGTGTAAAATCAGGTTGGGAGGGAATTCATCAAGTCGGGACACACCGATTTTGCAGATGGTGATTCCATGCCGACGATCAGTACGTTTTATGGGCTTGTGATTCAGATGTTTTACCGAGATCACTCGCCTCCGCATTTTCATGTGCGCTATGCCGAGTACAAGGCAGTGATCGACCTCAAAAAACTGTTGCTGCTTGAGGGGGAGCTACCCCGTAGAGCGTTGGAGCTTGTGCTGGACTGGGCGGAGTTGCATCAGAACGAGTTGATGGAAGACTGGGTGCTTTGTCAGGATATGCAGGCGCCCAAGCCGATTGCGCCATTGGAGTGATGACATGGAATGGGACGTGGTTGAAGTGAGTATTTCTGGCGAATATGCTTTACAGGTTCGCTTCAGCGATGGAGTCGTAGGTGGGGTCAGGTTCCTGCCCAGTTTCTTCCGCGGCGTATTCGCGCCACTGCGGGATCAGGAACAGTTCCGGCAGGTCCATGTCGTCGATGGCGTCGTGACCTGGCCGGGTGATCTCGATCTGGCGCCGGATGCCATGCATGACGAGATCAAGCGTCATGGCCAGTGGTTGCTTGCATGAAGAGGTGACGATGTTGTCGCCCAAGAAAAAGCCGCTTCCAGGGAAGCGGCTTTTTTACATCTTGATGCCCGTCAGAGATCAGCGATCGCCGTAGGAGCGGCGCGGGCCGTCGGCGCGGAAACCGCCGCCGTTACCCTTGTAGCCGCCACCGCCGCCTTCGCGACGCGGACCGTTGCCCGGCTTGTTGCCGCCGAAGCTGCGGCCTTCGCGGTTGCCACCGTAGCCACCACCGCCTTCGCGGTTGCCGGCATAGCCACCTTCGCGGTTGCCACCGTAGCCACCACCGCCTTCGCGGTTGCCGGCATAGCCACCTTCGCGATTGCCGCCGTAGCCGCCACCGCCTTCACGGTTGCCGCCGAAGCCGCCTTCACGGTTGCCGGCGCCATAACGCGGGCCGTTGTTGCTGCGGCCATCGCCCGGACGCCAGCCACCCGGCTTGCGCGGGCTGCGCGGAGCAGCCGACTTCTTGGGCTCGAAACCTTCCACCACGTCGACCGGAATGGTCTGCTTGGTGAAGCGCTCGATACGCTTGACCTGCATGCCTTCGGCATGATTGACCAGCGAGATCGCCACGCCCTTGCGACCGGCACGGCCGGTACGGCCGATACGGTGCACGTAGTCTTCGGCGAACTTGGGCAGGTCGTAGTTGAAGACGTGGGTGATGGCCGGCACGTCGATGCCGCGGGCGGCCACGTCGGTGGCCACCAGCATGCGCACCTGACCACGGCGCAGGCTGTTCAGGGTGCGGTTGCGGGCGCCCTGGTGCATGTCGCCATGCAGTGCGGCGGCAGCGAAACCGGCGATGTTCAGGCGATCGGCGATGGTGTCGGCGTCACGCTTGGTGGCGGTGAAGATCACGGCCTGGTCGATGCTGGTGTCGCGCAGCAGGTGATCCAGCAGGCGGTTCTTGTGCGACAGGTCATCCACGAAGTGCACGCGCTGCATGATGTTCTCATGACGGGTCGACGAGCTGGCGATCTGGATGGTCAGCGGGTTGTTGGTGATGCGCTTGGCCATGTTGCCGACGACGCCGTCCAGCGTGGCCGAGAACAGCATGGTCTGGCGCGTGGCCGGGGTGGCGGCGACGATCTTTTCGATGTCGTCGATGAAGCCCATGTCCAGCATGCGGTCGGCTTCGTCCAGCACCAGAATCTGCAGCTGCGAGAAATCGATCTTGCCCGACTCCATGTGGTCGATCAGGCGACCCGGGGTGGCGACCAGGATTTCCGGGTTGCGCGACAGCAGTTGCATCTGCTTGGGGTAGGGCATGCCGCCCAGGATCGACACCACACGCACGCGGCGCATGTAGGAGCCGTACTTGTCGGTGGCGGTGGTCACTTGCAGGGCCAGTTCGCGGGTCGGGGTCAGCACCAGCATCTTCGGCTGGGCCGGCTGGTAACGCGGACGCTCGCCACGGGCACGGCTGGCCTGGCGTTCCTGGTTGGGGGTGCGGGCTGCTTGCGGCGCCTGCGGCAGGTCTGCCAGCTGGTGCAGCGAGGGCAGCATGAAGGCTGCGGTCTTGCCCGAGCCGGTCTGCGAGGACACCAGCAGATCCTGGCCGCTGATGGCGGCGGGGATGGCTTTTTCCTGGACCGGAGTGGGGGTGGTATAGCCTGCCTCGGTCAGTGCTTTGATGATCGAAGGGTTCAGGCCAAGTGCTTCAAAAGTCATAATCTCTTTCGTGAATGTGAACGCCAGGCACGAGACGGGCGCACGCAAGCGCGCCGGACATCGAGTGCCTGAACGAAGAAAAGCAACGCCAACCAACGAAATGACTATGAAAAATACAAAGAAATTTCGGCACAAAAGCTTTGCGCCGGGACGGCATCATCAAGGGATGCCAGGGGCGGGGGGCTTTTACGGGGAACTTGTCGTAATGACAGGTAAGGCTTGCGAAGCTGCTTGGGCGAATACGGCTGGAAAATCTGCAGGGCAGTTTTCACGCCCGATTCGCCTGTACATCGGTTATTGCGATGCACAAGGCGAATCATACAGTAAAACGTCGAAATTAGCACCAGCCGATTTCAACGGACTGTGGCTTATTTGCCGGGAGGGGCGGATTTACTCGGCGATGCCGCCGACAACCCGCGAGAAACCGCCATCCACATAGGTGATTTCACCGGTGATGCCCGAGGCCAGGTCGGAGAGCAGGAAGGCCGAGGCATTGCCGACATCTTCGATGGTCACGTTGCGGCGCAGCGGGGCGGTGGCGGCCACGGCGCCCAGGATCTTGCCGAAGCCCTTGATGCCGCTGGCGGCCAGGGTCTTGATGGGGCCGGCGGAGACGCCGTTGACGCGCACGCCCTTGGGGCCCAGGGCTTCGGCCAGATAACGCACCGAGGCTTCCAGGGAGGCCTTGGCCAGGCCCATGGTGTTGTAGTTGGGCACCACGCGTTCCGAACCCAGGTAGGTCAGGGTCAGCAGGGCGGCGTTGGGCGAGAGCAGCGGCACGGCGGCCTTGGCCATGGCCGGGAAGCTGTAGGCGGAGATGTCATGGGCGATCTTGAAACCTTCGCGCGAGAAGCCTTCCAGGAAGTCGCCGGCAATGGCTTCTGCGGGAGCGAAGCCGATGGCGTGCACCAGGCCGTCGAGCTGGCTCCAGGACTTGCCCAGGTCCGCGAACAGGGCCGTGATCTGTTCATCGCTGCCGACGTCGCAATCGAAGACCAGCTTGCTGTCGAACTCTTCGGCGAACTTGGTGATGCGCTCCTTGAAGCGCTCGCCGACGTAGGTGAAGGCCAGTTCGGCGCCTTCGCGCTTGCACGCCTGGGCGATGCCGTAGGCGATGGAACGGTTGGACAGCAAGCCGGTGATCAGAATTTTTTTGCCTTGCAGAAATGCCATGATGACTCCGTATGGTCCGCCGCGTCCTGCGTACTGCCGCCTGGCAGGCGGGCGCGCGGTGCGGCCGATGGTGATGGCGAGGGCCGCATCGTGCGGCCCTCGCGCTGGAACAGACCCGGATTGTAGGGGCTTGCGGCAGGCGCGGCAACCTCTGCCCACCGGCCGGGGGCGAGCGGCCTGCTGAGCTTAGTCGTTTTAATTGCTTCCCTGTAATCGTTCCTCTATTTACAATGCCCCGGAACAAAATCGTTTCCAGGCCGGTGGGCACGGGACTTGCCTGCCACCAGACATCAACGCCCGCGACAGCGCAGACAGACAACCGCATGGTCAAGCCCCTGAAGACATACCGGATTTTCCTTTCCTCCCTGCTGGCCGCCGCGCTGGTCTACGCCGCTCCGGCCCACGCCGAGCATGCCTTTTCGCTCTACGACACGCCCAAGTATCCGGCCGGCTTCACCCATTTCGACTACGTCAATGCAGATGCGCCACGTCGCGGCACGCTCTATCTGGCCAATCCCGACCGTCGTACCAGCTTCGACAAGTTCAATCCCCTATCCCTGAAGGGCGTGGCCGCCGCCGGGCTGGACCAGCTGATGTTCGAGACCCTGGCCGTGTCTTCCGCCGACGAGGTCGCGACCGTCTATGGCTTGCTGGCCGACGACATGAAGCTGGCGCCGGACCGCATGTCCATGACCTTCCACTTGAATCCCAAGGCGCGCTTCAACAATGGCGACAAGGTCACGGCCGAGGATGTGAAGTATTCCTATGACACCATCCTGGCCAAGGGTGCGCCGCAATTCAAATCGGTCTTTGCCGACGTCAAGGGCTGTGTGGTGGTCGATGCCGCCACGGTGCGCTTCGACTTCGCCAGCAGCAACCATGAACTGCCGCTGATCGTGGGCAGCGTACCGGTGTTCTCCAGGAAATGGGCGCAGGGCACCCCCTTCGACCAGATCCAGCTGACTCCGCCGATCAGCACCGGCCCCTACGTGATCGAGAGCTACGACACCGGTCGCAGCATCACCTACCGCCGCAATCCCGACTACTGGGGTAAGGATGTCCCGGCGCGGCGTGGCATGTACAACTTCGAGCGCATCGTCTACCGTTTCTACAAGGATGACCTGGCGCGGCTAGAAGCCTTCAAGGCCGGCGAGTTCGACGTGGTGGTGGAGTACAGCGCCAAGAACTGGGCGCGCAGCTATACCGGCCCGCAGTTCCGCGACGGCCGCATTATCAAGAAGGAATTCAAGCATTCCAATGGCGCCGGCATGCAGGGTTTCGTGATGAACCTGCGGCGCGACCAGTTCAAGGATGTGCGCGTGCGCCAGGCCATCGGGCTGGCGCTGGACTATGAATGGATGAACCGTCAGCTGTTCTACGGCCAGTACACCCGCATCTACTCCTTCTTCAACAACAGCCAGCTGGCCGCCACCGGAGAGCCGCAGGGCGACGAGCTGGCCTTGCTGAAGTCGCTGCAGGCCAAGGGCCTGAAGATCGATCCGGCGGTGTTCGGCCCGGCACCCATCCCGCCCTCGACCAATCCGCCCGCCTCGCTGCGTGCCAACCTGCGCCAGGCCCGCGAACTGCTGGCTCAGGCCGGCTGGGTCTATCGCGATGGCGCCGTGCGCAATGCCCAGGGCGTGGCGCTGTCCTTCGAGATCCTGGATGACCAGAGCTCCATGTCGCGCGTCATCAGCGTGTTTGCGCGCAACCTGCGCACGCTGGGCATCGATGTGGTCCAGCGCAGCGCCGACTACGCCCTGGTGGCCAAGCGCATGGAAGATTTCGATTTCGACATGACCAGCATCCGCTTCCCCGATACCAGCAGCCCGGGTAATGAACTGTTCGACATGTTCGGTTCCAAGGCGGCCGATGAAAAGGGCTCCAACAATGCCTGGGGTTTGAAGGACCCGGTGGTGGACCAGCTGGTGCAGGCCGTGGTGGCGGCCGATACCCGGGCCCGGCTGACCGCCGCGGCGCGGGCGCTGGACCGGGTGCTGCTGCACAAGTACATCGTGGTGCCGCACTGGTATTCGTCCACCCATCGCATCGCCTACCAGAACCGTTTCGGCATCCCGCAGGTGGCGCCGTTGTATTACCAGGCCGATCCCTATGTGATCAGCACCTGGTGGGAAGAGAAGGGGCGTTGAAGATGAATCACGCAACGATGACCGGCCAGGCCGGTCTTGAACGAGGATGCCTGCAGTCATGAATATCTGGTCCTACATTTTGAAGCGGGTGCTGTTGATGATCCCCACGCTCTTCGGCGTGGTCGCCATCACCTTTGCCGTGATCCAGTTCGTACCGGGTGGCCCGGTGGAACAGGCCATGCTGGAGATGAAAGGGCGCGGCGGCGGCGGTGAAGCCTCCGGCGCTGGCGCCGCCAGTGGAGCCTCGGCCTATCGGGGCCGGCAGGGCATCGACGAACAACGCATCGAGGAAATCAAGAAACTCTACGGCTTCGACAAGCCCCCGGTGGAGCGCTTCTGGAGCATGCTCAAGGGCTTCCTCACCTTCGACCTGGGCAAGAGCTTCTATCACCATGGCGATGTCTGGACCCTGGTCAAGTCCAAGTTGCCGGTGTCCATCAGCATCGGCTTGTGGACCTTCGTCCTGAGCTACCTGATCTCGGTGCCGCTGGGCATCGCCAAGGCGGTGCGCGAGGGCAGCCGTTTCGATGTCGCCACCACCGGCCTGGTGCTGGTCGGCTATTCCATCCCGGGCTTCGTGCTGGGGGTGTTCCTGCTGGTGGTGTTCGCCGGCGGTAGCTTCTTGCAGTGGTTCCCGCTACGGGGGCTGACCTCGGACAACTGGGCCAGCCTGTCACTGGTGGGCAAGCTCACCGACTATCTCTGGCATATCACGCTGCCGGTGGCGGCCTCGGTGATCGGCTCCTTTGCGGTCATCACCATGCTGACCCGCAATACCTTCCTCGAAGAAATCCGCAAGCAGTATGTGTTGACCGCGCGCGCCAAGGGACTCTCCGAGCGCAAGCTGCTCTACAAGCATGTCTTCCGCAACGCCCTGATCCCGCTGGTGACCGGCTTTCCCTCGGCTTTCATCGCTTCCTTCTTTGCCGGCAGCCTCCTGATCGAGACCCTGTTCTCGCTGGATGGCATGGGTTTGCTGGCCTATGAATCGGCAATCCGGCGTGACTACCCGGTGGTGATGGGCACACTCTACCTCTTCACGCTCATCGGCCTGGTGGTCAAGCTACTGGGCGACCTCTGCTATGTGTGGGCCGACCCACGCGTCCAATTCGAAAGCCTGGCGAAATGAGCATGACCTCTTCCTTGGCCCCGTCCATCTCGCCTGGCCGTCGCATCTGGCTGCGCTTTTGCGCCGACCGCACCGGCTACTGGAGCCTGGTACTGTTTGCCATCCTGTTCGTGCTGAGCCTGGGCGCGGAACTGATCTCCAACGACAAGCCGCTGGTGGCCAGTTATCAGGGCAAGCTGATGTTCCCCATGCTGCAGGATTATTCGGACAAGAGCTTCGGTGGCGACTTCGATTCACCGGCCGACTATCTCGATCCCTTCATCGAGCAGCAATTCCACAAGGACGGCAACTGGGTCATCTACCCGCCCAACCGCTACAGCTACAACACGCTCAACTACTTCGCCAGGCTGCCCAACCCGGCCGAGCCCTCGGGTGAGAACTGGCTGGGCACCGATGATCGCGGACGCGATGTGTTTGCCCGGCTGCTCTATGGCTTCCGGGTGTCGGTGCTGTTCGGCATGGCGCTGACCTTCATCGGCGTGGTACTGGGCGTGGCCGCAGGTGCCGTGCAAGGCTACTTCGCCGGGCGCACCGACCTGATCACGCAGCGCCTGCTGGAAATCTGGGGCTCCATGCCGGAGCTCTACCTGCTGATCATCTTTTCCTCGATCTTCCAGCCCAGCCTGGGGCTGCTGCTGGTGTTGCTGTCACTGTTCGGCTGGATGAGCCTGTCGGATTACGTGCGCGCCGATTTCCTGCGCAACCGCAATCTCGAATACGTACAGGCGGCGCGCGCGCTGGGGCTGTCCAACCGCCAGATAATCTGGCGCCATGTGCTGCCCAACAGCATGACGACGGTGGTGACCTTCCTGCCCTTCCGCATGAGCGCGTCCATCCTGGCCCTGACCAGCCTGGACTTCCTCGGCCTGGGCGTACCGCCGTCCACGCCCAGCCTGGGTGAGCTGTTGTCGCAGGGTAAGAACAACCTGGATGCCTGGTGGATCGCGCTATCGACCTTCCTGGTCCTGACCGTGATGCTGCTGTTGTTGACCAATATCGGCGATGCCCTGCGCAATGCCCTGGATGTGAGGAAGAAGGCATGAGCGCGCCTCTCTTGGAAGTCAAGGACCTGACGGTGCGCTTCGGCGACACCCTGGTGGTGGAGGGCGTCAGCTTCGGTATCGCGCCCGGGGAAAAGTTCGCGCTGGTGGGCGAATCCGGTTCTGGCAAGACGGTCAGCGCCCTGTCGGTACTGCAACTGAACCAGGATGCGCGCTATGAGGGCAGCATCCTGCTCGACGGCCAGGACGTGCTGCAAAAGAGCGAGCGCCAGATGCAGCAGGTGCGCGGCAACGACGTGGCGATGATCTTCCAGGAGCCGATGACGGCCCTGAATCCGCTCTTCACCATCGGCAACCAGATTGCCGAGGTGCTGATGCACCACGAAGGCATCAACGCCCGCGAAGCCGCCCGGCGCGCCGTCGCGCTGCTGGAGAAGACCGGCATCCCCGAGCCGGCACGGCGGGCGTTGTCTTACCCGCACGAACTCTCGGGCGGCCAGCGCCAGCGCGCCATGATCGCCATGGCCCTGGCCTGCAAGCCCAAGCTGCTCATTGCTGACGAACCGACCACGGCCCTGGACGTGACCATCCAGGTGCAGATCCTGGCCCTGCTGAACCAGTTGCAGCGCGAGGAGAACATGGCCGTGCTCATCATCTCGCACGACCTCAACCTGGTGCGCCACTTCGCTGACCGGGTCGGCGTGATGGAAAAGGGCAAGCTGGTCGAGACCGCCAGCGTGGCCGAGCTGTTCTCCAACCCGCAGCAGCCCTATACGCGCAAGCTGCTGCAGAGTCGTCCCCAGCGCAATGCCGCCGAGGCAGAGACAGAGGCACCGGTGGTATTGCAGGCCGAGGCGTTGCGTTGCAGCTACCAGATCAAGCAGGGCTGGTTCTCCAAGCGCCTGTTCCACGCGGTCGACGGTGTGGACGTGCAACTGCGGCGTGGCCAGACCCTGGGCATCGTGGGCGAGTCCGGTTCCGGCAAGTCGACGCTGGGCATGGCTTTGCTGCGACTGTCAGGGGCTGATGTGAGCGGGCGCATCGTCTTCGATCACGTCGCCATCTCCGAGCGCAGCAGCCGCGAGCTGCGGCCGCTGCGTGCGCGCATGCAGGTGGTGTTTCAGGATCCGTTTGCCTCGCTGTCGCCGCGTCGTACCGTGGAGCAGATCGTCGGTGAAGGACTGGCCTTGCATCATCCCGAACTGAGTATCGAGCAACAACGCGCAGCCATCGTTGCCGCGCTCGACGAGGTGGGCCTGCCGGCCTCGGTGCTGGAACGTTATCCCCACGAATTCTCCGGCGGCCAGCGCCAGCGCATCGCCATTGCCCGCGCCCTGGTGCTGCAGCCGGAGCTGCTGCTGCTGGACGAGCCGACCTCGGCGCTGGACGTGACCGTGCAGCAGCAGGTGCTGCAACTGCTGGCCGAGCTGCAGCGGCGCCACGGCCTGGCCTATCTCTTCATCACCCACGACCTGGCGGTGGTGCAGGCCATGGCGCATGAGGTGATCGTGATGAAGGATGGGCGGGTGGTCGAAAGCGGCCCTGTCGCCCAGGTCCTGCAGCAGCCGCGCGAGCAATACACCCGACGCCTGGTCGCCGCCGCCAGCTACGCCGACGCGGCGCACTGATCGCGCCGCTTCCCCCCAAAGAAAAACCCGAAGACCGGTTTGCTGCCGGTGCTTCGGGTTCAGTCCTGCTGCGATTCTTGTTGTTCTCTCGTGCTAGCTGCGGTTGAGGCAATGCTTGCGCGTTTTTGTCATGGGCGGCCGTGCCGCCTGGGTCTCCTCCGGCTTCCTCCGGATTATTGCTTGCGGGCGCCGTTGCCGGAGGCCAGGGTGATCGGCTTGGCTGCCGCCACCTTGCGCACCGGTGCGGCCTTGCGTACCGGTGCCTTGGCGGCGGCTACCTGGCGACGTGCCGGCGCGGCACGGTGTGCCGCGGCCATACGGGTCGGCGCGCCGTGTGCCACATTGGGGACCTGCAGTTGCAGGCTCTGGCCGGCGGCCAGGGTGTCACGCTTCAAGCCGTTCCATTCCTTGATCTGCGCCACGCTCACGTGATAGCGGCCGGCGATGCCAGCCAGGGTGTCGCGCTTGCCGGCCTTGACATAGATGCGGCGGGTCTCTGGCGCGTCCGGGGCAATGGCCAGGCGGGCGTTGTCGGCGATTTCCGGGGTCAGGTCGGTATCGAGCGCGGCGGTTTCCTCGGTCTTGGGCACCAGGATGGTGGAGCCGGCCTTCAGGACCATGCGCGGCGGGATCTGGTTGACGCTGCGGATCACTTCAGGGGTGGTGCCGAACTTGCTGGCGATGGTCTCGATGCGCTCGCGGGCGCTGGAGACGGTGTGGGCGGTCCAGGTCGAGAAGGCCTGCGTCCACTTGGACATGTTGGTCTTGAACTTCTCGGCATTGCTTTCCGGCAGCAGGATCTTGGTATCTTCGCCGCCGATGATGACCGGGCGGTTGAACTGCGGGTTCAGGGCCTTGAACTCATCCAGCGACAGCTCGGCCAGCTGGGCGGCGACCTTCACGTCGATGTTGCGGGTCTTGCCGATGGTGACGAAGTAGGGCTGGTTGTCCACCTTGGGCAGGGCGATGTCGAAGGCTGCCGGGTTGGCGATGATGTTCTTGACCGCCTGCAGCTTGGGCACGTAGTTGCGGGTCTCGTTGGGCATCTGCGCCGACAGCGTATTGAAGTCGATCGGCAGGCCGGCGGCCAGGTTGCGGTTGACGGCGCGCTGCACCGAGCCTTCGCCCCAGTTGTAGGCCGCCAGCGCCAGTTGCCAGTCGCCGAACATGCCGTAGAGCTTCTGCAGGTAGGTCAGCGCCGCATCGGTCGAGGCCAGCACATCGCGGCGCTCGTCGGTAAACATGTTCTGCTTGAGGTTGTAGTCACGCCCGGTGGAGGGAATGAACTGCCACATGCCGGCCGCCTTGGCGGTGGACAGCGCCTCCGGGTTGAAGGCCGACTCGATGAAGGGCAGCAGTGCCAGTTCGGTGGGCATGCCGCGCTTTTCCAGCTCCTGGACCACATGGAACAGATAGCGCGAGGCGCGCACCGTGGTGCGCTGGATGTAGTCCGGGCGGGAGCTGTACCACTGGGTCTGGTTCTCTACCAGGGCGTTGTCCAGGTCGGGAATCCCGAAACCCTTGCGGATGCGCGTCCAGATATCGATGTCGTTCATCCCCGGCAGGGCATTGCCGGCCAGTTCAGGATTGATCGCGTTGAAGGGAGCGGGGTAGATCGAGATGTCGTTGGCGAGGCAGAACAGCGGGGTACCAGCGCAGAACAGGGCGGCAATGGCGAGTTTCTTCAAAGTACGCTGCATGTGGGCGATATCCTGTGCCAGAGGCAAAAGTTGGCTTGCGGCGCTTCCGTTGCAGAGCTGTCTCTAAGCTCGACATCTCCTGCAGGCTCGTTTCGGATCGCCAGGATCGGAACGGCGCAGTATTGACGATAATGCAAGGTCGGAAGCTGCGGGTTTCCCCGCTGTGGTGCGTCAGGGACGCCGCTTCGTAAAAAAGCGTAAAACCGCTGGCGCCCGATGTGGGGAATTGGAGGAGTGTACGGAAGACCCTTTTCTCCAGTCAAGTAAAAAATGGCCCTGTTACAAAGCCAAGTCCTTGATTTGTCAGGAATTTGGGGCTATTTCTCCCTCAACTTGGGCCTATCTGTAGGTATTTTTCCATTCGCGCAGCGCTGCGAAGCTGCTAACTTCGTCTAACGCCGTCAAACGGCCAGCCTTCTGCAGTGAACCAAGGATTTCTTTTTCGCTCGCCCGCAGGAAGGGATTGGTCTGGCGTTCCAGCGCGATCGAGGTCGGGACGGTCGGCTCGCCGCGTTCGCGCCGGGCGCGCTCGTTGAGGATGCGATCTTGCAGCCGGGCATTGCCGGGCTCCACCTCGGCGGCGAATTTCAGGTTCGACAAGGTGTATTCGTGGGCGCAATAGACCTGGGTCTCGCCCGGCAGGCTGGCCAGCTTGCCCAGTGAGGTCAGCATCTGCTGGGGCGTACCTTCGAAGACCCGTCCGCAGCCGCCGGCGAAGAGGGTATCGCCGCAGAACAGCAGGCCGTGGTCGGCGGCGTAGTAGGCGATATGGCCCAGCGTATGGCCGGGGATGTCGATCACCTGCAGCTCCAGCGCCAGCGCCGGGATACGGATGCGCTCGTCCCCGTGCAGCAGGACCGTCATTCCCTTGATGCGGGATTGTTCACGCGCCGGCCCGTAGACGGGAACGACCGGGAATTCGTCGCTGACCGCCTGTCTTGCCAGTTCGACCACACCGCCGACATGGTCAGCGTGGTGATGTGTCAGTAGAATAGCGGCCAGTGTGAGTCCCTCGGCCTGCAATGCGGCCAGTACGGGGACGGCGTCGCCGGGATCGACCACGGCGGCATGGCGTCCGTCATGGATGACCCAGAGATAGTTGTCGTCGAAAGCCGGAACGGCCAGGACGTCCAATGAAGTTTTCTGAGCGGTGTGGGCTGGCATGGCTGGCTGCTCGGTCATGAGGCGCGAAAGAATAGATGGCTGAAACTGCTGACAATTCGAAAATTTCCGAAATTATAGACCTCGCCGCCTGGTTGCAGACACCCACCGGCAGTTACCTGCGCGAGTGGGAGCAGCGCCATCTGAACACGCTGACGGCTGACATCTTCGGTTTCAATGCGGTGCAGATCGGTTCACCCCAGATCCACGCCCTGCAGGCCAACCGCATGCCCTACCGCTGGCTGACCGACAACCAGGTGCCGGTCGATGGCCAGTCAGAGCTGGAGATCCCGCAGGTGGTCACCCACGACTTCTGTGAATTGCCCTTTGCTTCGCAAAGTCTGGACCTGGTGGTGTTGCCGCATGTGCTGGAGTTCTCGGCCGAGCCGCACCAGGTCTTGCGCGAGGTGGAGCGGGTCCTGATCCCGGAAGGGCAGGTCATCATTTGCGGTTTCAACCCCAGCAGCCTGTGGGGCATGCGCCAGGCCGCCGGCCGATTGACCGGCGCGCACTTCCTGCCGCAGGATGGTGAATTCATCCGCCTGCCGCGCCTGAAGGACTGGCTCAAGCTCTTGAACATGGAAGTCAACCGTGGCCACTTCGGTTGCTATGCGCCGCCTTGCAAGACCACGCAGTGGCTGGATCGCTTCGGCTTCATGGAAAAGGCGGGTGATCGCTGGTGGCCCTACTTCGGCGCGGTGTATATCGTGCAGGCGATCAAGCGCGTGCCCGGCATGCGCCTGATCGGCCCGGCCCTGCAGCGGCAGAAGCTCAAGGCCCCGCGCGGCGTGCCGGTGACCAACCGGATCCACAAGTCGGACTGAACAAATCCAGGGCAGGGCGCCGGATCAGGTATCATCGCGGCCCGCCCACCTGAGCAAACAGATTGAAGAACATGGACAAAGTAGAGATTTATTCCGATGGCGCCTGCAAGGGCAATCCTGGTCGCGGCGGCTGGGGCGCCTTGCTGGTGGCCGGTGGCCAGGAGAAGGAAATCTTCGGCGGCGAGCCCAATACTACCAACAACCGCATGGAACTGATGGCGGTGATCCAGGCGCTCAATGCCTTGAAGCGCCCCTGTGAAGTGGTCGTCCACACCGACAGCCAGTATGTGCAGAAGGGCATCAGCGAGTGGATCCACGGCTGGAAGGCACGCGGCTGGAAGACCGCCAGCAAGGAGCCGGTCAAGAACGCCGACCTGTGGCAGGCGCTGGACGCCGCCCAGCAGCAGCACCAGGTGGAATGGCGCTGGGTACGTGGCCACAACGGCCATGCCGGCAACGAACGTGCCGACCAGTTGGCCAATCGCGGTGTGGACAGCATCAAGTAATGCCGCCACACGGCACGACCGTGGCAAGGCAGTGAATCCGGGCGCGCAAGCGCAATGGCAATGGCAATAGCAGTAGCAACACCAGGAGCAAGAATGCGTCAGATCATCCTCGATACCGAAACTACGGGCCTGTCGCCGCGCAACGGCAACCGCATCCTGGAAATCGGTTGTGTGGAAGTCCTCAACCGGCAACTCTCGGGCAAGAACCTGCACCTCTATATCAACCCCGAGCGTGATTCCGAAGAAGGCGCGCTGGCGGTGCACGGCCTGACTACCGAGTTCCTGGCCGACAAGCCGACCTTCAAGCAGATCGCCGCCGAGTTCCTGGACTACGTGCGTGGCGCGCAGATCATCATCCACAACGCGCCCTTCGACGTCGGCTTCCTTGATGCCGAACTGGCCCTGCTGGGTTTGCCGCCCTTCAAGGAGCACGTCAGCGATGTAGTGGACTCGCTGCAGATGGCCAAGGAGCTGCACCCCGGCCGCCGCAATTCGCTCGATGCGCTATGCGACCGTTATGGCATCTCCAATGCCCACCGTGTCCTGCACGGCGCTCTGCTGGATGCGGAGCTGCTGGCCGAGGTCTACCTTTCCATGACGCGAGGGCAGAACTCGCTGACCATGGATCTGGGCGCCGAGGAAGAAGTCAGCGCCGGTGACGGCAAGCTGGAACTGACCCCGCTGGCCGAAGTGATCGTGCTGGCCGCCAGTGAGGAAGAACTGACCCTGCACGAAGACGTGCTCAACCAGCTGGACAAGGAGGCCCGTGGCAGCTGCGTCTGGCGCTTCGAACCACCGCCACCGGAGAGCGAACCGGCGGCGCAGGCTTGAGTGATTTGAGTCGGGATGTGGTGCAGCGGCAGCGGGTCTGATAAAAATTAGGGCAATTATTTATAAAACACTTGCACGAAGAAAAAAACCTTGTCATAATCTTGCTTCTCGATTGGTGCTGCAGCAAAAAGCCAGTCAAGACATGGAAGGTTAGCTCAGTGGTAGAGCACTGCATTCACACTGCAGGGGTCGCAAGTTCAAACCTTGCACTTTCCACCAGATTCAGAAAAGCCCGCCTTGTGCGGGCTTTTTGCATTGCGGCCGCGCAGCCTATTCCCAGACACTATCCGGCAGGACGGCCAGGGTGCCAAAAGCCGGCTTGGCGAACCAGTAACCCTGCATGAGGTCGATACCGGCTCGCGCCAGGTAGTCGCGTTCGGCACGGGTCTCCACACCCTCGGCCAGGATTTCGATATCCAGCTGCATGCAAGTGGCCGCGATGCCCGCCACGATGGCTTGTCGCGGCTTGTCGGTATCGATGTTGCGGACCAGGTCCATGTCGATCTTGATCAAGTCGGGCTGGTATTCGGCCAGCAGGTTCAGACCCGCATAGCCGGCACCGAAATCGTCGATGGCGGTGCGAAAGCCGAAACGGCTGTATTCCTTGAAGATGTTGACCAGATGCGGGCGGTCATCCACGCGTTCGCCTTCGGTTACCTCGAAGATGATGCGTTCGATCGGGAAGTCATGCTTGCGTGCCGCCTTGAAGGTGCTCTGGATGCACACTTCCGGCCGATAGACCGCATTGGGCAGGAAGTTGATCGACAGGTACTGACGCATGCCCAGGCGCGCCGCGCCTTCCACCGCCTTGATGCGGCAAGCCTGGTCGAAGCGGTAGCGATTGCTGTCGTTGACCTGGGCCAGCACGGTGCTGGCAGGCTCGCCCTGTGGGCCGCGTACCAGGGCCTCATAGGCATATACGCTGCGGGTGGATAGGCGCACGATGGGCTGGTAGGCGTATTCGAACGGGATATCCAGCGCTTCGCCATCCTGACAGCCGGCGCAGTGAGAGGGGGATGCTTCCGGCTTGTTGTCGGGGCTGACGTCTGGCTGGATAGGGATCATGGGCGTTCCTGCGGTCTTGGGTTGCTCAACGGGGTCCATGCTACATGATCTCAACCAGGACGCAGGCGATTTCGCGGGGTGGGGGGATGAGCGATTTTTAGCCCTCCTCTTGGCGCTGCTCTCAGATCTTCCATCGGACCTTTTCTCAGCCATTCCCCCCAACACCGAATACAGGCGCCGATGCTGTAGCCGTCGGTCATCGATGCCTTCCCTGACTCCACAGGCCAGGTGCGCCGCATCGCGCGCTATGCCGATGATAGCTACGTGTAGGCATGCATTTTGGCGCCACGTCTTGCGGCCAATGTCGCCTTCGACGCCCTGCCAGGCTCGCGCCCGCCATCGTCTCTCGCTGGCGATCCAGCGATATCGACACGTCATTCCGGGTGATTCCAACTGGCGCATCTTCTCCACCATTGCACAACCGTTCAAGACAAATCTACCCGTGAGCCGCAGACTCCGCTGGCGATGGTGTGGGGGAGTACGTTACAGGCCCAGATTGTCTATCACCGACGATCCGGCTCTCTGCGACGCTCCTACGCCATTTACCTTCCCGGATTCGATTGAGCGTTGAAATCGAACGAGAAGAGCGGTGGTAGCAGAACCGCGTGTCTGTACCCGATGTTTTCTTTTTTCTTTGAAAGGAATTTTCATGCTTGGAAATGTTATTGGCGGCACCGTCGGCGGCACAGTTGGCGGCACAGTTGGCGGCACGGTGGGTGGCACAGTCGGCGGCACATTGAATCAGGTGTCGCACGGCGTTCTCAAATTTAGTCTGACTAAATAATTCGCAAGGGTCACGGATCTTCATCCGTGACCCAGAACTTTGCACTTGCCTACGTATCTTCGAAAGTCTGACACCGATGCAGAAAAAGAAATACTCACTGTCTGGGGACCTAGTCGTACTGCCAGCAGGAAACCATACAGCCGTCTATCACCGTCAGCGCGGGGGCCTGTGCATGCTTGATGAGTCGGCCCTTCATGTACTTAAAAGTTTTCGCGAGGGACGTACGATTCCGATTTCCTGGATCGACATCGAGGCGTCAGATCGCGAGATCGAACTTGTCCAACAGCTTATGGCTAGAGGTTTTCTGATTTCCGATGAGGTAGTGATGACCCCGGAGAAGTCGAAGATAGAAAAAAGGGTCAATATCATTCAGCTTATCCTAGCCAATGCCTGCAATTTCGGATGTACCTATTGCTTCGAGGGCATTCAAGGTAAGGAAATGTCAGCTGATGCGCAGGTCGCCAAGGTCGATCTGAGCCGTCTGCGCTCTCGTGATGAGATCAAGGTCAATATCAACGATTCGATGTATGCAACCAGGGAGCGATTTCAGCATCAATATGATCCGAAAAATCGGCATATGAGGCCCAGAGATGCTATTCGCTATCTCGGAAATGCCCTAGATATATCGCGCAGTTCCGGCGTGCATAGCGTGATGGTCCAGTTCTTTGGCGGTGAGCCGCTTCTTAACTGGAAAGCGATTGTTGCTGTCTTGGAGCGCTTTGGGAAAGGTGATCGCGACGGGATGCACATTTCCTACTCTACCGTTACAAATGGGTCGTTGATCACCGAAGAAGTGGCCGATATGTTTGCCCGCTACTGCGTTGCCGTGTGTGTCAGCGTCGACTCGCCCACCAATCCGAGCCGCCCACTCAAAAATGGAGCAGATAGCACTCCCGTTGTTATGCAAGGACTGCGGCTTCTTCAGGAAAAAGGCAATCGAATTGCCATCAACGCCGCATTGACTTCCGCTACCTGGAATGAATTCGATCATGCCATCGTTGATCTGGCGGTCAACGTTGGTGCAAAGGAAATCGGCGTAGTAGTCGACTTTGATCCCGGGTTCTACGCCTCGTTTGGTACGCAGCAGATCGTTGATCGACTGTGGCGCGTAATCGAATATGGCCGCAAAAAAGGAGTGCTATTAACCGGATATTGGCATCAGATTTTCCAGGTTTTGCTTGGTCATGACGTCATAGCCGAACGGGGATTCAAGAATTGCTCGGCCAAAGGAGCGCAGCTGAGTATCGAACCAAATGGATCTGTCTTTTCATGTAAGGCAGGATCCACGCTACTGGGTTCGATCGACGATGGAACGGCTCTGCTTGATGCCGAACCCTACCTTTCTCACGCCAGTTTGAGAACTGAAAATCCGGCCTTCTGCCGTGGCTGTGAAATCGAAGGATTTTGCGCTGGTCTCTGTCTTGGACCGCTGGAGAAGAAATATTCAACGATTGATGCTGTCGAGACGACTGCATGCGACTTCTACCGAGGAATCACGCGAAGGCATATTGAGTCGCTGCAGGCATACGAGGTTGCTACCTTCGATCTGGAAGTAACTAATGTAGAACAAGGATGAAAACATGAATGAAATTCAAATGGCGCGTGACATTACCAGCGATGAAGGTCACTTCAAAGCCTTCGGATATGCAATTGTCGACATGCCGCCGTTGTCGGAGGAGGTGCTTGCCACTTTTGATTCCCTGCCACGCGATCATCATAGCCAAAGCCGTCTGCGCCATATTCGCTTGTCACAGTACTTTGGATACCGTGAGGAGGGGCAGTGGATTTTTGCCCTGCTACCGAAGAGGAATTATATCCAGTCAGCCGACTACATCAGACTCGCTGAAGCGGGTGGCGTTATGCGCTATCGCGAACAACTGGAATGCGACCCCACACCATTGATGGTTTCCATCCTCGATGCATTGGGTGTCGATGGCGCTGAAAGCTATCAGCTTAATGTCAATCAGATTCGTGTGACGGCGAACGCAGAGTTCAAAGGCATTACCGTGCCAGAAGGTCCGCATAGAGATGGTCATGCCTATAGCGTGATCGTTGTGGCGAGGAGAAACAATGTGAATGGCGGCGAGACGCAGGTGATCGATCCGGTCTCGCACCAGCTTATTCACCGGCAAACATTGGCCGAAAATCAAGCAATTTTGCTCGATGATGAACGGTATATCCACTATGCGACAGATATTGAACCTGCACAGGGTGAGGTCGGATATCGAGATATCTGGGTGGTGGAGATCAATCCATGGCATCAGCGCGCCTATGGCCCCTCTCATGAGCGGCGCGCAAGTCAGGCAAATCTGCCGAGAGTAGTGCCGGCGTGAGTGACGATACCTCTCTGGCTGCGTCAGAGCGCAAAGCGGTACGAGATGCCTTCGTTCGCACATTACCGACCGCTCTGGCTATCGCCCCCGTTGCCATGCTATGTGGCGTCCTTGCAGCGCAGCATGGTTGGGAAAATTTGGAAGTGCTTTTGTTTAGTGCTCTCGGGTTTTCTGGAAGTGGTCAACTTGCGTTGTTGCCATTGGCCGGGCAAGATATCGGCGTTCTGAGCATGTTGCTAATGGCGGTGTCTATCAATAGCCGGTACATTCCAGTTGCCTTTTCCACCGCAAATCGCTTGCCATCGAATGCGGTGTTACGAGCGTCTGGCGCGCACATGTTGGGTGACGAAGCTTATGCAGTGGAACGTGAACGAGATTGCGCCGCAGTGGTCGTCACGATTCGATCGACGATCTATGGGGTCTGGATTTTTTCCAACGTCGTTGGTGCTCTCCTATTCAGCTTGATACCGCAGGAACTGTTCGATAGGGGTGTCAATCTCGGTTTTCCCGCGAGTCTTGTGCTACTTGCGTTATCACTTGGACAGATCAAAATCCGCCTTCCCCGCATTTGCGCTTCCTGGCAACGCCGAACATTCGAGATCGCAATATGTGTCGCGGTAGCGATAGTTCTACTTTTATTCCTGGGAAAAGTATGGTTCTGGCTACCGAGCATTGCATTTAGCACGTGGCGGATAAAGGGGGCCAGCGCGTGAACATCAGCTCTCATCCTGTCTCTTATACACATCTCCGAGCCCACGAGACTCCGTTAAAAGGGGGGGGGGGGGGGGGGGGGGGGGGGGGGGGGGGGGGGGGGGGGGGGGGGG
>NZ_JAELUH010000289.1 GCF_016429215.1 Herbaspirillum sp. ASV7 | reverse complement strand
GCGGGATTTTCAGCTTGCCGTCAGCGTCGTCCAGCTCGATGTCCAGTTGATCGGCCTCGTCGCCCCGGCATTCGCGCAAGGTGATGCTCATGAGCCTGTCCGAGACCGGGCGGCTGATGTCCTTGTCATCGATGACGATGCGGAAAGCGGGAGCGGTGGTGGTCATTGGCCAGCCCCGCCGAACTTGCCCACGATGCCGCCGACCGTGCCATTGACGCCATCAATAGCGCTGCCGACCACGTCGCGCGCCTTGTCGGCGATGCTGTTCGTCAGGCCGTCGATGTCGACCATGTTGCGCAGATCCGAGATATCGCCCAGGCCCAGAGACGACAGCACGC
>NZ_JAELUH010000002.1 GCF_016429215.1 Herbaspirillum sp. ASV7 | reverse complement strand
CCCCCCCCCCCCCCCCCCCCCCCCCCCCCCCCCCCCCCCCCCCCCCCCCCCCCACCCCCCCCCCCCCCCCCCCCCCCCCCCCCCCCCCCCCCCCCCCCCCCCCCCCCCCCCCCAAAAAAATTTTTTTTTGTAGTGTATCGTCGGCAGCGTCAGATGTGTATAAGAGACAGGAATACGGGAGGGCCTTCGGGAACGGCTGTTGCAGTCGTCACCCCACCCGTGGTTGTGTGCGTTCCGGGAGCAGTATGTGTCGCGACGCCGCCGGTTGCTATGCCGGGTTATGTTTATGCTTCTACTGGGAATGCTAGCGGTGGTAGTAATGGCAGTTCGCAGGATGGCGGGGCAAAGGGAGTGGAAATTGTAGCCCCCTCTACTGAAGACTTAGTGAATTTGGCGAGCCAACAACGTACTAAGCATATTCTCTTTGGTGATGCTACTGGTGGTGGTCATTTGTGGCCTGGTGCACCTGATAAAACACCATTTCCTTCTACATGGAGCGAAGCGAAGATCATGCAAAATGTATCTGATTTGGCAACAGACCCTTCCGCGTCTTGGACGCAAATTACAGGAAAAGCTGGTGCTGATTTCACTGCAAGTGGTAAGCCAGTACGATGGGCTGTGGAGGGAGTAAAAGATGGGGTTCAGATTCGAGCAATTGTTGAGCCTCGAGGTGAAGGCATTATTACAGCTTATCCAAAATAATGAGGAAAAATAAAATGAACGAGTTCAAGAAAATTGGAAACATTATTTTGGATGTGCTTCATCAAGTTGAATTTCTTATCCCTAGTAATACGGTAGGAATTATTAACGAACTTGTTGAACATGACGAGGTTGGTATAGCGTTAGAAACATTATGTTCGCAAATTTTTGAGTACGATATTGAGCTTTCTGTAGAGCAAAATACTGTTCTGAAAGATATAGCATTGCTACTGTCCATCCCTGTATCACAGTTAGAAGGTTTGTCTGATTAACCATGAGATCCATGGGCCGGACCACGCGTAGTAATGGCGTCAATATTAAACAAGGCTATCTCAACCGGCGCAAATGCAATTGTTGTGAGTGGAGAATGAAAGATGTAAAAGAATTAGTGCTTTCGGCGAGCCTAGCGGAAGGGGATATCATCAGTGTTTCAGGTTGGATCGTAGACCAAAACGACGGACTTTCTCTTTTGGGCGATCATTTTCCTGAAAACTATGATTTTCCATAAAAAGTGAAGATAAAAAATGGAAATATCATCTACCCGATTCTCAGATCAGTGCCTAGCCTTGGTGGAGGAAGGTCTCTCCTTTTCTATAAAGCCTCTCTTTTCGGAGTGGTAACTAGCGACGGGGAGATTTTCGTTAAGAACTTAAGTATTCAAGCAGACCGATCAAGAGGAGAGATGGTTGCAATTGATGTGTGTGACGAATCAGTTTCCCGATTTTGTAAGTCAATTCGGTGAATATCAATTTGATCGTTCAATTAGTCCTCAAGGTGATTGGTTGGATCAATACTAGATGAGCCGCCCCGACTTTCGCAGAGGCTATTTGGTTTAAGTTGCGCCGGCACCGCAGTGTTGCTGGCGAACCGGCTGTAATTCAATGTGGAAGTGACCGGCCAGGGCACGCTGATCGCGGGCAATGACGTGGCCTTCCAGGCGGCGCAGGATATCGTCAACAACGGCGGTACGATTGCCTGGCGGCAGAGCGTCTCGCTGGCCGCCAACAATGTGCAGAACCTGGGCGGACGGATCTCGGGCAGTACCGTGGGCGTGTTGGCCGCCACCGACATCAACAACCAGGGTGGCACCATCGACGCCCGCAATACGCTGGTGGCGACCGCAGGGCACGACATCAACAGCGTCTCCACCACGGTGGCCACGCGCAATGGGGTCACCAGCGGGACCAACATCAGCCAGGAGGCGTCGATGTCAGTGTCGGAAGCCAACGGCACTTTGCTAGCGCCTGCCGGACGTGATCTGAACCTCAAGGCCAGCAGCACCTCTCCGCCGACAACATCACCCTGGCCGCACAACGTGACGTGAATCTCTCCTGATTTTCCTCCAGGTGATCCATGGAATACGGGAGGACCATCGGGGACCGCTGCAGCAATTGTTATGCCGCCAGTGTTGGCTTGCTCTCCAGGCGGTCCATGTGTAGTTTTGTTGACTCCGCCTGTTACCATACCCGCCAATGTTTACGCTTCTACTGGGAATGCCAGCGGTGGTAGTAATGGCAGTTCGCAGGATGGCGGGGAAAATAGTGCAGGGGGTGTTACATCTGAAGGTACAGCTAATGCCGCGAGCGGATTGAATCTAAGTAAATCACTTGCAAGTGATCAGCGGCTATCAGAGTTAACGTCTGGAGGTGGATCGGTGATGGCCGGTAACGGTTCAAATGTGGTTTTACGTGATGCCTCGCGTTTAGCATCCGAGTATGGTGGCTCTCCAAGCGATTGGAGCAAGGTCAGTAGCAGTAGTAATACTGCATCGGATGGTACAGTGTTTGAAATTCATGCTTACCGGAATGCTGTAACTGGTCAGGTGGTGGAGCCAAAAACAATTCAACCAATCGCATTGCCAGGGAAATAATGATGGAAGATCGGTCTGCTATGAATGAGCTTGAAGTTATCGCACGTCAAAAAGTGTTGGAAGCTGCGCAAGCAATGATTGACAGAAGAATGTCATTTTTTGATGGCGCTAGAGAGATAGTTAATCTGCGCTATCAAGTTGGCGGAATTCTAAATTCCGATTCTGATTTCAATGCATTTTTATTGATTTATTCTGAAACAGACCATTTGCCTTATAAGGACCAGCATGAGTTATGGTCTCCTGATGTTCTGAAAAAACTTGAGCCAGAATTTCAGAAAACAGAGGAATGGGCAGAGTCATTTGCTAAATCTGCGTGTGAAAATTTGATTGTCCGGTTCAAAGCAGAAAGTGAGTAGCAACCTGAGCAATGGTTGGGCCTATCCCCGCTCGAGATGGTGGAAAAGAGTTCGTCCCACGTTGGCCGCAAGATCACGCTGCCGTGGATCCTTATCGACGGCCAGGTTATTGAATTAACAAAAATGTATATGGAAACACTATCAGCTCAGTTTCAACGAGAACAAGGAAGACCACTAAATTATTGCGGAAATATTGTTTTTCCAATCTTCAAAAAGGATTTAGATCAGGAGTTAGTTTCCCTTGTGATAACAAGGCTTTCTTCGTTGAGAAAACCAGAACAAGGGATCCGTATCAAAGTTGAAAGAGGGGAAATTCATTTAAATGGGAAAAAATATAAAGAAATTATCCTTTGGGAAGATAGTAGCCCTGATTCCGTTGAAATCACGGTAATTTCCAAAGGAAAATCCCAATTGAAAATTTGGAATGTCTGGCGTGTGGATTCACTTGTAAATGCATGGGTCGGAAACGCCGGAATGGTTATTAATGAAATTGCGACTCAATCCTTGGAGTTTCAGTGTAGCGACGGCGTTGGATCTGTGGATTTCTCCAATCTTGTGTTTGTTGTTCGCATATTAGATGGAGCATAGATAGTGTTGGTGAAGTTAATCCGGGACGGTACAAGACAAGGAAATCAACGTCCCGGCGGGCCGCTATATCAATGCGCAGGCAGTCTACGTCAACGCCGAAGGCTCACTCGCTGCTGCTGCCGGCAACATCATCAACATCGGCACCGACGTCAGCAGCGCCAGCGCACGCGACCAGCACAAGAAGAGCGATAGCGGTGGCATGCTGGCCTCACCTACCGTCACGACGGATGACAGCAACAGCCAGGCCATCGACCAGGGCGCGACCTTCTCCGGCAATACGGTAGTGGTGCGCGCCGGTAAAGACGTCAATGTCACTGGCAGCAATGTCGTCTCCACCCAAGGCAAGGGCGTCGCCGCCCGCAACAACGTCAACATCGTAGCCGCCGTGGACCAGAGCACGCAGAACAACTACCGCCAGGAGACCACCAGTGGCGTGATGGGATCAGGCTTTGGTGTGACTGCGCAGTTTGGGAAAGAGACCAAATTCGGCCGACCGCACAAAACACCTCGGACCGCATTTTCTCCAAGGCCTTCCATAGCAGCTACCAGGGTATCGGCTACGGCTTACCCGAGTGCACTGCCGATCTGCCGAGCAGGAAGTAAAGTATCAGACCGACGACTGCCGCCGTGAGCACGGAAATCACCAGGGCGACCACGATCGCCTGATTCTTGGTGGCGGCGGCAGTCTGTGCGGCTGCCTTGCCTAGCTGTTCGTTGTACCTCTTTTGTTCTTCCAGCGCTGACATCATGGCTTCGACAATCGCCTGATCGGCCAGCATGGCGCGACGCGCACCCACAGGGTCGGTCCGGGCTTGCGTCATCACCCTGGTGAGGGATGCCTCATAGAGGGCAACGTGCTTGCGTACGTCTTGAAGCATCTGGGCATCGGTGGCGTCGGAGATGTCCTCTTTTTCGTAGGTGTCCAGCGCCTTGGCAATCCGGGCGAGCGATGCGCTGATGTTCTTTTCAGTTTCCTGGCGCGAGGCCGGATCGGGGCTGGCGATGAATTCCCACGTCGCCACGCGCATGAAATAAACCGCATCAATGACACGATCCAGCTCCAGGATGCTCGGGACGGTATTCTCGGTAGAGTAACTGGCCGTCGTATTGACACGCTGGATCTGGTAGCTGCCGACGCCGGCCAGCAGCACCACGCCGAAAACAGCGATGGCCGCCATTGCGTACAGCTTTCTTGCAATCGTCATAAGCGAATCCTGGTAGCCTGATCGGGTAGGTGATGCTATGCGAGGGAGGGAATGGGCAATAGCCGGAATAGTGCCATCAAATTCGACGTTTTTAGCAGCTTTGCTTTGAAAAATTGCGGACTTCGCCTGACCTAGAGGCATTGAGCGAGGCGCGTGCGGAATCGGGAAAGGGAGCGGTGTTGATCGGTGATCCGACCCCGGACCTCATTGTGCAGAGGTCGCAGTACGTCTAACACCCAGGCAGCAAGTGCCTGATCTGCAAGGAAAAACGCGAGGAAGCTTGGCCTGCCCTGAGGGACTCGAACCCCCGACCTATGGCTTAGAAGGCCATTGCTCGTTGGCTTGCATCCCTTACGGGACGCGGCGCTGTATCCAGTTGAGTAGGGTTTGGTGCAGTTTTGGTGCAGTGATTTTATTGGACGCGACCGAACGAGGGTCGCATGGCTTCTATCTACAAACACGGGAGCAACTGGCGTTGCCAAGTCCGCATTGAGGGCTTTCCAACGCAGAGCAGAACATTCACTATTAAGGCGGAAGCCCAAGCATGGGGGCGTGAGGTCGAGTCCCAGATGGCCCGACAGCAGTTCGCGGGTTCTACCTCGGGGCAGACCCTAACCATCCGAGAAATGCTGGAGAGGTATCTCGAAGAAGTGTCCGTTACCAAGGCATCCAATAAGGCCGATGTTTCTCGTTCGCAACATCTGTACGCCGCCCTCGGCGATTACCGGGTGCATACGCTGACTTCCATCGTCCTAGCCCAGTACAAGGCCAAGCGGCTGCTCTCGGTCGGGCCGCAGTCCGTCATCCACGAGTTGAACCTCCTTCATCGGGCATACAAGACAGCCGCCGAGGAGTGGGGCGTGGTGCTTCCCAACGGCATCCCAAGGACGAAGCGGCCCTCTATGCCCAAGGGGCGGGATATGCGTGTGCCTCCCGAGGATGTGGACAGACTCGTGGCCGCAACAGAGTCCCCGGAACTAAAGGTCATCATCCGGTTCGCCGTAGAGACCGCCATGCGGAGGGGCGAGATAGTCGGCATCCGTTGGGAGCACGTCAACCTACAGCGGAGGTCTGTGTACCTGCCCGAGACTAAGACCGACCAGCCACGGACGGTGCCGCTGTCTACTGTGGCCCTAGAGTTACTGGAAGGCATGGGGCCGGAGGATGTCGGGAAGGTCTTCTCGCTTGCGCCGGACTCAGTAACCCAAGCATTCAAGCGTGCAGCCGTTCGCGCCCGCATGGTGGAAGTCAACTTCCACGACTTGCGCCACGAGGCCACGAGTAGGCTGTTCGAGAAGGGGCTGAACGTCATTGAGGTGGCCCGGATTACCGGACACAAGACGCTGGCTATGCTAGATCGCTACACGCACCTCGACGTGTCCAAGCTCGTACAGAAGCTCGCCTGATTCGCTTATAGCCTCTCCCATTTCAGTTTTTCGTTTTCTACCCATAGCTTGCAATACAGTTCACACGGTGGTGTTTCGCTGCTAAATGCGATGACTTTGACGACCCCGCCCGCCAACGGTAGTGCGGGGGCTCGCCAGAGGTAGGAGCTTGGCAACGCACTGAGCTGAATTCTGTCCGTGCCCTGAGGATGTGGAGGAACCGGCTCGCCATACATAGCGAGGCTGATAAGACGCTCCTCTCCAATGTTTAGGCTGAACGGACCATCTCTGTGCCAAGTTTGCTGTTTGGCGCTGTCCTTGTCGGTGGCTTCAAACTCCAGCTTGCAATTGGTGAGCAAGGTACTCCCCGAGTTCTTTACCCCGATCAGTACCGTTTTCGACAGGTTATAGATATTATGGCTACGTGTTTCAACATACGGCCCTTCTTGTCCCACCAACAGTTCCATTTTCGGGCCGCCATGAGACCGCTTCCGGACAATCCCCAAAAGCATCATGACAAAGCAGAAGAGAGTGGCTAGTCCTAGTAACGAAGTCGTGACAATTAGCACGCTTCCCCATTTCTCCTGTGATCCATACATTGATACCCAAGTCAGGCCGGTCCCCGCTGCCAGCCCCAGAAATCCCCACATTGCTGTCAACCACATGTCAGCATCCGTTCTGTTTGTATTTGATTATTCTATCCGTCGGATTGAGTGTGTGCTGTCCAATGAGCATGTTCAACCTAGTTTGTGGCACACTAGAAGCCTTCACCCCACACGCACTCAAGGGCGTTGGTGTCGCCCACACGGGCTGAGAGGCGCTGCCTAATACGAGGATTTGCCCCGCGACGATTCCACTCCGAGGAGAGTTGTATGGGCACGATCCAAGTACGGGACGATAACAAGAGGGTGACCACATACCAAGCTCGTGTGCGCCTAGAGGGCTACCCGGCACGTTCGAAGACCTTCCCCTCAAGAGAGGCTGCCGAACAATGGATCGAGGCGGTGGAGGCCGAGCTACGGCAGAACGCGAATTTGCGGGAAGAGTCACGGCCAAGGAAACGGCAATTGCGGCCCCCAGCCCCTTCTATCCCCGCGCCGCCAGAGCCGGCTTTGTTTTCGGGAGCAACGCCGTTCCGCGATCTTATGGCACAGTACAGTTTCCTTATATCACCATCGAAGAAGTCAGCTGAGAGTGAAGTGCTGCGGCTTGGTAAGCTGATGCGGGACAATATCTCAAGTCACGCGGTGGGCAGCCTCACTCCGCCGATCATTGCGCAATGGCGGGACCGTCGTTTGGTGGAAGTCGCCCCCGATACCGTGACCCGTGAGATGCACCTCATGTCGGCCGTGATTAACATGGCACGGAGAGAATGGGGGCTGATGTTGGCAAGTAACCCGTTCGCGCTGCCGCGCAAGCCGAAGCTCTCTAAGGGTAGGATACGGCGACTACGTGGTAATGAGTTAGATCGGTTGCTTCTGGCTGCTGAGGCGGCACAGGGCGGCTTCCTGTCCTCCATTATTCTGTTTGCCATCGAGACGGCCATGCGCCAAGGAGAGATAGTGTCGCTCGATTGGCGGCATATCGATCTGGATAAGCGCACGGCGCACCTACCCGACACGAAGAACGGCGACCACAGGACTGTGCCGCTCTCCATGCGAGCAATTGCGTTGCTGCGAAGGCTTGCGCTCATTGAGCCAACGTCGGATCGTGCTGGCCCTGTATTCCCCGGAGTGACCGGCGAGGCAGTTAAGCGAGCCTTCCAGAATGCCCGTAAGCGCGCAGGAATCGAGGACTTGCGCTTCCATGATTTGAGACACGAGGCGGTGACACGGCTCTTTGAGAAGGGGCTTCATCCAATAGAGGTAGCGTCTATCAGCGGCCACAAGGACATGCGTATGCTTCAACGATACACACACCTTGAGGCGTCTAAGCTAGCTCTGAAGCTCGACTAAACTGCGTTCGTCTCAGGCAGGGCTTACTTATCGGTAGACGGAATACCAGTTAGGCTGCGGCTCTCCCGATGTACCTCAAAGGGTCGTAGCGCGTCCCAGAATCAGTCACGGTTACAGTCCTTGCCCAGTACCCGCGCCCGCGCAGTGCACATGCTGCATTGGCGCAACTGGTGCTACTGTTGTAGCAACGGTGGGGCATGGTGTCACCACAGCGGTCGTACACGTTCATGCGGTGCTTACCGCGTGCATAGACCTTCATGCGACCTCCTGCGCTGCTGCAAGGGCGGAGAATGAGTCCTGCTGGTGATGGCTATCGGCGGGAGTGGAGAATGTCGCCCTGAGATATACGGACGTGATGATGCTTGGCATAGCGCCTCCTTTGTCGGTGAAGAACCGCGCATCCCGCTCTCACACGGGGTGGGCAGCAAATGGCGAGGGTTGAGAGACCGGTGACAAAGGAAACCGGCAGGCCGAAGCCTCCTCACCACTGCCGCCCATAGAAGGCACAACAAGGTATGGACGTAAAAATACCGCCGAGTGGCGGTTGCCCGCTTCTGTCATTCTGGCTCTCACCCCAGGTCGCGTCTTTGTCCGCGACGGATGGCAGTTTACGCGGGGCTGTATACCGTCGTCAACCTTTTGCTCGTTCCTCGGCCACGCGGGCAGCACGCTCCTTATACGCCCGAATGTAAGCCTTAGGGATGTACATATACTTCGCCACCTCGTCCAGCAGTTCTGGCTTGAGCCAAAAGGGGGAGTTCCTTGCGGTGAAGCCTGTAGCTACCCTCACGGAACTCCGTCGCCGTGTTGTGAAATATAGATTGTGCCAAAGCAGGTGTTCTCTGGCCGGATGGCCTTTTTTGCTTATGACTTCCTCAATAAATCCACCTTCGATGGCACATTCCGGCGCAGACGGCCTTTTCTCTGCAAGCAGGCGTTCTATCCTCATGATGCCTTTATTCATCTCTTCTTGGCTTGGGGCAGAGTAAATGTCGGCGATATCAAGCGGCTGGCAGTATTGGCGCAGTTTCCACACCACGGCATCGAACCAAGGTAGGTCAGTGCCTTCTATAAAGTAGGACAGGGTTAAGTATCTATCTGCGTCTTGCGCCGCGATTCGCTCGAACACTCTTTCTTCTTGCGGACTTAACGTTATCTTGAAAGGTAGTTCGCTATTCACTCTGGATAGCCCCGTTGATATTTGGTGTCCGAAATCCGCTTTCTTACGATTCAGCATTAGAACGCATTTGAGGTACTTCTCGATGGCCTGCTCTGCTGACCACAGGAACTGCTGGAACAGGCGTGCTCGAAAGGCCATCCTGGCTGCAATATAGTCCCCATCGCCCGTATCCCGAAAGCAGCGGATGGCGAAGTTGTTGATGTGCGCGTGTTCTGTGGGTGTCTTGCCCATTGCCATTCCCCGTTCAGCTTTTATTGGTGGCCTTACTGTAGCATCCCGGCACGGGTCCCCGTGGTCAGTGCGCCGTGACCGTCCGCGATACGCTCGAAGCCTTCCACCTTCGGTGCCTGTTCGGCCACCGTGGCTTCCAGCTGAAGCACCTTCTCCGTGTAGCCCAAAAGGGCAGTGCGCAAGGAAGCCGGGTCATTCAGGTTGAGGGGCGGTGCCTTCGTCGCCTTCTCTAGCTCTTGCCAGCGATCAATGATCTTGGCCCGTATCTGGAGGTTGTAGCCAGAAACAAGGATCACGGTTTCACGGTACGGCAGGGCGAAGGCCGGCTGCTCCTTGTTCTGCCCATTGCGGTAGGTGGCCTCAAATTTGAGGAGATTGCCCGCGCCGTGCAGTTCCTCCAGCAACTGGCGGGTGTCTCGCATGACGTTCTTGTGACGCTTCCCGGTGAGCATGGCGATTTCAACGGTAGTCATGGTCGGGCCTGCTACGATCAGAGTAGGTGTGGTCATATGTATCCTTGGGAGGACGGCTCAGTTTTGAGCCGTCGCGTTAATGGTAGCTTTTGTCCAGGCGCAGGACGGTAGGTGCTTGTGGTACGCCGCGCTGACGAGGTACGAGGCAATCACCACGTCCGCGAGCAGCCTGTACGCAATCAACAGATAGAGCAGGGCGCGGCGCATCAGTCGCCTGCTGCGAGGGCAGCATGCGTTACCTTACGGTGGCACTTCAAGTTGGAGCAAAGGAAACAGATGGCACACACGCACAAAGAGAAGCGAGGAGCAGGGCCGAAGCCCCGCGCCTGCACTCAATACGCTTAATACAATTGGTACCCGCCGCTCCCTGAGTGCGACTCAGATGAGAAGAAGCTACCGGAACTGCCAGAGCTGCCGCTTCCAAGGCCGTACGTACCCGAGCCGAGGCCGGGAGTAGAGCTGAAGTTCTGGGTACTGAAGTTGCTCCAGCCATCGTTGTAATTGACCACGTTGTTGTCGTTGGCCTGTACCTTGCTCCAGTCGGTACCGCCTGACCATGAGCCTATGCTCTGAGCGAGCGAACCTGCGTTCTTGCCCAGCATCCCCACCCAAGCCTGCGATACAGCACTGCCCGCGAACTGATCCATGCGGAGCGGAGATTGCACCAGCGGGGCGACGTTCACGTTGTAGTCGATTGGCGCGAAGGTCTGCCCTTCGTCCAAGCTACTGATGCTGTTCTGGATGAGGCCCATGCGCTGCTGCTGCATGTCATAGGTCTGGTACTGCTGGTTGTTGTCGCGGGCCGTGTTCTGCCGGGCAACCGACAGGGCCAGCGCAGCGTGCATCATCGCGGCGGATGATCCACCGGTACCGGATGCGGCCTGCTGCGCGTGCAGCGCGCCCAGTTGCTCGGAAGCCCGGAGGCTGTCCTCCAGCCCGCCCCGCGTCATCTGGTCTTGCAGACGTGCGAAGTTCTGGGCTTGGGTGTCGAGCTGGGAGCCTGCGGCATTCAGCTTGTTCTGGTTGCCGATGCTGCGCTGCGCGTTCCCGAGGGATGCCTCGGCGGCTGCGACTTGGTTCTGGCCCTGCCGGGTCAGGTTGGCCGCGTCCGCATTGGCGTTATTGACGAGGTTCTGCGAATACGTATTGGCATCGTCCATGATGCCTTGTGCCAAGCTGATGCTGTGCTGGGTGCGGGCCTGCAAGTAGCTGCCCGTCCAGTCCATTGCCGCCTTAGCTAATGCTGCCCATCCCATGCCGGTAGCCCTTAGCGACCCGAAGAGACGGTAAAGGCAGAGTTGAATGCCTTCGTGAAGCCCTGGCTAAACGCCTTTCCTTCGTCGGAGTCCTCTGGGATTTCCCGGAAGCGCAACGCGCTCTTGATGGCGTTATTCCTGAATTCAGTGCGGGTACCACGCTTCCATAGCGATGTCATCTTTGCGATTCGCCATGACCTTGCTACGGTTGCGCCTTTCTCGCGGCCCTCATGGTACTGAGGGGGGCTGCTGTAGTCCTGCTTTGCCATGTTGCCGTCCTTTCCCTTTGCAATATTTGATAAGTGCTGTTCAATGCAAACCTGCGCCCTGTTAGGACTGGGCCTGCTGTTCTTGTCGTCCTTATGCTCCCTCCTAAAGCAATGTTTGCTTACGCCTAGGCTTAGTTCTCGGGTCCATTTAACTCTTCCACTTCGGCAGTAGTTAAGTTGCGGTAACAAATCCCGTCATCCATTCTCTGGAGACCAATAGTCCCGCGTAACAAGCCTCGCTCAACTACTGGCTTGAATCCTGGTTCTTCCGACATGTCCCAGATTCCATTGAGCACACCCGTAATAATTTTTTGTACGTCGCAGAAATCCCCGTACTCTTGAAGAAAAGCCCGAATCGACTCTCCAAGATCGGTGGCGACACTCTCGACACTTTCTAGGTCTACGCTGTAGTACGGCTCACGTTTGGCCGAGGCAGACTTTGATTGGGGCTTGCTGATTTGCATAAATTTCCTTTCTAAGTTGTACATCTAGCTATTTCCGACAGGCGCGATACGCCCTGCCGGGCAGACACTCCAGTGAGTAAAATTGCCGAGTCTGTCTACGGCTCACCGGCAGTTCACTACGCTGCCAGTGACAATCAAATTGTTAAAGAACGAACCAATGAGCCGAATCCAAAACGCAAAAAGGGCCACTGCTTACACGACTTCCAGCGAAGGAATGTATAAGTAGTGGCCCTTTGGAATCCGACAAACGAGGATTAGAGCTCGTCAGCGGTTTGCGTCGTTATGTTTTGGTGTGAAATCACACGCGGGCACGACAGCATTGGTTAGCTCGCCGTAGCGAACTCCCGACTCTTTTTCGTCGGGGAGCGAATAATACGAGAAAGCAAGTGAGAATTGCAAGTGATTTTTGACTCCCGAGTTGGGCGGGTTGACCTCTACATCCAAGACGCCCACCGCAGCACCGCAACTAGGTCGGGATTTCTTGAGGCGAGGCCGAGGACAACCTCCCCGCGCTCTTGCTGTAGGTCGGAGCATACGTAGCCCAGCGCGTGGGGCATGGTGCCGAACGGAGCCACCGCGAGATACCGGCTTGGCGGAAGCGCAGGCAGCTCCTCGCCGTAGAGTCCATGCCCCCGGATTACCGCTGCTGGGCAGGACACCGCCAATCGCCCGGTAGGGAACTGCTGCGCCGTCCACAGCCCCGAGATGAACTGCGCCACCTCCCCGGCACGCTCCCGACGATTCCGCTCCAGCTTATCCAAGAAGCCGTCCCGGGTTTGCTGGGCAGGCGGAGAGAACCCGCGCCGGAGCAGCGCCCAGTCATTACGGTTCGTCGCCAGCATACAGTCATAGCATGCGCAGTCCCGAACCCGTCGCCGGTTACTGCCGCAGCGCTTGCACGGCTTGCCCTTGTACCTGTTCTCGCCCTTGATGAAGGCATCCCATCGGGAAGGATTGGATACCCGCTTGCGTAGCGAGGCAGCGAAGGCTTGATCCTGTCGGCACACGGCCAATTGCCGCAGGCTGAGCTTCCCGGCCCGGGGCTGCATGTGGTGCATCGTGAACCGGGTATCGTTCGCCTTGCCGTAGCGCTGGCCCTTCACCGGCATGGCGGGGCCTCATTGTGATAATTCATGCTGATTCCTTTGTGAGTTGAAATGGAGTGGCCGTAGGAAGCCATGAGAGGGCCGTAGAGCGCGCTGGCGCTGCTGGGTATCATTGGAGAGGGAACAGGGAGAAGAAGCCGTACAGGCCGTTACTGCGCCCTACGGAGCCATGTCACGGGGCCACGGGAGGAATCGGGGAAGGGTGCGGGGCGGGCTATGCTGCCTTGCGGCGTGCGGCTCGCTCGGATGCTCGAACACCTGTAACCAACTTCGAGTCTATGAGCTTGCCCTTGGCGTTTGGGGCTTGGATGTACGGCCCCGCCGATTCAAAAAGCTCCTCGTCTGTCCAAGGGCTGGGGATAACTGGGTCAGGGTCTCCGCTGATATGGGCCAGACAGTCCCGGAGTAACTGGTACTGCTGCACCAGCAACGCCCGATCGGCCCCCTGTAGAACGTCCCAGACCGGCTCTGCTTCGCGGATCATGACGCCGAGTGCTTGCTCCAGCCGGACTTGCAGGGGATGCGGTTCAGGCTTCGGCTCTACCGGCATGGTGGCGAGGCTGCGCCCTTCCTCCTTCTCGGGTTTGATATCGAATTCAGGGCCGTAGAAGCGTTTGATGGAGCGATCCATTACTGGGCCGTCTCAGGGATGCTCCGGGCCTTCGGCTTGCGGCCACGCTTGGCACGCTGCGCCCAAGTCGGCAAGCTGCCAGTGAGAGCTTCTACGGCACGGCGGTACGCTGCGCGGCAACTACGGTAATCGCCTGTGGTCTGGTTGAAGTAGGCACGCTCTGCGGTGTTGTGCTCAAGTGGATGGTTCTGCATGGAATTCCTAATTGATGATTGAATGGGTACTGTGGAACACTCGGGTACGCCGAGGAATTATCTTTAGTCCTGGAAGGACTTATACCTTTTGGCCTCTTTTGGGGGTGCGAACCAGTTCGCAGTCGGTTCGCGGTAGGTTCGCACCTGCTCCCGGATTACTGGCCGGTGGCCTTCAGATGCTTGCGGATCGCGGTATCGGAAACACCGACAGCACGGCCCAGCGCCCGCATGCTGATACCCGGCTGCTCCTTCATTAAGCGGGCTACTTCGTCCTTCCAATTCTTCCCGGCATCCTCCAAGTCCCGGCGAACCTCAAGGCTGGCGATGCGCGTACTGTGATCCTTGGCACGGCGGCGCGATTGCTCCCGTACTTCTGCGAGTTCCCGCTCAAGCCGTCGCTGCCCCTCCGCCAGTTGCTCCAGCTTCTTAGCCAGCTTGTGACTGTTCGCCAGTGCGCCGAGGCAACTTGATACGCTACCCGATGCCATAGCGATGATGGTTGAGCTGTCGGCAATGCCGTTAATCAGTTTCATTGCTGGATGCCCTTCGTTCTGTTTAAGACCAGTGCGTAGCTGCTTCTTGCAGTGGCTCTTGCGTAAAAGCCGTGGAGCGTCCTCGCCTACCGTCGCCTTTGCTGTGGCCTTGGCAGTTGGGTACTCCCCGGATTCGCACCCGTCCAGATGCGTCCGCAGCACTGTTGTAAAGACTTCCTGCCCTGGGCGGTACGAGACCATGCCCGCTGCGGCGCGCTCCTTGGCGTGCTGTATCGACATGCTCTTGGCCTCTCGCTGCTGCTGCATGAACAGGGTGCGAGGGTTCTTGCGCATGGTCTTCAGCAGCTCTGCGACTGCCTCCCGGCGTGATTCGGACACGTCACGTAGAGTCATCTTGCCTTTGGTGATTTCCTCCGCGTACAGCCGATTACCTTTCTGCACCCAATCCCGCATCTCCTGCCGGTACGCGGCTTCCCGGATGCTTTCGGCCAGCTCCGGGGATACCGTCTGGGCCTGCACTGTGCTATCGACCGGCACGGGCTTTACCATTCAATCGGGCATCAGCCACCAACGGGCAAGCGTGGCGAGGCTGGGTTGGTACTTTGGTCATGCTGTTTCCTCCATAGGTTGAGTGATTGCGCCAATCCGGGATGGATCAGCAGGGCCGACACGATCCGGACTGTGTGTCATATAGGCGACCGTATTGCGCCAAGGCGGTACCCGAGCACTGCTGTGTCGTCTCTTAGGTGCCCGAATTGCCCCGGCGATACTCGGACGATGCTCTGGCTGTGTCTTTAGTTGACCGAATTGCGCCAAGGCAAAGAAAAAGGCCAGCCGGATCTCTCCTGACTGGCCCTCTTGGGATGACTGACTCTTCTATGCGGGCTGTTCCGCACAAGCCCGCTTCACCGTGGCAGTACCGATGCCGAAGTGCTCCGCCGTCTCTTTTATGCTCGCACCGCGCTCTGCTCGCCACGCTTTGATCGCATCGTAGTCACTAGCACGTTGCCGTCCAATGTACTTTCCCGCTGCTTTGGCAAGTTCTACGCCCCTTTTCTGCATCTCTGCTCGGTTCCGATAATCCGCTTCGCCCTGCGCCGCCATAAAGGCTAGTACCGCATCGCGGGTGGCCTTCTCAATGGGGTCAACCGCTTTGCCGTCAAAGGACATCCCGTTCAAGGTACATTCGACACGCACACCTAAGTCCATGAGCCGACGCATAGTTTTATGCAGTTCATCGTAACGGCGGCTTATGCGATCTAGCCAGCGCACAACTAAGATGCCTCCATGTCTGAGGTCGTGCTCGACCATCCGCCACTTTTCTCTGGCTTCGGGTGGTACGTGATAGCCGCTTACTCCCTCATCAATGAACACGTCATTTTCTGCTATGCCGCGCTGCTTAGCGTCTTCATATTGACTCGCAGATGTTTGCCCGTCGGTGGTCGAGATGCGACCGTAGTAGAGTTTGCGCATTAGAATCCACGTGGATCATTTAAGTTGATGGATCAATTTTGCGGCATAGATCAAAAACAGTCAACTCTATTGATCCATGTCAGCGGAGAGATTCTCTTGGATCACTCAGGTATACCTAATTGATCCAGTGTCTTACAAGGGGAGTTCCAGATTCTTGCGAACCACAGTAAAGACATCTGGGTACAGCTGCGCGAAATTCACTCTGTTGCCAACATCGTTCTGATAGCTTTCAAGCTTGCCCTCGTCGAAGTTTGCACCGACGAAGATGCGCTGATCCGCGAAGCGAATCATTACTGCTAACGTACCCTTGGAAACATGACTGAAGTGGTGGCAGAACTGCTCAGAAGCGGCCAATTGCTGTATCGCAGCTTTGTTAACGCCCCACCTGTGGCAGTTTCTCTGTAAATGAGTAATGGCTTTGTTGGTGCTGTAGCGACCTTCTTCAAAGTCCCGTGCGAACGGAAGCGCCCTATCTGAGCACAACATCATCATTGCCACGGCTTCTAGTGTCTGTCGGAAGGCGTTTCCCGACGGGATCATGTGGCCGGTCATATACAGTCGCATAGACTGTGTGTGCATGTATAGGGCCGCCTGTGCGAACGCTGTGGGAAGCTGATGATGGAGGCTTTGCTGCTCCATAATTTCCTGCTGGTAGTTCGCGAGGAGGCTGTGTGCGACCTCCATGTAAGACGCAAATCGTAAAATGTCTGGTTCGAACCTAGACATGAACTCGGTGCGAACACTGGGTTCGTCCAAGGTGATCTCGTTGTACACCGTCTGCGCGGAACTCATGGGGCATGTCCTCCTTTCGAGGCGGAGCGTCGAATCTGGTTGAACTGTGCCGACCCGCTCGGGGAGACCGCATTTCAGTCAAGCTCGTAAGTGCGGGCCGTCCCTTGCGGTGCTTGAGTGATGGGGGTATGGGGGAGCGCCACCGAATGCGCCGACGCAGTAGTGCGAGTAAAAATCTTTATCAAATTTTGGCTCAAAACGGAATGTCGTCGTCCATGGTCGAGAAATTTGGGGCCTTGGATGGAGATGCTTTCTTCGGCGCTAAGAGATGCTCGTTCTTAAGAAAGATGTCAATACCGCTCTCAGTAATCGAGAATGCGTAGTAACTATCACTCCCTTCCTGCTGGATAGTCTTCTCAACATATCCCATCCTGACAAGCTTGAGTGCGCTTGCGCTTATGGTGCTATCGGGAATCCGCAGTGTATTGCTGATTTGGTAGAAGGCGATTCCTTCCGGGTTTGCCACTTCACTGCGGGCGCATTCAGCTAAAACTCTTAGGTCACTTTCATGCAATACGTACTCGGCCGGGTTGGCGATATGTCGCGTCATATCTGAATTTTGCTGAGACGTGAGGCGCGAGATGGGGCCGTGCCGTTTGATCTCATCTTTGATCTGTTTGCATGCGGCATTCAACGCAGATTCAATGTCGCCATCTGGGCGACCGCTGACGTAAGTGGCGCGTGTGACGCCAAGGAGGTCTGACGGTAGGTGCATGTCGGTGTCTCGGGGGCTGACGATGTAGCACCGTTCTTTGCCAAGCGCACCGATGAAAAGCCCTAGTTCAAAGAGCACGTTATCCCGGACCACATGTTTTTCCGACTCCCGAATTTGGGCCAGATCATCGGGCGTGAAAACAAATACTGCAAAATCAACCGCCGAAGATTTCTTTACGAGATCATCGATGGTGCTCGATCCAAGGCGGAATGTGCCAGCGCGCCAAAGTGTGGGGTAAGTGTCGTGATCGAGGTTTGAATTGATCGCATCCGCGACAGGAAGTCCCTCTACAGACGATGCGATGAAAACCTGAGGCTTGTCCATACGAATTGTTGTAATGAGTTGGAGTGCGTTCAGTATAGCTGTGCTTAGGGTGCACTTTCCCGGCTGGTGCACTTTTGGGGCAGTAGGTGTGTAAAATTGCGGCTGCATCCAGGCGAATGCGTCCCGCCGGATGAACCGCTAAGTGCCTGATCTGCAAGGAAAAACGCGAGGAAGCTTGGCCTGCCCTGAGGGACTCGAACCCCCGACCTATGGCTTAGAAGGCCATTGCTCTATCCAGTTGAGCTAAGGGCAGTTCGGCGTGGCTGGCGGGGATGTGCGCTACAACGAAACGGCCGCACAAACTCACCAGCGATCCAGAAAAAGAAAACGGGCTGTAAAAACAGCCCGTTTTTCATGAGTGGTCGGAGTACAAGGATTCGAACCTTGGACCCCCTGGTCCCAAACCAGGTGCGCTACCGGGCTGCGCTACACTCCGAGAAGCGAGATAATAGCAGCATATCTTCCTTTGGGTCAACCAGCTTTGCAAAAGTATCAAGAAACCGCCGCGCCCTCCTGCGCGTCGGCTGCTGCGAGGACCTTGATTTCCACCAGCAACTTCTTGATTTCCGGCACGCAGGAGCCGCAGTTGCCTCCGGCCTTCAGGCAGGCCGTGACCTGGCCCACGTCGCTCAGGCCCTTCTCGCGGATGGTGTTGCAGATGGTGTTGCGTCCCACGCCGAAGCAGGAGCAGACCGTCGGCCCGGTGTCGGCACCTTTCTCGATCGGCGCACCGACCAGCAGACCGACGCGGTCGGCTTCTTCCAGCTTGTCCTTGGCGAACAATCCGGCCAGCCAGGAGCGCGAGGGCAGGTCGGGGCGGGCTGACATGAACAGGCACATGTCGATGCAGTCATCCACCACGTGCACGGCGCGGTAGCTGCCGTCGCTCAGGTCTTCGTATTCCAGCCAGTCGGCATCGGGGTCGCGTATACCCAGCATCTCGCGCGCCCAGGTGCTGTGGTCGTTGATGGTGTTGCGGCCGGCCAGCTCGTAGCGCATGAAGTCGCGGCCCTGCACGCGGGTCCAGTGGGTGATGTCGTCCAGTGCCAGGGCGTGGCGGGTGAGGATGAAGCCATGCCAGGCGACGCGGAATTCTTCGATGGCCACCGGCGTGTGCTTGAACTCCGGTTCGCCCGAGACCGGGTCGACTACCGGATTGACCACCGCGCCCACGCGGGCGTCCGAGGCCGATTGGCCGTTCCAGTGGATGGGCACGAATACCGAGCCGCGCGGGATGCCGCCGCCATGCTGCACACGCGCCACCATCGCGCCCCAGCGGCTGCTCACCCGCGCCAGACCGCCTTCGCGCACGCCATACAGCAGGGCGTCTTGCGGGTGGATGTCGATGAAGGATTCGGGGATGTGGCTGGCCAGCGTGGCGGATTTGCCGGTGCGCGTCATGGTGTGCCAGTGGTCGCGCACGCGGCCGGTGTTGAGGCTCAGCGGGTAGTCGTCGCAAGGCGCATGCGCGGGCTCACGCGGTTCGGTCGGGATGAAGCGGGCGCGGCCGTCGGCGTGGCTGAAGCGGTAGTCCTGCAGCACGCGCGCAGTGCCGGCAACGCTGCCGTCGGAGAGGCGCTGCACCGGCCACTGGATCGGGGCCAGGGTGTCGTAGCCTGCCTTGTCCATGTCAGTCAGGCCGGCAAGGTTGAAGACGCGACGCACGTGGCCGGCATCGACTTCGCCATTGCGGTGGGCCGACAGGCGGGCGTGTTCGTCGAAGATCGCGTGCGGGCCGGCGAAATCGAAACCGTCAAAGCCCATGCGGCGGGCCACGTCGCAGATGATGTCCCAGTCGCCACGGGCTTCGCCGGGGGCGGCCAGGAAGGCGCGCTGGCGCGAGATGCGGCGTTCCGAATTGGTGACCGTGCCATCCTTCTCGCCCCAGGCCAGCGCCGGCAGCAGCACATGGGCGAAGGCGTTGGTGTCGGTCTGGCTGATGACGTCGGAGGACACCACCAGCTCGCACTTCTGCAAGGCGCGTTGCACCAGGTCGGCATCAGGCAGGCTGACCATGGGATTGGTGGCCATCACCCAGACCGCCTTGATGCGGCCGTCCTCGATGGCGCGGAACATGTCCACGGCCTTCAGGCCGGGCTTGTCGGCGATGCGCGGAGATCGCCAGAAGCCCTGCACGATGTCGCGGTGCAGCGGCTGGTCCAGGTCCAGGTGGGCGGCCAGTATGTTGGCCAGGCCACCGACTTCGCGGCCGCCCATGGCATTGGGCTGGCCGGTGATGGAGAAGGGGCCCATGCCGGGCTTGCCGATGCGGCCGGTGGCCAGGTGGCAGTTGATGATGCTGTTGACCTTGTCGGTGCCGGCCGAGGACTGGTTCACACCCATGGAGAATCCGGTCACGACCTTCTCGGTATTGGCGAAGGCTTCATAGAAGGCCAGCAGGTCTTGCAGGCTGACCTTGCAGATGCGCGCTACCGTGGCGGGATCGGCGCAATCGGCGTCGGCCACCGCCAGGGCCTCATTGAAGCCCTGGGTGTGTGCCTCGATGAAGGCATTGTCGCGCAGGCCGCGATGGGCCAGGTAGCTCATCAGGCCATTGAAGAGCCACACGTCGGTACCGGCCTTGACCGGCAGGTGCAGGTCGGCCAGTTCGCAGGTGGCGGTGCGGCGCGGGTCGATGACGATCAGGCGCATCTGCGGCCGGGTTTCCTTCAGGCGGGCGATGCGCTGGAACAGGATGGGGTGGCACCACGCCGCATTGGAGCCGACCAGCACCACCAGGTCGGCCAGTTCCAGGTCTTCGAAGCAGACCGGGACCAGGTCTTCACCAAAGGCGCGCTTGTGGCCGGCCACGGCGGAGGACATGCACAGCCGCGAATTGGTATCGATGTTGGCGCTGCCGATGTAGCCCTTCATGAGCTTGTTGGCGATGTAGTAGTCCTCGGTCAGCAGCTGGCCGGAGACGTACAGGGCCACGGCATCGGGGCCGTGTTCGGCGATGATGGCGGCGAACTTGCCGGCCACGTGCGCCAGCGCATCGTCCCAGGAGGCCTGTTGCAGATTGCCTTGCGCATCGCGCAGTTGGGGATGCAGCAGGCGGCCGTCCAGATCCACCGTCTCGCCCAGGGCCGAGCCCTTCACGCACAGGCGGCCCAGGTTGGCAGGATGCTGTTCGTCGCCCTTGATGCCCAGGCTGCCGTCCTCTTTCATCGAAGCCGTTACGCCGCAGCCCACGCCGCAATACGGGCAGGTGGTGTTGGTGGTCGCCACGGCCAGGGCGAGCGGGGTCTGGGAGAGATTCATGGAACTCCTTGGAAGCTAGGCGGCTTGCTGGCACATGGCCTGGCCGAAGGGCAACTGGCGGCGGAAGGCGCTGATATCGCGTCCGCTCTGGATCAGGTCGAAGTACCAGGGGCCGTCCTTGACGTCACCATACAGCACCGCGCCCACCAGGCGCGAGCCACGCAGCACCAGGCGCTTGTAGATGCCACGACGCGGGTCGCGCACCACCAGGTCTTCGGTATCGTCACCGCCGACGAAGTCGCCGGCCGAATACAGGTCGACCCCGGTCACCTTCAGCTTGGTGGCGGTGGCCTGCTGCACGTAGCGGCGATGGCCGGCGCCGGCCAGGTGGGCGCCGCAGACGCGCGCCTGATCCCAGATCGGTGCCACCAGGCCGAAGGTGGCCTTGCGGTGCTGCACGCATTCGCCCACGGCATAGATGCGCGGGTCGTAGGTCTGCAGGGTGTCGTCGACGATGATGGCGCGTTCGCAATGCAGGCCGGCCGACTTGGCCAGGGCGATGTTGGGGCGCACGCCGGCGGTCATCACCACCAGGTCGGCGGGGGTGCTGCTGCCATCCTTGAAGCGTACGGCGGTGACGCGATCGGGACCGACGATCTCCTCGGTATGGGCATTGAGCAGGAAGCGCATGCCCTTGGCCTCCAGCGCCTTCTTCAAGAGTGCGGCGGCGGGCTTGTCCAGTTGCTGGTTCATCAGCGTATCGGTGACATGCACCACGGTCACGTCCATGCCCTGACGCATCAAGCCATTGGCGGCTTCCAGGCCGAGCAGGCCGCCGCCGATGATGACCGCATGCTTGTGGGTGCGCGCCGCTTCCAGCATGGTATCGACGTCCTGGATGTCGCGGAAGGCAATCACGCCCGGCAGCTGATGGCCCGGCACCGGAATGATGAAGGGGGTGGAGCCGGTGGCCAGCAGCAGGCGGTCGTACTTCACGGCCAGGCCGGAGCGGGCGTGGACGGTACGCTGGCGGCGATCGATGCGTTCCACCGGATCACCGGCGTGCAGGGTGATGCCGTTCTCGTCGTACCAGGCGCGGGCGTTGAGCATGATGTCATCGATGCTCTTGTCGCCGGCCAATACCGGCGAAAGCATGATGCGGTTGTAGTTGCCATGTGGCTCGGCACCGAAGACGGTGATGTCGTAGAGGTCCGGCGCCAGCTTGAGCAATTCCTCGACCGTGCGCATGCCGGCCATGCCATTGCCCACCACCACCAGCGAAGGCTTGGCGGACTGGGTCGGCCTGGTGTCGGGCAGGGTGTTCATCTCAGGCACCGATCCAGACTTTGCCATCGGCGATGCGGGCCGGCCAGGCCGGCACCGAATGGGCGGGTTCCTCCAGGCATTCGCCGGTCTGCAGGTCGAAGTGCTGCTTGTAGATCGGCGAGGCCACCACGATGCGTTCCCCCAGGTTGCCCACCAGGCCGCGCGAGAGCACGGCCGCCTCCGAGTTGGGGTCGAAGTTGCCGATGGCGAAGACGCGCGGCTGCGGCTCGCCCTGGCTGGGGTCGATCACGTGGAAGATGGCTACCTGCTGGTCGCCGATCAGGGCGGCCACGCCGGTGTTGGGGACGATCTCGGCCAGGTCGCAGATCGGAGTCCAGTGTTTGATTTGTTGGTCGCTGTGCATGATTGCTCCTGATTGGGTTGCAGTTGCCGCGCCTTCGATACGCGGCGGCGCCGCTACTCAGTCCGAACGGTACTTTGTTCATCGACTACCGTTCGGACTGAGTAGTCGCGTAGCGACGTATCGAAGGTCCTACGCAGGCAAATATCAAACGGTTTCCACCATCACCGGGATTTCCAGCAATTTCTTCTCCGCCACCGTCGCCGGCCGGATCTGCCCGCGTTCCTCGACAAACCGGATGTTGCCATCGGCGGCCTTGCTGTTGACGAAGTGGCGGAAGCGCTTGCGGGTCTCGGGATCGGTGACGGCCTTCTTCCATTCGCACTCGTAGGTATCGACCACGTGCTGCATCTCGCTTTCCAGTTCGGCGGCGATGCCCAGCTTGTCGTCGATGACCACGCTCTTGAGATAGTCCAGGCCGCCTTCCAGGTTTTCGCGCCAGGTGCTGGTGCGTTGCAGGCGGTCGGCGGTGCGTACGTAGAACATCAGGAAGCGGTCCACATAGCGGACCAGGGTGGCTTCGTCGAGGTCCGAGGCGATCAGTTCGGCGTGGCGCGGCTTCATGCCGCCATTGCCGCAGACGTAGAGGTTCCAGCCCTTGTCGGTGGCGATGATGCCCACGTCCTTGCCCTGCGCCTCGGCGCATTCGCGGGTGCAGCCGGAGACGCCGAACTTGATCTTGTGCGGCGAGCGCAGGCCCTTGTAGCGGTTTTCCAGGCGCACCGCGAAGCCCACGCTATCGCCCACGCCGTAGCGGCACCAGGTCGAGCCCACGCAGGATTTGACGGTGCGCAGCGACTTGCCGTAGGCGTGGCCGGTCTCGAAGCCGGCGGCGATCAGTTCTTCCCAGATATCGGGCAACTGGTCCACGCGGGCGCCGAACAGGTCCACCCGCTGGCCGCCGGTGATCTTGGTATAGAGGCCGTATTTCTTGGCGATCTGGCCGACCGCGATCAGGCCGTCGGGAGTGACTTCGCCGCCGGCCATGCGCGGCACCACCGAGTAGGTGCCATCCTTCTGGATGTTGCCCAGGAAGTAGTCGTTGGAATCCTGCAGGCTGGCATGCTCCTTCTTGAGCACGAAGTCGTTCCACAGCGAGGCCAGCACATTGGCCACCATGGGCTTGCAGATGTCGCAACCGAGGCCGCGACCGTGCTTGGCCAGCAGTTCGTCGAAGCTCTTGATCTGGCCCACGCGCACCAGATGGTGGATTTCCTGGCGCGAGTAGGGGAAGTGTTCGCAGACGTGGTTGTTGACGGCGAGGCCCTGCTTCTTCATCTCGGCCTTCATCACCTGGGTCACCAGCGGCACGCAGCCGCCGCAGGCGGTGCCGGCCTTGGTGCAGGCCTTGAGGTCGCCGATGTTGGTCACGCCCGAGGCCACGGCGGCGCACAGCTGGCCTTTGGAGACATTGTTGCAGGAGCAGATCTGGGCCGATTCCGGCAGCGCATCCACGCCGAGACCCGGCTTGGCCTTGCCGTCGGACTGCGGCAGGATCAGGAACTCCGGCGCTTCCGGCAATTCGATCTTGTTCAACATCATCTGCAACAGCGTGCCGTACTCGGCGGCGTCGCCCACCATCACTGCACCCAGCAGGTGCTTGCCGGATTCGGAGACGACGATCTTCTTGTAGATCTGGCGGCGTTCGTCGGTGAACTGGTAGGAGCGGCTGCCGGCTTCCTTGCCATGGGCGTCGCCGATGCTAGCCACGTCCACGCCCATCAACTTCAGCTTGGTGCTCATGTCGGCACCGTTGAATTGCGGCACTTCGATGGCGTCGTCGCGGTGCGACAGCAGGTGCTTGGCGGCTGTGCGGGCCATGTCGTAGCCGGGGGCCACCAGGCCGAAGATCTTGCCGTTCCACAGCGCGCATTCGCCGATGGCATAGACCGCCGGGTCCGAGGTCAGGCAGCAGTTGTCGATGACGATGCCGCCACGGTCGCCCACCTTCAGGCCGGCATTGCGCGCCAGTTCGTCACGCGGGCGGATGCCGGCGGAGAAGACGATCATGTCGGTTTCCAGGTGCGAGCCATCTTCGAAGTTCATGCGATGGGTGTGCTGCTTGCCGTCGACGATCTCGACCGTGTTCTTTTGCGTATGGGCGGTCACGCCCAGTTCCTCGATCTTCTGGCGCAGCACGCGGCCACCGCTTTCATCCACCTGCACCGCCATCAGGCGCGGGGCGAACTCGACCACGTGGGTTTCCAGCTTGAGGTCGCGCAGGGCCTTGGCGCATTCCAGGCCCAGCAGGCCGCCGCCGATGACCACGCCCGACTTGGAACGGCTGCCGCATTCCAGCATCGCTTCCAGATCTTCGATGGTGCGGTAGACGAAGCAATCCTTGCGCTGGTTGCCCGCCACCGTCGGCACGAACGGGTAGGAGCCGGTGGCCAGCACCAGTTTGTCGTAGGACAGGGTCTCTTCCACGCCGGCCACGTTGACCAGCACCTGCTTGCGCTCCAGGTCGATCTGCTGCGCCTTGGCGTTGAGCTTGAGGTCGAACTGCACGGCGCTGCGGCCGGCATCGAAGAAGCCCGGCGCCACCAGCGACAGGTCCTCGGCGCTCTTGCCGGCGAAGAATTCGGAAAGGTGCACGCGGTCGTAGGCCGGACGCGGTTCTTCGCACAGGACGGTGACGTGCAGCTCGCCCGCGCCGCTCTCGGCCAGGGTTTCCAGGAACTTGTGGCCCACCATGCCGTGGCCGATGACGATGATCTTCATGCTTTGCTCCTCAGGCTGCGACCTTGTTGTCGACGGCGACGGTGTCGTCGCTCTTGTCGGACGTGGTGAAACGTACGGCCACGGCGCACAGTGCCGACACGGTTACCAGCACGCCCAGCGTGGAGAGAGTCTGTTGCGTGTTGCCCAGGCCCTTCATCAGGAAGCCCGCCAGCACCGCGCCGACATTGCCGCCGGCGCCGATGATGCCGGCCACGCCGCCCAGCGCCTTGCGGTCGATGAAGGGCACCAGTGCATAGGTAGCGCCGCAGGCCATGTGGGTGAACAGGCCGAAGCACAGCATGGCGACGACTGCGGCCACGACGCTGCCGGCGTGGGCGAACCACAGCAGACCCAGGCCTTCGCCCAGCATCATGACGAACAGCAGGGTGGCGCGGCGGTTCAGGCCGCCGGCCAGGGCCACCTTGTCGGAGACGAAGCCACCCAGGGCGCGGGCAAACAGCGCCAGCAGGCCGAAGCTGGCGGCGGCGATGCCGGCCGATTCCAGCGAGAGCTTGAAGTGGTCGACGTAGTAGGTGGCGGCGATGTTGTGGATGAAGATCTCCACGCCGAAGCAGGCGCCATAGGTGATGAAGAGCATCCAGACGCGATAGTTGGCCGCTGCGGCGCGGAAGCTGGCCCAGCCGCCGCGCTTGCCGCTTTCGATGCTCACGCCGGCCGCGCGCAGGTCGTCATAGTTGCCTTCCGGGCAGTCCTGGGTAAAGCGCCAGTAGAGCGCGGCCATGATGACCATCAGCACGCCCGGCACCATCAGCGCCACGCGCCAGCCCCAGCCGTGCGACACCCCCAGCATGATCAGCGCGCCCATCAGCAGCGGCATGAGGCCTTGCGCCACGCCGCCGCCGGCATTGCCCCAGCCGGCAGTGGCAGCGTTGGCCGTGCCCACCACGTTGGGGGCGAACATCACCGAGGTATGGTACTGGGTGATCACGAAGCTGGCACCTACCGCGCCGATCAGGAGGCGAAAGAACAGGAAGCTCTCGTAGCTCTGCGCGAAGGCCACGCCGATGACCGGCACGGCGCCGGCCAGCAACAGGCCGGTATAGGTCTTGCGCGGGCCGAAGCGGTCGCACATCGGGCCGATCACCAGGCGCACCAGGATGGTCACGGCCACGGCGGCGATGTTGATGTTGGCGATCTGGCCGGCGCTCAGGTTGAACTCGCCCTTGATCACCGGCATCAGCGGCGCGCAGGCGAACCAGGCGAAGAAGCAGATGAAGAAGGCCATCCAGGTCAGGTGGAAGGTGCGCATGGACGGGGTGCGCAGGGAAAACAGCTCGATACGATTGGATTTGCTCATGGCGGCTCCTGGTCAGCAAAACAAAAAGGCGCCCGCTCAAATCCGGGGCAGTGCCTCGGTCCAAGCGGACGCCATTGTCCTTGTGTGTTGCAGATCCATCGTTAGATCGGCATCAATTGGGGGATCGACTTTGATCCTGATGCTTGTTTAGCAAAGCGCGTGCCAGACCGGTGATTTCGGCGCAACGACACTCTGGTGGCCGATCTTGGGGGACGGGAGGGGTGGAGGGGATGGCTGCAGGCAGTCGGCCTGCACCCGATTTATATCATCGCGTGATGGTTTTCAGTGCGCACTGCGCTCTCGTGGTGCAGTGCATCGTAGCGGTGCGATGCTGGCAGGCAACAACAGTGCTCGCCCGCATCTCCATAGCGGGGCTGCTAGCGCGGCTGGAAGGCGATGATGCCCATACCGGCCAGGGCCACGGCCACGCCTGCCGCATCCCAGAGGGAGGGGCGCACGCCATCGACCAGCCAGAGCCAGGCGATGGCCACGGCGATATAGACGCCGCCATAGGCCGCATAGACCCGCCCGGAGGCGGCTTCATGCAGCGTCAGCAGCCAGGCGAACAGCGCCAGGCTCAGCGAGGCCGGGAGCAGCAGCCAGGCCGAACGGTCCTGCTTGAGCCACAGGTAGGGCAGGTAGCAGCCGACGATCTCGGCCAGCGCCGTGCAGATGTAGAGCAACAGGGTCTTCATGGGGAGGAGGGCGGCCGGTTCAGTCTTCCTCGCGGGCGCGGATGTCGGCGCGCTCGTCGGGGCTCTTGTCGAGCCACTTGCGATGCAGCCATTGCTCGATCGGACGGCCGACCACGAACAGCCCCAGGATCAGGCCGGTCGACATGAGCGCCACGCGCCACCAGCCAGCGCCGCAGACGATGCCCACGGCGGCGGTGACCCAGATCGAGGCGGCGGTGGTGAGGCCGCGCACCTTCTCGGTCTTCTGTTCGTGGATGATCACGCCCGCGCCGAGGAAGCCGATGCCGGTGATGATGCCCTGGATGGCGCGGCTGACCGCATCACGGTGATGGTCCTCGTCGCCCAGCGCGAAATTCATCGCCGCCATGGTCACCAGCGCCGAGCCCAGTGCCACCAGGCCCAGGGTCTTCATGCCGGTAGGCTTGCCGCGCAGGTTGCGGTCGATGCCGATGGCGCAGCCGATGAGCAGGGCGATGAAGAGGCGATAGAAGATTTCCAGATAGTCGGTCATGGTGGCGCGGGCGGACAAGGCAGGTTGAAGCGGCATCGCGGATGCCGGCGGATCCGTGATTGTAACCTTGCTGGCCGCCTGCGCAGGGGGGCGTGGTATCGCGAATGGGGGGCGCATAAAAAAGCCCCGTCTGTCGGGACGGGGCAAATCAGGCATGACGGTCGGACATCAGGGCTGCATCATGCCACGCTCAAGCCACGCTCAAGCAACTCATCCGAGGACGAGCCGGGGTCCGCTGCGCTGCGGTGCGCCGCGCGCCATCAGGAGCCGGAACCACCGCTGCCGCTGCTGCCACCGCTACCACTACCACTACCGGCTCCGCCTCCACCCCCACCGTTACCACCCGGGGAGGTTCCCATCGGGCCGTCCTTCATTTCGCTGGCGTTGGGATTGCTGCGCGACTTGCTCTTGTCGCTCTTGTCGGACTTGCGGGATTTGTGGTCGCGCATGGTCTTGCCCGATGACGTCGCGCTGCCCTGGCCAGGGCTGGCGCCGTTGGCCGGCGGCGTGCCGGTAGCGCCGGTGGCGCCGGAGCCTTCGGCGCCCGCGCCAGAGGCATTCTGGGCCAGGGCGCCGGTACTGAAGGCGGCGACCACGAGGGCCGTGCCAAGCATTTTCAGGATGGGTCGTGTGGACATGCGTATCTCCTTGGTCTGTTCCTGGGCGACCCGCGGTTGCGAGCCGTTGCAGCCATCTTAGGCGGGATGACCAGGGCCGGGCAGTCGGACGGCCTGTCAAAGCGATGTCGGCGTATTCGTACCGGGATGACGGTGGGTGTTGTTGAGCTGGGGGTGTTTGCCTGAGTGCCTGAGTGCCTGAGTGCCTGAGGTGGCGCTCACTGCAAGGTCTGGCGCAACTCGCTGGGACTGAGGCCGAAATGCTGGCGGAAACGGATGGCGAAGCGCGAGGCCGAATCGTAGCCACAACGGGCCGCGATATCGGCGATGGGTAGCGAGGAGGCCTGCAGTTGTTCCAGTGCCAGTCCCAGCTGCACCTTGTCGAGCAACTGCCGAAAGCCGGTCTGCTCGCGTGCCAGCCGGCGCTGCAGCGTGGAGACGCTGCAATGGAAGGCGCCGGCGACGCGTTCCAGGGTGCGTTCTTCGGGGACCAGCATCATCAGGTACTGCTCGATGCGATGGCTGAAGGCATCGCTGCGGTCGCGCAACAGCGCGCCAATGGGGCCGCGCAGGCTCAAGGCCAGCAGCACCGCCTCGCCTGCCTGGCATTGCAGCTCGACCGGGGCATCGTCGTGCAGGCAGTCCTGCAGGTAGCGCCAGGCCCGCAGGATGTCGGCATCCTGCGGCACCGTCGTCACTTCCTGCGCCTGCCGCGCATGCGCCCCCTGGCCCGGATAGTGCAGGCGAAAGCGTTCGATCAGTGCTGGCGGCAGCGAGACCATGTCGGCTGCGTATGTACCGTTGCGCGGCAGGTTGCCCACATTGAGCTGCGTGCCCGCTGCGATCAGCAGCAGGCCCTCCTGGCCGCACAGCAGGTTGCGTCCGTTCCATTGCAACCGCTTCCTGCCTTGCCGTACATGACAGATGCTGGCCTGGCCGATGAAGACCTGGCGCAGCTGCTGCTCCTGGCGGCAGCTGATCCTGGTCAGCGTGGGACGCTGACCGTGGGCAAACGGCGGGATGTCGATCTCGCTATGCATGCGGCGGCTTAGCGTCCGTAGAAGGCGGTCAGCCTGGCCTGGCCGAGCGAGGCGGCATTGAGCATGAAGCCGACCATGGCACCGCTGGCCTGGGCATCCAGGGGCAGTTTGTCGGTGTTGAGCGCCCAGACCACGAACTGGTAGCGATGCGGCTTGTCGCCCTGCGGCGGGCAGGCGCCGCCGAAGCTGCTGCTGCCGAAGTCGGTGCGGCCCTGGATGGCGCCCTTGGGCAGTCCCTCGCCCTGGGCATTGATGGCGGCGGGCAGGCTGGTCACCGAGGCCGGGATATTGAACACCGTCCAGTGCCACCAGCCGCTGCCGGTGGGAGCATCCGGGTCGTAGACGGTGACGGCGAAACTCTTGGTGCCGGCCGGCGCACCCGACCAGGACAATTGCGGCGAGCGGTTCTGGCCGCTGCAGCCAAAGCCGTTGAAGACCTGGGCGGTCGACAGCGTCTGTCCTTCCTTGATGTCGTGGCTGGTCACGGTGAAGTCGGCGGCCTGGGCCGACAGTGCCGAAAACGTCAGTGCGGCGGCTGCCAGGGTGGTGCGGGTGGTGGTCATGGATATCCTCTGTGATGAGCAATGATGAGCCATCATCATAGGAGGGCGCAATGGCGACGATGGTGCAGAAAACGTCAGCCTCGGTGCCGATCGTGTCAAGCTGTGTCCGCGCTTGTGTCAAACTGTGCCACCGGACGCATTCTTCGCTGTTTGCACGACAAACGCCCCAACGCACTGCCTGCCCTCTTTCATGGATCACATCTCATCGCCGCCGCCATTGCTCCATGCGCCCCATGCCTCGCAGCAGGGGCCCGCCGCCAGCAGCCCCCCGCGCCTGCGAGCCCACGCCATCGGCTCGGCGGTGGTCGCGCCCACCGATGTCTCGCTGCAGGCCGGGCAATGCCTGGTGGTGGAGGGGCCTTCCGGCGCGGGCAAGACGCGCCTGCTACGCCTGCTGGCTGATCTGGACGAAGGGCAAGGCGAGGCCTGGCTGGACGGCCAGGCCCGCAGTGCCATGCCAGCGCCGCAATGGCGCCGCCAGGTGCTGTACCAGGCGGCCGAACCGGCCTGGTGGGAAGCCACGGTGATGGCCCATTTCCCGGCGGATCGACAGGCAAGGGCGGCCATGCTGGCCCAGCGCCTGGCCCTGGGTGAAGACCGCCTGCACGCCGATCTGGCCCAGCTGTCCACCGGCGAGCGCCAGCGCGCGGCCCTGGTGAGATCCTTGCTGATGCAGCCCCCGGTGCTCTTGCTGGACGAGCCCACCAGTGCGCTCGACGCCGCCAACGTGGCGCGCGTGGAAGAACTGTTGCGCGATTTCCTCGGTCAGGGCATGGCGCTGCTGCTGGTGACGCATGCACAGGAACAGACCCGGCGGCTAGGCCACGGCACCCTCCAGGTCGTGCGCAGGAGCGCGCCATGAGCGCCTTGCCCCTGTCGGCCACCGACCTGGCCATGTCGGCGATCCTGGTGCTGGTCAATGCCGTCGCCTCGCTGGCACTGGGCTTGCAGATCCACCGTTCGCTGCTGGTGGCGGCGCTGCGGATGGTGGCGCAACTGCTGCTGGTGGGGCTGGCGCTGCGCTGGATCCTGAGCAACCAGTCACCCTGGTTGACCGCACTGGCGGTATTGCTGATGATTGCCGCCGCCGCGCGCGAAGTCGCCAGCCGCTCGCGCAAGCCGCTGGCCGGCAGCGCCGGCTTGCGCATCAGTACCGTGGTGGTGGGCACGGCGTCCATGCTCACCGTGGCCCTGGCGCTGGCCACAGCCTTGCGTCCCGACCCCTGGTACGACCCGCGCTATGCGATTCCGCTCATGGGTATCGTGCTGGGCAGCGTGCTCAATTCGGCCAGCATTGCGCTGGATGCCTTTCTCACTGGCGCCAGCAGCGCGGCTGCAGTCATCGAGGCCCGGCTGGCATTGGGCGCAGAGCGCCGCGACGCCTTGCGCGCACCGCTGATGGCGGCCATCCGCAGCGGCATGCTGCCGGTGATCAACCAGATGTCGGCCGCCGGGATCATCACGCTGCCCGGCATCATGACCGGCCAGGTGCTGGCCGGCATGGATGCGCTGGCAGCGGCCAAGTACCAGATCCTGCTGATGTTCATCCTGGCCGGGGCCAGCGGCCTGGCGGCCTTTGGCGCGGCCACGCTGGCCATGCTGCGCCTGACCGACGGCCGCCAGCGCCTGCGGCTGGACCGGCTGGCCAAGTAGCGCGGCTTGACGGAGGCGAAGGGCAGGCGGTGGCTGGCTCCATCGACACGCTTGCTGGCCTGATCGAAACCCCTCCCTGGCTCTATGGCCGGCATGGCCGGCTCCATTAGGCTGTGACTGTCCGCCTGTCACAGGCTTTTCCCCTTGGAGCCGCGCATGTCCTTGCCTTCCCAGCCCTCGTCGCGTGCCGCCATCCCGGCGGTGACGGTGGAAACCCTGCAAGCCTTTTCCGATGCCTGGAACCGCCACGACATCGCCGCCCTGATGGACTTCATGCATCCCGATTGTGAATTCCTCAGCGCCGCCGGTCACGACGCCCATGGCAGCCGCCACACCGGAACCGAGGCAGTCGCCCGCGCCTTTGCCTCGGCCTGGCTCAGCGTGCCCGATGCCCAATGGCGCAATGGCCGCCACTGGGTGGCCGGCGAGCGTGGCGTGTCCGAGTGGACCTTCACCGGCACTGCTGCCGACGGCACGCCCATCGAGGCCGATGGGGTGGACCTGTTCGTCTTCCGCGACGGCAAGATCCTGCAGAAAAACGTGTTCCGCAAGAATCGCACGGCCAGGCCAGCCTGAGATCCGGGCCTGCATCACGCTTTCCGAACCGCCACCAGGGCCTGTCATGAACAGCTTCTCCCGCGCCGAAGTGGGCGCCGCTCCCGCTCCCTACGATCCTGCCTTCGACCCTCTGGTCAGCCGCTCGCCGGGTCACAACATGCAGTACGCGCCGACCTACTGGGTCGCCAGCGCGGGCGAGCCACCCATGGATGACGGCCCCATCCGGGGCGATGTCGATGCCGACGTGGTCATCATCGGGTCCGGCTTCACCGGCCTGGCGACCGCCTTGTTCCTGGCGCGCGAGCATGGCATCCGCGCCACCGTGCTGGAAGCCAACCAGGTCGCCTGGGGCTGCACCAGCCGCAATGGCGGGCAGGGCCAGAATGCCAGCGGGCGCCTGTACCGCTCCCAGTGGATCACCCGCTGGGGCTTGCCCACGGCCTTGCGGCTGGACGAGGAGATTCGTGCCGGCTTTGATACCTTCGTCCAGCTCACCCAGGAAATCGATTGCGAGCCCCAGCCTGGCGGGCATCTCTACATCGCGCATCGCCCCAAGAAGCTGGCCTTCTTGCGCCACGAGGCCGAGGTGATGCGCAAGCATTTTGGCTACGACACCCGCATCCTCACTGGCGAGGAGGTGCGGCGCCACTGGTGTGGTGACCAGGAGGCCGCCGGTGCCATGCACGAACCCGAGGGCATCTGCGTGCATCCCCTGAAGCTGGCCTTCGGCTACATGAAGATGGCGCGGGCGCTGGGCGCGCGCGTGCATCCGGCCAGCCCCGTGACCGGCTGGGAAAGCCGCAATGGCGTACATTACCTGCGCACGCCCGGCGGCATCGTGCGTGCGCGTGCCGTGGCCGTGGCCACGGGGGCCTATGGCTTGCCGGGATTGTCGCCGTGGCTGAAGAACCGGGTGTTTCCGGTGCTCTCCAATTCCATCGTCACGCGCCCGCTGACCGATGAAGAACTGCAGGCCACCAATTTCCTGACACACCAGGCCATCACCGATACCCGGACCCTGCGTTTCTACTATCGCCTCCTGCCCGACCGCCGCGTGCAGATCGGCAGCCGCAGCGCCATCAGCGGTGCCAATGCCCATCGCGAGTCGCATTATCGTCTGCTGGTCAATGGGTTGGCGCGCAAGTTCCCGGCCTTGAAAGGCATCGATATCGATCACTCATGGTGGGGCTGGGTCGATGTCAGCCATGACATGATGCCGCGCGTGGTCCAGCCCGATCCCATGCAGAGCGTCTACTATGCGCTCGGTTACGGCGGCAATGGCGTATCGTTCTCGGCCCATGCCGGGCGCCGCATGGCCGAACGCGTGGCCGGCCTGCGCGGACCGGAGATCGACCTGCCCATCTACGACAGCGCCTTGCCTTTCCCGCGCCAGGGTGAGTGGGCAGCGCCCTGGCGCCGCCTCGGCCAGAGCATGCTGTATCGTTGGTACTGGCTGCGCGACGAGATCCTGTAAGGCCCGCTCAACGGCGACCTTGCCGTCAGCGCGAGCGGCAGCGCGGCAGCAAGGCGGCCAGCGCCTGGATACCAGGCTCGATGCGCTCGGCCTGGATGGAAGAAAACCCCAGGCGCAGGCAATTGAAGTTGTCGGTGTCATGCAAGGAAAACGCCTCCCCCGACTCGATCAGGATGCCTTGCTCGAAGGCCGCCTGCCTGAGCAGGCGGGTATTGATGTCCGGCGTGAACTTCCCCCACAAGGCCGACCCTCCATCGGGCGGCGTGAATTCCATCATCGGCAGGTGCGTGCGCACGGCGGCAATGAGCAGTGCCGCGCGTCGCGCCAGTTCGTCGCGCATCTGATGCAGGAAGCGGTCGTAGTGCCCATGCGAGATGAACAGCGCCGCCGCCAGCTGGTTGTTGGTCGCCGGGTGGCGGATCATCAGCCGGCGCAGCACCCGCAGGCGCACCACCACCTCGGCGGGCGCTACGATGTAGCCGATGCGCAGGCCCGGCGAGAGGGTCTTGGAGAGACTGCCGATATAGATCACCCGGCGGTCATGGTCGATGGCCTTGAGCGCCGGGGAGGGTTTGCCGGCATATTGCATCTCGGCGTCATAGTCATCCTCGATGATCACTCCATCGTGGCGACGCGCCCAGTCCAGCAGTGCCAGGCGACGCTCGGTCGAGAGCGTGATACCGGTCGGGCACTGGTGGCTGGGAGTGCAATAGAGTGTCTGTGCCTGGGCCAGTACGGCCGCATCGGGCAGCACGCCGTCGCGGTCCACCGCCAGTCCCACCAGCTGCGTCCCCCGGCGCAGGAAGATATTGCGGGCATCCATATAGCCCGGGTCTTCCACCGCCACGGTCGATCCGGGCGGCACCAACAATTCGCTCACCAGATAGAGCGCCTGCTGTGCCCCGACGGTGAGCAGCACTTCATCGCGGCGCGCGGCAATGCCGCGCCGGGGCAGCACGCGCTTGATCAGTTGTTCGACCAGCGAGGCATTGTCGTGGTCGATGGCGTCCGGTGCCCAGCCAAGGATGGAGGTGACATCCAGTGCCTGCCGGCTGCATTCGCGCCAGTCGGCAATGGGGAACAGGCTGGGATCGAACTGGCCATACAGGAAGGGATAGCGGTGGCGCTGCCAGTCGCCGGGCTTGTCCAGCCATTTGATGCCGGGCGGCTCGGGCAGCATGCGCGTCTGCCAGTCCACCGCATGGGATGCCGTGCCGCTGGCGGGTTCCGGCGTGGCCTGCAGCGCATGGGGATGGTGGCGGTAGCGCTCGCTGACGTAATAGCCATTGCGCGGGCGGTTTTCCAGGTAGCCGTCCTCGGCCAGTTTTTCGTAGACCAGGACCACGGTATTGCGCGAGATGGCCAGCATGTCGGCCAGCTCGCGACTGGCTGGCAGGCGCATGCCGGGGGCCAGCCGGCCATCGAGCACGGCATCGACCAGGCGCACCCGCAGCTGGCTCTGCAGGGTCGCCCCCTGGCGCTCCGGTTCGGGAAAGATCTGGCGCCACATCACCTGGTGCGACTGGTGGTCACGCACGCTTCTGCTCCGCTGGATCAAAGCCTGCGGTGTCGCAGGATCCGTGCCAGCAGGCGCGCGTGCGGCGCTCACATCTTGCCTTTCCATGGGATCAGCTTCTGTTCCATCTTGCGCATCATGAGGTCGATCATGAAGGCCAGTACGCCGATGACCAGAATGCCCATGATGACCACATCGGTACGCAGGAAGTTGGAGGCGTTGAGTACCATCTGCCCGATGCCGGCGGTGGCGGCCACCATTTCGGCGGCCACCAGGGTGGTCCAGCCGAAGCCGACGGCGATACGCATGCCGGTCAGGATTTCCGGCAGGGCCGCCGGAAACACCACCAGGCGGATCACCTGCCAGTGGCTGGCACCCAGCGATCGCGCGGCGTTGATCTGCTCGATTGCTACCGAGCGCACGCCGGCCTTGGCCGCCATGGCCAGCGGGGCGAAGCAGGCCAGGTAGATCAGCGTGATCTTGGCGCTCTCGTCGATGCCCAGCCAGATCACGATCAGCGGCAGGTAGGCCAGGGGCGGCAATGGTCGGTAGAACTCGATGATGGGGTCGGCGATGCCGCGCACGATGCGTGAGCTGCCCATGGCCAGTCCGACCGGCACCGCCGTCGCCACCGCCAGCAGGAAGGCTGCCATGACACGGCTGATGCTGATGAGCACATGTTGCACCAGCGGCGTATCGCCCTGGGTCTGGCCACGCAGGGCGCTGACCAGGGCGTCCAGGGTGGCTTGCGGAGTGGGCAGGAACAGCGGCTTGATCCAGTGCAGCGTCGTGGCCAGCCACCACAACAGCAGCAGTGCAATGATGGTGAGGGTGCTGATGGCCCAGGTGCTGCCCTGGCCCGGCGCGCCGTAGTTGCGGGCGCGGCGCTTGCGGGGATGAGCCACGGTCCCGGCCGGACGTGGGGCGGTCTGGCCGTCGAGCGGATCGTGCGGGTCGGTGCTCATGGGGGTGGCGGTGGTGGTGTTCATCAGTGCATGCCTGCAGCAGAGGTTTGGTGGACCAGCGCCAGCACGTGCTCGCGTGCGGCGATGAATTCGGGATCGGCCTTGGTACCGCGCGCATCCCGCGAGGCCAGGTAGCGTCGGGCGAAGGGCATGGGCAGGTCATGCACCACGCGCCCCGGATGAGGCGCCATGATGATCAGGCGGGTGGCCAGGAACAGGGCTTCCTCGACATCGTGGGTGATGAAGAAGAACACTCCCTGCGAGGTGTTCCACAGGTCCAGCAGCAGTTCCTGGATGGCTTCGCGGGTGAAGGCGTCGAGCGCGCCCAGGGGCTCGTCGAGCAGCATCACCGACGGCGAGGAGGCGATGGCACGGGCCACGCCCACGCGCTGCTGCATGCCGCCGGAGAGTTCGTAGACCTGCTTGTAGGCCGAGGGCAGCAGCCCCACCTTGTTGAGACATTCCAGCGCGATGCGGCGCCGTTCGTGCAACGGCACCTTGCGCAGCTTGAGCCCGAACTCGACGTTCTCCACCACATTCATCCAGGGCATGAGTGCATGCTTCTGGAACACCACCCCGCGATCCGAACCCGGGCCCTCCACGACCGCGCCGCCCAGCCGGATCTCGCCCCGCGTGGGCGGGATGAAGCCGGCGATGGTGTTGAGCAGGGTGGTCTTGCCGCAGCCGGAGGCGCCCAGCGCCACCACGAACTCGCCAGCCGGGATGGCCAGCGAGACCTGGTCCAGCGCCAGGCTGGGAGGCCCCTTGCGGGCCGGGTATTCGATCGAGACCTGGTCGATTTCTAGCATGGTCGCTCTCCTGGGATGAATGGGGGAGACGTGGTCGATTGGCCAGCGTCTTACTTGGCGGCCGCAATCGCCTTGACGTACTGGTCGGTCACGCCCACCGAGTAATCCGGCAGGGTGGCTTGCAGGGTCTTCTGCTCTTTGAGGAACTCGGCCGTTGCCTGCAGGGACTTGACGGCACCGGCATCTTTGCCGCCAGAGAGCCACTTGGTGGAAGCCTGCTCGGCCGGGGTCGGGAACTGGTAGAGCTTCAGCGCGGCCGCCACCTCACCCGGTTCGCCGCCGGAGATGCTGGCCACGGCGCGGCCTTGCGCGGTGTCACCGGTCCACTGGGCGGGATTGGTGCGGTACATGGCGTCGTACTTGGCCAGGATGCGGGTAAAGCTGAGCATGAATTTCTCGTGATCCTTGGCCCACTCGCGGTTGACCACGAAGCCATCGAAGGTGGCGATGCCGGTCTGGGCGGCGATCTTGCCCGAGCTGGTCACTACCGAGCCGCTGGCGCCGATCTTGGCCAGCACCGGATTCCAGACATAGGCCGCGTCGATGTCGCCACGCTCCCAGGCAGCGGCGATCTCAGGCGGGCGCATGTTGAGCACCTTCACGTCCGAGGGCGACAGCCCAGCCTGCTTGATCGCCATCAGCGCGTGGAAGTGGCTGGTGGAGACAAACGGCACACCCAGGCGCTTGCCCTTCAGCTGGGCCACCGAGCTGACCCCGGAACCATTGCGGGCCACCAGCGCTTCGGCGTCGTTGATGTTGTCGAGGATCCAGAACAGCTGGATCGGCAAGCCCTGCGACAGGCCCGCCGCCACCGGGCTGGAGCCGGCCTCGCCGATCTGTACGTTGCCCGAGGCCATGGCGCGGATCACATCGCCACCGCCGCCGAACTTGCGGTAGCTGACCTTGTAGCCGGTTTCCTTGGCCACTTCGTCGAGTTGCTGGGCATAGCGCCAGGGCACCATCATGTCCTGGTAGGCGATGGTGACTTCCTTGTCGGCGGCCAAGGCCAGGGTGGCGGCGCCGGTGGCGCAGAACAGGCAGGCCGTGGCCAGCAGGCGGGACAGCGTACGGCGCAATACGGATGCTTTCATGTGTAACCCCTCGATATCGTGATGTTCGTGACGTGGAGATGCGAGCTGGGAACGCGACCTGCGACAGGAGCGCGGTTGCCCGGTACGGTGTTGGCAACGCAGCTACTGTGACGCAGAAAGCGCGCCAGCCGATGGAGCCACGGCGCTCTTTCGATTGGACCAGCGATGCCGGCGCTGGTCTGGGGCGCGTCAGCGGCGAAGATATGCGGCACGTGGCCGCTGCGACCGCGCCCTTGCTGCGCAGGCCGGCCTGGCCTTGGCGCAGCGAACGCCAGCCTTGGTGCAAGCGCGGACCCGGCGGCACCTTTTTCGTGCGCGCTGTCGAAGCATCGTGCCGTATCGGCTGGCTCCATGGAAAGCTCTCCCTGGTCTTATGTGCCCGAGATGGCCAATGCAATGATTGCGCCATGTCCTCACACTCTCTTTCATTGCGCAGTTGCGCCGCCGGGTGGCGCGCGTGAGCCCGTCGCATTCCCTGATCGCCGCGCTGATGGCGGCCAGCCTGCTGGCGGGCCTGACCAAGGGCGTGACCGGCTTTGGCGGGGCGCTGGTCATGGCACCGCTGTTCGGTCTGGCGCTGCCATCACCGCAAGCCGCAGCCCTGATCGTGCTGGTCAACTGCGCTGCGTCGCTGCAGGGTTGGCGCGAGTGGATAGCGCGTGCGCATTGGCGCACTGTCTTGCCGCTGGCCGCGATCGCGCTGGCTTGCACGGCCGTGGGTGTGCAGTTGATCGCCAGCGGACGGCTCCCGGATCTGCATCGCCTGATCGGTGTGTGCGTGCTGGCGGTTACCGCACTGCACGTGCTGGGCTGGCGCTGGCGCCATGGCGGCGGCGTCACGCCGACGCTGGCCGCCGGTGCGGTCTCGGGCATGATGACCGCCTTGTGCGGGATCGGCGGGGTGGCAGCGGTGTACTACTTCAATGGCGTCGGGTCGGGCGGCATCGCGATGGCAGTGCAGGAGCAGACGGCGCGGCTACGCGCCAACCTGCTGGCCTATTTCATGGTGCTGTTCGCCGGTGCAGCCCTGATCCTGGCCTGGGATGGCCAGGTCGGCGTGGACCAGCTTGAAATGACCGCCTGGCTGGTGCCGGCCTTCGCCGGTGGCGTGTATGTCGGCGAGCGTCTCTATGGACTGCTCTCGCCGCTGTGGTTCCAGCGCATCGTGTCGGGCTTGTTGTTCTGTGCGGGCCTGGTCGCCCTGGCCGGGTGAGCGGGACGGGGCGGGGCCATGCATTGCCTCGCGTCACGCAAAAAACATAGAATCAGGCGCTGGGACAGGAATGGCTGGATTGTTCACCTTCCGTCCTGCTCCGCCAACCTATCTTTTTCCGTGAAGGCCCGCCATGAACCTGAGCTCCCTGGCTCTCCTGCTCGTCTTCCAGTGCCTGGGTGAAGGTGCGGCCCAGTTGCTGGGCTTGCCCATTCCTGGGCCGGTGATCGGCATGTTGCTGCTGCTGTTGTCCTTCCTGCTGTATCCGCGCCTGGCCGACTTCATGGAGCAGACTTCCTGGGGCATCCTGCAACACCTGTCGCTGTTGTTCGTGCCGGCCGGGGTAGGGGTGATCGCCGCCAGCGGCCAGCTCAAGGGCGACCTCTGGGCCATCGTGGTGGCGCTGGTGGTCAGTACCGTGCTGGCCATCGCCGTGGGCGCACTGGTGACGCAGTGGGCGATGAAGCGGCTGCGTCCGGCGGCTGACCAGGACCGGGAGCAGCCATGATCCCCGGCCTGCACCGGCTCACCGATGTCTGGGTCTACCTGGCGGCCTCGCCGCTGCTGGGGCTGACTACCACGCTGGTGGCCTACCTGGTGGCGCTGCAGCTGTACCAGCGGCTCAGGTTCAATCCGCTGGCCAATCCGGTGTTGATCGCCATCGCCATCGTGGTGAGCATCCTGGTCATCACCGGCACACCCTACAAGACCTACTTCGAGGGCGCGCAATTCGTCCACTTCATGCTGGGGCCGGCCACGGTGGCGCTGGCCATGCCGTTGTACAAGCAGTGGCACAACTTCCGCCGTGCGGTGCTGCCGCTGTTGCTGGGACTGGCGGCCGGCTCCGTCACGGCCGTGGTGACGGCGGTCGGCATCGCCTATGCCATGGGCGCGTCGCGCCAGGTCATGGTCTCGCTGGCGCCGAAGTCGGCCACCACGCCGATTGCCATGGCGATCTCGGAGCGCTTCGGCGGCTTGCCCTCGTTGACGGCGGTGCTGGTCATCTGCACCGGCATCCTGGGGGCGGTGCTGGCGCGCTATATCCTCAACTTCCTGCGCATCGACAGCCATCCGGTACGCGGCTTTGCGCTGGGCGTGGCCTCGCACGGCATCGGTACGGCGCGGGCCCTGCAGGTCAGTGCCGAGATGGGGGCTTTCGCCGGGCTGGGGATGGGCCTGAACGGTGTCTTCACGGCCGTGCTGGTGCCGGTGGCGATGCCGCTGATGCTGCGCTGGATCGGCCAGTGAGGTCGCTGGCCACCGTGGCCAGCGGCTAGCGGATCGAGGCCGCCCACGCCACCACCTCGGCAGCCAGGCGGTCGCTGGCGCGGCCGAAGGCGCTCACCACCTCCGGCAACTGGCTGCCGGCTACCGCCTGGGTCACGCTGAAGCGCTGCGCCGCCAGTTGCCGGCGCGTGGCGGTGTCGATCATGCGCGCATCGTAGACGATCACGATGGTCGGCACGCCGTTGCGGTATTCGCTCTGGAAGGCCAGCAGCGAGCCCGCCAGTTCGATGCTGGCGGCGATATTGCTCTGGTCGCCGGAGAGGCTGCCAAAGCGGCCATCGGCCTGGAAGGCCTCCAGCAGGCGCTCGCGCACCAGCACCGGTGCCGGATCGCTCCAGCGTGCGCCGGCATAGGACTTGACCACATCCCCCTCGGGCAGCACCAGGATGCGTTCGCTATCCAGGCTGCGGCTGGCGTAGGGCGTGGCGATGCGCAGGGCGCGCGGGTCGCTGCTGCCGGTGTTAGCGGCAGCGCTGGTGCTGGCCGGTGGCAGGCGATAGACCGTCTGCGGATCCGCCTTGGGCAGGATGGAGCAGGCCGCCAGGGCCAGGCTGCAGGCCAGCAGGCCAGTGCGCCGGAGCAAGAGCAGGGTGGTCATGGTTTGAATTCCTGGAGGTTGTCGTTGCCCAGCAGGTAGGCGCCGGGATTGTTTTCCAGCTTGTGGCTGATGGCGCGTACCGAGGCCAGCGTGCCGCGCAGTTCGCTGATGGCCGGGCCGATATCGGCCACCCCTTGGGCGCCGCTGTTCAGGGCGGCCTGATTCTGCTGGATCAGTTTCTCGATCTGCTGGCTGCTGGCCGCCAGTGAGGCCATGGCCTTTTGCAGGTTGCCCATGGCGTCGGCGCCACGCGTACCCAGCAGCTGGTTGGCCGACTGCATGGCCAGGTTGGCCTGGCGTGCCGCCTCGGCCAGCTCCTGCACGGCGCGGCCGGCGTTGTTGCGCTGGTCCGCCAGGGCGCCGGTCACCTGTTCCAGGTGGGCCAGCGTGTCGGTGAGCCGGCGCGCATTCTCGGGGGCGACGAACTTCTTGGCATTGAGCAGCACCTCATTGACGTTGGTGAGCAGGTCTTCGCCATTGGATAGCAGCGAGGACAGCGGCGAAGGCGAGGCGATGATGACCGGGTCCTCGTCGTCCTTGGAGACCAGGCGCGGGCTTTGCGGCGAGCCATTGGTCAACTGGATCAGGGCGGTGCCGGTGATGCCGGCCAGGGCCAGCTTGGCGCCGGTGTCTTCCTTGATGGGTGCGCGGCCGGTCACGCGGATGCGGGCACGGACCTTGCGCGGGTCGTCCGGATCCAGGGTCAGGCTGACCACGTCGCCGACCTTGATGCCGCTGTACTGTACCGGGCTGCCACGGGAGAGACCGCTGACCTCCTCGTTGAAGATGACGGTGTAGTAGTCGACGTCGCGTTCGCGGCCGGCCTTGGTGAGCCACAGGCAGAACACCAGTGCCGCAGCGGCGACCAGCAGGGTGAACAGTCCGATGAGGACGTGGTGGGCGCGGGTTTCCATTAATGTTGTCCTTGGGGGGAGGGGGCAGCACTGCCGGCATTGGCGGTGTTGGCAGCATCGGCATGGAGGGCAGACTGGCTGGCGGCCCGTCCACGCGGGCCCTGGAAGTATTCCTGTATCCACGCATCGGGATAGGCCGCGACCGCATCGATTTGATCGACCACCAGCACGCGCTTGGCCGAGAGCACGGCCACGCGGTCGCAGATGGCGTAGAGCGTATCGAGGTCGTGCGTGACCAGGAACACGGTCAGGCCCAGCGCATCGCGCAGCGTCAGGATCAGATGGTCGAAGGCGGCCGCACCGATGGGATCCAGCCCGGCGGTGGGTTCGTCCAGGAACAGGATGTCAGGGTCCAGCGCCAGCGCGCGGGCCAGGGCGGCGCGCTTGATCATGCCGCCGGACAGTTCGGCCGGATACTTGTCGCCAGCGGCGATGGGCAGGCCGGCCAGGGCCAGTTTCATGGCGGAGACGCCGCGTGCCTCGGTGGCGTCGAGGCCACCGTATTCGATTAGCGGCAGGGCGATGTTCTCCAGCACCGTCAGCGAGGAAAACAGCGCCCCCTGCTGGAACAGCACGCCAAAGCGACGCTCGTAGCGCGAGCGCTGCTCGGCCGACAGCGCCGAGAGATCCTGCCCGAACACGCGCACCTGGCCGGTGGCCGGGCGCTGCAGGCCGACGATGCTCCGCAGCAGCACCGACTTGCCGGTGCCGGAACCGCCCACCACGCCCAGGATTTCGCCACGCCGCACCTGCAGGTCCAGTTGGTCATGCACCACCTGGCTGCCGAACTGGTTGCGCAGGCCGCGCACGTCGATGATGTTTTCCGCGCTGCTCACCATCCCATCTCCATGAAGAACAGCGCCGCCAGCGCATCGAGCAGGATCACCACGAAGATCGACTGCACCACGCTGGAGGTGGTGTGCTGGCCCACCGACTGGGCGCTGCCGCTGACCTTGAAACCTTCATTGCAGCCGATGATGGCCACCACCAGCGCAAACAGCGGCGCCTTGACCATGCCCAGCACGAAATGCAGGATGCCCACGTCCTGCTGCAGCAGCGACATGAACATGGCCGGGCTGATATCGAGCGATAGCGCACACACCATGGCCCCGCCGAACAGGCCCGAGAGCATGGCCACGAAAGTCAGCGTCGGCATCGCCACCAGCAGCGCGATGATGCGCGGCAGGACCAGCAGTTGCACCGGATCCAGGCCCAGGGCGCGGATGGCGTCGATCTCCTGGTTGGCCTTCATCGAGCCGATCTGGGCCGTAAAGGAGCTGGCGGTACGCCCTGCCATCAGGATGGCGGTCAGCAGCACGGCGAATTCGCGCAGGAAGGAAAAGGCCACCAGGTCCACCGTATAGATGCTGGCGCCGAAGTTGGCTAGCACCGTAGCCCCCAGGAAGGCCACCACCGCGCCCACCATGAAGGTCAGCAGTGACACGATGGGCACCGCATCCAGCCCGGTCTGCTCGATCTGCGCCACCACGGCGGTGATGCGCCAGCGCGAGGGGCGCCATAGCGAACCGAGCAGCGTCTGCAGGCACAGCCCGGTAAAGCCCAACAGGCCCAGTGCGCAGGCGCGCTGGCTGAGCATGGTTGCGCCCACTTGCGCGAGCATGTCGGTGATCCAGGCCTGGCGCGGCTTGGGCGCCTTGGGGATGGCAATGGCCTTGGCCTCGGCCACGGCGGCCAGCAGGCCGCGCCAGGCGCGCGGCAGGTCGCTGCCGTCGGTGGTCTGTTGCAGGGCCAGGGGAACCCCCAGCAAGTCGACCAGCAGCTTGGCGCCCACCGTATCGAAGCCGCTCAGTGCCGAAAACCGCAGCGCCAGGTCCTTGCCCAGCGCCGGACGTTGCTCGGCGATCTGGCGTGCCAGCTGCCGGTAGTTGCGCAGGGTCCAGTCTCCCTCGACATGCAGGATGGGCGGACTGGAGGCTTCCAGGCGGAAGGTGGCGTCGGTAGTCAAGTCGGATCGTGGCAATGGGGGTGGCGGGATGATGTTCCTACAGTCTGTCGACTAACGTTGGCAAGTATTGCATGCGGGCGGGGGATGCGCCAGCCCGGACAGCTAGCCCGGGGTGACTATCCAGAAATGGCAATATGCCCTCCGACGCATGCAGGTTTGCCAAATCGGGCTACGCCTGTGCGGATATCCGACGCAATAATCGGCGTCACGATAGTCCCACAGCCCAGCCCCGACAATGAAACCATTCCGCTCCGCACTCCGCCTGGCTTCGCGCCATGTCCTGCTGGCCGCGCTCGCCGCCGCCGGCCTGTCCACCACCGTGATGCTGCCGCTGCCGGCGGCCGCCCACGGTGCCGCCGCGCACATGGTGCCGCTGAAGAAAGCCATGGAATCCTTCGGCGCCAGCGTGCGCTGGGATGCCTATGCGGGCGTCTGGACCATCACCCGCAACAGCGTCATCGTGCGCGTCAAGCCGCGTGCCCGTACCGCGCTGGTCAACGGCCAGAGCGTGGCCTTGCCGGTGCCGCTGGTGATGAAGGGGGAGCAAGCCTACGTGTCGGAAGACTTCATCAATACCGTCTTCGCCCCCAGCCTGGACAAGACCTTCCAGATCGAGGCCGTGCCGCATCCCCTCAATCCGCTGTCGGCCGCCGAGATCACGGCCACCGTCGATGCGCTCAAGGCCAGCGGCCACTACCAGCCCAGCTATCGCTTCACCGAGATCAGCCTGGCCGAGCCGCCCAAGGAACAGGTCTGGCAATTCGCCCTGGGCCAGGGCCGGCCGGTCTTCGAACGGCGTGCCAATTTCACCCTGCTCGATGGCCGCAACGTCATCGAAGGCACGGTGGACCTGGCCCGGCACAGCGTGGTGCGCTGGGAACCCAAGGCCGGCGTGCAGGGCATGGTGCTGGTGGATGACTTCGAGACGGTCCAGAACTCGCTGGAATCCAGCCCGGAATACGTACAGGCCATCGCCCGCCGTGGCATCAGCGACATGAAGAAGGTGGTCGCCACGCCCTTGACGGTGGGTTACTTCGGCGGCAAGGACGCGCTGCAAGAGGATAGCCGCCTGCTCAAGGTGGTCAGCTACCTCGATGTGGGCGACGGCAACTACTGGGCCCATCCCATCGAGAACCTGGTGGCGGTGGTGGACGTGGTCAACAAGAAGGTGATCAAGGTCGAGGACAACGGCGTCATCCCGGTGCCGCTGAAGCCCACCGGCTATGACGGCCGTGGCCGCACCCTGACGCCGCCGCCCAAGCCGCTGGAGATCAGCGAGCCCGAAGGCAAGAACTACACCATCAGCGGCAACACCCTGCATTGGCGCAACTGGGAGATGCACTTCAAGCTCGACTCGCGCGTAGGCCTGATGTTCTCCACCGTGACCTACAACGACCACGGCAAGAAGCGCCAGATCATGTACGAGGGTTCGCTGGGCGGCATGATCGTGCCCTATGGCGATCCGGATGTGGGCTGGTACTTCAAGGCCTACCTGGACTCGGGTGAATATGGCATGGGCACGCTGACCTCTTCCATCGAACGCGGCAAGGACACCCCGGAGAACGCGGTGCTGCTGGACGCCACCATCGCCGACAGCAGCGGCAAGCCGCGCGTGATCCCACGCGCCATCGGTGTGTTCGAGCGCTATGCCGGACCGGAATTCAAGCACCAGGAATACGGCCAGCCCAATCTGTCGGTGGAGCGGCGTGAGTTGGTGATCCGCTGGATCAGCACGGTGGGCAACTACGACTACATCTTCGACTGGGTCTTTGCCGAGAATGGCACCATCGGCATCAACGCCGGCGCCACCGGTATCGAAGCGGTCAAGGGCGTGCAGGCCTCGACCATGCGCGACGCCAGCGCCGCCGAGGATACCCGCTACGGCACCCTGATCGATCACAACGTGGTCGGCACCACGCACCAACACATCTACAATTTCAGGCTGGACCTGGACATCGATGGCCAGAACAACTCGCTCACCGAAGTCGATCCGGTGGTCTTGCCCAATACCCGTGGCGGCCCGCGCAGCAGCACCATGCAGACCGTGCAGCGCACCCCCGAGACCGAGCAGCAGGCGGCGCAGAAGTTCGATGCCTCGACCATCCGGCTCTTGAGCAATCCCAACAAGTTCAACAAGGTCGGCAACCCGGTGTCCTACCAGCTGATCCCGTATGCCGGTGGTACCCACCCCATCGCCAAGGGCGCCAACTTCTCGCAGGACGAATGGCTCAACCGTCGCCTGAGCTTCATGGACCGCCAGTTGTGGGTGACCCGCTATGACCCGGTGCAGCGCTTCCCCGAGGGCAAGTATCCCAACCGCTCGCAGGAAGACACCGGCCTGGGTGCCTTCATCAAGGACAACCAGTCCATCGTCAACCAGGACGACGTGGTCTGGCTGACCACCGGCACCACCCACGTGGCGCGCGCCGAGGAATGGCCGATCATGCCCACCGAATGGGTGCATGTGCTGCTCAAGCCCTGGAACTTCTTCGACGAGACGCCCACGCTGGGCCTGAACAAGAAAAAATAAGTAGTCGCTCCCTGCACGACCTTTCCCCATGACCGCCTCCGGCCCCGGCCAGGGCGGTCTTTTTCTTCAAGGAGACCGTATGTACACCACCAGCAATATCATCGGCGGCCAGCTGCGCAGCGGCGCGCGCCTGCTTGACTCCCGCAACCCCGCCAATGGCGAGGTGATGGGCCGCTTCCCCCAGTCCGACGCCATCGAGGTGGCCGCCGCCGTGGCTGCTGCGCGCAATGCCCAGCCGGCCTGGGCGGCGCTGGACCTGGAACAGCGCCGCGCCGCGCTGCACCGGGTGGCCGACGCCATCGCCGCCAATGCCGAATGGCTGGCCACGCTGGTGACGCAGGAGCAGGGGCGTCCGCTGGGCGGGGTGGGGCCGGACCAGGTGCCGGGTTCGCGCTTCGAGCTGTGGGGCTGCGAAGCCTGGACCCGCGCCACCGCCAGCCTGACGCTGGCGCCCGAGGTGGTCTTCGAGGATGAGACCCGGCGCGATGAACTGCATCGCAAGCCTTTCGGCGTGGTGGCCGCCATCGCCCCTTGGAACTGGCCGCTGATGATCTCGATCTGGCAGGTGATCCCGGCCATCTTCGCCGGCAATACCGTGGTCCTGAAACCGTCCGAATACACCAGCGTGTGCGGCCTGGAGCTGGCCAAGGTGATCGCCGGCGCCTTGCCGCCGGGGGTGATGAATACCGTCAGTGGCGATGGCAGCGTGGGGGCGCTGCTGGTGGAGGATCCCCAGGTCGACAAGATCATGTTCACCGGTTCCGGTGCCACCGGGGCGCGCATCGTCGCTGCCGCCGCCCGCAACCTCACGCCTACCACCATGGAGCTGGGCGGCAACGATGCCGCCATCGTGCTCGACGATGCCGATCCCAAGGCCATCGCGCCGGGCCTGTTCTGGGGCGCCTTCCTCAACATGGGGCAGACCTGCGCCTGCGCCAAGCGGCTGTATGTGCCCGACGCCCTGCATGACCAGATCGTCGCCGAGCTCCAGGCCATCATCGCCGCCACGCCCATGGGAGACGGCCTGCAGCCGGGCATCGCCATGGGACCGGTGCAGAACCGCATGCAGTTGCAGAAGGTGGCGGCGCTGGTGGATAGCGCCCGCGAGGACGGGGCCACCATCGTCTGCGGTGGCCGCTTGCCGGACGGCCCAGGCAACTTCTATCCGCTCACGCTGGTGACCGATATCCGCGATGGCGCGCGCCTGGTCGATGAGGAACAGTTCGGCCCGGTCCTGCCCATCATCCGCTATAGCGATCTGGAAGACGCCATTGCCAACGCCAACCGGCTCGACGTCGGCCTGGGCGCCTCTGTGTGGAGCAGTGACAGCGCACGCGCAGCGCAGATCGCCACGCGTCTGCAGGCCGGGACGGTGTGGGTCAACCAGCATGGCATGGTGCATCCCATGGTGCCGTTCGGTGGCGTCAAGCGTTCGGGCTGGGGGCTGGAGTTCGGCAATGAAGGCTTGAAGTCGGTGACGCAGCCGCAGGTGATCAGCCTGAAGAAATAAGCGCCGGCCAAATACGGAGCGTAAAAAAAAAGAGGATATCCGTGGATATCCTCTTTGCTTTTCAACACCAGGTATCAGTGGCCGGCACGCGCCTCCAGCTTGGCCTGCCCACCCTTGCCATAGGCCAGCGGACGGTCGGCACGGCCATCCTGCAGTTCCAGCGTGGTCAGGGCATCGCGCGCCATGGCGGCCACGCGCCAGCTGCGGCCATCGTCATCACTGACGATCAGTGCCCCCGAGAGGGAGCTGCCGATCACCTGGCTGCCGTCGGTGCGCAGCGAGGTAATGGAGCCACTGGTGGGCGATGCCACGTTCTGCCAGTGCTGGCCGCCATCCTCGCTACGCAGGATCTTGCCGCCCAGGCCACCCACCACCAGGGCGCCGGAGGCCGTGGCCACACCGCTCCACAGGGAGGCCTTGGAGCCGGTGGCGATGCCTTCCCAGTGCTGGCCATGGTCGGTGGAGCGGTACAGCACGCCCTGTTCGGCCGCGACATAGAGCGCGCCATCGGCGCCGGGGAAGAGATGCAGCAAGTTCAGGTCGCCGCGCTTCTGGCCCGGGGCGGTGGGTAGCTTGACCTGCTCCCAGTGCTGGCCGCCATCGCGGGTATGCAACAGCAGCGACCACAGGCCGGCTGCCCAGCCTTCGTTGGCATTGGCAAACCAGATCGAGAAGAGCGGCTGGTCGACCGTGGTATCGCTACGCTGCAGCGTCCAGTGACGCCCGCCATCGCTGGTGTGCAGGATGGCGCCGCCATGCCCGGCGGCCCAGCCCTGCTGGGCGTCGGCGAAGGCTACCGAGGTCAGCGTGAAGTCCACCGGTACCTGCTCGGCCTGGCGGTAGCTGGCGCCGCCGTCGTCGGAGAGGATGATGTAGCCGTAGGCGCCGACGGCGACGATGCGGCTGCTTGCCTGATTACCGGCGCGGGTGGCGCCCAGCATCATGTTGTGCAAAGCATGGGCGTCGGCACGCGCGGGGGCCAGCGGGATGGGGGCGCCGGCCTGGGCCAGCGCCGGAATCGCCGGGATCATCGCCAGACTGGCAGCCAGTGCCGACAGGGCGTGCTTGAAGAAGAAAGTCATCGGAATCGTCCTTGCCTTGCGGGTCAGTGCGCCAGGGCGCTGTTGAGCTTGATCGGGGTCTTGCGCGGGAACATCTTTTCCAGCACCACGGCGAAGGCCGGCAAGGCCGTCATCGCCATGACCAGGTTGACCAGGAACATGAAGGCCAGCAGCTTGCCCATGTCAGCCTGGAACTTCAGCGCCGAGAACGACCAGGTCGCCACGCCAATGGCCAGCGTGATGGCGGTGAAGATGGTGGCCATGCCGATTTCCTGGAGCGAGTGGTGCAGCGCCTGCTCGATGGGCTGGCCGGCGGCCAGGTGCATCTGCAGGCGGTTGTAGATGTAGAACGCGTAGTCCACGCCGATGCCCACGGCCAGCACCATCACCGGCAGGGTGGCCACCGTCAGGCCGATCTGCAATTGCTTCATGAAGGCATAGCCGATGAAGGTCGCCACCGTCAGCGGCAGGCAGCAGGCGATGATGGCGCGCCAGTCGCGATAGACGGCAAACACCAGCAGCACGATGGCGCCATAGACGTAGAGCATCATGGGCAGTTCGGATTTCTCGACCTCGTCGTTGACGGCGGCGATGACGCCGGCATTGCCGGCGGCCAGGCGGATTTCCAGCCCGGCCAGCTTGTGCTGGTCGCGATACTGCTTGACGGCGGCGATGACGCCATTGATGGTGGCGGCCTTGTGGTCTGCCAGGAACAGGTGGGTGGCCAGCATGTTGCAATCCTTGGAGAGGAAGCCGCGCACGCGCCCGATCTCCACGGCCAGCGCCGCGTAGTTGGCCGCATCCAGCGGCACGGTGAACATGGCCGGGTTGCCTTCGTTGTAGCCCTCGTTGTAGATCTTCATCTGGTCGGCGAAGGAGCTTACCGACAGCACGCCCGGCACATGGCGCATGACGGTGTCGAACTGGTCCTGGTAGCGGCCGAAGCTGACGTTGTCGCAGGAGTTGGCGGGCGTGGAGAGGATCACGGTCAGCCAGTCCAGGCCATTGCCGTAGTTCTCGGCGATCCAGCGGGCATCCTGGTTGTAGCGCGAATCAGCGTGCAATTCCGGTGCGCCCGGTTGCAGCGTGCCGACCAGGCGGTCATGGCTGTACCAGGCCGCGCCCGCCAGCAGCAACAGCGTGACCACCACGATGCTGCGCGCCACCCTGGGTTCGGCCGCGCGCGAGAGCACGGCCAGCCAGCGCCCGCGCGCCTGCTGGGCGCGCATGGCGGCATCGGCATAGCCACGGCCGACCTTGAGCAGCGAGGCCGCCAGCGGCAGCATGACCAGGTTGGTGACGATCTTGTAGGCCACGCCGATGGAGGCGGTGATGGCCAGTTCGCGCACCATCGGGATGGGGATCATCACCAGCGTGATGAAGGAGACGAAGGCCGTCACCAGCGCCAGCACGCCGGGGATGAGCAGCCCCCGGAAACTGGCGCGCGCCGAACCCTCGCAGGACAGGCCGCTGGCGATGCCGCGCACGATGGTATTGATCTGCTGCACCCCGTGCGAGACACCGATGGCAAACACGAGGAAGGGCACCAGCACCGCCAGCGGATCGAGCCCGTAACCGAGCAGGCGCAGCGTGCCGAACTGCCACACCAGCGAGACCAGCGAGCAGGCCACCGGCAAGAGCGTGAAGGGCAGCGAGCGGCAATACCAGTAGACCGCGACGGTGGTCAGCAGCAGCGCCATGGCGCAGAACTTGAGCACGCCCTCGGCGCCATCGGCGACATCACCGATCTGCTTGGCGAAACCGATGATCTGCACCTCGAAGTCGGCATCCTCGTACTTGGCGCGCAAGTCGTTCAAGAGCTTGTTGTAGGCCAGGTAATCGACCTTGTTGCCCTTGGCATCGAATTCATTGATCTCGGCCACGATCATGGCGCTGTCCTGGTTGCGCGAGATCAGCGTGCCAACGAAGCCGCCATTGATGGCGGTATTGCGGATCTGGGCAATGCTCTCGGGCGTGAGCGCCGAGGGGATCACCGTGCCGGGAATGACCGGGTCGGCGCGAAAGCCTTCCTCGGTGATCTCGTTGACGAAGGTATTGGGCGTCCACAGCGATTGCACGCCCAGCCGGCTGATATTGGGCAGGAACATGACCGCCTGGGTCATGTCGCTCAGGCGCGCGAGCGCGGCCTGGGTCCAGATCTCGCCCTTGCGCGCACGCAGCACGATATTGAGACGGTTGGCGCCGAGCACGTCGTCACGGTATTGCTTGAAGGTGTCGATGTATTCGTGGTGGGTGGGCATCTGCTTTTCGAAGCCGGCGTCCATGCGCAGCTGCAGCGCAAAGAAGGACATGGCGGCCGTGAAGACCAGCAGGCCCAGCAGGATAGGGAGGCGGAAGCGGAAGACGGTGGCCTCGAAACGGGCCAGGCTGAAGAGGCGATTGGCGGAACCCATGGTGCGTTTTTCTCAGGTGAAGACGATTGCCGCCGGCAGGCGGCCAAACGCCCGGCACCAGGGCCGGGCGTGACGACGTGGTGCTAGAAGTTGCGGCTGACCGTGAGGCCATAGAAACTGCGGTCGCTCAGGGGCTGGTCGAACACGCTGGCACCACCCCAGAACTTGGCGAAGTTCAGGGCCACCTGCCACTTGGCCGGGTTCTGCATGAAGGTGATGGTGAAGTTGGCCATCTTGGCGCCTTCCATGAAGGTGGCCGTGGCGTTGGGCGTGCGCCCCTTGACGGCCTGGAAGTAGTAGATCTCCGGGATGACCTGCCAGCCCGGCACCAGCGAGCCGTCATAGACCCAGCTGAAGTCCAGGTTGTAGCCGTAGGAGGTGGCCGTGCCGACGCCGGCGGTGTTGCCGCCATTGGCCAGGGTGGCGTTGGCATTGGCGGTGGTGTCGTAGCCCCAGCCCCACAGGCCGGCTGCCACCGGAATGCCACCATAGGAGCTCTTCAGATCGGGATAGCGGATCGCCACGGCCTCGGCCATCAGGGTCGCGGTATCGGCGCCCAGCAGCTTGAGGATGCTGCCATGCTCGCTGGGCGTGAGGCTGAGCAGACCGGTGACGGCCAGCTGGTACTTGGCGGTCTCCACATAGCACTTGCCATTGGTCATGCAATAGCCACCGTTGGCATTCTGCACCGATCCATTGAGGGCCACGGCATCCTTGGGCCGGTACGACAGTTCGGTGCCGATGGCCCAGTTCCCCAGCGGGAAGTTGGCCGACAGGCCGATCATCTTGCGGTCTTCCAGGTAGGAATAGCCCAGGCCGCTGGTGGTGTTGGCCGTGGAGAGCACGGGCGACTTGTCGTGGTAGTTCATCACGTACAGGCCGAAGTTGACCTCGGCACCGGGCGGGGTATAGCGCAGGGCCACGCCATACTGGCCGGTGGAGCGCGGCCGGTTGGTGGTGGGCACGCCGTAGGAATCGGCACCACTGCCCACGGTGGCGGTAGACCAGTAGCTGCCCACGGGCGGGAAGTAGTTGCTTTCCCAGCCCTGCTGCACATAGGTCTCGATGGAGAAGCCATGGCCCAGGCCCGAGGCGAAGTTGACCATGGGCGCCGGCAGGATGGCTTCCTTCAATTGCGTGCCGGGGTTGGACAGGCGCATCAGGTCGATGGCATTGGTCTGGTTGATGCCGCCCGGCAGGAACAGGCTCTCGCCCCAGTTCACCACCTGGTTGCCGACCCGCACACGGGCGCGCTCCTCGCCCAGGTTGAAGGACTTGCTGACCCACAGGTCCAGCAGCCGCACCTTGGAATGCAACTCGTTGGTGGCATCGTCCGACAAGGCGCGCCCGCTGCTGTTGGCGCCGCTGATGTTGCCGCTGGTACTGGTGGCCGAGTAGTCGCGCAACCAGCTCACGCGGCCCAGGAACTTGACGTCCTCGGGCATGTTCAGCAGCAGTTCATGCGTGCCCTTGAGGTAGGTGGTGAAGCGGTCACCCCGGTTGTAGTTCAGGTTGCCCTGGTCATTGAGCGAGGACAGCGAATCGGCGCAGCCGGCCGGCGCGCCGCTGCCACTGGCCGGCGAGGCATTGCCGGCGCTGCTGCCGATCACCAGCCCGCAGGATGGCGAACTGGCGCGCACGCCCACACCCAGCGAGACGGTGGAGTCGAAGTTGCCCGAGACCGTCTCGCCTTCGAAGGTAAAGGCCTGGGCGCCGCCGCTGCAGAGGCTGGCCGCGGCTAGCGCCAGCAGTTTCTTATGCATGTTTTTTTTCATTGTTTTTTCTCTCCCGTTGCTGGCTGGTGATCAGCGGTCGCTGATGGCGCGCAGGTTGTCGGCGCTGTAGAAGCTGGCCTTGGCGCGCGGATTGCCCTTGCCATCGACTTCCCAGGCCAGGTCGCGGCCGGTGCCCACCGAGTGCAGGTCGAACACGTAGCGGCCTTCGGCCAGGTTGTACTGGGCAAAGCCGGCCTGGTCGCAGCTGCCGGTCTCGTAGACGGGGATCACATAGGCTTCGCGGTGCTTCCACAGCTTGCCCTGGGCGTCGTAGTCGTCGGCGGCGACCAGGTTCCAGCTGTCTTCGTCGATATAGAAAGTGCGCTTGGGCGCCAGGTGGCGCACGCCGGCCTTGACGGTGGCTTCCACCACCCAGACCCGGTGCAGCTCGTAGCGGCGGGCGTTCTCGGCGATGAAGTCGTCGCCGGCGACGTCCTCGAACTTGGTCTTGAACTCGGTGCCGCCGAAGCTGCCGTAGGGCACCAGCATCTCTTTCTTGCCGACCAGTTTCCAGTCGAAGCGATCCACCGTGCCATTGAAGACCATGGGCTCATCCAGGGTGTACTGGTTTTCCATGCCGATCTGCGGCGAGTCGTAGGCGTAGGAAGGCATGCGGCGCACGCGGCGCTGGCCGGGGAAGTAGTAGAAGGTCTCGCTGCCGGGCTGGTTGAGGAAGGTGGCGATCGACAGCGCCTGGCCCGCCAGCGCGGTGGGCGAGTTGTAGGCGAAGTAGGTGTAGTACTCCACCGGCGGCAGCGTGGACAGGTTGGTGCTGCCCTTGTTGGCCCAGGGGAAGTACATGGTCTGCTGCGAACCGGCCTTGATCCATTCGTTGCTGCCCTTGCGCGGCGAGACGGCGGTGACGGTGGACTTCAGTTCGAAGGCCACGCCGCGATAGCGCATCTTGCTGTTGTACATGGCTTCCTCGCCGCTCTTGGGCAGCGGGAAGGGGATGCCCGGCACCACCGCTTCGGCCAGGCTCCAGCCGTCCGGGCCGATCTTGGCGATGCTGTTCTTTTTGGTGTTCTCGACGACGAAATCGGGGGCGCTGCAATAGCGGTGGCTGGGGTAGACATCCATCTTGTAGCCCTTGATCTGCTTGATCAGGGCGATCTGGCCGGGTGTCAGTTTGCTGGCGTACTTGTCGACGTTGGAGGCATCGATGGTGTCGGTCTTCTTGTCGTCCTTGTACTTGAAGAACTCGCGACGCAGCTTGCCGTAGGACCAGCCGGGCAGGGCCGGATTCTCGTCCTTCCATTCGGAGACGCCATTGCCGCCGGCCTTCTCGCCACCCAAGGGGGTCAGGCTGCCGCCCAGGTCCTGCGGGGTGGCGGCGTGGGCGAAGGTGCTGGCCAGCGCCAGGGCCATGAGTCCCATGTTGATGTGCTTCATCGTGCTCTCTCCATTTCGTGATGCTGTGTTGTGCGTGGACCGGCGGTGTTCGGCCACGAGGGAGAGGCCGAACCCGACACCGGAGACATGACCGGTTTCCTGAGACTCGCAGGGCAGTCCCTATCGTTACGGGCCGGTAAGGCGCACTCCATTCCTGACATCGAGCTGACGAAATGGCGATCTGACTCGCTTATGGCGGCGTCCTTGATAGGTAGCTTTTTGAGAACAGTGGACGAGAGAGAATTTAGAATCGGCGGGCTTGTCACCGTTAGCCGCTTTTAGCAAACCGAGCGCGTGGCGCTGAAATACCACTGTCCAAAATGATGCGCGACACGATGCGGCCGGCCTGGCGGGCGGATTGCAGAGCAGAGGGAAGTGGCGTGGAGCGACCCGGCGCGGCGATGGGAGTGCGAGCGGATTATGCGCCGGCTGAGAAATTTCACTGTGGCGGCGACTCTTATTGTTGACTGATTCGCCGTTAATGCAACGATGGCCGCAAGCAAGTGAAATGATTGCTCGTATTCTGGATGGGAGGCTGACGACCCCGGTCGGTGCGGCAGGAAGGAATTTGCCGAAAACGGATAGGCAAACGCCCCAAAATCGCACAAGCCGGGACAAGCAGAGAACAAAGAGGGGGTAGAGAGGGGACAGAGAGCAGACAGCCACTTGGTAACCGCTGTTACCAAGTGGCCGTGGTCTCAGTTGCGGGTGACCTGCAAGGCCGTCTCGGAAGGCAGCACGCCGAACATCTTCTTGTATTCGGAAGCAAAGCGGCTGGGGTGGTTGAAGCCGCACAGGGCGGCCAGGTTGCCGATGGTGTCTTGCCGGTCGCAGGCGCGCTGCTGGGCATGGCGGCGCTTGATCTCGCGATGGGCGGCGTTCAGCCGCAGGGCCTTGAGGTATTGCAGGGGCGAGATATCCAGTCGCTCCTCGAAGCAATATTGCAGCGTGCGGCGGCTGACATGGGTGGCGCGACAGACGTCGAGGATGCCGATCTCGTCGCCGGCATGCTGACGCATGTAGTCGATGGCATGTTGGACGATGCGCTCGCGGCGCTGGCGCGAGGGCAGGGTGGCTTCCAGTTCGTGATGTCCCTGCTGCAGCGACAATGCCAGGGCCACGTTGCTGATGGCGGTGGAGGCCAGGGCGCGTGGGCTGAAACTGCGCGCCGGGCCGGCTGCGGGATGTTGCAGCAGGTCTGAGGCCAGCGCGAAGTACTGGCGCAGCATGCTGGCGGCAGCAGCATCGATCTGCATCACCGACAGGTCCAGCCACTTGCGCAGGCTGGCATGATCCTGCTCGTGCAGCTGCGCCAGGAACAGCTCGCGCGGCACCGACAGGCCAAGCAATTCGATGGGGCCGGTGGTGCGGATATGGTGGGCGCGGCTGCCATCGAGCACGATGAGCAGGTCGCGGGTGAGCGGGCGGCCATTGAGCAAGTGGCCTTCCACGCTGGTATCGCAGATGCCGATGACGACCTGGTCGGGCGGCGGCATGATGCGCTCATGCAGGGCCGTGTTGGTGCTTTCGCGGATGAAGGAGAACTCCTCGGTCTGCACCGTCGAGAGCGCGCCGACGAAGCGGCCACTTCCCAGCTGCTGATACTCCTGCTGCCATCCGGTCAGCATGCTGGCTTGCTCGTCGACATCCGAGAACTGCACGGTGTGGACGGAAAAATCACGGGAATACATGGCGCGGCTCCTTATGTTTTTGCGGTTTCATGCAAAATCCGCGCCAGTCAGGCCAGACGGATCGCACATGAGACGGACCAGCATCCGGAAACGGCAAAGGCACGCGCGCAGCCAAGGGTGGATGTCCTTGGGCCAGGGTAAGGGGCAGGCATGATGTCTGTCGTCTCCGTTGTCTCGGAGCACCTTCGTGGGTGTCTCTCGGACTTGTAATTTTTTCGCCAATCTACTGAATTGGCATGAAAACCGCAATGGCGCTTTCGTCACACTGGGGTTCTGGAGCATTGCCCCTGGGGAGGCGTTGTGGTAGCCGATCCGAGCCGGCGCCCAGGCCGCTCCTGCCGGCGTGACGATGTGGCGGATTTGCCGAAATTCGCCTCACATCGCATTGCATCAAGGCATGATTGCAAAAAAAGATGCGAGATCGTGTTTTTTCCTGATAGATTCAATCGGCAAAGACCGTCTTCAAGAACGGCGTTCAGGGAGTCGCTTCGACATGGGGCGTGGGTTCGCCAGGATACTGCGGCACAGGATCACTAGATCACCAGGATCACGAGATCGCCGGATGACTGGAAGGGCGCACCATCGATGAGCGAGCGCCTGCGGCGGCGGCATGGGAGCGGGGGAGTGGCGATTGTGGGTATGCGTTTTCTGAGAAGAGATCACCAGTGGAAGATTGGCCAGCTGATTTTCGGCGCCCTGATCTGCTTCATCGGTTTCCTGACGCTGTTTGGTGCGGCCGGTTTCTTCTGGCTGCAGCACGACCTGGAAGAAAAGATCGTGCAGCCCCTGCTGGAGCGCGAGGTCAATCGTGTGCTCGAAGGTTTCCGTTCCGAATACCTGGCCGGTGGCGTCTTCATCAAGCAGATGCAGGGCCTGATGCTGGAGTCCTCGATTCCCTTGCACGGCGACCTGCGTCCGCTGACGCGCTTCATCGAAGCGCTGGCGCGACGCGAGAATACCGAAGAGCCGCGGTTTTCCTACGTCCAGTTCGGCAACAGCCAGGGTGAGCTGATTGCGCTCAATCTCAAGGGCGAAGGCAGCCTCGACTATTACCTGCAGGATGCGCGCCATCCCGGACTGCAACAGTTCGACCAGCGGCCCGATGCCGACGGCATCATCCCGGTAGGCGTCACTCGCGACTACGATCCCCGCAAGCGTCCCTGGTACGCCAATGCCACCGACGAATGCCCGCAGGTCTCCTCCATCTATTTCAGCATGGGCGCCGACGCCCAATGGAATGCCTCCATCACCTGCCCGGTCAACCGCTCCCCCGAGGACCAGGGCGTGATCGCCGTGGACCTGTCGCCGGTGCGCCTGCAGCAGCTGCTCAATGCAGCGATCCGGCAGTCGCTGGTGGCGGGTGTCTTCATCGTCGATGACCATGACCGGGTGCTGCTGAAGTCCGAACGCCTGGGCGCGGTCGACCGCCATTTCCTGCTGGAGGGCAAGGACGGCAAGCCGCGCTTCAGCGAATTCGTCACCTCGCGGCTGTCGGGCAACGCCGGCCTGATCAACCTGAAGACCGATTCGCAGGGCAAGTTCCTGATCTACCAGCAGCCACTCTCCAAGATCGACGGCGCCCCCAGCGAACTGACGCACTACCGGGTGCTGGTGATTTCCTCGCGTGAGCAGTTGCTGTCGGTGTTCAACGGTTTCTTCTGGATCAGCTGGATCGCCTTGGCCTTTATCGTCGCTGGCGCCTATGTCCTGATCCGCGTCTATCGCGGCAGCGTCACCTTCCCCCTGATGCGCTTGCGCCACCAGGCCGAGCAGGTGGCGTTCCGCGACGTGATGAGCACGCACCGTTTCGAGCTGCTCTATCCCAAGGGCTGGGCCATCGAAGAGATCGTCTCGGTGCAGGATGCCGTCTCGCGCATGGCGGGCAGCCTCTACAAGCTCTACCAGGAGCTGCGCGAGAAGGTCGACCTGGATCAGGAAAGCGGCCTCCTGAGCCCCATCGGCGCCATTGACCGCCTGGAAAGCACGGCCTGGCAACAGGCCACGGTGTGCATGGTGGAAATCAGCCACTATGCCCAGCTGGCCGATACCCTCAACAAGGTCGCCCTGAGGCATCTGTGGCAGAGCCTGTGCGCGCAGGTCCTGCCGATCTGGGCGGACTTTCCGGAGGTGCAGATGGTGCGCTGCCGTTACAGCGAGAGTCGCGTGGCTCTGGTGATGCTGGGCGCGCCGCAGGAACACGAAGCGATCCTGGCCAGGCTCAGGCAGGCCACCGAAATGGTCCTGGGCACGGGTGTTGCCGAAGAGGTGCGGGTGTTCCTGTGCTTCGGCGTGAGCCATTGCGGCGAGCGCAGCCGGGCGGCGATGGAGAAGAGCCTGGCCAATGCCGTGATCGCCCTGCGCCAGGCGCAGCAGCCCGGCGGGGGCGGCTATTGCGTGTTCCAGCAGGCCATGCTGGAGAAGGAAGAGCGCGTGCAAGCGCTGCTGGCAGCGATGGATTCGGCCCATATCGAGGATGAATTCACCATGGTCTACCAGCCCATCTGCGACCTGCAGAATGGACGCCTGCATGGTGTCGAAGCGCTCATGCGCTGGCAGTCGCCACAGTTCGGTGCGGTCTCGCCGGCCGAGTTCATCCCGCTGGCCGAGCGTAGCGAGCGTATCTCGCAACTGGGCGCACTGGCGTTTGGCAAGGTGGCCGCCGACGTGGCGCAGTTGCAGCGCCAGGGGCTGCTGCATGCCGGCTTCACGGCGCACGTGAATGTGTCGGTGCGGCAGGCCATGAACGTGCATTTCTTCGAACAGGTGCGCGATATCATCCTGGCCGCTGGCGTGGCGCCATCGCTGATCACGCTGGAGCTGACCGAGAGCCTGCTCATCGACGACGCTCACCATCTGCACGCACAGTTCCGGCAATTGAGCGCGCTCGGCTTCGGGCTGTGCCTGGATGACTTCGGCACAGGCTACTCGTCGCTATCGACCCTGCACGATTTCGACTTCGATTGCGTCAAACTGGATCGCTCCTTCATCGTCCGTTCCACCGAGCCGGGGCGCGCATCCTCGGTGCTGCCGGCCATCGTCGGCATTGCCAGGTCCCTGCAGATGTCCTGCGTGGCCGAAGGGGTGGAAACCGAAGCCCAGGCCGCCATACTGCGCGCCATGGGCTGCGAGTATGTGCAGGGCTACCTGTTTGCACGGCCGATGGCGCTGACGCAACTGGTGGACTGGATGGCCGGCAACAGCGGGTCGCAGATGCTCGGCGGAGCCCATCCTGGCTCCCTGGAAATTGTTTGAACTGGATCTATGAATGGAGCCACTTCGCCGCTACAGTGGTGGCCGGATATCGATCGTTTCGCCATTACACCAGGAGCCAGCCCCATGTACGTGCCAGCGCATTTCAGCCAGACCGATCAGGACGCGCTGAAGGAATTCATCAAAACCTACCCGTTCGGCCTGCTGGTGACGCACGGCAAGAGCGGGCTGGATGCCAACCACATCCCCTTCGAGCTGCTTGAGGGCGGCCCCCAGGGCCTGCTGTCGGCCCACGTGGCGCGCGCCAATCCGGTCTGGCAGGATGTGCAGGATGGCGACGAGGTGCTGGTGGTCTTCAAGGCGGCCGACTCGTACATCTCGCCGACCTGGTATCCCAGCAAGCAGGACCATCACAAGCAGGTGCCGACCTGGAACTACATGGTCGTGCACGCCCGCGGCCGCATCACCATCCGTGACGACGAGCGCTACGTGCGCGGCGTGGTGGCGCGCCTGACACGCCAGCATGAGGCCGCCATGCCGCAGCCCTGGAAGATGTCGGATGCCCCCGCCGACTATATCGACAGCCTGCTCAAGGCCGTCGTCGGCATCGAGATCGAGATCACCAGCCTGGTCGGCAAGACCAAGCTGAGCCAGAACAAGGAAGTGCGCGATGTGCGCAGCGTCGGCGAGCAGTTGAAGGCGCGTGGCGCGCATATCCTGGGCGACGCCACCCTGCGGGCGGCCGACGAGAAAGAGCAGGCGCAATAGCTACATAGTCTGCCGACGGCAGAGCTCCTGCGCCTGCTCACTGCTCAGTCGCTGCTTAGTCACTGACGAACGTCGGCCTTGGGCAGGAACTGGATCCCGGTCCGCTGCACCAGTTCCGCATAGCTGATCGGCTTGCCTGCGCGCGCCTCATCGGTGTTGTCGATCCAGTGCGCCCAGGCGCGATGCGAGCTCGCGTCATAGACCAGCTTGAACAGATGCGTCGGCACGGCCACGTTGCCTGCGCCGATGGTGGAAGGATGGGCATCGAATACCGGGCCGGAGATCACATAGACATCGCCATCGGCGCGCATGGCGTATTTGCGGGTGGCCTTTTCGATGCCGGCCCACGACTTGCGGTTGTTCACCGGTGCCTGCGGCACCATGTTGGCCAGCGAGAAGGACTGCGCCATGGCCTGGGCGGTGGGCATGTCGGCGGCCGGTGCCATGTGGCCGCGATCGAATCCGCTGCCCTTGTAGTCGTTCAGGTGAGAACGGTCGGCCGAGGGCAGGCGGGCTTCTTCGTAGAAGCGGTTGGTGCGTTCTTCATCCTTGGCGTCGATCAACTGGGCGCGATTGAGGCGTTCGGCCACGTACACCGGGGTCTTGCTGGTGCCGGAGTACATGACGGCGAAGGCGTCAAAGCACAGGGCGCGCGGACCACGGGCCTGCAAGGCGGGTACCGAGGGCGGCACGCCGCCGGCGAAGAACTGCGGACATTGCGAGAAATCAGCGGCGAAGGCGGGGAAGGTGGGGGAGAGGGTGCCACTTGCCAGGGCGAGTGCAGCGATAAGACGTTTGATCATCCGAAATCTGGTGGTTTATTAAACAGGAAATCCTGCGAAAAACTGAAGCTTTGTGCAGGAGGGTCGCTGTTATATCACCAGTTTGGATGCGGCGGGTAGGGTATTTCGGGGAGGGCAGGCGCGATCAGGCCATGCGTTGAGGTGGCAGGCGAGCGGGTGTGGCGGGGCGATGAAATGAAGGCCAGCTCGATGGCTGGCGTCGACGTAGCGTGTTTGCGCTGTTGAGAGAGGCGTCGACGCCGCGTCTGCTTACTTCGGCTGCAGCTGTGCGCGAATCTCGCCGCCGGGGTGGGCGGCGCTGTGGACGTTGACATACAGGGTGCCGGCCATGTAGGCGGCATACTGCTCGTCGGTCAGCTTGGCCCCGGCCGGCACGGTCCAGCCATTGTCGCCATTCTTGGTCAGGGGCACGATTACCGGACCATTGGCACCGGCGGCGCCCGTGTGGATATGCGCCACGCGACCTTCGATGCCGGTAGTGGTGATGCTGCCGCTCACGGTCTTGTCGGCAGCGACGCTGATGCTGCCGCTGCCGGTGGCAGCGGAGGTATTGGCCGGCACTTCATTGCTCCCCTTGAGTTCGACGTTGGCGGTCTGTGCCATGGCAAGGGCCGGGCCCAGCATCAGGGTAGCCAGCAATGCACGATGGATGATGTTGGATGCAGTCATGGTTTTCCTCTTCTGGTTGTGGTGGTGGGGCGGATGAAGCGGGCGGACGGAGTTGCGTTCGCAGTATAAGGGGTAGGGCGCCACGACGCACAGGACGGCTGTCCGGCAAGTATTGCCGGTCCGCAGAAAACCCGGTCACTGCGGCTGTTGCGTCTGTTCCAGTCGCTGCAGGTCCTCTGTCATCGTTCCGATCCGGTCGGCCGCCCATCCCGGTGGCTTCCAGAGATAGGCCAGCCTGTTGCGCCAATTCCTGGCATGGAGCATGTCCCTGGCCAGCGCCCGCCATTCGAAGAATTCGAGGACCAGCAGATGACGGGTATGCAGCGGCTTGACCAGGCCAAAGCGCAGCGCAAGCCCGGGTCTTTCGGCCCGGTAGGTGCCGAACAGGCGGTCGAAGATGATCAGCACGCCGCCGTAGTTGCAATCCAGATATTCGACGTTGCAAGCGTGATGCACGCGATGGGCAGAGGGCGTGTTGAAGATCCACTCCAGCGGCCCGAGGCGAGGTATCCAGGTGGCGTGCAGCCAGAATTGATAGACCAGATTCAGCGACAACATCATCAGCACGAGGCCGGGGGGCATACCCACGAGCGCCGTCAGCATGAATGGCAGCAGGGTGCCGGTAAGGCGGCCGGTCCAGCCGAACCGGTAGGCTGCCGAGAGATTGAGCTGGGCCGGGGAATGGTGCACGGCATGGGTGCACCAGAACCAGCGGATACGGTGGGCGGCGCGATGGTACCAGTAATAGCAGAATTCCTGGCCCAGGAAACAGGCTGTCCAGCCGCGCCAATCCTGCATCGGCAGCGTCCACAGCCGATGCTGCCAGAGCCAGTCCATGGCATGTGTCCAGAACGCCAGCGGCAGCAGCCATTGCAGGGGATATTGTCGCACCAGGAAATCGGCCAGCGAGAGCGCGGCGGCCTGCCAGTCATACCGTTGGCCCGTGGGCAACAGGGTGAGCACCACGGCTTCCAGCAAGGAGGCGGTCAGCACCATCAGGGCCGACCATTCAAGTATCTTCGAGAGGATTTGCATGAGGTTTCCAGACAGGTTGGACACCTCGACAGCATAAGATCAGCGCATGCGGCACTCCAGCGGCAAGGGGCGAGCCGGGCCTGTGCCGGGGCGAAACGGAATGCCGTGGATGGCGGCGCCTTATCCGGCCAGCCGTGCCAGCAAGGCTTCGCGATAGGAGCGGCTGCAGGGCAGCTGGGTTCCGTCTTTCAGATGGACGATGGCGTCTCCCTTGGCGCGCGATTCCACCGACTGCACCATGGCCGCAGCCACCGCGATGCGGCGGTGAATGCGCATGAAATCCTGCCCCAGGTCATCGAGCAGGGAAGCCAGCGTACGCCTGAGCAGGAAAACGCGGCTGCCCACGTGCAACTCGACATAATTGTCCGCACTTTCCAGCCAGGCTATCTGCCGGCATTCGATCACGTGGTGCTGGCCACGGTCGCTGACCACCAGCCGCGCCGGCGCGGCCACCGGCTGCCGGGATGGCGGCATGGCCTGCCGCAAGCGCGCTATCGTGCGCGCCAGGCGTAGTGGCTCCACTGGCTTGAGCAGGTAATCGATGGCATGGGTATCGAAGGCGCGCAGGGCAAACTGATCGTAAGCGGTGACAAAGACCAGGGCCGGCCCGTGATCGGGCAGTGATGCGGCGACATCGAATCCGCCCACCTCCGGCATCTGCACATCGACGAAAAGCACATCCGGCTGCAGGCTGGCAGCCAGGTCGATGGCTTGCTGGCCATCGGCGGCCTGTCCGACGATCTCGACATCGGCAAACTCGGCCAGCATGCGCGCCAGCTTGGCACGTGCCGGTGCCTCGTCATCGACGATCACGACGCGCACGGCAGGCTCACCATGACGCATAGCCCAGCGGGGCGGCGCAATGCCAGTTCCAGCCGCGCCCCCGGTTCATCGCGGGCCGACAGGCGCGATTGCAGGTTGCCCAGGCCTACGCCGTAGCGCTGTGGCAGCGCGGTGGCGGGACCGTCGTCCTCCACTGTCATCAACAGGGTCGGTCCGTTGCGAACGGCCGTGATGCAGATGCGCGTCATCGCGCTGCGCTGCTCGACCACGTGACGGAAGCAGTTCTCCACCAGCGGCTGCAGGCACAGCGTGGGCACCAGGCAAGTGCTTGCGGCCGGATCGATGTTCCAGTCGATCTCGACCCGGTCGCTGAAACGTTGCGTCATGATGTCCGTATAGGCGCGCAGCAATTCGATCTCCTCGCCCAGGGTCTGCTCGGGGCGCTGGCTGACATCGGTAGTGGTCCGCAGCAGGGTGGCCAGGCGTGTGAGCGTGTGATCGGCGGCGTCGGGATCGGTGTGGATCAGGGAAGAGATGGTGTTGAGGGTGTTGAACAGGAAATGCGGTTGCAGTTGCTGGGTCAATTGCATCAGCTGGGTGCGCCTTGCCAGGTTGGCCTGCTGCGCCGAGCGCAGTCGTTCTTCCACCCACGCGCGATAGGAGCGTAGTCCGAAATGCACGCCACTGAAAAGACCAAAGAAGAGCAGGAACTTGACTCCCTCATAGGCAAGCAGCTCTCCCCACGGTGCGTGCCGCAGGGGCTGTCCCAGCAGGGCATAGATACCCAGGCGCAAACCATACATGAGCGTGAAATAGGCCAGTGCCTGCGCCGGCATCCAGCGCCACATGTGCAGGAACCAGGACATGGGCTGCTGCAGGAGATGATCATAGCGGCGTCCCCGGCGCGCCTGCAGGATGACCAGCAAGGTCGCCGGAATGGCCGCAGTAGCGTAGTCCACGACAGGTTGCCAGAGATGCTGACTTCCCGACCAAAGGGATTCCTGTACACCCAGCAGGAGCATCAGTATCCAGATGGCGATCCAGAGCAGAAACAGCTTTCTCGTCCTGGAAAAAGGTCTGTGTGCAGCCGGGCTGGGGACCACGTTCATATGCTCGATGAATGCCTTGATGACCGCAAACCAATAGGATGCGGACCGGATGCCGCCTTAGCGGGATGCAATATTATGCCCTACGTCGCGACCACGCCAGATAGCGGGCGTGGCCTACTCGGAAAAGCGCAGGCCAATCAGTCCGATGAAGGTCACGGCAACAAAGACGAGCCTGACCGGATTGCCCGTCTCCTGGAAGTAGAAGATGCCGACCAGGACCAAACCGACGGCCCCCGTTCCCGTCCATACCGCATAGGCCATGCCCACCGGCAAGGTGCGCAGCGACAGGGCCAGCAGATAGATGCTCATCAGCCCCGATGCGATGGCTGCGATGCTGGGCAATACACGAGTCCAGCCCTCATTCATCTTCAGTGAAGTTCCCATGGCGATTTCGCAGAGGGCTGCGAGAAAAAGATAGAACCAGGCCATATGCTTTCCGGTGTGGAGGGTTTGAATGCGCTCTGATGTCAGGTTGGTGTTGTGCGCGCCATCAAAAAACGAGGGCCCCGTGGTTGATCCTGATTTTGGTTGCAATTACAATCGTTGCAAATGCAATCGTAAACGATGATAACCATTCGCGCAAACAGATCGGGAAGCCATGATCAACTCCACTACGCTCCACGACAGGCATCTGGTACCGCTGATGCCGATTGCCCCAGAAACCCGGTTCGCTGCTCTGGCTTGTCTGCGCAGGATCGATACCGTCGACAGCAGTCAGCCACAGGCGGTGCAATCTCCGCTGGGCATGGGACGTTCCATTGCGCGGGCGCTGTCCCGGGATCAAGCGGCGCGCGAGACTGCATGGATCGTCAGCAGGGACGCGAGAGACGAGACTGGTGGCCAGGCGCTTTCAGCAGCCTGGCCACTGCGCTACACGGCCTCGGCGCGACAATATGAGCGTCCTTTGATCTATCTCTCCTGCTCGACTTCCCGGACCAGCTTGCGCTCGGCCTTCGGAGAGACCGCCGGACGCGGGCTGTTCATGAACACGGCAGACAGTGTCGGCTCCCACTGGCCCAAGGGTGTGCGACCCGAGCTGCCGCTATGGCTGGCCGAGGATTGGTCTTGCATTCCCTATGATCCGGCCTCGGGCGAGGAGGTCGGGGCCATCGTGCGCGCTGCCCTGCACGCGCTGTATGTGGAAGGGGAGCAGGCGTATTACTACCTGAGCCTGCATGACGCAAAGCCGGTGGGAGCAATGTCATCCTCCCCTTATCTGGAGCAGGCCCATACCGGCATGTACCTGCTGGCGTGCAGCGCCGGCGAGCAGGCGGCCGGCGCGATACGGTTGCTGGGCGCCGGCAGGGCGCTGGAACGCGTGGTGCAGGCGGCGCAGATACTGCAGCGGGACTGGGATGTGGCCAGCGAGATATGGAGTTGCCCGAGCTATACCCGCCTCGCGCGCGAGGCGGCACTGGCGGCACAATGCAATACGCTGGATCCACTGGCCTCGCCCAGGGTCAGCCGCCTGGAGCAATGCCTGGCTGGCCGCAACGAACCGATTGTCGCCGTGACCGACTATGCCCCCCATGTGGCGGCGCAGATCGGTGCCTGCCTGCTGGCGCCTTTTGTTGCGCTGGGTAGTGGTTCCCAGCGCGACAATATGCCCGCAAGTATCGAATGGATCGTTCTGCATGCGCTCAGGGCGCTGGTGCAGCAAGGGCGCATGCCGGCACAGTGCGTCGCCGATGCCCTCGACCGCTACCGATTGCAGTAGCGAGCGCCGCCTGACCCGGCCGCTGGCCAGTCTAGCCAGCCTGGCCCACGGCCAGTGCAGCCGCATTGTCCAGCGCCTTGGCGATGGCGACCTGATCGGCCTCATCGAACTGGGATAGGAAGTTCTCCTTGACGGCGGCCTGATAGACCTTCCACATCTTCTTGCGCAAGACCTTGCCGGCATCGGTAATGCTGACGAAGGCGGCCCTGCCGTCTTCGGCTGAGCGGCTGCGCACGACCAGGTCTTCCTGCTCCAGCCGGTCGACCAGGCGCGTCAGGTTGTAACGTTCGATGGCCAGTGCATCGGCCAGTTCATGCATGCGACGCGTGCCGTCCTTGCCGCTCTCGATGCCCCATAGCACGTCATACCAGGCATAGGCGGGCAGCCCGGCGGCGGCGAAACGTCGTTCAATCTCCCTGATCAACACGCGGTGCGCGCGCACAAAGGAAAACCAGAGATCGGGTTGATGCTTCGTCATGAGGGCCTCCTTGATTGCACGGTGACTGATTTTAAATGTAATTGCAATTGCAATGATACCACGGTAGGATGGCCTCCCTTACGATTGCATTTGCAATTACATTTTCAGGCCCATCGCCATCCGTATCGCCTCGATGCCGGCAGTGACCTGCCTGATTCCCTTCTGGAGAAACTTCATGAACCAAGCCCTCACCCAAATGGACGCTGACCCCCTGGAGACCAGGGAATGGCGGGACGCCCTGGAATCGGTCATCGATACCGAAGGACGCGCGCGCGCCCAGTACCTGATCGACCAACTGACCGAAGTGGACCTGGAACGCTATGGCGACCTGCACGGAAGGATCGCCACGCCCTACGTCAACACCATCCCGCGCCAGCGGCAGCCGGCCTATCCCGGTGACCTCAGCCTGGAACGTCGCATCAACGCCTATATCCGCTGGAATGCCATGGTCATGGTGCTGCGCGCCGGCAAGCATTCCAACGTCGGCGGCCATATCGCCACCTACCAGTCGGCGGCGGTGATGTATGACGTCGGTTTCGAGCATTTCTTCCGCGGGCGGACCGAGACCTTCGATGGTGACATGGTCTACATCCAGGGGCATTCCGCCCCCGGCATCTACGGACGTGCCTATGTGGAGGGCCGCATCAGCGACGCCCAGATGGACAACTTCCGCCGTGAGTCGGATCGCGACGGCCTGTCTTCCTATCCGCACCCGCGCCTGATGCCGGAGTTCTGGCAGTTTCCGACGGTGTCGATGGGATTGGGACCGCTGACGGCGGCTTACCAGGCGCGCTATATGCGCTACCTGGAATATCGTGGACTCAAGCAACCCCAGGGGCGCAAGGTATGGGCCTTCCTCGGCGATGGCGAGATGGATCAGCCGGAGTCGCTGGCGGCTATCTCGCTGGGCGGTCGTGAACGGCTGGACAACCTGATCTTCGTGGTCAACTGCAACCTGCAGCGGCTCGATGGGCCGGTGCGTGGCAACAGCAAGGTCATGCAGGAGCTGGAGTCGACTTTCCGCGCTGCCGGCTGGAATGTCATCAAGGTGGTCTGGGGCAGCGGCTGGGATGCCTTGCTGGAGAAGGATCGCAGCGGCCTGTTGCGCCAGCGCATGATGGAGTGCGTGGATGGCGATTACCAGACCTTCAAGTCGCAGAACGGCGCCTATGTGCGCGAACACTTCTTCGGCAAGTATCCGGAATTGCTGGCGCTGGTGGCCGACATGTCGGATGACGATATTTGGAAGCTGACCCGTGGCGGCCACGATCCCGAGAAGGTCTATGCCGCCTATGAGCAGGCCGTGCGCACCACGGGCCGCCCCACGGTGGTGCTGGCCAAGACGGTCAAGGGTTTCGGCATGGGCGAGGCCGGGGAGGGGCAGAACATCAACCACCAGCTGAAGAAGATGAGCAGCGATGCCGTGCGCAATTTCCGCGACCGTTTTGCACTGCCGGTCTCGGATGACCAGCTCGACGACATGCCCTACCTGCGCCCGCAGCCCGGCAGCGAAGAGGCCAAGTATCTCCAGCAGCGCCGCCAGGCCCTGGGCGGCTACATTCCGGCGCGCATCAGCAAGGTGGAGCCGCTGCCGGTGCCACCGCTGTCGGCCTTTTCCGGCCAGCTCCAGGGCAGCGGCGAGCGCGGCTTGTCGACCACCATGGCCTTCGTGCGCATCCTGACGACCTTGCTGAAGGACCCGCAACTGGGCAAGCTGGTCATTCCCATCGTTCCCGATGAATCGCGTACCTTCGGGATGGAAGGGCTGTTCCGGCAGATCGGCATCCACTCCTACCTGGGACAGCTCTACACGCCCCAGGATGCCGGCCAGCTGAGCTACTACAAGGAGGCCAAGGATGGCCAGATCCTGCAGGAAGGTATCAACGAATCCGGCGCGATCTCGTCCTGGATCGCCGCAGGAACGGCCTATGCCAATCATGGTCTGGCGACCATTCCGTTCTACATCTTCTATTCCATGTTCGGCCTGCAGCGCGTCGGCGACCTGGCCTGGGCGGCTGCCGATGCGCGTACGCGCGGCTTCCTGCTGGGGGCCACCTCCGGCCGGACCACGCTCATGGGCGAGGGGCTGCAGCATGACGATGGTCATAGCCACGTGCTGTCCTCGGTGATCCCCAGCTGCATCTCCTACGACCCGACCTTCTCCCATGAGCTGGCGGTGATCATCCAGGATGGCCTGCGCCGCATGTACGTCGACCAGGAAGACATCTACTACTACATCACCCTGCTCAATGAAAACTACCCGCATCCCGGATTGAAGCAAGGCAGCGAAGCAGGCATTCTCAAGGGCCTCTATCTGCTCTCGGAACACCCCGTCGCCAGCGGCGCGGCGCCCACCGTGCAGCTCATGGGCAGTGGCGCCATCCTGCGCGAGGTCATGGCGGCAGCCGAATTGCTGAATCAGGACTTCGCCATCGGCTGCCAAGTCTGGAGCGCCACCAGCCTGACCGAGCTGCGCCGCGACGGCATGGCCGCCGAGCGCTGGAACCTGCTGCATCCCGACCAAGCCGAACGCATCCCCTACGTCGCACAGGCTCTGCAGGGACATCCGGGACCGGTGGTGGTGGCCACCGACTACATGAAGATCGTCGGCGACCAGATCCGCCCCTTCCTCCATGACCGCCGCTTCGTCAGCCTGGGCACCGATGGCTTCGGCCGATCGGATACCCGCGAATCGCTGCGCACCTTCTTCGAGGTGGACCGGCACTTCATCGTGCTGGCCGCGCTCAAGGCCCTGGCCGATGATGGCAGCATTCCCCGGCAATCGGTCACGGAGGCGATCCGGCGCTATGGCATTGACGTCGACAAGACCGATCCTTCGGCGATCTGAGTAGAACAACTTCAGGAGTTTCAACATGCGCATACTGCACATCATTGCCTCACCCCGTGGCGAGAAATCGGCTTCGATCGCCGTGGCCAATACCTTCCTTGAGGCTTGCCGTCAGCGTTTTCCGGCCTGCGAGGTCGACACCTTGAATATCTGGGAAGAGCCGCTTCCCGAATTCGACAGCAAGACCATCGGCGCCAAGTACAAGCGGGTGTCCAAGGAGCCGATGAACGCCGACGAGCAGGCCGCCTGGTCCGCCATCGATGGGCTGGTGCGGCGCTTCCAGCAGGCGGAACGCATCGTCATCGGCATACCGATGTGGAATTTCTCCTATCCCTACAAGCTCAAGCAGCTCATCGACCTGGTCAGCCAGCGCAATATGCTGTTCAGCTTCGATGGCAGCGCCTATGGGCCGCTGCTGCAGATTCCACGTGCACTGGTCATCCATGTGCGCGGGCAAAGCCAGCCGGAGGGCCGGCAGATGAGCAGCCCCGGCTTCGAGCATCAATCCGGCTACATCGAGTTCTGGCTCAAGTTCATCGGTGTGCAGGAGGTGCAAAGCCTGCAGGTGGAACATACCTGGGACGGACTTGCGCAGGAGTGCATAGCCCATGCCAAGGAGCGTGCGGCGGAGCTGGCGGCGCGATTCTGAGCTTGCTCAGGTGATAGGTGATGAGGGGGGCGTCATGAATTCTTCCGCCAGCGCAGCACCGGCAGCACCGGCAGGAAAGGTACGCCGCCCCGTGCCGGCGACCATCGCCGTGGTGCTGAAAGACCATGCAGTCTTGTTGGTACGCCGGGCCAATCCTCCGGATGCCGGATACTGGGGCTTCCCCGGCGGCAAGATCGATTTCGGCGAAGGCATCGAAGAGGCTGCGCTGCGTGAGCTGTTCGAGGAAACCGGTGTCCGCGCAGAAGTGCACTCGGTCTTCACCGCAGTGGATGCGCTGGACCGCGCCGACGATGGCAGCCTGCGCCAGCACTACGTGCTCATCGCCGTCGCCTGTCGCTGGACCAGCGGCACACCGCACGCGGGAGACGATGCGCTGGAAGCGGCCTGGTTCGACCTTGATGCGCTCGATCCGTCGGCCATGGTCATGAGCTTCGGTGTGATGGACGTGTTGCGCCGGGCGCTGGTCCTCTTGCCTCAGCAGCCCTGAAGCTATGAAGGCCCGTTCCTGTGCAACCCGGCCGGATCAGCGCAGACCCGACGTGGCGCTCTGCATGACGACCTGCTTCAACTGTCGCACCGCCTGCGCGGAATTGCCATGTCCATCGTGCAAGCACAGCGCAACCGATGGCAGGGGAGGAAGTCCCTCCTTGGCGCCGAGCTGCCGCAGGGAAGCGGGCAGGCCGATCAGCGTTCTCAAGGTAATCCCCAGGCCAGCCTCGACGCCGGACCACAGGCTATGCAGGCTGCCGGTGGTGTAGGCGGCGCGCCAGGAGATGTTCGCCTTGTCCAGTGCTTCGATGCCGGCGCGCCTAAACAGGCAGGGCAGGGGATAGAGGGCTAGATCCAGCGGGCCTTGCGCGACCGGGATAGCTTTCATGCCTGCGGGGCCGATCCACGCCATCTGCAAGGTGGCCAGCGCATGCGCATCGGCACGACCCTCGTAACCCATGGCCAGAACGAGATCGAGTTCGCCGCGATCCAGTCGTTCGAGCAGCATGCCATTGCGCTCAACGGCGACCTGGACCTGCACGGCTGGATGGTTCTTCTTGAACTGGCCCAAGGCTGCAGTCAGCCATGTGTCGGCAAAGTCTTCAGGCAGGCCGAACCGGACGATGCCATCGATGGAAGTGCCACGGGCGGCGTACACGGCCTCGTCGTTCAGACTCAGTATCCTTCGCGCATAGGAGAGCACCAGTTCCCCCGCTTCGGTCAATGCCAGCTTGCGTCCCTTGCGCCGGAACAAGGGCAGGCCGATCTGTTCCTCAAGCTTTCGCATCTGTTGGCTCACCGCCGATTGAGAACGTCCGATGCCATCAGCAGCACGATGCAAGCTGCCCAGCTGTTGAATGGCCAACAGGGTACGCAGGGCGTCCATATCCAGATTGGGTAGCGACATTGTCCAGTTTTTCTAAAGTATGAGTTCCGAATTATCGCACCCATGGCCATTTTTTTTCACTTACCATCATTCGCACTGTCGGTCGCCAACGCAGTACACATCTGCTAGTGGAGTCCGGCCTACCTGCGGCAATCCAATTGAATCGAAAAGGAGTTGGTCATATGAAGGGACTGAAATCTAAGTATCTGGTTGTTACTACGGTTGTTTCTCTGGGCTTGCTGGCGACGCTCAGCGCGCCTGCCCATGCGGAGCCGATCAATCCGGCCATGGTCGGGACATGGACCCTGGCCGCAGCAGACGTGGTGCATACCGACGGCACCAGGGCGCGCGACTATGGACAGGCGCCCAAGGGCATGCTGATCATCGATGCGCAAGGGCGTTATTCGCTGCAGATCTTCAAGGCCGAGCGGCCCAAGTTTGCTTCCGCCGACAAGGCCGCCGCGACACCCGCCGAGTACCAGTCGGCGGTGATGGGATCCAGCACCCATTTCGGCACGCTCAGCGTGGAGGCGAGTGGCCAGACGCTGGTCTTCCACATCGAGGGCGCATCCTTCCCCAATTGGGAGGGACAGCAGCAAAAGCGGTCCTTCGAATTGAAGAATGACGAATTGATCTATCGCGTGGTGCCCCGGCCTAATGGCGATGTTCCCATTTCCGTGTGGCGCCGGATTAACTAGCCCCGGAAAAATGATGCTCGGCGCGGTGCCGATACGAGAGGATGAGAGCATTGAGAATTGTCGACGTCAGGGAGAGATTGATTCCCTTATCGCGGTATGCCGACGCTAGCCTGGCCCGGTCGGAACTCACCACGAGCATTGTCGCCATCGAGACCGATGTCATTCGCGACGGCAAGCCGGTCATCGGCTATGGCTATGCTTCCGTGGGGCGATATGGACAAGGCGGTCTGATCCGGGAGCGTTTCGCACCGCGCTTGTTGCGGGCAGCGCCAGGTCTGCTGACCAATGGGCGCGGGGAGCTTGATCCATTCCTGGCCTGGAACGTCATGATGCGTGGCGAGAAGTTGGGTGGTCACGGCGAGCGATGCGTTGCCGTGGGCGCCCTGGATATGGCGATCTGGGACGCGGCAGCCAAGATCGCCGGCCTGCCGCTGCATCAATATCTGGCCGGCTATCTTGATCTCGCGGTAAGTGCTTCGCCCCGTGTGCGGCTTTATGCCTCGGGCGGTTATCTCTATCCCACGCGGGATCTGTTCCGCTTGTCCGAGGAGATTCGTCAATTGGCAGATCTTGGCTACGGGCAGATCAAGATCAAGATCGGCCAGACCGATTTCGCCCAAGACCGGCAGCGTATCGACGTTGCCGTGCGCCTGATAGCAGGACCGGAGAATCTGGCAGTGGATGCCATGAACGCCTACGACCCGGTGCAAAGCGTCGAGGTGGCGATGGCGCTGGCTCCGTTGGGTCTGCGATGGTTCGAGGACGTCTGCGATCCGCTGGATTTCGCTACCCAGGCGCGCTTGAGCGAGCTCTATGCGCCAGCGCTGGCGTCGGGAGAGGCGCTCTTCTCGCTGGCGGAGGCAAAATTGCTGGACGCGCATGGCGGCGTGCGCGCAGACCGGGATATCCTGGTTTTCGATCCCGTGCATTGCTATGGTCTGTGCGGATATCTGCAGATCGTCAGGTTCTTTACCTCCAGAGGGTGGTCGGCCAGATCCTTCTGGCCTCATGGCGGGCAGCTCTTCGCGCTGCACATCGCTGCCGCACTCGGGCTGGGCGGTGGCGAAATCACGCCCTTGGCGTTCCATCCGTTCAACGGACTCTTCGACGGCGCCCAGCTGGTTGACGGGGCCGTCTCGCTTCCCGACCTTGCCGGCATCGGCTTCGAGTCGGCCGGGCCGATCTGGAGTATCCTGCGGTCGATACGCTGACCCGCGTGACAGAGCCGAGGCCTTGGCCCAGTTCATTGGCGCGTGCCGTTGCGCTGCCGTGGTGGCGGTGACGCCTGTTTTTCTAGGGACCTGGCTCAACTGAGACAGCGTTCAAGACTATCGTTGTGGAAATGGAGAAAGCCTTGTTGACTGTTCGCGAAGACGACCTGACCGACCCCCAGACATTGGAACTGCTGGCGCTGCATCTGGCGGGAATGCATGCCGGATCGCCGCCCGGCACCGTCTTTGCGCTGGATCTGTCAGGTCTTCGGCAGCCAGGGGTGACAGTCTGGAGCGCCTGGTCCGACGGCAAGATAGCCGGTATTGGCGCACTCAAGCAGCTTGTCGGCGCGCATGGCGAAGTGAAGTCGATGCGCACGCATCCGGATTTCATCCGCAAGGGTGTCGCCACCGTCATCCTGGATCAGCTTATCTTGACTGCCCGCGCCCGCCGATGGCAGCGACTCAGCCTGGAAACGGGCAGTGGCAGTGCCTTCGAGCCGGCACTTGCGCTTTACCGGAACAAGGGTTTTCAAGCCGGAGAACCGTTCGCCAATTATCAGGCCAACGGTCATAGCCAGTTCTTCCATCTGGAGCTTTGAGCGGAGCGGTTCCGGCTCGATCTTGCCCATGTCTTCCCCTAGGCGTAGGCGCAAGCTCATCAGCCTGAGCGCAAGGCAGCCTGCAAGCGCTTGGTCAGCGTGCTCGCCATGGTCGGGTCGGTGACATTGGCAAATCCCATCAACAGCCCGCCGTATCCGCTCCTGCGGATCTGCCATTGACTCAGTGCGGCGATGGCCAGGCCATCGGCGCGGGCGGCCTCGGCCAATGAACGGTCGCTCTCCCGGCGAGTCAGCTTGGCCAGCAGATGAATGCCACCTGCCTGAGACTGCACGTGCAGACGGCCGTCGAACTGCTGCAAGAGGGCATCCACCAGATAGCCACGGCGGGCGGCGTAGAGCGCACGCATCTTGCGCAGGTGACGCGCGAAATGGCCTTGCTCCATGAACGCGGCCACCGTCGCCTGCAGGTGGAGGGAGCCTGCCCCGCCTTTGGTGTCTGCCGCAGCCCGGAAGCGCTCGACCTGCGACACCGGCACGACCAGGTAAGCCAGGCCCAGTCCGGGAAACAGTGCCTTGCTGAATGTGCCGGTGTACAACACGCGGCCGTCGCGATCCAGACTCTTCAGGGGGGCGAGCGGCTGGCCGTGGTAACGGAACTCGCTGTCGTAGTCGTCTTCGATGATCCACGCCCGGGCCCGGCTGGCCCAGTCCAGCAACTGCAATCTGCGCGGCAGGGACATGGCCATTCCCAGCGGACTCTGGTGCGTGGGCGTCACCACGGCAAAGCGGGCCTTGGCGTCCCGTTCCTGGCCGGTGGCCACATTCAGTCCCTCCTCATCCACCGGCACCGGTACCAGGCGCATTCCCGCATATTGCAGGAACTGGCGGGCAAAGATATAGCCGGGATCTTCGTACCATCCGGTCGCACCGGGCTTGAGCAGGGTGCGGCAGATCAGTTCCAGCGCACTCCGATATCCCGCCGTGACGAATATCTGCTCATGGGAACAGGCAATGCCGCGCGAGACGCCCAGATAGGCCGCGATGGCACGGCGCAGCGGCGCATGGCCCTGGGCGTCGGGATAGCTCATGGCGGCCCCGTCCAGGCTGCGAAGATTCTGCGCCGCCAGCCGCACCCAGGTCTTGCGCGGAAACGCGTCCAGCGCCGGCAGCCCAAGCTGCAAAGCTCGTGGCGGACCCACGGCCACGGTCTGTGCCCGTGCAGCTGTCTTTCCGGAAACGGTGGTGGCGCCTGAGGCGGGCACCGCCAGACCCTGCAGTTGAGGGGAGATGACCGTACCCGCCGGCCCCCGCGCCAGGAAATAGCCTTCACTGGTCAACATCTGGTAAGCCCTCTCTACCGTACCCCGGGCCAGATTGAGCTCGCTGGCGAGGCTGCGTACCGAGGGTACCCGATCACCCGGTTGCAGCTTCCCGGTGTTGATGGCATCGCGATAGCGCTGATACAGCTGCATGAATATCGGCGCCTGGTGCGAGCGGTCCGGATTCAGGTGTTGCATGTCCATATCAATGTCCTATTGGAAAACACAGATCTTGCCGCTTTCAGCTAGGACATTATTTTCTTAGAGTCATGGCTTGCCAACAAGGAGAATTTAATGAGTTCTATCCGATTGAGTCATGTCGAAAGCGAAGGGGACTACCTGGCCTGCTTCGACGTCATCCACGCGTTGCGGCCGCACCTTGCCGATGCCACCGCCTTCGACACCCAGGCGCGCCGTCAGGCGGGGCAAGGCTATCGCCTGCTGGCCGCCTGGCAGGAGGATCAGGTAGTGGGGGTTGCCGGATATCGCGTCCAGGAAAACCTGCTGTATGGACGCTTTCTCTATGTCGATGACCTTGTCGCGCTTGCTGGCGCCCGCCGCCAGGGTATCGGAGGCATTCTGATCAAGGCACTGCGCGAGGAAGCCGGGCGCCAGGAATGCGCCCATCTGGTGCTCGATACCGCCCTGGGCAATGCGCTGGCGCAGCGCTTTTACTTCCGTGAGGGATTGCTTTCGCGGGGGCTGCATTTCAGCCAGGCGCTGTAGCGGCTGGCGTCGTGGGGGAGTTTTTCCAACGATATTAGCTTACAGATCATTCCGAGCAGAAGGGGCGGGCGGAAGTGATATTGGGCCGTCGCTCACGCGGCGCGAGCCAATGGCTGAACCTCTTCGGCGATACGTCCGGCAAGCTCAGTTTCAGCGATCTTGAGATCGTAAGCCAATTGCAGATTTAGCCAGGACTGGGCATCTCCGCCAAAAAAACGTGCCAAGCGCAATGCCGTATCAATTGTTACGGCGCGCTCCTCCCGCAGGATCGCAGCAATGCGAGGCGCGTCGACGTGGAGGGCCTTGGCCAGCGCGTTGCCGCTCATGTTGAGTTCGACCAAGTATTCTTCCCGCAGTATTTCGCCCGGATGGATGGGGCGCATTCCGTTGACTGGTGCATTCATGATGTTTCCCTCTCAGTGGTAATCAACAATCTCCACGTTTGCGGCGCCGACAGCCCCTTGGTCGTGCCAGACGAAGCAAATACGGTATTGGCTGTTGATTCGGATACTGTGCTGGCCGGCGCGGTTGCCGAAGAGCGCTTCTAGTCGATTTCCTGGGGGCGAGCGCAAGTAGTCTAGCGTTGCCGCCGACGCGAGCATCTGGAGCTTGCGTTCAGCGACCTTGCGGAAGTTTGAAAACCTTGCGACGTCACGCCCTTGAAACAGCGCCTCGGTGTCTTGGCATCGGAAGCTAAGTATCATGGATATACCGTATAACGCCGTACGTTATACGTCAAGCGTTACGTACGTTAGGGGAGGCCTTACGAGAAAAGTTTCGCTGGCGCTTGGGATGGATACTATCTATCAATGGGGCAGACTCTACATCATTGCCGTACTAATCTCGGGGAGCAGGTCAGTGTGTTTGATGTTGTTTTGACCGTCGGAACGAAAAAAGCCCTGAAATATCGATATTTCAGGGCTTTTAAGGCAATTTTGGCGGAGGCTGTGAGATTCGAACTCACGGACGGGTCACCCCGTCGGCAGTTTTCAAGACTGCTGGTTTAAACCACTCACCCAAACCTCCTTGCGCGGCACCGGGCCAGATAGCCCGGCGCGCGAGGCCCGCATTATACATCACATCACTTGCTTTGCATCCATCTCTTTCCTGTCTGCAAGGCCGGCAAGGTGATCTTCAGTCCGGGAGCGCGCCAGTCCCGATCAGAACGTCCCCGGATAGGCCCCGCCATCCATCAGCAGGTTCTGCCCCGTGATGAAGCCGGCCTGCGCGCTGCACAGGTAGGCGCAGGCATCGCCAAACTCTGCCGGGTCGCCAAAGCGGCCGGCCGGGTTGAGCTTGCGGCGGTCGGCCAGCACCTCATCGACGCTGCGTCCGCTCTCCTGCGCCGCGCCAACGGCGGTGGAACGCAGACGGTCGGTCTCGAAGGGGCCGGGCAAGAGGTTGTTGATGGTGACGTTGTGCGCCACCGTCTTGCGTGCCAGTCCCGCCACAAAGCCCGTGAGCCCCGAACGCGCTCCATTGGAGAGGCCCAGGATGTCGATCGGCGCGCGTACCGCGCTGGAGGTGATGTTGACGATGCGGCCGAAGCGGCGGGCGATCATGCCATCCACCGTGGCCTTGATGAGCTCGATGGGGGTCAGCATGTTGGCGTCCACGGCGGCGATCCAGTCGTCGCGCGTCCAGTCGCGGAAGTCGCCCGGCTTGGGGCCGCCGGCATTGGTGACCAGGATGTCCGGGGCAGGGCAGGCTGCCAGCGCCAGGGCGCGGCCTTCCGGGGTGGTGATGTCGCAGGCGACCGTGGTGATGATGGCGCCGGTGGCGGCGGTCTCGTCACGAATCGCCTGGGCGGCGGCTTCGAGGGCGTCGCGGCCGCGTGCCAGCATGGTCACGTGCACGCCTTCGCGCGCCAGCGACAGCGCGCAGGCGCGGCCCAGGCCCTTGCTCGATGCACATACCAGGGCGGTCTTGCCCTTGAGTCTCAAATCCATTGTTTGTCCTTTGTCCTTGTCTGAGGGGTGGCGTGGCGCAGTGGCCGTCCGGGACAGCAACGGCGGCCTGCGCTAAACTGTCGGCCTGGCAGGCGGCTGGCGCTACTTCTTGACCACCATGTAGATGGCCAGCGCAATGATGGCAACCACGCCCATCTCCAGCGCCACGACGATGATGCCGCTCATGCCAGTCTCCTTTTTTATATATCGTTCATTGCTCGATGCTGCCGCGACCCGGTTTGGGGCCGGCGGCAGAGGCATCACTTTACACCGATGACGGCTTCTCTGTTTTTCTCCGGCGTGCTCAACTTCCTGTTGGGCGGACTCCTTGGCGCCATGGGCGGTCTGTTCGGCATCGGTGGCGGCCTGATCGCCATTCCGGTGCTCGGTTATCTCTACGGCATGGACCAGCAGCTGGCCCAGGGCACGGCCCTGGTGATGATCGTGCCCAACGTGGTGATCGCCTTCTGGCGCTACCGGCAGCGCAACCGCATCGAGTGGAGCGCGGCGGCCATGATGTGCGTGCCGGCCGTGTTCACCACCTACCTGTCGGCGCGGGTAGCCACCGCCATGCATGCGCGCAGCCTGCATTTCTCCTTCGCGGTCTTCATGGGCTTGCTGGCGCTGTACTACCTGTGGACGCTGCTGCGCCAGAAGCGCAGCGTACAGAGTTCCATTCTGCTGGGGCGCAGGTACATCCCCCTGGTGGGCATGTCGGCGGGGGCGTCGGCGGGCTTCTTCAGTGTGGGCGGGGCCATCGTGGCGGTGCCGCTGCTGACGGCGTTCTTCGGGGTCACGCAGACGGCCGCGCAAGGCCTGGGGCTGGCGATGGTCACACCCGGTACCCTGGTGGCCCTGTGGACCTATGCCCTGGCCGGGCATGTCGATTGGTCGGTGGGCTTGCCGATGGCACTGGGCGGCGTGCTCAGCATCTCCTGGGGGGTGGCGCTGGCCCATCACCTGCCGGAACGGCGCTTGCGCATCCTGTTCTGCGGAGCGTTGCTGCTGCTGTCCCTGTGGATGATGATGGCCGGCTGAGGCTGTCCTGTGTGGCCCTAGGCCGCCACCTTGTCTTCCTCGACCAGCGCTGCGCCTTGCGCCATCTGCTCGCTGATGAAGTCCACCAGGTTGCGGGCATGCGGCGAGAGGGTGTCCAGGTTCTGCACCACCATGCTGCGTTCGCGCACGCTCCACGGATCGCTCAATTCCACCACCGACAGCTGCATGGTCTGCTGGTGCCGCTGCGCCGCCGAACGCGGGACGATGCCGATGCCCACATTGGTCTCGATCATGCGGCACATGGCTTCGAAGCTGCGTACCTGGATGCGCAGCTTGAGACGCTGGCCGTTCTCGGAGACGATCTTGTTGAGGAAGTGGTGCAGGGTGCTGCCTTCATGCAGGCCGATGTGTTCGTACTCCAGCGTATCGAGGAAGGGGATGCTGCCGGCGCCGGCCAGCGGGTGTTCCAGCGCCGTGGCCAGGACCAGGCGATCGGTCGAGAAGTTGATCACCTGCAGGCCGTCGCCCTGCACCGGGCCGGCGACGATGCCGATGTCGGCCGTGCCTTCCTGGATGCCACGCAGGATATCGTGGTTCAGGCGCTCTTCCAGCGCCACGTTGACCTGCGGATGGCGGGCCAGGAACTTGCCCAGGATCTCCGGCATGAACTCGGTCACGGCGGTGGTGTTGGCGAAGATGCGGATGTAGCCCTTGATGCCATTGTTGTACTGCTGCATGTCGCTCTTGAGGTGCTCGACCTGTTGCATGAACAGCTGGGCGTGACGCAGCAGTGTCTGGCCGGCCGGGGTCAGTTGCACGCCCTTGCTCTCGCGATAGAGCAGCCGCGTGCCAAAGCGCGCTTCCAGTTCCTTGATGCGGTTACTGGTGGCCGCCAGCGAGAGGTTCATGCGCTCGGCGCTGCGCGTCAAGCTGTTGAGTTCGGCGATGAGGATGAACAGGCGCAGATCGGTCAGGTCGAAGAGCATGGCGGATTCCGGCAGTCGTTAAGGGGACGCAGGCCGCGGCGTGTTGCTGGGCCGGCGTGATCGGGTTTCATGGTACGCCCATTTCCTGCCACGCAGGCAGGCTTTGCGTGCTGCGTCGCCACATCGGCTGGCTCTGCGACCGCAGGCCCGATTGCCGGCTGACTTCAGTTCTGCCAAAGCCCCCCTTCCAAAAATAGAGATTGTCCTTGCCTTGCTGGCACGACAGACTGGCCGCCAACAACGAACCAGCGAGCAGACATGACCCACCCTGATCTCGATCTCACCCTGTTACGGCAGTGGCTGGACAAGACCGAAACCCATCACGACCTCATCAACCCGGTCAGTGCCGCAGCCCTGGCGGCCACCCTCGATGGCCCGCGCCAGCCGCGTGCCGGCGAGGCCTTGCCGCCGCTGTGGCACTGGATCTATTTCTGGAGCATCTGCCGCCAGTCCGGAGTGGGGCCGGATGGTCATCCCCAGCGCGGCGGCTTCCTGCCGCCGGTGCCGCTGCCGCGCCGCATGTGGGCCGGTGGTCGGTTGCAGTTCGCCGCACCGCTGCCCATCGGCGCGACGGCGCAGAAGCGCTCGCGCATCGCCAGCATCGATGTCAAGCAGGGCCGCACCGGCGCGCTGGCCTTCGTGACCGTGCGCCACGAGATCAGCCATGAAGGCCAGCTTTGCCTGAGCGAGGAACACGACATCGTCTATCGTGACCTGCCCCAGCCGGGGGCCGTGGCCGTGGTTCCCCGGAGTGCGCCAGAGGGCGCGCAATGGCGTCGTCGTGTCGAGCCCGATCCGGTGCTGCTGTTCCGCTATTCGGCGCTGACCTTCAACGGCCATCGCATCCATTACGACCGCAGTTACGTCACCGGCGTGGAAGGCTACCCCGGCCTTATCGTGCACGGGCCGCTGATCGCCACGCTGCTGGCCGATCTGCTGGCGCGTGAGATGCCGCAGGCGGTGCTGCGGGAATTCAATTTCCGCGCCGTCGGCAGCCTGTTCGATACCGAGCCCTTCACGCTGTGCGGCAGGCTGGCCGCCGATGGCCGCAGCGCCGAGCTGTGGGCGCAGAACGAACGTGGTGAACTGGCCATGCAGGCCGAGGCCATCCTAGCCTGACGACCAATACTTTTCGGAGACCTATCCATGTCCCACCAGGCGCCCAATGATGCGTATGGCGATCTGCGCGATGCCGTGCGCGACCTGTGCAATACCTTCCCCCTGGAATACTGGCGCAAGGTCGATGAAGCGCGCGGCTATCCCGAGCAGTTCGTCGATGCCCTGACCCGCGCCGGCTGGATGGCCGCGCTGATCCCGCAGCAGTATGGTGGTTCCGGCCTGGGCCTGACCGAAGCCTCGGTCATCATGGAAGAGATCAACCGCACCGGTGGCAATTCCGGTGCCTGCCACGGGCAGATGTACAACATGGGCACGCTCTTGCGCCATGGATCGGAAGAGCAGAAACAGCTCTACCTGCCCAGGATCGCCACCGGCGAATTGCGCCTGCAATCCATGGGCGTGACCGAGCCCACCACCGGTACCGATACCACGCGCATCAAGACAGTGGCGGTGAAGAAGGGCGACCGTTACGTGGTCAACGGCCAGAAGGTGTGGATCTCGCGCATCCAGCATTCGGACCTGATGATCCTGCTGGCGCGCACCACGCCGCTGGACCAGGTGAAGAAGAAGTCCGAGGGCATGTCCATCTTCATCGTCGATCTCAAGGAGGCCATCGGTCATGGTATGGAGGTGCGGCCCATCCTCAACATGGTCAATCACGAGACCAACGAACTCTTCTTCGATAACCTGGAAATCCCGGCCGAGAACCTGATCGGCGAGGAAGGGATGGGCTTCAAGTACATCCTCGACGGCCTCAATGCCGAGCGCACCCTGATCGCGGCAGAATGCATCGGCGACGGCTACTGGTTCATCGACAAGGCTACGCAATACGCCAATGAGCGTGTGGTATTCGACCGTCCCATCGGCATGAACCAGGGCGTGCAGTTCCCGATTGCCGATGCCTACATCGAGATCGAAGCCGCCAACCTGATGCGCTACAAGGCCTGTGAACTGTTCGATGCGCGTCAGGCCTGCGGTGCCCAGGCCAACATGGCCAAGTACCTGGCGGCCAAGGCCTCGTGGGAGGCGGCCAATGTCTGCCTGCAGACCCATGGCGGCTTTGGTTTTGCCTGCGAATACGACGTCGAGCGCAAGTTCCGCGAGACGCGCCTCTACCAGGTGGCGCCGATCTCCACCAACTTGATTTTCTCTTACGTGGCCGAGCACATCCTCGGCTTGCCGCGCTCGTTCTGAACCTGCCCATCCACCGAGGAAGCGACATGTCACAAGCCAACCGCCCGCTGGAGGGCATTACCGTCATCAGCCTGGAGCATGCCATTGCCGCGCCGTTCTGCACGCGCCAGCTGGCCGACCTGGGCGCCCGGGTGATCAAGATCGAGCGTCCCGGGGTGGGGGATTTCGCGCGGGGGTATGACACCCGCGTGCATGGCCTGTCGTCGCATTTTGTCTGGACCAATCGTTCCAAGGAAAGCCTCACCTTGAATCTCAAGGATGAAGAGGGCAAGCGCATCATCGACCACTTGCTGCAAGAGGCCGATGTGCTGGTGCAGAACCTGGCGCCGGGTGCGGCGGCCGGGCTGGGCCTGTCGGCTGCGGTGCTGCAGGAGAAACATCCGCGCCTGATCGTCTGCGACATTTCCGGTTACGGCGAGGATGGCCCCTATCGCGACAAGAAGGCCTATGACCTGCTGATCCAGAGCGAGGCCGGCTTTCTCTCGGTGACCGGGACGCGCGACGAGGTGGTCAAGGCCGGTTGCTCGATTGCCGACATCGCCGCCGGCATGTATGCCTACTCCAACATCCTGGCCGCACTGATCAAGCGCGGGCGCGATGGGCGCGGCAGCCACATCGACCTGTCCATGCTGGAGGCTTTGACCGAGTGGATGAGCTTCCCGCTCTACTATGCCTATCAGGGCGCGGGCGCACCACAGCGCTCCGGGGCCGAGCACGCCACCATCTATCCCTATGGCCCCTTTACGGCGGGCGACGGCAAGACCGTGATGCTGGGTCTGCAGAACGAGCGCGAATGGAAGGTCTTCTGCGAGCTGGTGCTGGAGGATGCCGCCCTGGCCGGCGATGCGCGCTTCTCCAGCAACTCGCGCCGCCACGAACATCGTGATGTGCTGCGCCAGCTGATCCTGGACATGTTCGCCGGCATGACCGCCGAGCAGGTGGTGGCGCGGCTGGACCGGGCGCAGATCGCCAATGCCCGCGTCAATGGCATGGATGAGCTGTGGCAGCATCCGCAGCTGGCGGCGCGCCAGCGCTGGGCCGAGGTCGCTACGCCGGCTGGCAAGGTGGCTGCGCTGCTGCCGCCAGGCGCCAACGACAGCTATGACTACCGCATGGACCCCATCCCGGCGCTGGGGGAGCATACCGACGCCATTCTTGGCGGGCTGGGTTATGACGCGGCGGCCATCGCCACGCTGCGTGCACGGGGAGCCGTGTGATGGCGCCGCAGATCGCCACGGCCAGCAGTTTCCTGTTCGTGCCGGCCAATCGGCCGGAGCGCTATGCCAAGGCCCTGGCCAGTGGTGCCGATGCCGTCATCGTCGACCTGGAGGATGCCGTGGCCCTGCCGCAGAAGGAGCAGGCCCGCCAGACTCTGGCGCGCTGGCTGCGCGAGCAGGGGCCGCAGCCGCGCCTGTGGGTGCGCATCAATGCCGCCGATACGGTCTGGCACGGCGAGGACCTGATGACGTTTTCGGCACTGTCCATGGCCGGCATCGTGTTGCCCAAGGCGGAAGAGCCCAAGAGCCTGTCGGCGATTGCCCGTCGGCTGGGTCCCGGGCGCGGCCTGATCGCGCTCATCGAGAGTGCCGCCGGTCTGGCGGCCATGCGCGAGATCGCGGCCGTGCCGGGCGTGCAGCGGCTGGCTTTCGGCTCCATCGATGCGCAGGTCGATCTGGGCATGCAGTGCGGTCCGGAAGAGGAGGAGCTGACGCACTTCCGCATCGAGATGGTGATGGCCTCGCGCCTGGGCGGTATCGCCCCGCCCATCGATGGCGTGACCACCGATTTCAATGACGATGCCTTCCTCGCGCGCATGGTCCAGCGGGCGCGCCGGCTGGGTTTTGGCGCCAAGCTGTGCATCCATCCGCGCCAGGTGCAAGGCGTGCGGCGTGGCTTCATGCCCAGCGAGCAAGAGCTGGCCTGGGCCGCCGCCGTGATGGCGGCGGTGCGCGCCAGTGACGGCGGTGCCATTTCTCTGGAGGGCAAGATGATCGACAGGCCGGTGATCCTGCAGGCCGAGAAGTTCCTGCACCAGGCGGGCCTGCTGACCGATTGAACCGCAGCGGCTCGTGTAACCTAGACGTTTTCCAACCAGAGGGAGACGACCACATGAAAATCCAGGCCGCCGTTTTGCGCGAGATGACCGATGCGCATCCGTTTGCCGTGAGCCAGCCGCTGAAGATCGAAGAACTCGATCTTGACCCGCCCGGCCCCGGCGAGGTGCTGGTGAAGATGAAGGCCGCCGGCCTATGCCATTCGGACCTGTCGGTGATCACCGGCGTGCGTCCGCGTCCGCTGCCCATGGCGCTGGGTCACGAGGCTTCGGCCGAAGTGGTGGAGGTGGGCAGCGGCGTGACCGACCTGCGTGCCGGCGATCTGGTGGTGCTGGTCTTCGTGCCCAGTTGCGGCCACTGCCTGCCCTGCATGGAAGGGCGGCCGGCGTTGTGCGAACCGGGCGCGGCCACCAACACCGTGGGCGAGCTGCTGTCGGGCCAGCGCCGTTTGCGTGACAAGACCCAGGCGGTGCATCACCACCTCGGGGTGTCGGCCTTTGCCGATCATGCGGTGGTCTCGCGTCGCTCCTGCGTGAAGATCGAGGCTGATATCGATCCCGTCGAGGCGGCCCTGTTCGGTTGCGCGGTGCTGACTGGCGTGGGCGCAGCCGTCAATACCGCCGAGGTCAAGGCCGGTACCACGGCGGCGGTGCTGGGGCTGGGTGGCGTGGGCCTGTGCGCGATGCTGGGGGCGCTGGCCTCCGGTGCGCGTGAGGTGATCGCGGTGGACCTGCACGATAGCAAGCTGGAAGTGGCGCGCGCGCTGGGCGCCACAGCCACCGTGAATGCCCGTGACCCGGATGCCGCGGCAAAGGTCAAGGAACTCACCAAGGGCGGCGTCGACTATGCCTTCGAGATGGCCGGTTCCGTGCAGGCCATGGAAGCCGCCTATCGCATGACCCGCCGGGGCGGCATGACGGTCACCGCCGGCCTGCCGGCGCCGAACCAGAACTGGGCGCTGCAACAGGTCAGCCTGGTGGCCGAGGAACGTACCGTCAAAGGCAGCTATATCGGCTCCTGCGTGCCGGTGCGCGATATCCCGCGCTACATTGGCCTGTACCAGGCCGGCCGCCTGCCGGTGGACAAGCTCATGGGCGAGCGCCTGGCGCTGGCCGACATCAATCGCGGTTTCGACCGCCTGCATGGCGGGGAGGGGCTGCGCGACCTGATCGTCTTTTAACGTCAGCGGCCGGGCTCATCGGCTGCTGGCTTCACCCGGAGGAGACACCCATGAGCATCAACAACATGCGGGCGGCATTGACCGCCTGCGCCTTTGTCACACTGGCGCTGCCGGCCACGGCAACGCTGGCCCAGCAGACCATCGTCATCAAGTTCAGCCACGTGGTGGCCAACGACACGCCCAAGGGCAAGGGCGCGGAACGCTTCAAGGAACTGGCCGAGAAGGCGACCCATGGCCGCGTCAAGGTCGAGGTCTATCCCAACAGCACCCTCTACAAGGACAAGGAAGAGCTGGAGGCCCTGCAGCTGGGCTCGGTGCAGATGCTGGCGCCGTCGCTGGCCAAGTTCGGGCCGCTGGGGGCCAGGGAGTTCGAGGTGTTCGACCTGCCTTACATCTTCCCCAACAAGGCGGTGTTGAAGCGGGTCACCGAGGGGCCGATCGGGCAGGGCCTGTTCCAGAAGCTGGAGAGCAAGGGCATCAAGGGCCTGGCCTACTGGGATAACGGCATGAAGGTGATGACGGCCAACCGGCCGCTGCACAAGGTGGCGGATTTCCGGGCGCTGAAGATGCGCATCCAGTCCTCCAAGGTGTTGGATGAGCAGTTCCGGGCGTTGAAGGCCAATCCCCAGGTGCTGGCCTTTTCCGAGGTGTACCAGGCCATGCAGACCGGGGTGGTGGATGGCAGCGAGAACACACCCTCCAATGTCTATACCCAGAAGATGCACGAGGTGCAGTCCAACCTGACGGTGTCTGACCATGGGTATATCGGTTACGCGGTGATCGTCAACAAGAAGTTCTGGGAGGCGCTGCCGGCCGATGTGCGTACCCAGCTCGAAGGGGCCATGAAGGAAGCCACGGTCTACGCCAACACCATCGCCCAGAAGGAAAACGACGATGCCCTGGCCGCCATCAAGGCCAGTGGCAAGACCAAGGTCTACTACCTGAGCGAAGAGGAAAAGGCCGAATGGCGCCGCGCCCTCTTGCCGGTACACAAGAGCATGGCCAGTCGCGTGGGGCAGGACCTGATCGATGCCATCTACAAGGAGAGTGAGGCGGCGGGTGTGAAGATGAATTGAGCGCCGTGGCTTCGCCGCTTGACAGGAAAAAGGCTCGCGCCGACGCGAGCCATTTTTTTGCCAGCCCTAGTTGCCCAGACGGCCCGCAATGTAGCCCTCGGCGCCGGTCACGGCATTTTGCAGGGCTTCCATCTTGGTCTTGCCGGCCTTGAAATCGCCGAAGTCGTGGGTGGTGCGGTCAGGAAAGTCGATATGGACGAACGCGCTCCATTTGCCGTCGGTACGCAAGACCGGGGTCAGGTTGATGGTCGCGCCGCGGAACTGGCAGGCGATCTTGCCGATGATGGTGGACATGTGCTTCGAGACGAGGCGCACGACCCAAGCTCTGCAATGGGGCTGCGCCTGCGGGACAGTGTTGGCGAATCAGGGCGTCATGATGCCATAGCCTGCCCCATCCCGCTCTGAGCGGGATCAAGCTTTTTCAGAATTTTACGAGTCGGCGACCGCGCTGCGCCGGTCAGGCGGCGGCTGCCATTGCAGCGCCGCCGCCGCTTACGCGAGCCAGTATTGGCCCAGCATCAGCTCCAGGTTCTGCACTGCGGCACCCGAGGCACCCTTGCCAAGGTTGTCGAAGACGGCGCAGAGCAGCACATGGCCTTCCTCGGCATTGCCGAACACGCCCAGCGTCATGTCATTGCTGCCGTTATGGCGGGTCGGATCGAGGCGATCGGTGGCGGCACTCTGCGCGGCGTCGAGCACGCTGATGTAGCGGCTGCCGGCATAGTGCGCCTGCAATGCGGCACGCAGGCTCTCCAGGCTGGCCTGGGCTGGCAGCAGGCGGGTCTGCAGCGCGATGGTCAGTACGATGCCCTGGCGGAACGCGCCGTAGGAGGGGACGAAGATGGGGCGCTGCGTCAGCCCCGCGTGCAGCTGCATCTCGGGTGGATGCTTGTGGTGCAGGCCCAGGCCATAGACCACGAAGGGGGCGGCGCTGGCGGCGTCGGCACCCTCGTACTGTTCCACCTGGGGGCGGCCTCCACCGGAGTAGCCCGAGACCGCCTGGATCGACAGCGGATAGTCGGCCGGCACCAGTCCCGCCTGCACCAGCGGGCGCAGCAGGGCGATAGCGCCAGTGGGATAGCAGCCGGGATTGGTCACACGTTGTGCGGTGGCAATGGCCTCGGTCTGGCCGGGCGCCAGTTCCGGGAAACCATAGACCCAGCCGGCGCTGGTGCGGTGGGCCGAGCTGGCATCGATGACGCGTACCTTGGGGTTCTCGATCCACGACACCGCTTCGCGGGCGGCGGGATCCGGCAGGCACAGCACGGCGATGTCGGCACTGTTGAGGGCTTCGGCGCGACGCAGCGGGTCCTTGCGCTCGGCGGCCGGCAAGCTCAGCAGGCGCAGGTCGTTGCGGCCGCGCAGGCGTTCGTGGATCAGCAGGCCGGTGGTGCCTTGGTCGCCGTCGATGAAGATCAGGGGAGAATTGCTCACGGTAGGACTCCTGTGATCGCGCCTGGGAAAAAGAAGGGGCCGGCATGGCGCGGTAGTGCCGATGGAATGCCATGTTCCGATAAACCGTACAATTGGAAAAGTTGAATATTGCAAAGAGATGATTCAGTTTTCCTGAATTAACGCTCTTGCAGTTTTCCTGCTATTTTCTTGCCATTTCCCTGCCTACGGAGTCTCTCCCATGCGTGAACTCAGCCTGGACCGTCTGCGCACCCTGGTAGCCATTGCCGACCTGGGGTCCTTTGCCGCTGCCGCGCGCGCCTTGCATCTGGCGCCACCCACGGTGAGCCTGCACATCAGCGAACTGGAAGAGCGTATCGGCGCGCCTCTGCTGTTGCGCCAGCGCAGCCAGGTGCGCCCCTCCGGCATCGGCGAGACGTTGATCGCCCGCGCGCGCCAGTTGCTGGCCGACGCCGAGCAGGCGCTGGAAGAAGTGGGCCGCCAGGTACAAGGTTTGGAGGGGCGGGTCAGGCTGGGTGCTTCCACCGGCGCCATCGCCTATCTGCTGCCGCAGGCGTTGGCGCGACTGGGCGCCAGCCATCCCGGCATCGATGTGCAGGTGATGGTGCTGACCTCGCAGGAGACCTTGTCGCGCCTGGCGGCCGGGGCGCTGGATATCGGGCTGGTGGCGTTGCCGCAGACGCCGGTGGGCGGCCTGTCGGTCAAGCCGTGGCGACGCGATCCGGTGGTGGCCTTCCTGCCGGCCGCATGGCAGGCGCCGCGCACGGTGACGCCGGCCTGGCTGGCGGCGCAGCCGCTGATCCTCAATGCGCCCGAGACGCGCCTGTCGCGCCTGACCACCGAGTGGTTTGCCGGTGGCGGTCAGCACCCGGCGCCGCGCATCCAGCTCAATTTCAACGATGCCATCAAGAGCCTGGTGGCTGCCGGCTATGGCGCCACGCTATTGCCGCACGAGGCCAGCGCCCAGGGCCAGGCCGTGCCGCTGGACCCGCGCATCGCCATGCGGCCCTTGCGCCCGGCATTGTGGCGGCCCCTGGGCATTGCCCATCGCGCCGGACGGCCGGAACCGGCCACCCAGCACGTGCTCGATGCGCTATGGGAACTGAAGCAGCTCAAGCCGTGAGCTTGCCCAGCGGCTGGCGCTGGCGTCCCTCGGCGTCGAAGTTGGCGGCCTCCAGCCAGCGTTCGAAGCCCAGGCGCAACGCCGGCCATTCGCTGTCGATGATGGAAAACCAGGCCGTATCGCGGCTGCGGCCACGGTAGACGACCGCCTGACGGAAGATGCCTTCGAACTGGAAACCCAGCCGCTGTGCGGCCTGCCGCGAGGGGGCATTGAGACTGTCACACTTCCATTCGTAGCGGCGATAGCCCAGTTCGTCGAAGACATGGCGCATCAGCAGGTAATGCGCCTCGGTGGCGATGCGGGTGCGCTTGAGCAGCGGCGAGAAGGCGATATGCCCGACCTCGATGCCACCGCCGGCCGAATTGATGCGCATGAGCGAGAGCGTGCCCAGGGCCTGGCCGCTGGCCTGGTCGACGACGGCGTAGTGCAGCGGGTCCTGGCTGGCCTGCAGGCTCTGGGCGTGCAGCAGGTAGCTGGCTTCGTCGGGGAAGGGGCCGCTCATCATGTAGGTCCAGTCGCGTCCGTCCGGGGCCTGGGCGTAGGCCTGATACAGCTGCCGACCGTGGCGCGCGGCATCGATGTGTTCCAGGCGGCAGTATTGGCCCTGCAGGCTGATGCCCGACGGGTAGGGCCGGGCTTGCCAGTCGGGCAGGGCGGGGCCGATGGCTTGCTGGAATTCGTTGTAGCGTTGTGGGGTCTGCACGGTCATAGGGGGGCGTGGTGGCGTGGAAGGGTTGACGATGACGTGACGATAGCGTTTTCGTGGCATCATAAAAAGTGCCATTCCTACCCATTTCGATGGAACCACGAATTTCACTGACCATGTCCGTCTCCTTGCTTGCTTCACCACTGCAATCCGGCGCGGGCGCAGCGTCGCGCCAGCAGCAGCTGCTGGCTCGCCTCAAGCACGCCATCCTCGATGGCCGCCTGCCGGCGGGCAGCCGCCTGCCTTCCACCCGCAGCCTGTGCGGCGAGCTGCAGGTGGCACGCAATACCGTGCTGGCGGTCTATGAGCAACTGATGGCCGAGGGCTATGCCCAGGCGGATCGCCAGGGCACCCGGGTGGCCTCGCTGGCCCATGCGCCACCGCAGCAGCGCGGCGCCGCCGCAGACGAGCGCATGGCAGCGACTGCACAGCGTCAGTCGCGCCGCGTCAGCACCATGACGCCCACCCGCGATGCCGGTGACCGCAGCCTGCCGCTCACGCCGGGCATGCCGGCGCTGAGCCGCTTTCCGCTCAACGCCTGGTTGCGCGCCCAGGAGCGGGCCTTGAAGCGCGCTTCGCCGCAGGTGCTGGCCTATGGCGATCCGCTGGGGGAGCCGGCCTTGCGCGAGGCCATCGCACAATATCTGCGCGTAGCGCGCGGGGTACGCTGTACAGCGGGCCAGGTCGTGGTGACCGAGGGCGCGCAAGGGGCCTTGTCGCTGTGCGTGCGGCTGTTCTCCAACCCGGGCGAGCGCGCCTGGATGGAAGACCCGGGCTATGGGGGCGTGCGTGCGGCCTTTCATGCGGGTGATCTGAAGATCCAGGCCATGCCGGTCGACGGCGAGGGCATCCTGATTGCGGCGCGGGCCTGGCGCCGGCAAGCGCCGCGACTGGTGCATGTGACGCCGTCGCACCAGTATCCGACCGGAGCGGTGTTGTCGCTGTCGCGTCGGCTGGAGCTGATCGCCCGGGCGCGCCAGGCCGGCAGCTGGATCATCGAAGACGACTACGACAGCGAGTTCCGCCATCGCGGCCACCCGGTGCCGGCCATGCAGGGGCTGGTCGCCGATGCGCCAGTGCTGTATGTGGGGACGTTCAGCAAGACCATGTTCCCGGCCTTGCGTATCGGTTTCCTGGTCTTGCCGGCATCGGCGGGGGCGGGGGCCTATCCGGCCCTGGCCGAGTTATTGCGCGGCGGACACCGGCTGGAGCAACTGGCTCTGGCCGAGTTCATCGCCGGCGGCCAGTTTGCCCGCCACCTGGGACGCATGCGGCGTCTGTATCGCGAGCGGCAGCAGGCCTTGCGACTGGCGCTGCAGGCGCACTTGCCGGCGTCCTATACGGTAATGGGTGGGGAGAGCGGCCTGCACCTGACGGTGCGGTTGCCAGCGGCACTGGAGGATGTCGCCATCAGTGCGGCTGCGCGTGCGGCGGGCATGAATGTGGGGGCGCTGTCGTCCTTCTCGGTACAGCACAGGCGCGTGGAAAACAACGGCCTGGTGATCGGCTACGGCAATACTTCCTCGGAGCAATTCGATGCGCTCATCGGCCGCCTGGCGCGCATCCTGAAGCAATCGCCGTGTTAGTCGAACTGGTGGAATCAGTGGAATTCGGGCTGGCGCAGGCGCTGCTGCACGCAGCGGGTCACCAGGTCCATGTGCTCGGCGGCGCGCGCCGGTTTGGCGGCGTACCAGATGCGGCTGTCCTGCTCCTGGGCAAAGTTGCTCGACAGCGGCGACTCGGTGAACAGCACCAGCGGGATATGCACCAGCGTCTGGTAGACGCACAGGGTGCGCAGCAATTCATAGCCTTCGGTGCCGGGGAATTTGCGCGGGTCCAGCAAGATCAGTGCCGGCAGGTCGCGCGAACGGCACAGTGCGTCGGCCAGCAGGGTGGCATTGGCCACTTCGGCATCGTCGAACCATTCGAAGCGGCAAGGGGTATGGCTGCGCCACAGGGCGAAGCGGGCCGTTTCGATGGCGTCCAGGTCGGCATCGATGACGAGGATACGGGGGATGCGTTGAGAGTCGGACATGATGGCCTCCTTGCTGTGTTGAGGCCATCTTCGCAGATGGGAGCGCGGCTGGATATCAGGCGCTTCCTGATACGCGCCTTCCAAGGCTGACACCGATATCGGCGTCAGCCTTGCTCGCTGGCGGCGCTGGCTTCGAATTGCTTGCCGTATTCGGCGCGGCGGGCCTGGTCGGACTCGATGAGCAGGCGGTAGCGGGTCTCCGAGACGCGCTGTTGCAATACGGCAGCATAGCGTTCGCGCTGCAGCCACTCGATGATCAGCGAGGCAGTGGCGACGATGGTGGTGTAGACCAGGATCAGGAAGATATCCTTGTCGTTGAGCCCATCCATCGTGTAGTAGGGCTTGCGGAAGAAGAACATGGCCGTCGGGATGCTGATCCCCAGCAGGCCCAGTGCGTACAGGTAGCCGAACAGGTAGCTGATGATGATGCAGTTGATGGCGAAGAACAGCATCGACAGCGAATCCTCCACGAACGGCGCCAGTGCGTAGCGCAGGCCGAAGGCGGCAATGAAGCCGAGCGCGCTCACATACAGGGGGCGAAAACCCTGCGGGCGCCAGCTCTTGGCGTTCTTCAGTCGGATCAGGCCCATGATGGTTCTCGAGTGATTGTGCGTCGTATCCATCTTCTCTTGCGTTGCGCCGCAGCGCAATGACCTCATGTTAAGGGAACAGTCTTTCAAAACACTGACGCTGGCTGCACTTGCGTCCCATTGCCGCAAATGTCGCCGCTTGCAGGCCTAGTGGCGGCGATCTTTCAGTGGCGAGGAGTGCGCCAGGTACTTGCGCGAGAGCTCATTGCCATGGATGTCGATGCTGCGCTTGATGAACATCACCGTTTCGTTGGTAACGATCTCGCGCTCATTGTCTACCGTGATGATGTGATAGCAGTCGCCCAGCCAGATGACCTTGCGTACTTCCGAATTGATGCGCTCCAGGATCACCTCGGCATTGCGCGGGGAGGCGGTTTCATCGTCGATGGAATGGATGATCAGCGTGTCGGCACGGACCAGCGGCAGCGACTTGCTGACGAAGTCGATCATGTGCAGCGCCGCCCGCAGATGGCGGGCGGGTATCGAGGCGGCGCCCACGGCGGCCACGCCATCCTTTTCCAGGGCGTTGGCCACGCGTCGGCGCATCTCGTAGTTCTTGATGCCGTAGGGCTCGCTCTCCTTGTAGGACCAGTTGCGCACCCCCAGGTCATAGGCCACGGTGAGCAGCTTCCAGTACCAGGGCACCGACCAGCCGTCGTATTGCAGCACCGGCGAGAGCAGCACCACCGACAGCAGTTCCTTGCTGCGCGCGGCCACTGCCAGGGCCAGCGTAGCGCCCATGGACAGGCCGCAGATGGAGACAGTCTTGAATTCTTCCTTGAGGCGCGCGACGCGGCTCTCGACGACGGCGCACCAGTCTTCCCATCGGGGTGAGACGCGGGGATTGGTCAGGGCGGCCGAGTAATTCTCGATGTTCAGGGCTATGACGGTACAGCCGGCCTTCTTGAGCTGCTTGGGAATGGAGCCCATCTCTAGCTGGGAGCCGCACAGGCCGTGCAGCAGGATGACGGCATGGTCCTTGTGCGGGCCGCCATGGCGTTCTTCAGCCGGCGCGGCCGTGGACAGGCCGCTGGAGTCGATGGATGACAGTGAGTCCATAAATCAAAAACACGCATTCGGGCCGGTAAGCCCTTACTGGCGAATCGTTCGCCCCCGTGGATCGCCCCCCGTTGTTGTCCTCCCGGTCGTGGCCGCCCGTCAATCAGGAGGATGCGGGCCGACGCATTGGCTTGGATGCGCTCTGTATCCCGACAATCAACACTCTGCTCTGTCTCCGGCAGATGATTTAATTTGCAAAAGTCTAACTGTCCGGGAGCAATGTTGCCAGCATTTATCGAATTCCTTCTAATCCCATCAGGAATCAGAGAGGGTAGTGCCTTATCTGGTGAGAATGTGACAGTCTTGCGTCGCCCTGGCGTTGTATTGCCACAATCGGCCGAGCGACATTATATTGCTTTTGGTTAATCTTTGCCTGCTATTGTTGTCTAGGTGTCTCCCAAAGTAAAAAGCCCTTCGAGCGGACTCGAAGGGCTAGTTGAGGGCAGGGAGGCGGGGTGCTCAGCCGCGGCTCTCCAGGTGGCCGTTGACCACGCGCACCTGGTCGCCGACGCGCCAGTTGGCGCCGCTCTGCGGGAAACTGCGCGACTTGCCGTTATCCATGCGCACGTCGACCACGTAGGTGGTGGTGGTGCGCACGTTCTTTTCGACCACGTTGCCGGCATAGCCGCCGCCGACGGCGCCAGCGATGGTGGCCAGGGTGCGGCCGGTACCGCCGCCGATCTGGTTGCCCAGCAGACCGCCGACCACGGCGCCACCGGCAATACCTACACCGCTGGTGCTGGGGGTATGTTGCACAGCGCGCACGGCGACCACTTCACCACAGCTGCTGCAGACAGCCGGTGCACGCTGGGCAACCGGCGCTGCGGCCTGGCTCGGGTAGGCCTGCTGTTGCTGGCCGGCATAAGCAGCCTGCGAGGGCTGCAATGCAGTTTGCTGTTGCGGGTTCAGCGGCTGGCCGGCTTGTTGTGCGGTCTGTTCCATCGACGCCAGTTGCTGCGGCGAATTGGCGCTCTTGGAACTGGGCAGCAAGCCGGTCATGGCGGCCACGCCCAAGAGGCTGACCAGGATGACGGCGATGGAGGCGCCAGCGACGAGGGGATGCAGGCGGTTTGCGTTGGGCTTGGTGACGGTGTTGGTTTCCATGATGACCTCTCTAGTTGTTCTGGTGTCCACCCTGAGTGGATGACTGGATTATGGAGTGCTCATCGGCCAAAAAAAATCCCGATTCTGTGAGAGTTGTAAAAACTTGTAATGGTCTGGGCAAGGGCGCGGGAGGCGGATTTGCAGCGTAACAGCAGACGTGCTTGTCATTCGGGCAAGGTATTGACGAAGCAGGCGGGGACGGGGGATGGCGGGATGGGGGAGGGAGGATCCGCATCCCGGACGGGATGCGGACCAGGCAGGACAGCCGGCCGGATCAGTCTTCGCGACGCAGGTGCGGGAACAGGATCACGTCACGGATGTTGGGCGAGTCGGTGATGAGCATCATCAGGCGGTCGATGCCGATGCCGCAGCCGCCGGCCGGTGGCATGCCATATTCCAGGGCGCGGATGTAGTCGGCGTCGTAGTACATGGCTTCTTCGTCGCCGGCGTCCTTGGCGGCCACCTGGGCCTGGAAGCGGGCGGCCTGGTCTTCGGCGTCGTTCAACTCCGAGAAGCCGTTGGCGATCTCGCGACCGGTGATGAACAGTTCGAAGCGCTCGGTGATGCCCGCCACCGTGTCCGATGCCCGCGCCAGCGGCGAGACTTCGACCGGGTAGTCGATGATGTAGGTCGGGTTCCACAGTTGCGACTCGGCGGTTTCCTCGAACAGCGCCAGTTGCAGCGCGCCGATGCCGGCGCCAGCCAGCGGGGCCTGGTCGGTCTTGACGCCGAACTTCTTCAGTTCAGTGCGCAGGAAGTCGATGTCGGCCAGTTGCTCGGCGGTGTAGCCGGGGGCGTACTTGAGGATGGCGCCGGTGATGGTCAGGCGGTCGAAGGGCTTGGACAGGTCCAGCTCGCGGCCCTGGTAGGTCAGCACGGCGGTGCCGTGGGCGTCGATGGCGGCCTGGCGGATCACCTGCTCGGTGAAGCCCATCAGCCACTGGTAATCCACGTAGGCGGCGTAGAACTCCATCATCGTGAATTCAGGGTTGTGACGCGGCGAGACGCCTTCGTTGCGGAAGTTGCGGTTGATCTCGAAGACGCGCTCGAAGCCGCCCACCACCAGGCGCTTCAGGTACAGCTCTGGGGCGATGCGCATGAACATCTGCATGTCCAGCGCGTTGTGGTGGGTGATGAAGGGCTTGGCCGCGGCGCCGCCCGGGATCGGGTGCAGCATCGGGGTTTCCACTTCCATGAAACCGTTGGTCTCCATGAAGCGGCGGATCGACGACATCGCAGCGGTACGGGCCTTGAAGGTGCGGCGGGTTTCCTCGCTCATGATCAGGTCGACGTAGCGCTGGCGGTACTTCATTTCCTGGTCGGCCAGGCCGTGGAACTTGTCGGGCAGCGGGCGCAGCGACTTGGTGATCAGCTTCAACTTGGTGACCTTCACCGACAGCTCGCCGGTCTTGGTCTTGAACAACGTGCCTTCGGCGCCCAGGATGTCGCCCAGGTCATAGTGCTTGAAGGCGGCCATGGCTTCCTCGCCGGTGACGTCACGGGTCACGTAGAGCTGGATGCGACCATCGGCACGTACACCCGAAGCGTCCTGCAGGGTGGCGAAGGCCGCCTTGCCCATGACCCGCTTCAACATCATGCGGCCGGCCACGGTGACGTTGACCGGTTCGGCTTCCAGCGCTTCGTTCTCGAAGCCGTCGTACTTGGCGTGCAGGTCGGCGGCGGTGTTGGCCGGGCGGAAATCGTTGGGGAAGGCGATACCCTGCTCGCGGATGGCGGCCAGCTTGGCGCGGCGCTCGGCGATGATGCTGTTCTCGTCGGCTGCCGGCTGGGCGGCGGGGGTGTTTTGCGTGGTCATGGTTGGAATTCTTGAGTGTTGAACGGTGGGTCAGACAAGCACCGGCCGCGCAAGGGCTGCGCGGCCGGCGTGGATCAGACGCCCTGTTTCAGCGAGGCTGCGATGAAGTCGTCGAGGTCGCCATCGAGCACGGCCTTGGTGTTGCCGGTTTCGAAGTTGGTGCGCAGGTCCTTGATGCGGGACTGGTCCAGCACGTAGGAGCGGATCTGGTGGCCCCAGCCGACGTCGGTCTTGGAGTCTTCCAGCTTCTGCTGCTCGCTCATGCGCTTGCGCAGTTCCAGCTCGAACAGCTTGGCGCGCAGCATGTCCCAGGCTTCGGCACGGTTGCGGTGCTGGCTGCGGTCGTTCTGGCATTGCACGACGATGCCCGACGGGGCGTGCGTCAGGCGCACGGCGGAGTCGGTCTTGTTGATGTGCTGGCCACCGGCACCGGAGGCGCGGTAGGTATCGACGCGCACGTCGGCCGGGTTGATCTCGATCTCGAAGGATTCATCCACCTCAGGGTAGACGAACAGGCTCGAGAACGAGGTGTGGCGGCCATTGGACGAGTCGAACGGCGACTTGCGCACCAGGCGGTGCACGCCGGTCTCGGTACGCAGGAAGCCATAGGCGTAGTCGCCCTCGACCTTGATGGTGGCGGTCTTGATGCCGGCCACTTCGCCGTCGGACTGTTCCATGATCTCGGCCTTGAAGCCCTTGCGCTCGCAATAGCGCAGATACTGGCGCAGCAGCATGGAGGCCCAGTCCTGGGCTTCGGTGCCGCCGGCGCCGGCCTGGATGTCGATGAAGCAGTTGTTGGCATCCATGGGGCCGCTGAACATGCGGCGGAATTCCATGTCTTCCACCAGCTTCTTCAGGTTCTCGGCATCGGCCTCGATGGCGACGATGGTGTCTTCGTCCTTTTCCTCGCGCGCCATCTCGAAGAGGTCGCGGGCATCGGTGAGTTCACTGTCGATCTTGATGAGGGTGTGGACGATCGCTTCCAGCGATTTCTTTTCCTTACCGAGGTCCTGGGCCCGCTTCTGGTCGTTCCAGACGTTGGGGTCTTCCAGTTCGGCGTTGACTTGTTCGAGTTTCTCCGACTTCACATCGAAGTCAAAGATACCTCCGTAGCTCGGTGGCGCGGGTGGCCAGGTCGTCGAGCAGGGATTGGAGGGAATTGAGGCGTTCTGCTTCCATGATGGGTTCTTTTGCGATCAAACCTCGAATTATACAAGAGGAGAGGGGGAGTTTCATCTCCGTCACGGGCCTGTCATTTTCGCTCGTTACCATCGGCGCGCTCGTTTTGCTGACAAAACCCTGACGAATGTGCCAGCCATCGACCGCCAAGTAGTGATCAACCCGGAGAATATGAGATGAGACAGCCCGCCCCCACCGCCCTTACCCCTGACGCCGATCTGCCGCAGGCCGGCCGCCGCAATCTGCTCAAGGCCTTTGCCGCCGCGCCGCTGCTGCCGCTGGCCGGCGGCCTGTCGGCCTCGGCCCTGCTGGCGGCCTGCGCCACGCCCGGTGCCGGCAAACCGTTCGCCTCGGCGCGCTTTACCGGCATGCCGGCACCCACCCTGGACAATCCGGCCGCCATGGCATCCACCACCGTTGGTTCGGCCCTGGAAGTGACGTTTGCCGACGGCAGCAAGCAAAGCTACAAGCTCGCCTACCAGCCCTTCTTCATGACCGGCGACATGGTGCCGGACGGCCGTGGCGGCAGCATCCTGGCCGGCGGTTATCTGGACATCAACAACCAGCCCATCATCGACCGTTCGGTGGCGGGCAAGGAACGTCAGTTCTTCTCGGATTGCCCGGACGGCTCTTCCCTGCTGACCGTGCAGGGCGCCAGGGTGCCCGGCGTGAAGGGCAATGCGGTGTTTGCCGTGGTGCAATTCGAATACACCACGCGCGACCAGAAGCAGGCTGCCATGTATGGCCAGCTGCCTTCGCCGATCGCCGTGCTGACGCTGGATCAGGATCCATCCTCGGGCAAGCTCACCCTGGTGAAGTACCACAACGTCGACACTTCCCAGGTCAATGGCCTGTGGATCACCTGCGGCGCCAGCCTGTCGCCCTGGAATACCCATCTGTCCTCGGAAGAATATGAGCCGGACGCCTCGGCGATCGCCTCCAACCCGCAATTCAAGGCCTTCAGCAAGAACCTGTACGGTGACGAAAACCGCGCCAATCCCTATCACTACGGCCATCTGCCGGAAGTGACGGTCAATCCTGACGGCACCGGTTCCATCAAGAAGCACTACTGCCTGGGTCGCATCTCGCACGAACTGGTGCAGGTCATGCCGGACCAGCGCACCGTCCTGATGGGCGACGACGCCACCAACGGCGGCCTGTTCATGTTCATCGCCGATCGCGCCGCCGACCTGTCCTCCGGTACGCTCTATGTGGCCCGCTGGGAGCAGGTCTCGGGCGTCGGCCCGGGGGCCGGCAAGCTGTCCTGGGTGCGTCTGGGCAGCGCCACCAGCGCCGAAGTCAAGGCCATGGCGGAGCGCTACAAGGCCGCCGACATCATGGATATCCGCACCACCGACCCGGCCGATGGCTCCTTCTCCAGGATCCCCTTCAACGGCAAGTTCAACTGGGTGCGCGTCAAGCCGGGCATGCAGAAGGCTGCCGCCTTCCTGGAAACCCACCGCTACGCCGCCCTGGCCGGTGGCAGCCTGGGCTTCACCAAGATGGAAGGCACCACCGTCAATGCCCGCGACAAGATCGCCTATTCGGCCATGTCCTATGTCCAGACCTCGATGCTCAACGGCTCCGGCCACATCAAGGTCGAAGGTCCCAAGGCCGGCGCCGTGTATGCACTGAACCTGCGCGGCGGTCAGCGCGATGCCGGCGGCAATGTCATCGACAGCGAATGGGTGGCCATCGACATGGCCCCGCCGGCCGCGCTGGTGGGCGTGGACCTGAAGACGCCGGACGCCCTGGGCAATCTGGCCGACCAGGAACACATCGCCAATCCCGACAACATCAAGTTCTCCGAAAAGCTGCGCACGCTCTTCATCGGCGAAGACAGCGGCATGCACGTCAACAACTTCCTGTGGGCCTACCACGTCGATACCAAGGCGCTCACCCGTGTGCTGTCCTGCCCGGCCGGGGCCGAATCGACCGGCTTGCATGCGGTGGATGAGATCAACGGCTGGACCTATGTCATGAGCAACTTCCAGCACGCCGGCGACTGGGAAAAGGGCTTGCACGACAAGGTCAAGGACAAGCTCGACCCGCTGGTACGTGCCAACTACAGGGATCGCTTCGGCGCTACCGTGGGTTACCTGACCGGCCTGCCGTACTCGCCCAAGGGCTGAGGCGGCGCGCCGTGCGCCGGCCTGGCGGGCCGGCGCGGAACGCATTCTGATAGGATCGGTCCTATCAGCTCGTTTCGTCCTGCCCGCCAATGACAAGAACAACGCTGCTAGCTCTCCTGCTACCCTGTGCCGCGCTACTGGCGGCCTGCGCCAGCTCTCCCGCGCCACACGGCCAGGTCCGTGGCGCCGATGCCAGTTCGCGCGAGATGGGGCAATCCGATACCAACCGTGTCGCCACCCTGGCCATGCGCGCCAATCTGGACAGCCTGTACCTGCTCATGTCCAAGCTGTACCGGCGCAATCCGGCCGAGTGGAAGAAGACCGCCGCCAGCCGCGAGGAGGCCGAAAAGAAGGTGCAGCAAGCCATCGAGCAGCGCCAGGCCTGGCCGGAACTGCAGGGCAAGCGCGATATCCTGGCCATGACGCTGGCCTTGTCGCCGGAATTCAAGGGGGATAGGGTAGCGGCCTTCATCGATGCCACGGCCGACATGATCATCGTGGCCCACGGCAACAAGACCGAGTTCTTCCTGGTAGACGCTCTGGATGCCCAGCATCTCTACAACGCCGCCCGCAATGTCGAAATCGCCGCCTGGATCCTGGCCAGCCGGCGCAATGCGGCGGGTGCGCCGCTGCTGTTGTCCGACGAAATCGGCTCAGAGGCACGCAATCTCAGCTTCGAGCGGGAGTTCGGCAAGATCGTCGGGCGCCTGGACCTGATGGCCGAATTCTCGACCGAGCGTTACCGCCGCGCCGGCATCAGCTATGTGCAGAACCTGCTGGGCGGGTCGTTCCTGCAGTTCCTTCCGGTACGCTGAGCGGGTTGACGGTGCAGCCCGGGCGCGCGGGGGCGATCACGTAGCAGCCGCGGCCATTGTTCTTGGCCGCATACATGGCCTTGTCGGCGGCCTGCAGCAGGCTGTCGGCGTCGCAGCTGCCATCGCACACCGCAATGCCCACCGAGACGCCCAGCGTGAAGTCGCCCTGCGGCAGGCACAGCGGTTCGGAGACGGCGTGGATGCATTTCTCCGCCAGTACCTGGGCACCATGTTCGAAGGGCTGCGCCAGGTCGGTCACCAACAGCACGAACTCGTCGCCGCCCACCCGCGCCAGCGTATCGCCGTGACGCGCCACCTGGCGCAGGCGCCGGGTCACTTCCTGCAGGACCTGGTCGCCCGCCTTGTGGCCCAGGGTGTCGTTGATGGGCTTGAAGCCGTCCAGGTCCAGGAACAGCAGGGCCACACCGTTGCGTTCGCGGCAGGCATGGGTGAGCGCGGCTTGCATGCGTTCAGCCAGCATCATGCGGTTTGGCAGGCCGGTGAGCACATCGTGGTGGGCCTGATGCTGCAGTTCGGCCTGGTGCAGCTTGAGCCGGGCCAGCAAGCCATTGAAGGCCAAGGTCAGGTGGCCCACTTCATCGCGCCGCTCCACCGGCAGCGGCGACAGCGGCAGGTCGCCCCGGGTCATGCGCTCGGCCAGCGCAGCGGCGCGGCGCAGCGGCCGGAAGAACCAGAGATAGGCCAGCACCACCAGCAGCACGATCATGCTGCCCTGGATGAAGGCGCCGCGTGCGATCAGCGCGCGCGTGCGCTCGACGGTGGGCAGGGCGGAGGCCAGGGGCAAGGTCACGGCCACCAGCCAGTTGGTGTCGGGCACCGAGGCAAAGGCCTTGAGCTCGGTCACGCCATTGGCGGCCACGCCGATGCCGCTGCCGCGCAGGCCGTCCATGGCCTGGTCCATCAGCGTATCCTTGCCCACCGGCGGCAATTGCGTGTAGACCAGCACTTCGTCGCTGGAGGCGATGATGAGTCGTTGCCTGGGCGAAATCAGCAGGAAGCTGCCGGAAGGCCCCAGCCTGGCCTGTTGCAGGTGATCCAGAAAGCCTGGCGCGGTCAGTTCGATACTGCCGCCGAGGATGCCGACGATGCGGCCACTGCCATCGCGCAAGGGCGTGAGCATGGCCAGCACGGGTTTGCCGGTGGCCGGGCTGTGCATGGGCGGGCAGATCAAGGTGGCGCCCTGCAGCACGCGTGTGAAATCGGGATAGTCGGCCAGCGTCAGGTCGCGCCGGCCGGTCATGTGGGGGTAGTCGACCTGGAGCTTGCCAGCGCCATCGGTGATGAACAAGCCCTGGGAAAACAGCGGCTGCAACTGCTGGTGATCGCGCAGCCAGTCGCTCAGGGCTGCGTGGTCCTTGAGCAGCGCAGGCGGCAAGTGCGCCGACAGACGCTCCAGGAAACGCGCGCGCTCCTGTACCCGGTAACCGATGTCCTGCGCGAGGTAGCTGGCGATGGTGTTTTGCTGGTCGGCCGCCACTTGCGCCTGGTCCCGTTGCAGGAAGTCGATCAGGATGTAGTAGCGCAAGACCGCACTCACCACGATCAGCATTAAGCCGAACAGGACGAGCCGAGTCACCAGGCTGCAATTGATGCGCTTGATCTTCATCGACGACTTGATCTTGTTGTTATTGATGGATACGGGAACGCTTCCACGGTCGGCACAATTGCCGGCTGGATTCACTCCAAGCAGGCATTGTGCCACTGTGGCGGGGATTTGTCGGTTTTTTCGCGTAGCCCTGGCCCCCCCTGCCATGGGCGCGTCAGCCTGATGTCAGGGTGGTCTCAGGCGCCTTCGGCGTGCTCCACCATCAACTGCACGGTGGTCTTGCCGTTGTACTCGTTGGCATCCAGCCGGAAGGCGACGCGCGCATGGTCCGGCAGCGAGTCGGTATGACCGAACCAGATGGCGTCGAACTTGCGGCCATTCTTTTCCAGCTGGAGCTTGAGATGCTTCTCCTTGAGGATGCGCTGGTTGAGCACGCGGAAATGGTCGCAGAACACCGGTGGTGCAAAGCCCTGGCCCCAGACCTGCTGGTCCATCAGGGTGATGAAGGGGACCGAGTAATAGTCCTCTTCCAGCACGCCATCGGTCTCGATGACGCGTTCCAGCTGATTCTGGGTCAGCCAGTCGCGCCCGACCGCCTCGAAGGCGTCCGAAAAGGCATCGAAGGCCTCGGCATGGATGGTCAGGCCGGCCGCCATGGCATGGCCGCCGAACTTGGTCATCACCGAGGGAGCATGCTTGGAGACCAGGTCCAGCGCATCGCGCAGGTGAAAGCCAGCGATCGAGCGGCCCGAGCCCTTGATGAAGCCCTCATCACCGGGGGCGAAGGTGATGGTGGGGCGATAGAACTTGTCCTTCAGGCGCGAGGCCACGATGCCGATCACGCCCTGGTGCCAGGAGGGGTCGAAGACGGCGATGGTGCGACGGTCGGCGGGATTGAAATCATCCAGCAGCAGCATGGCGGTGTCCTGCATGCCGGCTTCGATGTCGCGACGCTCGCGGTTGATGGCATCGAGCTGCTGGGCGATGGCCCAGGCCCGGCCTTCATCGTCGGTGGTCAGGCATTCGATGCCCAGGGCCATGTCGGCCAGGCGGCCGGCGGCGTTCAGGCGCGGGCCGACGGCAAAGCCGAGGTCGAAAGGCGTGGCGCGACGCGCCTCGCGGCCGGCGGCGCGAAACAGCGCGGCGATGCCGGGATGCATCTTGCCGCTGCGCATGCGCTTCAAGCCCTGTGCCACCAGGATGCGGTTGTTGGCGTCCAGCTTGACCACGTCGGCCACCGTGCCCAGCGCCACCAGGTCCAGCAGGGCATCCAGGCGCGGCTGGGTCTGGGCATCGAAGAGACCACGCTTGCGCATCTCGGCGCGCACGGCCAGCAACACGTAGAACATCACCCCCACGCCAGCCAGGTTCTTGCTGGGGAAGCCGCACTGGGGCTGGTTCGGATTGACGATCACGCGCGCCTCGGGCAGCGTGTCTCCGGGCAGGTGGTGGTCGGTCACGACCACGTCGATGCCGCGCCGCTTGGCCTCGGCCACGCCGTCGATGCTGGCGATGCCGTTGTCGACGGTGACGATGATGTCGGGATTCTTTTCGCGTACGGTCAGCTCGACGATCTCGGGCGTCAAGCCATAGCCGTATTCGAAGCGGTTGGGCACGATGTAGTCGACCTGCGCACCCAAAAGGCGCAGGCCGCGCAGGCCCACGGCGCAGGCGGTGGCGCCATCACAGTCATAGTCGGCGACGATGACCAGCTTCTTGCCGGCAGCGATGGCGTCGGCCAGGTAGACAGCGGCGGCCTCGATATGCAGCAAGCCCGAGGGGGCGAAGAGGGCGTTGAGTTCGCTGGCCAGTTCGCGTGCGCTGGACAGGCCGCGCGCCGCGTAGACGCGCGCCAGGACCGGATGCACGCCCTCGGCGATGAGCTGGTCAGCCTGTTGCGGCGAGTAGGGACGGGTGGTGACGCGGATCATGCTGCCAGCCCCGCCAGCGATGCGGGACGCCAGAAGCGGCGCAGCGAGCCACGCGTGACCGTGGTCCGCGTCAGGCGATCCGGGCCGGTCAGGATCAGTTCGATCGCATCCAGCGGGCCAGCGCGCAGCGACACCAGCAGTGGCGCCAGCCAGTCGCGGTCCAGGTGTTGCAGGTGTTGCAGCCACAGGCCCCATTCCTCGGCCAGGGCTGCCTCGGCCAGCGCATCGAGCACCAGTAGGCGCTGGCCGCTGCCTTGCACAACCTGTGCCGCACCGGTATCGCCGGTCTCTGCACCGAAGGCGCGCATCCAGCCGCGCAGGCCGAAGCTGTCGGCATAGGCCGGTTGCGCCACGGCAGCGGTGGCGGCGCCGCCCCAGATCCAGATCGAATTGATGGCCTTCTGGCCACGCATCTCGCGTTGTTCGTTGAGGGATTCGGCAAACCACTGCATCTGTACTTCGTTTTGCAGCTTGCGCCAGGCCAGCTCGCCCGGGCCTTCCGGCATCCAGATGTCGACGTTGCGGCCGCTGGCGGCCGAGGGCGTGGAGGTGCGCAGGCCGGCCCAGGCATCGGCGCGGATGAACCAGGTGCGCGCATCGCCATAGACCAGCTCATGGCCGATCTCGGTAAACAGCGGCAGGGCCGCCGCGAAGAGGCGGCGGGATTCGTCCTCTTCCAGCTGCAGCTGGCCGATGTCGGTGAGCACCAGGTGGTCGCGGGCGACGTGGATATGGGCTGGATGCAGCACGAACCAGTGCCCCGCCTGCGGCGCATGCCCCAGCTGTCGCATCAGGGCGGCGGCAGCGGCGGGGCTGCTGTCCTGGGCGGGGGCGGGCAGGCCGAAGCGCTGCGCCAGCCAGTGCTCATGCGGCAGCGCGCGCGAGAACGGGTCATGGGCCTGGCGCGGGGCGGCGGCCTTGCCACGTCCCAGCAGCATGGCCAGCGCGGGCGCCTGGCACTGGCGCAGCAGGTCGCGCGCCAGTTCGGCCGGCGGCAGCGCGAAGGGAATGAGGATGTCGAGTTGATTCATGGGGCGTTATTTTAGCGGCTGGCGGGCCGCTTGGCCCGGCCGACCCGCCCGGAACTTCACTTATGGCTTATTCCAGCCGTTCTTGGCGCGCTGTCTTACCAGCATCCTGACGCTGTCCGGCATGGGCGTGCGGGCGCCATTGGTCTCGGCCGAGAGCCACAGGCTGTCCTCGAAATACGGCAGCATGCGTGGGGTGATGAAGCGGCTGCGGATGCCATTGACGTGGCGGTCGCCCTGCGGCGTCTGCTGGGTGATGTAGAAGCGCTGCGGCACGATCAGGTGCAGATGCTCGCGAGCCCGCGTCATGGCCACGTAGAGCAGGCGGCGCTCTTCGGCGATCTCGGCTTCGCTGCCGGTGGCCAGGTCCGAGGGCAGGCAGCCGTCGACCACGTTCAGGACATGCACCGAGCGCCACTCCTGGCCCTTGGCCGAATGGATGGTGGAGAGCGTCAGGTAGTCCTCGTCGCGATAGGGCGGGGCCGAAAAGTCGCTGCTGGATTCGGGCGGGTCCAGGGTCAGTTCGGTGAGGAATTTCTCGCGCGAGGCATAGCCCCGGGCCAGGGCGGCCAGTTGCTCGATGTCGGCGGCGCGGGCGTCGGCGTCTTCGTAGCGCTGCTCCAGCTGCGGCAGGTACCAGTCGCGCGCGGCGTTGATGTCGGTGGGCCATGCGGCGCTGGCGCGGCGCATCAGGGCATAGGTGTCGGCAAAGGACTGCCACTGCAGGGCCATGCTGGCCGGCGCGCCGAAGTTGAGCAAGGCATCGACAGGATCACTGGCGGCGGCCATCAGGTCCAGTACCTTCCTGGCCGTGGCCGGGCCCACGCCGGGGATCAGCTGCAGCGCCCGGAAACCGGCCATGCGTCCGCTCGGGTTGTGCGCCAGGCGCAGCAGCGAGAGCAGGTCCTTGATGTGGGTGCTTTCCAGGAATTTGAGTCCGCCGAACTTGACGAAGGGGATGTTGCGGCGGACCAGTTCCAGCTCCAGCGCGGCGCTGTGAGTGGCGGTACGGAAGAGCACCGCCTGCGACTTCAGCGTGAACCCTTCTTCGCGGTGCGCCAGGACGCGGTTGGCGACCCAGCGCGCCTGCTCGGCTTCGTCGGGGATGACCACCAGCTGCGGCCGTTGCGAGGAGGGGCGGTCGCTCCAGAGGTTCTTGAAATGGCGCTCGGGGGCGTCGGCAATGACCGCGTTGGAGGCCTGCAGGATGGGTTGTGTGGAGCGGTAGTTCTGCTCCAGCGTCAACAGCCGCGCCGGTTGCGAGAACAGCGACGGGAAGTCGAGGATGTTGCGCACCGTGGCGCCGCGGAAGGAATAGATCGATTGCGCATCGTCGCCCACGGCGGTGACGCCGGCGCCATCGGGCTTCATCCGCTGCAGGATCTCGGCCTGCAGGCGGTTGGTGTCCTGGTATTCATCGACCAGCACATGATCGAAACGCGCGCCCACCAGCTGTGCGATCTGGGCATCGGCCATCATGTCGGCCCAGAACAGCAGCAGGTCGTCGTAGTCCAGCACGTGTTGGGCCTCCTTGGCTTCCACGTAGCGGGTGAAGAGCTCGCCCAGCGGCCGCTCCCATTCTCGGCACCAGGGGAACTGGCCCGCCAGCACCTGGCCCAGGTCCTGGCGGGTATTGACGGCGCGCGAGTAGATGGCCAGGCAGGTTGCCTTGAGCGGAAAGCGCTTGTCGGTGGCCGACAGGCCCATCTCATGACGCAGCAGGCCCATCAGGTCTTCGGAATCGCCGCGATCCTGGATGGTGAAGTCCTCTTCCAGTCCGATATAGGCAGCGTAGTCGCGCAAGAGGCGCGCCCCGATGGCGTGGAAGGTGCCCGACCACGGCAGTTGCGGCGGCGAGTCGGTGGCGGCCAGCCCCAGTACCTGGCGGATCACCTGGCCCACGCGCCGGCCCATGTCGGCGGCGGCGCGGCGTGAAAAGGTCAGCAGCAGGATGCGCTGCGGATCAGCCCCCTCCAGCACCAGCCGCGCCACCCGGTGCGCCAGCGTATTGGTCTTGCCCGAACCAGCCCCGGCCACGATCAGGAGCGGCGCCTGCTGTGCCGGCGCCAGGCCGCTGCCATGCTCGACTGCGGCGCGCTGCTCGGCATTGAGGCGGGCGAAGGGATCCTTCTCCGGCGCCTGCTCGGTGGCATGGCTGGCGTGGGAATGGTCCTGGGCGAGTTCGGGCGGCATGGCAGGATGCTTCAGATGGCAAGGGCGGGAAAATGCATACTGTATATATAACCAGTCATGTGCGCAACTTCAGGGATGACATGGGCGTCAACGCGCAAGAATGTAAGCCTTGGTATCTGTACAGAACCTCTGCCGGGTAAGTGAATCTACTGGCTGCACGTCGGGGCGCGTGCAGCTGGCAGTTGGTGTAGAGAGGGCAGAGCGTGGCGGCCAGGGATGGGCCGCCTGCCCATTCTGTGGCAAACTTCGCGCTTCGCCCGTGTTGGCGTACGGTCATGATCTTGTCTGCCTGATACGGTCGACCGTGCTTCTCCTGGCCCACTCTCGGAGCATTTTTTGAGTCTGATTAAAAACCTGCCGTTCGAATGGCTGGTCGGTATCCGCTATACGCGGGCCGGCAAGCGCAGCGGCCGCAATAGCTTCATTTCCTTCATTTCCCTCATTTCCATGGCCGGCATCGCGCTGGGCGTGGCCGCGCTGATCGTGGTGCTGTCGGTCATGAACGGCTTCCAGAAGGAAGTGCGCGACCGCATGCTCTCGGTGCTGGCGCATATCGAGGTGTTCGACGCTTCCGGCTCCATGCATGACTGGCAGGCCGTGGCCAAGCAGACCTTCCAGAACAAGGAAGTGCTGGGCGCCGCCCCCTATGTGGCGGCCCAGGCCATGATCACGCGCGACGATACCTTGCGCGGCGTGGTGGTGCGCGGCGTCATGCCGGAGGAAGAACCCAAGGTCTCGGACGTGGCCAAGCAGGTCAAGCAGGGCAGCTTCGATTCGCTCAAGGCCGGTGAATTCAATATCGTCATCGGTGGCGAACTGGCGCGTGGCCTGCGCGTGGGCCTGGGCGACAAGGTCACGCTGATCGCGCCGCAAGGGCAGGTGACGCCGGCCGGTGTGCTGCCGCGCCTGAAGCAGTTCACCGTGACGGGCATCTTCGAGGCCGGCCATTACGAGTTCGATTCCACGCTGGCCTTCATCCAGATGCAGGATGCCGAAACCCTGTTCCGCCAGGACGCGCCCACCGGCGTGCGCCTGCGCATCCGCGACATGCTGCAGGCGCCGCAGGTGACGCAGCAACTGGCCAGCACCCTGACCGGCGACCTCTACCTGCGCGACTGGTCGCAGCAGAACAGCAACTGGTTCGCCGCCGTCAAGACCGAGAAGCGCATGATGTTCATCATCCTGACCCTGATCATCGCCGTGGCCGCCTTCAACCTGGTCTCCACGCTGGTCATGACGGTCACCGACAAGCAGGCCGACATCGCCATCCTGCGTACCCTGGGGGCCTCGCCGGGTTCGATCATGAAGATCTTCGTGATCCAGGGTGCCCTGGTGGGCTTGATCGGCACGGCCATCGGCGTCGGTCTGGGCGTGCTGGTGGCGTTGAACATCGATGTGGTGGTGCCGGCCATCGAGCGCCTGTTCCACGTGCAGTTCCTGCCCAAGAGCGTGTATGTGATTTCCGAGCTGCCGTCCGACCTGATCTGGTCCGATGTCTATACCATCGGTGGCGTGGCCGTGGTGCTGGCCTTCCTGGCCACGCTCTACCCGAGCTGGTCGGCCGCCCGCGTCAAACCGGCGGAGGCGCTGCGCTATGAGTGATGAAATGAATGCAATGAGCGACAAGCAAGTCGTGCTGGCCGCGCGCGGCCTGGGCAAGACCTTCACGCAAGGCAAGTATTCAGTGAAGGTGCTGGGCAATATCGATATCGACGTCCATCCGGGTGAGCAAGTGGCCATCGTCGGCGCTTCCGGCTCCGGCAAGTCCACGCTGCTGCACCTGCTGGGTGGGCTCGATACCCCCAGCAGTGGCAGTGTGACCCTGCAGGGCAAGGATTTCGCCAGCCTGGGCGAGGGCGAGCGCGGTCACTTGCGCAACCAGTCGCTGGGCTTCGTCTACCAGTTCCACCACCTGTTGCCGGAATTCTCGGCGCTGGACAATGTGGCCATGCCGCTGATGATCCGCCGCGTCAAGCTTGCCCAGGCGCAGGAGCAGGCGCGCGAGATGCTGGAGAAGGTGGGCCTGGCCGCCCGTGTGACGCACGTGCCGGGCGAGCTCTCGGGCGGCGAACGCCAGCGCGTGGCGCTGGCGCGTGCGCTGGTGACGCGTCCGGCCTGCGTGCTGGCCGACGAACCCACCGGCAACCTCGATCGCGGCACCGCCGACAAGACCTTTGAACTGATGATCGAACTGTCCCGCACCCTGGGCACGGCCTTCGTCATCGTCACCCACGATATCGAACTGGCCGGCCGCTGCGGCCGGCTGCTGCGCCTGTCCGAACAGGGCTTGCAGCAGGCCTGACGCAATCCGGGTAAGCTTGCAGTTTTCCGCCGCCGTCTCCAGAAGGGACGGCGGCGTGCCTTTGAACTACGGAGTACGAGAACATGAACACCCGCCAATGGCTAGAGACCCTGGTCGCCTTCGATACCACCAGCCGCAATTCCAACCTGGAACTGATCACCACCGTGCGTGACAGCCTGGAAAAGCAGGGCATCTCCTCCTGGCTCGCCCATAACAAGGACAAGACCAAGGCCAACCTGTTCGCCACGCTGCCGGCCACCGCCGGCCCCAATGCGGGCAGCACCGAAGGCGGCATCGTGCTCTCCGGTCACACCGACGTGGTGCCGGTGGACGGGCAGAAATGGGATACCGATCCCTTCAAGCTGACCGAAAAAGACGGTGCGCTCTATGCCCGCGGCAGCTGCGACATGAAGGGCTTCATCGCCACCTCGCTGGCCCTGGTGCCGGAATTCCTGGCCATGCCGCGCGCCAAGCCGATTCACCTGGCGTTTTCCTATGACGAGGAAATCGGCTGCATCGGCGCGCCGGTGATGCTGGAAGAGATCGTCAAGCGTGGCATCAAGGTCGATGGCTGCGTGGTGGGCGAGCCCACCAGCATGAACGTCGTGGTGGCACACAAGGGCATCAACGTGTTCGCCTGCAAGGTGCACGGCAAGTCGGCCCACTCCTCGCTGACCCCGCAGGGATGCAATGCCATCGAGCACGCCGCCCGCCTGATCTGCGCCATCCGCGATTTTGCCGACGGCTACAAGGCCAATGGCCCCTACGACCAGTTCTTCGACGTGCCCTTCAGCACCATGACCACCAACCAGATCCGTGGCGGCATCGCGGTCAACACCATCCCCGAGCTGTGCGAATTCACCTATGAGTTCCGTAACCTGCCGGGCATGAGCGTGGCCGATATCCAGTCGCAGATCGACAGGTACATCGCCGAGGTCTTGTTGCCGAAGATGCGCAGCGAATTCCCCGAGGCCCGCATCGAGATCGACAACTTTACCGGCAGCCCGGCGCTGGAGGCGGTCGAGCAGGCCGCCATCACCGAGCTGGTGCGGGCCCTCACGGGGGATCGCGAGACCCGCAAGGTGGCCTATGGCACCGAGGCTGGCCTGTTCCAGCAGATCGGCATCCCCACCATCGTCTGCGGTCCTGGCGACATCGGCAACGCCCACAAGCCCAACGAGTTCGTGACGTTGGCGCAGATGGAACGTTGCGAGCAGTTCCTGCGCAAGCTGGGCAAGTCGCTGCAAGCCGCCTGAGTCCCGGTTCAGGCCATCACGAAAAAGGACGCATGACATGCGTCCTTTTTTTTGGGCGGTGTCATGGCAATCTTTACGTTTGTTAATAGTTGCAAGGGCCGGTTAGACTGTAAACTGCCACGTTCGAATCCGGCCCAAACCGGATATGCTGTCCAAAAGCTGTACAAAAAAACAAGTCGCTTCGGGGGAAGCATGCCAGGCTGAACCAGGGTAGGGCCCCCGCAGCGCGCGTCGTCATCCGGAACCGGCGCTGTGATGATCCGGTCTTCCGTTTTTCGCCATACCAGCCAGCACATGTGGGTCGATACACACTGTCATCTCGATGCCGGAGAATTCGGCGACCGTTCTGCCAGTCTTGCCGATGAGGCGGCGCAGGCGGGCGTGCGGGTCATCGTCATCCCGGCGGTGGCGCGCGTCAATTTTGCTGAAGTGGCGCAACTGGCACACCGGGTCGGCAATGCCGTCTATGCGCTGGGCATCCACCCCCTGTATGTGCCTACGGCCAGCGAGGCTGACCTGGCCGTCCTGCGCGCGGCGGTCGGCTCGGCAATGGCCGATCCCCTGTTTGTGGGCATCGGCGAGATCGGCCTGGACTTCTTCGTGCCGGCCCTGAAGGAAGCGCCGCTGCGCGAGAAGCAGGAATTCTTCTTCGCCGAGCAGCTCAAACTGGCCCGCGAGTTCGACTTGCCGGTGCTGCTGCATGTGCGCCGCTCCCAGGACATCATCCTCAAGCACCTGCGTCGCATCCGCGTGCCGGGGGGCATCGCCCATGCCTTCAATGGCAGCTTCCAGCAAGCCCAGACCTTCATCGAACTGGGCTTGCACCTGGGCTTTGGCGGCGCCATGACCTTCCCGCGCTCGCTGCAGATCCGTCGCCTGGCGGCTGAACTGCCACTCTCGTCCATCGTGCTGGAGACGGACGCGCCGGATATCTCGCCGGCCTGGCGTCACCCCGACATCAACACGCCCGACCAGATCCCGCGCATCGGCGAGGTGCTGGCCGGCTTGCGCAGCCTGGCGTTACAGGAGATCGCCGCCGCCACCAGCGCCAACGCCCGCGCCGCGCTGCCACGGTTGGCCACTTCGGGAGTGGGGCTCTGATGCGCGCCCTGATCATCGGCTTTGCCATCGGTGTCGGCCTGCTCCAGTTCCAAGGGCAGTTGCCCGGCGTGGAGTGGTATGCAGTGGGCGGGGTGATGGCGGCCTTGCTGGCCTTTACCGCCTGGAAGTTCTGGCAACCTTTCCTGCGCCTGCCCTTGTTGCTGACCTGTGGCGCCTGGCTGGGCTTCCTGTGGGCCGCCTCGTTTGCGCTCTACTATCTGGATCAGGAGTTGCCTGCCGCTTGGGAGGGGCAGGACATCACCGTCATCGGTACCGTCGCCGACCTGCCTGACCATACCGAGCAAGGGTTGCGCATGCGCTTCGAGGTCGAGCAGGTGGTCATGCAGGGAGCGGTCAAGCCCCCCGTGCCGCCGCGCCTGGCGCTGGCCTGGTACGGCAACCAGCGTTACCAGATGCCGGTGGAAGATGGTGAAGCGGCCGCGCCGGCGCGCATGGCGGTACCTGACGTGCGTCCTGGCGAGCGCTGGCGCCTGAAGGTGCGCCTCAAGCGTCCGCATGGCAATGCAAATCCCGGTGGTTTCGACTATGAAGTGTGGCTGCTACAGGACGACGTGCGCGCCACCGGCTATGTGGTGGGGGCGCCGGCACCGGCTGGCGCGCCGGTCACGGCCATCAACCGGCGTCTCGACGAATTCGTCTGGACGCCGGGCCATGTCATCGACGCCGCACGCGGCTGGTTGCGCGACCGTATCTACGCGGCCTTGCCGGGCGAACAGTATGCCGGCGTGATCGCCGCCCTGGTCATGGGGGACCAACGGGGTATCAGCCAGTCCGACTGGAGTATCTTCAACCGTACCGGCATCGGCCACCTGATGGCCATCTCCGGTTTGCATATCACCATGCTGGCGGCCTTGTTCGGCGGCCTGGCGAGCTGGCTGTGGCGGCGGTCCTTCTTCACCGATGCGCAGTTGCCGCTGCGCATGCCGGCCCAGAAGGTGGCCGTGCTGGCAGGGATGGCGACGGCGCTGCTCTATGTCCTGCTGGCGGGCTTTGGTGTGCCGGCGCAGCGCACTCTCTACATGCTGGTGGTGGTCGGCGTCGCGTTCTGGCGCGGGCGTGTCGTGCGGGTGTCGGTGGTGCTGTGCCTGGCGCTGGGGCTGGTCCTGCTGGCCGACCCCTGGTCCTTGCTGTGGCCGGGTTTCTGGCTCTCCTTCGGGGCGGTGGGTTTGCTGTTGTATGGCACCGTGGGGCGCATGCAGCCGCGCCATGCCATGGCCTCTGCGGCATCGCGCAAGCACTGGTGGCCGGCGCTGGTGCAGCAGCTCAGGCAGGCCGCCCATGCCCAGTACATCGTCACGCTAGGGCTGGTGCCGCTGACGGTGCTGCTGTTCGGGCAGTATTCGCTGGTGAGCCCCATTGCCAATGCCATCGCCATTCCGCTGGTATCGCTGGTGATCACGCCGCTGGCGCTGCTGGGCAGCCTGCTGCCGACGGCGGTGGCGCAGTTCGTGCTGCAGTTGCCGCATGGGCTGCTGGTCTGGCTGGCCGATTTCCTGCGGGTGCTCGATGCCATGCCCTGGGCCGTCTGGGAGACACCCCGGCCGAGCTGGTGGATGTTTGTGCTGGCGCTGGGCGGCACCGTGCTGCTGCTGGCGCCGCGTGGTTGGCCGGCGCGCTGGCTGGGCCTGTTCGGCTGGCTGCCCCTGTTGCTCAATGTGCCGCAGGGCCCGGGCGAAGGCAGCATGCGCGTGACGGCCTTCGATGTCGGCCAGGGCATGGCGGTGCTGGTGGAAACGCCGGGTCACCGCCTGCTCTATGACACCGGGCCGTACTACACGGCAGAATCCGACGGTGCGACCCGGGTCATCCTGCCTTACCTGCGCGCGCGCGGCATCGATCATCTGGACCGGGTCGTGATCTCGCACAATGACAACGACCATTCGGGCGGTGCCGTGTCGATCTTCAAGAACATCGCGGTCGATAGCGTCTACTCGTCGCTGGCGCCCACCAGCCCCATCCTCAAGGTCGCGCCCCTGCATCAGCGCTGCGAGGCCGGACAGTCGTGGAACTGGGACGGCATCGGCTTCACCATGCTGCATCCGAGCGCGGAGAGCTATGAAAGCGATAAATGGCGTCCCAATGCGCGCAGTTGCGTGCTGAAGGTGCAGATCGGCCGCCAGTCGCTGCTGCTGGCGGGCGACATCGAGGCCGTGCAGGAGGATGAACTGGTCAATGGCCCGATGGCCGAGCGCCTGCCCGCAACCGTCCTGCTGGCGCCGCATCATGGCAGTGGTACCTCCTCCACCGAACCCTTCCTGCGGGCCGTGCATCCGGAGCTGGCGGTGTTCCAGGTCGGCTATCGCAACCGCTTCAATCATCCCAAGCCGGAGGTGCTGGCGCGCTACCAGCGCCTGGGCATCCGCGCCCTGCGCACCGACGAATCGGGCGCGCTGACCATGACGCTGGGCGACCAATTGCAGACCGAGCAATACCGCAAGGAACACGCGCGCTACTGGTACGGTCGCTGAGCCGGGCAGCGCTTCCCGCCTGCATTTCGCGATGCGGGAAAATAGCACGCTCGCGGTGGGTGCGGGTTTGCTATGCTGCCGCCATCGAGTCCCGCGAGTCGCTTCATGAGTCTTCCCATCCTGCACTTCGCCCATGCCAACAGTTATCCGGCGGGCACCTACGGCGTCTTCTTCGAGCAATTGCGCCAGCACTACGACGTGCGCGCCTTGCCGGTCCATGCCCACAATCCGCGCTTCCCGGTCGACGATGGCTGGCGCAAGCTGGCACGCGAACTGCGCGAGGAAATCGAGCAGCGTTATAGCGAGCCGGTGATCCTGGTCGGCCATTCCATGGGAGGCATCCTCTCGCTGATGGCCGCGCGCCGGCGTCCCGAGCTGGTGCGCTGCGTGGTGCTGCTGGATTCACCCATCGTGGCCGGCTGGCGCGCCCATGTCTTGCGGCTGTCGAAGTTCTTCAGATTCGAGAGCCGCTATTCGCCGTCGGTGACCTCGGCTCGCCGCCGTGACCACTGGCCCGACCAGGAGGCGGCCTACCGGCATTACGCTGCCAAGACGCTCTTTGCCGCGTGGCCGCAGCAGGTCTTGCGCGATTACGTGCAGCACGGCCTGGTGCCCGGCGTCGGTGGCGGCGTGCGCCTGCGCTTTTCGCGGGAGACCGAGACCGCCGTCTATCGCACCATTCCCCATCACCTGGGGCGGTTGGTGCGGCAGTCCTATCCGGTACCGGTCGGTTTCGTGGGCGGCACCGATTCGGTCGAGTGCCGCCTGGCCGGGCTGGACGCTACCCGACGCCTGGTCGGTCCGTATTTCCGGCAGATTCCTGGCGGCCATCTGTTCCCCATGGAAAGTCCGGTGGCGGCGGCCCAGGCTACCCACCAGATGATAGGCGAGCTGTTGCAGGGCAGGGCGGTCGGCTAGCCAGAGGCGCGTTGTGAAGAACTAAACAGTTTGCGGCTGGTCAAGAGTGACGGCCCTGGCGCAGGTGTTTCGCAGGTGTTTTCTTCCTGCAAGTTTCGCCAAGGCGAGACACTTATCGCGCAAGGCTTAAAAAACGAGCGCATTTTGGGGTATAATTTGAATTTCCCGCATGTGCCGTTCGGCACTCATCTGTAATGACCAAGTTTGTATTTGTCACTGGCGGCGTCGTGTCTTCCCTGGGTAAAGGGATTGCCGCCGCGTCCCTGGCTGCGATCCTCGAATCGCGCGGCCTCAAAGTCACCCTCCTCAAGCTCGATCCCTACATCAACGTCGACCCCGGCACGATGAGCCCGTTGCAACACGGTGAAGTGTTCGTCACCGATGACGGCGCCGAGACCGACCTCGACCTGGGCCATTACGAGCGTTTCATCTCGGCCAAGATGAAGAAGGTGAACAACTTCACCACCGGCCAGGTGTATGAATCGGTGATCCGCAAGGAGCGCCGTGGCGAATACCTGGGCAAGACCGTCCAGGTGATCCCGCACATCACCAACGAGATCCAGGAATTCATCCACCGTGGCGCCGAAGGCTTTGACGTGGCACTGGTCGAAATCGGCGGCACCGTCGGTGACATCGAGTCGCTGCCCTTCCTGGAAGCCGCGCGCCAGCTGAGCCTGCGCTCGGGCCGCAATGCCACCGCCTTCGTGCATCTGACCCTGGTACCGTTCCTGGCCTCGGCCGGCGAACTCAAGACCAAGCCCACCCAGCACAGCGTGCAGAAGCTGCGCGAGATCGGCATCTTGCCCGACGCGCTGCTGTGCCGTGCCGATCGCCGCATCCCGGATGACGAACGCGACAAGATCTCGCTGTTCTCCAACGTCCCCGCCGATGCCGTCATTTCGGTCTGGGATGCCGATACCATCTATAAGATTCCGCAGATGCTGCATGACCAGGGTTTGGATACCATCATCTGCGAAAAGCTGGGCCTCTCGCCCAAGGCAGCCGACCTGTCGATGTGGGACAAGCTGATCGATGCGCAGAACAATCCCTCGCACGAAGTCACCATCGGCATGGTCGGCAAGTATGTCGACCTGACCGAATCGTACAAGTCGCTCACCGAGGCGCTGCGCCACGCCGGCATCCATACCGGCAGCCGCGTCAACATCGAGTACCTGGATTCGGAAGAAATCGAAGCCAACGGCACCGACAGCCTGGGCAAGTATGACGCCATCCTGGTGCCGGGCGGTTTCGGCAAGCGCGGCGTGGAAGGCAAGATCGCCGCCGCCCGCTATGCCCGCGAGAACAAGGTGCCTTACCTGGGCATCTGTCTGGGCATGCAAGTGGCGCTGCTGGAGTACGCACGCAACAAGGCCGGTCTGACCAAGGCCAACTCGACCGAGTTCGACCCCGACACCGAGCAACCGGTGGTGGCACTGATCGACGAATGGCAGAACCACGACGGCAAGGTCGAGCGCCGCGACGCCAACTCCGACCTGGGCGGCACCATGCGCCTGGGCGCGCAGACCTGTGCGGTCAAGCCGGGTACGCTGGCAGCCGAAATCTACGGCGACAGCGTGACCGAGCGTCACCGCCATCGCTATGAAGCAAACAATTTCTATCTCGGCCGTGTGGAAGAGGCCGGCATGGTGGTCTCGGCCCGTACCCCGTCCGAGGATCTGTGCGAAATCATGGAATTGCCGCGCACCGGCGAGAACGCTCACCCGTTCTACATCGGCGTGCAGTATCACCCGGAGTTCAAGTCCACTCCGCGTGACGGCCATCCCCTGTTCATTTCGTACATCCGCGCGGCACTGGCCCATCATGCTCAGGTCCATCAGGACGCGGCTGCAAAGGGTAAAGCATGAAACTGTGCGGTTTTGAAGTAGGTCTGGACCAGCCGTTCTTCCTCATCGCTGGTACCTGCGTGATCGAGTCCGAGCAGATGGCTCTCGATACCGCCGGCACCCTGAAGGAAATCACGGGCGAGCTGGGCATCCCCTTCATCTACAAGTCCTCCTTCGACAAGGCCAACCGCTCCTCGGGTTCGTCCTTCCGTGGCCTGGGCATGGAGAAGGGCCTGGAGATCCTGGCCAAGGTGAAGAAGGAGATCGGCGTGCCGGTCCTCACCGACATCCACGAGATCGACGAGATCAAGCCCGTGGCAGCGGTGGTGGACGTGCTGCAGACGCCGGCCTTCCTGTGCCGCCAGACCGACTTCATCCGCGCTTGCGCGCAGTCGGGCAAGCCGGTCAACATCAAGAAGGGCCAGTTCCTGGCGCCGCACGACATGGTCAACGTGATCGACAAGGCCCGTGCCGCCGCCCGCGAAGCCGGCCTGCCGACCGACCAGTTCATGGCCTGCGAACGCGGCGTGTCCTTCGGCTACAACAACCTGGTCTCGGACATGCGCAGTCTGGCCATCATGCGCGAGACCGGCGCTCCCGTGGTGTTTGATGCCACCCACTCGGTGCAATTGCCGGGCGGGCAGGGCACGTCCTCGGGCGGCCAGCGCGAGTTCGTGCCGGTGCTGGCCCGCGCGGCGATTGCCGTGGGTATTGCGGGCGTGTTCATGGAAACCCACCCGAACCCGGCCGAGGCCAAGTCGGATGGTCCCAATGCCGTGCCGCTGGCGCGCATGAAGGATCTGCTGGGCACGATGATCGACCTGGATCGCATCGTGAAGAAGGCGGGCTTCCTGGAAAACGATTTTTCCTGAGCACGTGCATGAAACGGCTGCCGCCCGGCGGCCGTTTCATCATGGGCGCATCGGTCTGCACTGATGCCCCGGCCACCGGGCCCGTACCCGCCAACAATTTTTAAAACCTCGATGGAGATGTGAATGAGTGCAATCGTTGATATTATCGGCCGCGAAGTGATCGACTCCCGTGGCAATCCCACCGTGGAATGCGATGTGCTGCTGGAATCCGGCGTGCTGGGTCGCGCTGCCGTGCCCTCGGGCGCATCCACCGGTTCGCGCGAAGCGATCGAACTGCGTGACGGCGACAAGAGCCGCTACTTTGGCAAGGGCGTGCTGCAAGCCTGCGAAAACATCAACACCGAAATCTCGGAAGCCATCATGGGCCTGGACGCCAATGAGCAAGCCTTCCTGGATCGCACCCTGATCGACCTGGACGGCACCGAGAACAAGAGCCGCCTGGGCGCCAACGCCATGCTGGCCGTGTCCATGGCCGTGGCCAAGGCCGCCGCCGAAGAATCGGGCCTGCCGCTGTATCGCTACTTCGGTGGCAGCGGTTCCATGCAGATGCCGGTGCCGATGATGAACGTCATCAACGGCGGCGCACACGCCGACAACAACCTGGACATCCAGGAATTCATGATCATCCCGGTGGGGGCGCCGAGCTTCCGTGAAGCCCTGCGCTACGGCGCCGAGGTGTTCCACACCCTCAAGAAGATCCTGCACGATCGCGGCCTGGCCACCTCGGTGGGCGACGAAGGCGGCTTTGCCCCCAACGTCTCCAGCCACGAAGAAGCCATCAAGCTGATCATCGAAGCCATCGAGAAGGCCGGTTACGAGCCGGGTACCCAGATCGCCCTGGGCCTGGATTGCGCCGCTTCCGAGTACTACAAGGACGGCAACTACCACCTGGCCGGTGAAAACATGGTGCTGACCCCGGCCCAGAAGACCGGTCTGCTGGCTTCCTGGTGCGACAAGTACCCCATCATCAGCATCGAAGACGGCATGGCCGAGAACGACTGGGCTGGCTGGAAGCTCCTGACCGAAACCCTGGGCAAGAAGGTGCAGCTGGTGGGCGACGACCTGTTCGTCACCAACACCAAGATCCTGAAGGAAGGCATCGACAAGGGCATCGCCAACTCGATCCTGATCAAGATCAACCAGATCGGCACCCTGACCGAGACCTTCGCCGCCATCGAAATGGCCAAGCGCGCCGGCTATACCGCCGTGATCTCGCACCGTTCGGGCGAAACCGAAGACTCGACCATCGCCGATATCGCCGTTGGCATGAACGCCCTGCAGATCAAGACCGGTTCGATGTCGCGTTCGGATCGCATGGCCAAGTACAACCAGCTGCTGCGTATCGAAGAAGACCTGGGCGACATCGCCAGCTACCCGGGCCGCGCTGCGTTCTACAACCTGAAGTAAGAAGCCCGCGGCGCCTGCTCCTCCTGCAGGAGAGGCGCCGCAACGAGAGCTCCCGGCTATGCGCCTGATCATCCTTTGCCTGTCCTTCCTGCTGGTGCTGATCCAGTATCCGCTTTGGCTGGGCAAGGGCGGCTGGTTCAAGGTCTGGGAGCTCGACCGTCAGGTCCAGCAGGCGCACAAGAAAAACGACGAACTCAAAGAGCGCAACGCCAAGCTCGCCTCCGAAGTGGACGACCTGAAGCAATCCAAGGGCGCCGTCGAAGAACGTGCGCGCTTCGAGCTGGGCATGATCAAGCAGAACGAGATCTTCATCCAGCTGCTCGATGGCAGTTCCGGCAAACCTGCCTCTGCACTCAATCCCAATCCCTACATGCCCGGTTCGGGGCAGCCCAACAGCGTTTCCGTGCCCGCCGTGGCGCCGGCCAGTCGTGTCGCCGAGCGTTGATGGCCTGATCTTTCCTGTCACAGAATCCTTGTTTCCGGCTGCATGAGTCCTGATACCCCGCTGACGCTGTTCGGCCTGTCCACCACGCCGCTGGAACTGGTTTCCTTCCTGCTGGCAGTGCTCACCGTCTGGCTCAACATCCGCCAGAATCATTGGGCCTGGCTGTTTTCGATCACCTCTTCGCTGCTGTATGCGGCCGTCTTCGCCGATGCCCGTCTGTATGGCGATGCCGGTTTGCAGTTCGTCTTCGTGGCGGTGTCCATCTGGGGCTGGTACCAGTGGCTGCGCGGCGGTGAACAGCATCGTCCCTTGCAGGTTTCCACACTGGCGCGCCGGGGCTGGGCCATGATGCTGGGCGCCTGGCTGGTGGGATGGGGGCTGTTGTCCTGGTTCCTGCAGCGTTTCACCGATACCGATGTGCCGCACATGGATGCCTTCCTGACCGCCGGCAGCCTGGTCGGGCAGTTCCTGCTCTCGCGCAAGAAGCGCGAGAACTGGCTGGTCTGGATCGCCGTGGATGTGCTCTACGTGGGTCTGTACGTCTACAAGCACCTGGCCTTGACGGCTATGCTCTATGCCTTGTTCGTGGTGATGGCCGTCGCCGGCTGGCGCCGCTGGCGCGGCTGATCAGTTGCCTTCGGGCGCCGTGGTCGGCACACCGGCGGCCGGCGGATCGGCAAAGACGATGCGGTTCTTGCCGGCGTTCTTGGCCCGGTACAGGGCCACGTCGGCGCGTTTCAACAGCTCGGCCTGGCTTTCGCCAGGATAGTAGACGGCCACGCCGGCGCTGAAGGTGATCAGCAGGCGCTGGCTCTCATGCATGAAGATGCGCTTGGTCAGCTCGCGCTGCACCCGGGTGATGATCTGCACGGCATCCTGGGGAGCCGTCTCGGGCATGAGCACCAGGAATTCCTCGCCACCGAAACGGGCGATCACATCCAGCTTGCGCAAGGTCTCGCGGATCACCTGGACCAGGTGCACCAGTACCTCGTCGCCGGTAGCATGCCCGTGGGTATCGTTGATGCGCTTGAAGTCGTCCAGGTCCAGCAGGGCGATGCACAGCGGCGTTTCGCGGCGCTGTGCATTGGTGATCTCGCGGTCCAGCGATTCATCCATGCCGCGCCGGTTCAGGCTGCCGGTCAGCTGGTCTTCGCGCACCAGCTCGCCCATCTGCACCAGCTGCTGCTCCAGCGTCTGGATGCGCTCCTCGGCCTTTTCCACTTCCTGGCGCGCATCTTCCATGGCATCGCGCGAGCGGGTGGCTTCTTCCTGGGCGTTCTGCGTCTCGCGCATGATCTCGCCCAGCACGCTGTTGAGGTCGCTGATGTTGCCGGCCTGGCTGATCTGCTGCGAGAAGCCGCGTATCGTGCGCTGGTAGTTGTCGGTGGTGGAGACCATGGCCGAGAGCCGGTCCACGAAGGTCAGCATCATGTTCTTGACCACCACCTTCTCTTCGGACAGGGTGTTCTTCAGCAGGCCCTGCTTGTAGATCACTTCCTTGAGGTTCTTGGTGGCGTCCGAGAGCGAAGTGCTGCTCAGGGGGCCGGCGATCAGGCTTTGCACGGTTTCGATCTGGCTGGACAGCCAGGACCCCTGTTCCAGCAGGCCGTTGATGTTTTCCAGCAGCAACTGGAACAGGCGCATCAGCAGCTCCTGCTGCTGCGCCATGTCGTCGGTCTTGAGCTCGATCTGGAAGCTCAGTTGCTTGACGCGGGCGATGATGTCGTTCATCGCCTGCTCCGAGAAGGCTGTCTTGATTTCCTGGCCGCAGTTGCGCGCCTCGCCCGCCAGTTCGGGCGCGTTGGAGAGCAGCGACGGCAGGTTGAAGACCAGGATGCGCGCCAGCATCTCGCGCAGCATCTTTTCTTTTTTGCTGTCGCGGATGAATTGGCGTTCCAGGTCGACCGGCATGAGCTCGCCCACCGGTACGACCGGTACGATAGGGCGGCTTTGCCAATTCTTCTCGACCAGTTCGTTGAGATGGCGTTCGAATTCGGCCAGGTCGCCGTTGTCCTTGGCCCGCACCAGGCGGGTGCCGATCAGGCCGCTTTCGCCCGGTTGTTTGGCCAGCTTGGAGGCCAGGTTGGCCAGCAGGGCGTCCGCGCTCAGTCCCGGCTGGTCGCCCAGGATTTCTTCATAGGCGATGCGATAGGCCTCGGGAGTGGGCGCAATGCGCCTGGTCCCGAGTCGCTGGAAGGCTTCGCGGGCGATCTCGACGGGCGTGAGCGTGGACGGTTTCTTGGACATGCCGGCTGACTGTATTGTTGGTGTGTTCGTCTTGATGCGACAGGGAATTGCTTTACCGGTATCGGCGCATTGCCGGGTTTGCTTGAGCCAACCGGGCTCGTGCTTGCCTGCGTCGACCACATCGCTGTCCCGGAGCGAGATGGGCCGGTTCGCACCGCTACTGGACGGCGCGACAGAATGACAACTTATTTTACGTCAGCGGATTTTCCTTGGATGCCTTTAATAGGGGGAGAAAAAGCCCGCATCAGCCGATGCAGAGCTGATGTGGCATTTATTCCACCAGTTGGTTTCGGAGTGCATAGTGGGTCAATTCGGCGTTATGGCGCATCTTCATCTTGGTCAGCACGCGTGAGCGGTACATGCTGATGGTCTTGACCGAGAGCAGTAGTTCGGCCGCGATATCGCTGACGGTCTTGCCGGAGGCGATCATGATCATGGTCTGGTACTCGCGGTCGGAGAGGGTCTCATGCAGGGGCGTTTCATGATCGAAGCCGATCTGGTTGGCCAGCTCCTGGGCCAGCGACGGGCTGACGTACTTGCGTCCGGAAGCAGCCTGGCGGATAGCCGCCAGCAATTCGGTCGGGGTCGCCTGCTTGTTGAGGAAGCCGGCCGCGCCGGCCTTCAGGGCGCGGATGGCGTACTGGTCTTCGCGATGGACCGACAGGATCAGCACCGGCAAGGCCGGCTGTTCCTTGCGGATCTGCTTGAGGATGTCGATGCCGTTGCGGTCGGGCAGCACGATGTCGAGCAGCATGACGTCGCCATTGCCTTCGCGCGCCAGCTTGATCGCTTCCAGGCCATTGGCGGCATTGCCGGCCACGACCAGATCCTTGCTGCCGGCGCAGATCTGGCGCAGGCCTTCGCGCACGATGGCGTGGTCATCGGCAATGAGGACCTTGATGGCGGCAGTGGCTTTCTTGCTCATGGGCGGGACGCGGGATTCCTGTGTGCTTCTGTGCTTGTGCTGTCCCTGCCGGCGGGCAGGGAGAGGGCGTATTTTATAGTGTTCATTCAGGCAGCGACAGGCACGCTGACCCGGACCACGGTCGGACCGCCGGGGGCGCTGTCCAGTTGCAGCTGGCCACCCAGCCATTGCGCGCGCTGGCGCATGCTGCGCAGGCCGTGGCCCTGGCCGCTTGCGGCGGCGGGGTCGAAGCCCTGGCCATCGTCCTCGATCTCCAGCAACAACATCGCTCCCGCGTACCTGACCCGCACCTGAATCTGGCGCGCGCCGGCATGCCGCCATGCATTGTGGCTTGCCTCACGCACGATACGCAGCAGGTTCACCACCATGAAGGCATCGTCCACGGCGACATCGGGCGCACATTGCAAGCGGCACGCCAGGCCGGTCTCGCGACCAGCCTGCCGGCATTGCCATTGCAGGGCCTCGGCCAGACCAAGCTCGGCAATCGGCGGATGCAGTGCATCGATGACGTCATGCATGCCCTGGCTGGCCTGGTCCAGCAATCGGCTGGCGTAGTCGGCCTGGGCCTGCGCCTGCGGCCGGTCGTCCTCGTCCAGGGCGGCGCGCAGTTGTCCCAAGGCCATGCCCAGTGCGGCCAGCTGCGATCCCAGCTCGTCGTGCAGGTCGCGCGCGATGCGTTCGCGTTCCTGTTGCCGGATGCGTTCTGCGCCGGGGGCGTCGTCCGGGAGCTGCGCTGGCTCGGACTGTGGGTGATGAGCATGCATGCCGGCAATGATAGCTGCCTCGCGCCACCGGGTCATTAGCCAGATGCAAAGAGAATGGTGAGGGAGCCCATGCCTGGGGCATTCGATGGGAAATCGGTTTTTTGCAAAAAACACTTCCCAAGCGGAAAACTATGCTGCTATAATTTCATTTTTCGCGGCTGTAGCTCAGCTGGATAGAGTACTTGGCTACGAACCAAGGGGTCGTGGGTTCGATTCCTGCCAGCCGCACCAGATATAAAGGGTCCATCGCAAGATGGGCCCTTTTTTCTTTTCATCTCGCGTTTTTCCTCTTCTGTTCGTCTCATTGCCCCATCTGCTGGGGGCTATCATCAATATGCCGCCCGCTCCAGGCCGCATTCATATTCTTGGCTTGCGGCAACGGCAGCAATCCGCCCGTATCGCGCTCGCGCCACATTTGACGTGATGCTTGTTGACGAAATATAAACCCTTGCTTATGCTCCCTTTCCATCACCTGACGTGCATTTTTTGTGACGTTTGGTTCGGGGATTTCTTCACTTCATCCATTAAAACAAAAAGGAAAGACTATGTGGCCTCAGCTTGCGCGATACGCCTCCATTCTGCTGGCGTCAGCCCTGTTCCTGTCCGGTTGCGCCAGCCGTGGCCCGGCCGTGACTGCCGACAACTCGCCTGAACCGGCGACGCATGACTACCGTATTGGCCCGGGCGACACCCTCAACATCATCGTCTGGCGCAATCCGGAAGTCTCGCAGGTGGTGCCCGTGCGTCCGGACGGCAAGTTCTCTACGCCCCTGGTCAACGACATCGAAGCCAGCGGCAAGACCGCCACCCAGCTGGGCGAGGAAATCGGCAAGGCCCTGGCGACCTACATCCAGGATCCGGTGGTCACCGTAGTCGTCACCAGCTTCTCGGGTGTCTATAGCGACCAGATCCGCGTGATCGGCCAGGCCGCCAAGCCACAGGCGCTGCCGTACCGCAAGGAAATGTCGCTGCTGGACGTGATCATCGCCGTGGGCGGTACCACCGAGTTCGCCGCCGGCAACCGCGCCAGCGTGATCCGTTATGTCGACGGCAAGCAGAAGAAGATCGCCGTGCGCCTGGACGACCTGATGAAGGATGGCGACATCTCGGCCAACATGGCCATGCGCCCGGGTGACATCCTGGTGATCCCGGAAAGCCTCTTCTGAGCCTTGCGCTTCACCACCCATGGAAACGCCACATCGCTGTGGCGTTTTTTTTCGTCCGTGCGCGCTGTCAGGCGATCTGGTCGGGCTATTTGAGCGTGCGCGGCACGATGGCGAATTGCGGTCCCGGTCCGTAATCGGGCTTGACCGAACGTCTGGAGAAGACCTCCCAGGCCTGCTGGGCGCCATCACGACCGCTGTCGACGCTATAGGCCAATGCCGGCTGCATGTTGGCCGGGAAACCCGTGGTCTCGGCGGCATAGCCGGTCATTTCACCGCTGCGCAGCTTCAGGGCCTGCGCCATTGCCGGGCTGGCGCAGGGCAGCCGCGAGATGTCCTCGGCGCGCTCGCCGTAGCTGGCGCGTAGCGAGGGCAGGTAGGCCTGGCCGAGATCGGTATAGAGCGGCCCCTCCGGGGTGGCGCGCACATTGATGCTGTAGGCGGCGCCGAAGATCCAGCAAAAATTCTCTTGCGTCATGCGCGCGATGGGGAATCCGGCCTTGTAGCGCAACAGTGGCAAGGCGCGCTCGAAGCCCAGTTCAGCCAGGCGGCCCACGGCGGAGGTGAAGAAGTCATCCATCCACGGCGCAATCCCCAGCTTGTTGTTGTACTCGATGGCATTGTCGACGTTGATGCCCAGCCGGTTGGCCCCCGGGTTGTTGGTGTAGTTGGCGTTGTACCACTGCAGGTTGTTCTCCACCAGGCGCAGCAATTGCGGCTTGAGCACGTCGTCGTCAGGCGTGATGTAGGCCGCTTCGGCAATATTGCGCAGGCTCCAGGCCTGGTCGCGCACCTGGGCGCGGTGGATCAGTCCCTGGATATTGCCGCGATAACCCGGATTGGTCTTGAACACGCACCACATGGCCCAGAACTGCAGTTCCTCCAGCTGGTAGTAGTCCCCCGTGAGCAGGTAGGGCAGGTAGTTGAAGGCCGGCATATGGGCCGAGTCGGCCACATTGGGGTTGCTGCAATCAAGGCAGTCCGGGAAGGCCTCGGATTTCTTGGTCCGGGGGTTGATGGTGTCGCCGGCATGGCCCAGCAGGGTCATGTAGGGATAGTTTTCTACCGAGATCGGCCTATCGGTCTTCTGGTCCCGGTAGTGGATCGACCAGCTGCCGGCCAGGTCGGCCGTGCCCAGGGTGGCGTCGCGCGCGCGGCGATCCATGCTCAGCAACCAGGTCACGCCCCAGGCCGGGATCAGGCCGATGTCCGGTCGTCCACCCGTGGTCGGCATGCCCGGATTGGCCAGGCCGGTGGCCATCGGCTCGGTCTTGGGGCCGTGCCAGGCCAAGCCCATGTCACGTAACGTCCATTCGGAGACGAAGGTGTGACGGTCATAGTTGGGGACCGCCCGCGAGGCAATCAGGTAACTGGTATCGCTGCGCACATTGACCTGCGGCACCGTGCCGCGCCAGAACACCTTGCGCCAGCGGGTATGGTGGTATTGCGTGAGGGCCAGCTTGCTATAGACGTTCTGGCCTGCAATGTCGACGAGCACGTCATAGGTGTAGTTGCGTGGTCCGGGTTCGTAGGCCCAGTCATTCTCGACGGTGACGTCGACCCGGGTGCCACGGCCGTCGGCGTAGTCGCGGATGGCGTAGCGCACCTGCAGATGCGGGTGGGCCTTGCCATGCGGATCCAGCAGTGGCGCATTGACCAGCCATTCACTCACCAGCGGGCCGTCGATCCAGCTGCGGTAGCGGCCGCTGGCCAGTGCCGGGCGCGCGGCCGCCGTATAGACCTGGCCATCGAGCATGACGCGCACCACGGCATCGAAATCGCCAGCCAGCAGCTCGGCAGGCGTATGGCGGGCGGGCGTAGCACTGCTGCTGGCGCCGGCAGGGCCGGCCTGCAAAGCCAGCGTCTGCGTCTTGCCGGCAGGGAGGACTGGCAAAATTGTCGACAGTAGGGCGTGGCGTACCGATCCATCCGGATGCCTGGCCTTGATATCGACCTGCAGCGGTAGCTCCTGTCCATCTTCCGTGCGCGCCAGCAAGCGGCTGCCAGCGGGCAGGTCGCCGGCCGCAAAGACTTGTCCGAAGGTAACGGGAACGGCGCTCTGGGCAGTCTGGCCGGGGTTTTCCAGCCGAACGCCTGGCAGCGCCACCGCCTGGGCGGACTGCGCCATGGCGGCCGCGCAGACGACGCAGCTGGCCAGCAACAGGGCATTCGCACCGGCCTGAGGGTGAGCCCGTGATGGCGTTGCAGGAGCGGTCAGGAAGTGACGGAAAATTTGACAGAAACGCGTAAAAATTCTCATTGATGAGTCTAAGTTATTGATATCTATAAATGTTTATTTTTGGCATGAAGTTTGCTTAAAGCGGCCTACCGGTTAACTTACATCAAAAAAAATACAGTATGAAAAAACTTGCTTCATTCCTGGTTTCCTGCGCAGCGGCGTTGAGCTTCGTGACTGCAGCACCTGCTTCGGCGACCATCCTTACGACTCCCTGGCAATCGGGTAATTTCAGCTTGGCAACGGCCGATGGCACCGCCCAAGTCAATTTCGCTGGTTTCGATACCTCCCTGGGTACCCTGCTGGGCGTGACGATCAAGTACATCGTCAACGAAACCCTGACCGATACCATCTACAACTTCAACAGCAATGCTGTGACCGTGGGCAACCCGAATGGTGTCTCGGCGACCTCGACGATCACCGCAACGGGTCCGCTGGGCCTGACTACCGTCACCCAACTGACCACCTCCCCGCTCTATGCAGGTCTGGTGGACGGTAATGGCGGCAATCCCTTCTCGACTCACACCATCACCAACACCGTCAGCGGCATCGCGTCGCCGGTCAACACGCTCAACGGCAACCCGGCCACCCTGGCCGCCTACCTGGGCGCCAGCAACACCGTGAGCATCGCCGTCAATGGCGTGGGCAGCCAATCCGGCTCGCTGCCGCCTAACGTACTCAATGGTTACTCGGGCAGCGCCAATGGCGTTGTCTACCTGCAATACATTTATGACATTCCCGAGCCGGCTTCCATGGCCCTGTTCGCAGTGGGTCTGCTGGCCTTGACGCAACTGCGTCGCCGCAAGTCCTGATTCATGATGTTGCAGTTGGCCATGTTAGATTTTTTAACAGGCAGTGCTGTTGATTTGGCAATATAGTAGTTGATATGGCAAGTCCGGTTCCGATCGGGCTTGCCATCTTCCATCCGCGCTAATTCTTACTAAAGAGACAACAAAATGAAACGACTCTCTCTTGGCCTCTTGTCGTTGGCAGCTGCCTTCTACTCCGCCGGTGCAGCGGCGACGCCGGTGACGATCGGATTCGATTCTCTGACCCAGGCCGGCACCGGCTGGACCAGCATCCAGTTCAATGCCGGTCCCTCGCTGTCGACTTACACCGAAAGCGGTTTCGTGCTGAGCGCCACCGGCAACCTTGCCGGCCAGTCCGGTTTCGGTTCCGCGCACACTGGCGAGACCGACTATTACTTCGGCTCCACCAGCCTGTTCAACGATGACACCAATGGGGGCGTGACGACCCTGACCAAATCCGGTGGCGGTGCGTTCTCGCTGATTTCGATGGATATCGCGGCGCTCAACAACACCTGGACCTTCTATCCCGGCCAGGAATACGTGGTCTTCACCGGTACGTTGGCCCAGGGCGGCACCGTGACCCAGAAAGCGCTGTTGCTCAACAACACCAGCTTCCAGACCGTGGACTTCAGCGGTTTCGAGGACGTGGTGTCGGTCAGCTGGGCGCAGGGTAGCGCGGTTACCCATGCCTTCAACCAGTTCGACAATATCGTGGTCGATGCCAGCCCGGTGCTGGCCCCGACCCCGCCCACCAGCCAGGTTCCCGAACCGGCTTCCATTGCGCTGCTGGGTGCGGGCCTGCTGGCCTTGAGCCGTCGTCGTCGCAAGGACGGTTCGGCACGCTGATCTGTCGGGTGGCCTGGCCGGTCGGGCCGGGTCATCGTCGGAGGAGGAGGGGATTGCGCCAGGCGCAATCGAAAAGAACAAGGGCGCTGTCATGATGACAGCGCCCTTGTGTTTTTCAGGGAGCGCTGCCCAGTTGTTCGCGGAAGAAACGCACAACGGCCGCATTGAAGCGTTCATGGAAGGCGAGCCGGTCAAAATCCGGGGCACTGCGGCAGATCTCGGGCGCCCGCGCGGCCAGCAATGCGCTGCACGGCGCCAGGAAGTCAAAATGGCCGGCCTGTGCCACCACTTCATACTCCGGTGGATGCGGCAGCGCCGCCCGCACCGGTTCCGCATACCAGGGTGCGGGCAGGATGGTGTCGTCTTCGGCGCGCCATAACTGCACCGGGACGCTGACGCCATCCAGGCCACCCTGGGCAAAGCTGAAGCCCAGCGCCGGCGCGGCCACCACGGCCGCCTTGACGCGCGGATCGGCCTTGCCCTGCGGGCCTGGTGCAGGCAGCGCGGCCCCGGCCTGGCTGCGTGCCAGCAACTGGCACGCGAAGTGGCCGGGATGGTCGCCACAGAATGGCGTGATCATCCCCGTGTCGGGCCGTCCACCAATACTCACCAGCGTCGTGAATCCCCCCGCCGAAAAGCCGAACATGCCGATGCGTCCGGGGTCGATGCTCGCGCGTTGCGGCCATGCGGAGAGCATGTAATCCAGCACCCGGCTGATGTGGCGTGCCCGTTCCAGGATATAGAGGCTGCGCCGCTGGTCCAGGTAGGTGTCGCCCGTATGGTTGGGTGCGACCACGATAAACCCGGCCTGCGCCAGCGCCAGGGCGGTGTCGTAGTGGGACAGGTAGGAGCCGCCGGTGCCGTGGGAGATCACGATCAGGGGCAGCCGGCTTCCTGCAATGGGGCCGTCGAGGGCCACCGGTTGCGAGATCGCACCCATCGCCAGCGGTGCTGCCGGCGTCTGGCCGGGATACCAGATTGCCACTTCCAGCGCAGCACCATCGGGATCGGGAGCGACCTGCCGCTGGAAACCGACATTGCCGGCCTGAACGGGCAGCAGCAGGGAGTACATCAGCACCAGGCACAGCCTGCGCAAAAGGGTCATGGTGAGCCTCGAAAGAAAAGAAGACGGTCAAGAAATCATGCAGGCAAGCCGGCCTACCCAGCCGATACAGGTGCGCAGGCTAGGACAGCGGCCGCACGGGAATGAGCAGATCGGTGCGCCTGGCCGACGCTGCGGCGCCCCGCGTATGGGGGTGATAGAGCTCCAGCAGCGGGCGATGATCCGGTTCAAAGCCGCTGCCGGGTAGCCAGCTGGCATACAGGGCTTCGATGGTCGCGTTGATCTGGCTGTAGGGACCGAGCAGGGTATGGCTGGCGTACAGCCCCGCCGGTAGCTCGATGGTCTGCAAGCGCGGATCTTCCAGTTGGCCGTGCGCCAGTCGGGTGGCCGCAAAGTAGCGAAAATCGCCTTCTTCGGGATCGCCCTGGCACAGGCCCAGCCACGGACTGACCGCGCGCTGACCAAGCAGTTGTCGCAGGTGGCGATGGGTATGCGGAATCGTCGCGGCGGGACCATGATGCCGCAACCCCTGCAATTGCAGGGCGGCGATCTCCCTGAGCGTGACGTTCGGGCTGCCGGCCTGGTCATCGGCCAGCCGTGCGATGCGGCGCTGGAACGCACGCGGCGAGTGCCCGGCAAAGCGCTGGAATGCCCGACTGAAGGCTTGCGGGCTGTCATAGCCGCAGGCCAGGGCAATCTCGGTGACGCTGCCGCGCCCCTGCGACAGCAGCAGCGAGGCCCGCGCCAGACGCAGGCGCCGCAGGGTCTGGGTGACGGTTTCCCCCATCAGACCACGATAGAGACGATGGAAATGGAAGGGCGAAAAAGCCGCCGCTGCCGCCAGGTCCTCCAGTCGATGCTGGGCCATCGGATCGGCGACCATCAGCGCGACCACGCGCGCCATCCTGTCACGGTAGAGTTGTTCGGAGTAGGCCGGTTTCATGGCGCCAGTGTAGCCGCCCTCCATCCTGATTACTTAGCCGCTATTGCGCATTTGAGCAGGCCTGCCTCGACGCCCAGTTTCAGGTACGCCAGCGCGCCAGCCATTGCAGCGTTGCCTGCGCCACTTCCTGGCGCCAGCTGCGGGTCGAAAAGGTGTGATTGGCCTCGGGCAAGTCGAGCCGGGTAGTGCGCTCGGCCTGCAGCAGGGCTTCCCAGCGGCTACCCGGAGTGGCGAGGTCGGCGAATTCGCGCGCGGTCAGGTCCTGGCCGGAGAGGATCAGCAGCACAGGACCGCCAAAGCCTTCATAGCCTCGTTGCAAACGATCGGGCAGGCTGGCCTGCACCGCCGGGCCGGAGCCGCCCAGAGCGCGTCGTATCTGCTGCCATAGCGACAGCAGCGCCGCCTTGGCATCAAAGCGTCCGCGCAGGATCTTGCCCCACAGCTCGCGGCTCCACAGGCGCGAGCGGTAGTAGTGCTTCAGGTAGGCCTGGGCCTGCCCGCTCTCGGTCCTGGCCCAGGGGTTGACCAGCACCATGCCCCGTACCCGGGCGTCGGCATGCCCATGCAGCAGGGCCGCCGAGGCACCGTCGCACAAGCCCCACAGGACCACGCCGGCCAGCGTCGGAACAGCCTGGCTGAAGGCGGACAGGGCGCAATCGATATCGGGCCCGAAGGTTTCGAAATCGGCGGTATCGCCCTGGCTGTCGCCCATGCCGTGGAAATCCACGCGCATGACCGGGAAGCCGGCCGCCGCAAAGCTGCGTGCCAGCAAGGTGAACTGGCGATGGCTGCCGCTGCGGTATTGCGCGCCACCGACCAGCATCAGGATGCCCGGCACGGCGGGCGTGGCTGTGGCCTCGGAATCGCTACCGGTAGCGGCATCGGGCAAGGGCAACGTCAGGATGCCGATCAGTTGCTGGCCGGCGCAATCCAGGCTGCAGGCCTGTTCTTCATAGTCCATGGTCAGGGTCTCAGCGAGGACAGGGCCAAGCTCGTGGCCAGTTCGATCAGGGCCGGGCAGGTACTGACCTCGGGGGTGGACCAGAAGGCCGGCCCCTCGACCACTTGCGGCGTGAGCGACCAGGCCTGGGCGACCTTGGCGATGGCCGGCGACAGCGGCGCATTGGCCTCGCGCACCACTTCCAGCCAGTGCACCGCCACCCCGACGGGCAGGTGGACCCTGGCATGCAAGCCATCGATGGCGGCCAGCAGCGCGCCACTGAGTTCGTAGCCGGCCACCTCCAGCAATTCACCCTCCTGCAGCATCGCCCGCATCTCCTGGATGCTGGTCGGTCCGTCGGACTCCTGCGCGCTGAGCAGGCCGGCGGCCAGCCGCAGCCGCAGGAATTGCGTCATGTAGGCCTGGCCGTCCAGCACCGGGTTGCAAAAGAGCAGGGCACTGACGTCGTCGGTGCGGGTGCGCGCCACATCCAGGGCCAGCAGCGCGCCCAGGCGCACGCCCAGCAGGCCCACCGGCGCCTGCAGGCGTGCGCGCAGCCAGTCCAGCGCCAGGCTGATATCGTCATGCCAGAGCGACCATTGGGCATCGGCCAGTTCACCGGCGCTGTCGCCGCAGCCGTACAGGTCGATGATGAGCACGCCGATGCCCGCGCGCGCCATGGCAGCCGCCTGCAGGGCGGCCATGCGGCGGCTGCGGTTCATTTCCTCGGCAAAGGGAGCCACGAAGACCATCCCGCCATGGCAGGGCTGACCGGGCGCCGGCGCGTGGTACAGGCACAGGCGCGCGCCCTGCGCGGCCGGCAGGAAGAAGGGCAGGACCCGCGCGCTGGCAGTCCCCGGGCTGGTCACGCCAGCTTGCCCTCGACGAAGGCCACCAGGCTGCCCACCGTCTCGAAGAGGCTGGCATCGATGTCCTCATCGTCGAACTGGATGCCGTAGCGCTCCTCCAGCGAGGCGATGATGTGGATCACCGCCGCCGAGTCGAGCTCGGCGACGCTGCCCAGCAGCGGTGTGTCGCGCTGCCAGTCACGGCAGCTCTGGGGCAGTCCCAGGGCTTCCCCCAGCAGGGTCTTGATGTCGTCCAGGATGGCCATGGTCATGCCTTCAGAGCTTGCCCAGCAGCGCCTTGGCCTCATCGCTCTGAGGGAAGGGCTTGTTGGTGGCCAGAATCTTCTCCAGTTCGCTGCGGGCAGCGGCCTTGTCACCCGATTTCAGCAGGGCCTGCACCAGGTGGTAGCGGATGTCCAGGGCGTCCGGCGCGAGCGTGGCAGCCTTCTTGAGCAGCGTCAGGCCACGTTCGGTGTCACCCTTCTCGACCAGCATCCAGCCCAGCGTATCGACCACTGGCGCGGCGTCGCTGGCAGCGGCATAGGCTTTTTCGGCAGTCTCGATGGCACGCGGATCATGCTCCTGCTGGTAGGCCCAGGCCAGGTTGTTGAGCGCGCCGACATTGTTGGGCTGCTGGCGCAGCACCTGCTGGTAGTGGTCGATGGCGACCTTGTTCTGCTTTTGCGCCAGCGCGCTTTCACCCAGGTAGAGGTGCAGGGCCACATCGTTGGGATGGGCCTTGAACCACTGGGCCGCCGCAGCGGCCGCTTCCTGGTTCTTGCCGGCCAGCAGCAGGGCGCCATGCAGCTTCATGAGCAGGCGCACGTTTTGCTTGTCCAGGGCGAAGGCCTGGGCGAAGGCGGCAGCGGCCAGGTCGGGCTTCTTCTGGAAGGCCTGGATATTGCCCTCCAGCTCGTAGCCCACCATGGCCTGGGCAGGCTTCTTCTGCATCTGCTTGGCCACCGTCAGGGCCGTGGCAGTGTCGCCCGCCTGCGAGTACAGGGTGGCGCGGAAGACTTCGGCCTCGGTAAAGTCAGGCTGGATCTCCAGCGCCTTGCGCACTGCCTCGGTCGCACCCTGCTGGTTGTTGTTGGCCAGGTAGAGCGAACCCAGACGCAGTTGCGCCGGCGCCGAATCCGGCACCAGCTGCACCAGGCGCTGGTAGCTGGCCAGGGCGCCCTGCTTGTCGTCGTTGGCGAACTGGGCCTGGGCCAGCATCTCCAGCGCGCCGGCATCGGTGGGGTTGCCGGTCTGCAGCTTGCGGGCCATGGTCAGCGCCTTGGCCTTTTCACCCACTTGCAGGTAGCGGGCGATGAGCTGGGTATTGGCCTGGATCGAATCCGGATTCTCGTTGACCGCCCGCTCCAGCCACTGGGTAGCCTCCTGCGGCTGCTTCTGGCGATCGGCCAGGCTGGCCAGTGCGCTCATGGCGGGGATGCTCTTCTTGTCCTTGGCCAGCACGGCTTCGAAGCGCTTCTTGGCGACGTCGGGCTTGTTCTCGTTCAGGTCGAGCTGGGCCAGGTTGGCAGTCGGTGCGAAGAAGCCGGGATCGATGCTCAAGGCCTTCTCGAAGGCGGCACGGGCATTGGCCGGGTCATTCTTGGCCATGTAGATGCCGCCCTTGAGGTTTTGCACGACCGGGTTGTCGGGCAGGTCTCGCTCGGCGGTCTTGGCGGCTGCCAGCGCCTTGTCGTACTCCTTGAGACGGATCTGCGTCATGATCAGCAGGATGTCGGCCTGGGGCGACTTGGTGTCGAGGCTGGCGGCCGTCTGGAACTGCGATACGGCGCTGTCGTTCTGGCCGCGACCCAGGCTGCTCAGGCCCAGGCCCATGTGGTAGCGCGCCGTCTGCGGTGCCAGTGCGCTGGCCTTTTCGTAGTATTCGGTGGCCTTGGCGAAGTCCTTGTTCTCGATGGCGATCTCGCCGGCCAGCGCCAGCAGTTCCGGATCTTGCGGCGCCACCTTCAGCGCCGGCTCCAGCGAAGCCGCCGCCTTGGACTTCTGGCCGCTCTTGAGTTGCGCCGAGGCCAGCAGCTTGCGGGCGTAGACGTCGTTGGGATTCTTGTCGAGGTACTTGTTGAGGTTCAGCTCGACCTGCGGCATCGACCCCAGCGCGTACTGGATGGCGCCGGCCAGGAGGACACCAGGCATGTAGTCGGGCGCTGCGGCCAGCACTTTCTGGATGTCGGTGAGGGCATCGGCATTCTTGGCCTGGCTGAAGTCCAGCACCGCCTGCATATAGGTCGGCAGCAGGTTCTTGGGCGAGGCCTTCTGGGCCGCCTGGATGTCTTCCTTGGCCAGGTCGAACTTGTTGCTGCGGATGGCGATGTCGGCGCGCGCCAGGCGTGCCTCCAGGCTGTCGGGCTTGAGCTTGATCACCTGGTCCAGCACTTCCATGGCCTTGTCCTGGGCGCCCTGGACGCGCAGCAGGTTGGCCTTGAACATCATCACATCGGTATTGTCGGGATTCTTGGCCAGGGCCTCGTCGGTGAGACGGTTGGCGCCATCGACGTCGCGCGCCAGCAGCGCGCTGCGCGCCAAGCCGATGAGCGCCTGGGGCAGCTTGGGATCGCTTTGCAGGGCGGCTTCGAAGGCGGCCTTGGCTTCGTCGGATTTGCCCAGGCCCAGGTAGGCATTGCCACGCAGGGCGGCGATATCGCCCTGTACCGGCAGGGAGCGCGTTTCTTCCAGCACCTTGTCGTACTGGCCTTCCATGAGCAAGGCGCGCGCCAGCCAGGGCAGTACCTGCTCGGGCTTCACGCCCAGCGCCAGGGCGCGCCGCAGCTCCTTGTCGGCGGAGGCGGCATTGCCGCTTTCCGCATAGATCTTGCCCAGCATCAGGCGTGCCTCGGCGTTGTCGGCGTCTTTCTGCAGGGCATTCTTCAGCTGGATCTCGGCAGCGGCGTTGTCGCCCTTCTGCTGGTACTGCTTGGCCTCGGCAACCAGGGAGTCAGCCGACTGGAAACGCCCGCAGGCGGTAATGCCCGAGCACACCAGGATGACAGCGCAGACCGTTGCCGAGAAGCGCCACTTGCGTTTTGTATCTACCATCGTCCATCCCATTTCTGATCCCCTGGATCGCTGTCTGATATTGCATTACGGATAACATCCAACGTGCGCAACTATAGCCCATTTACTAACTTTTTTACTGCATTTTCGTGACTTTTCCTGCCTCTGGCCTGGGCTCGCAGGCCGCATGCATCAATCCATTGCCGCGTTTCAATATTTGCGCTGCCATGCCGCTGGGCGCGTCAGCCTGCCGTCAGCGTGTGGCTGCCTTTTCCGGGCCGCCGGCCATCTTGCGCCCCCAGTGTTGATTCAGGGCCTGGCGCACCGGTTTTTCCACCAGATAGTAGGAGACGATGCCGGCGAGCACGCTCAAGGGCAGGGCGATCCAGGCTGACAGGCCGTTCCAGTAATGTTCCAGGTACAGCGGCTGTTGCCACAGGTACAGCGAGAACGACCACAGCCCCAGCTGGCGCAACGGCGCCCAGGACAGGCAGCGCCTGAACAGCTGTGGCGCCTGCGGCAGCAGGTTCAGCAACAGTGCCAGGGCGCCATTGCCCAGCACGACGGTGGCCGGAAAAGGCACCGACCACCAGTTCAGCATCAAGGCCAGCAGCAGCAGCGCCGGATAACACCAGCCTGGCAGGCGCGGGATGGCACGGTGCTGCAGCCACAGGCCCAGCAGCACTGACAGGAACAGGCCATAGCCGGCCGTCTCTGTGTGGTAGGAGAACTCGAACTCCAGTTGCGCGCTGGTGCAAGCATGCCAGTACCAGAAACTCGCCAGCACGCAAGCCGCCACCAGCAAGGCCATGGCCGGCAGTGCGCGACACCAGCGCTGGCGCACGCATAGCGCCACCAGCGACAGCAGCACATAGGACTGTTCTTCCACCGCCAGCGACCAGGTATGACCGAAGGGCATGACGGCATGCCCCGGGTGCGCGGAGAAATAATTGTTCAGGAACAGCGCCGCCAGCACGGTCTCGTTCCATTCGATGGGGCCGGCGGTCCACCAGCGCACCACCAGCGTCAGCAGGATCAGCGTGTACAGGGCGGGGAAGATGCGCGAGATGCGCCGCCGGTAGAACAGCGGCAAGGGCGTCTCCTTGATGAACAGCAGCCGCCCCATCAACAGCCCCGAGAGCACGAAGAAGAGGTTCACGCCGAAACGTGCCAGGCTCAGCCCGGGCAGGGGAAAGAAATGTCCGATCAGCAGGAAGAGGATGGCCAGGCCACGCCAGCCATCCAGGTAGTCGACATGCTCGACGCTGCGGGCGCCGACGGACTGGGCGTGGTCAGCCATAGCGGCGACGCAGTGCCTGTTGCGCCAGGCGATGGGCGGTCTTCCACACCGGCGAATGCAGCATGGCCGGCTGTGCCGTCACCGGTTGCGCCGCCAGGTCATGGAAGCCGCGCAGCGCGAAATGCGCGCGCTGGTCGGCCATGAAGCGGCAGAAGCGGGCGAAGCGTTTCACCATGATGGGGTCGGGCCGCTTGCGGGCCGCATTGAGCAGCTCGAAGTTGTGCGAGAGCATCATGAAGGACTGGCGTCCCTGTTCCAGGGCCTGCCACATCAGCCCTTCCAGCTCGTAGTTGGAGCAGGCCCCCAGTTGCACATGGCGGGCCTTGCCGGTGCCGTCGTTGAAGACCGTCATCGGATACTCGAACACGCCATCGCACAGCGTCACGTCCAGCAGCGGCTCTTGCGGGCTGACCCCGCTGTCCGGGCCGAACATGGTGCTGTTGTAGCTGCTGTCGAAGCTGATGCCATTGGCCGCCAGCGCGGTGAGCGTGGTGCGGTTGAAGCCGAAGCTGCCGGCCCGGAAGGCATTGATGGCGCCGCTGCCGGCCTCTTCCAGCAAGCGCTTGCCGGCACCGATGAGGGTGGTCTGCTCTTGCAGCGAGAACTGGCGTAGATAGGGGCGGCGCGGCTTGGCCTGCGCGATCAGGGGCGTGTGCGATTCGGCCACCCATTCGGTGTGCAGGTGCTGCTGTACTTCCTGTCCATGCTCGCGGATGAGGCCGACGATCTCCTCCAGCGGCCCCGTGCCGAAGCGCGTCGCAAAGAGCGGCTCCACGAAGAACACGCCATACAGGCCATGTTCCTGGAACTGCTGCAGCTTGTAGCGCAGCGCCGCTTCGCCATACACGTAGTCGTGGAAGGCGGCCGGGAAACGCCGGTCGATATCGTGCCAGCCATTGCACCAGATCTCGACATCGACAGTGAAGAAGACGTTAAGCATGATGGATCAACCGATGTTGTCGATCTTGTCGTAAAGCTGTTCCAGCATCAGGCCATCCATGAAGAACTTGGTGGCCCAGTTGGGGTAGCGGTAGGTCATGTATTCACCATTGATCGGGTGCGATCCCTTGAGTGCGCCGCGCACGTTGAGGTCGCCCGTGCGCAGGTCCTGGATGCTCATGTTGAAGCGGTTGGCGCGACGGGCATGTTCGATCAGGCCGGTGTCACCGGTGATGCGCGCCAGGCGCAGCCAGTTGATGGCCATCTGCGAATTGCCGGTCACGCAGGTCCAGCCCACGCGGGTTTCCCAGTCGGGAGTATAAAGCGCCGGCAGGGCGCCGTCGTCGCGCTGGCGCTGGGCGACCTTGCGCGCCATCAACAGGGCATGGGCGATGTGGTCTTCGCGCTGGCCTGCCAGGCCCACTTCCAGGAGGCCACGGATGGAGTAGGCGATGGTGTGGGTCAGCGCCGAATTGTCTGGTCGCTGCAACAGGCAATTGTCGGGCAGCCAGCCATTGCCGGCCTTGCGCGACAGCGCCCAGTCGACGTTGGCGATGGCGGCCTGCAGGTAACGGTCTTCGCCCAGCGCCTGGGCCGCACGCACCAGGCCGAAGGCGCTGCGGGTGTTGTAGCTGTTGAGCTTGGAGGTGGTGAAGGGCGAGGAGAAACGCCGCCAGGCGCCATCCTCGTCCTGCGCCGCCAGCAGCCAGTCGGAGGCACGCACCAGGGCCCGGCGGAAATCTTCCTCGCCGGTATTGAGGTAGGCACTGGCCCAGCCGAACAGCGCCTGTCCGGTGTTGAAGATGGTCGGGGCGACGATCTCGGCATCCATGGTGCCGGCGCGCACGCCGCCGTCTTCCAGCTGGATCTCGCATTCCCAGCGCGTCATCCGAGTGGCTGCCTGGGCATATTCCGGAGCCTGGTAGTGGCGGGCATAGTCGTACAGGGTGGGGATCACGTAGCCGGTGGTTTCCGGGTAGGAGGCGTTCCACTTGCCTTTGCGGATGTCGAAGCTGTGCGCCACGCCATCATCGGGCGTGCCACGCTGGGCTTGCAGCAGCCAGTCGGCGGCGGCCTTGAGGTGGACGTCGATGGCCTGGACCGGCTGTCGGCTCAGGCCCAGTTTGTCTTTGATGAGTTGTTGGATATGTCGCACGATTAGGCTTTCAAGTGGAAATCGGAGAGGGTCCGGCCCAGTTGCCGGCAGATGTCACGACTGTCCTGGGCACTGATGCGGGGCCCGCTGGGAACGCCCAGCAGGCGTGCAGCCAGGGCCTGGGCGTGGCGGGTCGCGGCCTGCTCGGCAAAGGGCACCCGATAGCCCAGGCGGGTCTGTATTCCCTGCTGGCGCAATCCTGCCCGGCAGGCCGCCAGGTCGCTGCCCTCGGGCAGCAACAGCATCACCCGGGCCAGGTAGCGGCCAGGCGCGAATTGTGGGAAGCCGATGGCGTCCTGCTCCTGCAGCGCCGCGTGGTAGTGTGCCGCCACGGTCCGGCGCGCCGCCACGATTGCGTCCAGGCGCGGCCACTGCGCCAGCGCGATGCCGGCATCGAGATTGCTGATCCTGGCCTGCACCTCGCCGGCATCGGCCGGCCGCAGTCCAAGGGCATCGAGCAGACGCTCCAGGTGGTCGCCACTGGCGCCGGTGCGCTCGACCCACAGGTAGTTCCAGCAGAACTCCAGCAAGGCTGCCAGCCGGCCGGGCGACGGCGGCAGCGCGGCGCAGGCCGCAGCCAGTTCGTCATCGAGTGCCGGGGCGTTGACCAGCAGCACGCCCCCCGAGCCGCGGATGCCGGTCACGATGGTCTTGGATTGCGCAAAGCTGAGCAGGCCGACATCGCCAAAGGTCCCCAGCAGGCGCCCCTGGTGACGCACGCCGGCGACCTGGGCCGCATCGTCGACCAGGAACACCCCGGCGGCGCGGCAGTCGGCCTCGATCTCGGCCATCGGTAGCGGGCAGGCGAACATGTGCGGCGCCACCAGCGCCAGCGGTGCCTGTTCCAGGGCCTGGCGCAATGCGGCCAGGTCCAGGTTGAGGTCGTCCCCCACGGCCACCGGTTGCGCCTGCAAGCCGCAGGCCGCAATGGTGCTGACCACGCTGGGGCAGATGTAGGCCGGCACCAGCACGACGTCACGCTGCGGGCGGCGCCGCTTGAATGCCGCCAGCGCCAGCGCCAGGGCGGTATGGGCGTAGTTCAGTGCATAGGCGCGCGAGGGCGCATAGTCGGTTTGCAGGCGCAGTGCCAGTTGCGCACCCGAGCGGCCCTGGCGCACGCCGCCACCCAGCAGGCTGCGCGCCACGCTGCGGTATTCGGCGCCGGACCAGTCGGCATAGGAGAGCGCATGGCGTGTCATCAGCTACCTCGCCCCAGGCCCAGGCGGGCACGCAGCAATGCGGCGATGCGCTGGCACATCAGGTCGGTCCAGGGGCGCGGATCGTTCCAGCGCAGGTAGGCATCCACCACCTTGTCGCCGGCCGAGCGGGCATCGGGCTTGCCGCCGTTTTCCTGCAGTGCCCACTTGTCGGCTTGCGGATCGCGCCAGATACGCGCCGGACTGGCACGCTCAGGCGCGGGCAATGGTGCCAGACCGGCCTCGTAGCGATAGGCGGCCAGGGGAATGTTGACGCCATTGAGGGTGGCGACTTCTTCCTGGTAGTCAGTGCGCCCGGCGGTGGGCTCGACCATGTAGAAGCGACCGTCGCGGCGGTCACGCTTGTATTCCATGCTGCCCATGCCGACGAAGCCGGTGCGCAGGAAGAAATCATGGGTCAGCGCACTGAGCAGCTCGTGATGCTCCCAGGCAGCGGTGCAACTGGCGGTGCCGCCGATGTGCAGGGGCCAGGAGCGGATCTTGCGGCCGCTGAAGGACGACACCAGCTCGCCCTCGCGACCCAGGTATTGCAGGCAGAAATAGATCTCGTCATCGTCGCCCTCGATCCATTCTTGCACCACCATGTCCGGCATGACCGGCGCGATCTGCGCATACAGCGCCTGCACCTGGGCGACATCCTCGACCCGATAGGCTTTCTTGAACCGTGCGCCGTAGCCATAGTGCTTGTAGGCCGGCTTGAACACGCAGGGAAAACGCAGTGTCGCCAGCCGTTCCAGGTCCGCCTGGCTGCTGATGTAGACGGTCTTGGGGACGGGCGCGGCATGGGCCTCGGCCAGTTCGGCAAAGCCCTGCTTGTGCATCAGTTGCATCAGCCGCCCGTGCTCGGGCAGGCGCAGCAGGCAGGCCTGCGCCAGGCGCTCGCGCTCGGCGGAAACGGTATTGACGCCCTTTTCCTCGGTGACGAACAGCATGACGGGCTGCCGGCTCTGCCTGGCCAGGTCCTGCAACACACTGACCAGCGCCTCACCTTCGAGCGCACTGGCCAGGCGCTTGCGGCCGTAGCGGGAGCGCATGGCCGGCGAATCGGCGTGGTCGTCCACCACCGTCAGGGGGATGCCAGCTGTGGCCAGGCTGCGCACGATACCCAGTGCGTTGAGGCCACCGCCGACAACCACAGCCAGCGGGGCGGAAGAGGGAGAAGTCTGAGACATCATGAACGGCTCGCGCGCACGAAGGGCCAGCGCTCGAAACGCGCAGCGGGAGCCCCGAGGTCAATGAGGATCTGGCGGATTTCCTGCACGGCATTGCGATCCACGAAGATGATCCAGGCCAGGTAGGCCAAGGCACCGGAGATCACCTCGGCGGCCAGGATGAGAGGGATCTGCAGGCCCAGCGAATACATCAGCTGGCGCACCAGCAGCACCACCGCAGCCATGGCCAGCGTGCCGGCCAGGATGGGCAGCAGGCAGCGATAGTAGGCGCGCATGGACAACCCGGTCAGCCGGCTGACATCGCGCAGCAGCTTCACCGACAACAGCGGATAGACCACCACCCAAGCGGCGGAGACCCCGCGCAAGCCATCCAGCCACGCCCCCGCCACGAAAGCCAGCGACATCACCAACGCGCACATGGCCGTGTAGGCCGCCAGGCGCTTGACGTTGCCGATGCTGGTGAGCACCTGCGAAAGCAGCGGGTCGACCGACTTGACCAGCCCCATGATGCACAGTGCGGCAAAGGGGATTTGGCAATCGATCCATTTCGGCCCCAGTACCACCAGGATGAGTTCATGCGAGCAGGCCAGCATGCCGATGAGGGCGGGATAGACCACATAGGCGATGCCGCGCGTCATGTGGATGACCACCGAATTGAGCCGTTCGCGCTCGTGCTGCAGCTTGGAAAACAGCGGCGAGGCCACGTTGATCACCAGCGAGGTGATCTGGCTGCTGGGCAGCGTGGCCAGTGAAAAGGCCATGCCATAGATGCCCAGCGAGGCCGGCCCCAGTATGCGCCCCACCACGGCGCGGTCGGCATTGCTGTAGAGGAACCAGAACACACGGCTGGTGGTGACATGCATGCCGAACAGGGCCAGGTCGACCGCTTCGCGAATGCCATAGCGGCCATACGGACGCCAGGGCGAGAGCAGGTAGAAACCGATGCTGCAGACGGTCGCCGCCACCAGCGAACCCCACACCAGCGCCCAGACGCCGTAGCCCATCAGGGCCAGGGCCACGCTGGTGATGCTTTGCAGCAGGATGGAGAGAATGGTCACCCCGGCGATGGCCTTGAACTGCATCTCCTTGCGCAGGAAGGCTTCCGGAATGGCGCCGAAGGAACCGATCACGAAGCCCAGCGCCAGGGTCGAGATCATGGCGCGCAATTCGCTATGCTTGAAGAAAGTGGCGATCGGCCCGCTGGCCACCAGCGTGATGATCAGCAGGATGATGCTGGAAGCCACGGCAATGGCAAAGCAGCCGTTGACCTCTGCCTGGGTGAGACTGGATTTCTGGACAATGGCCGCGCCCATGCCGATTTCGTTGAAGAAACTCACGAAACTGATGAACATCATGGCGATTTCCATGAGGCCATAGTCGGCCGGGCTCAACAGCCGCGCCAGCAGCAGCGTGGAGCCCAGCGAGATCAGCTTGCCCAGGGCGCTGCCCAGCCCGAGGTGGCTGATGGCCTTGATGGTCTTGGAACGGAGATCGTTTTGCATAGCGGAGATTCAGTGCGACGACATGCCGGGCTGGCTGGCAAGTGCCTGCGCCCGGCTTTGATCAAACAGCTGCGCCAGCTGGCGCGCGCGATGGGTACGCGAGGAGGCGGCCACCAGCTCTTCGCTGGCCACATGGGCCACACCCGCGCCGATGGCCTTGACGAAACGCTCCAGCACCGGCGCGATGGCTTCGGTGGAGGTCATGCTGGCCACGTCCTGGAAGCCGGCGGCCAGCAGCATGCCGGCCGTTTCGCCGGCCGGATCGAGCAGGCCCAGGATGGGTTTGCGCGCGCGGAAGTACTCGTAGATCTTGGCCGGCACCTGGCGATTGAAGGGAGTACCCTGGAACACCAGCAGGCCATCGGCCTGCAGCATCTCGTGCAAGGCCTCGCGGTAGGGCACGGGTGGTTCCACCGAGACGATGTCGGCCACGCCGCAGGTCTGCACCAGTTCCTTGAAGTAGGGGATCTCGCTGGGCGCGCGCAGGATCACGTGCAGGCCGGCAGCATCGATACTGCCTTGCTGGCGCAACAGTGCGATGGCCTTGAGGAAGGCGGTCGGGTCGCGCCCTTCGGTATAGAGCACGCCACTGTGGACCAGGGTGATGCGGCGCGGCTGGTCGGCCACTGCCGGCGGCGGCGTCTCGGTCGGGGCCTGGGCGAAGGATTGCTCGTCGTAGCCGTTCTCGATCACCTCGAACTTGTGGTGCAGCTCGGCCGGGAAGCGCGCCTTGTAGGACGCCAATGCCCCCTGCGTGGTGAAGGTGGCGCGGGTGCAGCGCTGGATGGCATGCCGCTCGATCCAGGCAAACACCTTGCGCTGCAAGGGATTGCTGGGGAAATCGACCTGCAGCATGGGGTCGCGGAAATCGGCCACCCAGGGCAGGCCGGTCAGGCGCTGCACGGTCATGCCGATCAGGTGCGCGGTGGCGATCGGGAAGGTCGACCAGATCACTGCCGGCTTGTGCTTGCGCACCATGGCCAGTGCGGTCGGCACGGCGAACAGCCACCAGCTGGACCAGCGGTCGGGCAGGGCGATGACCTGCGGATAGCGGCCACGCAGGCCCAGATGGCGCTTGGCGTCCAGCGCCAGCGGGCGGCGCACCACCAGTTCGGCCGGTACGCTGGCCAGTTGCGAGGAGTTCTTGCGCTCGTAGGCCATGGGCGCGGCCGATACCACCATCGGCGTCCAGCCAAAGCTGTCGAGGTGCTTGGCAAAGCTCAGGGTGCGCTGGATACCGCTGCTCTCCGACTGCGGCGGAAAGTGGAAGGCGATCAGCATTGCTCGGTTTTTCATGGCGCCCTGCGGCAGTGTTGGGGGTTGATCTGTCATGGGTTCAGGCTCCTGGCCGGGCCAGCCAGCGCAGCAGGCGCAGGCCGAACATGAGGGGATTGCGGTCCCAGGGACGGCCGCGCGGGATCTGGTAATGCTCGTGCTCCGGACCGGCCGAGCCGCTGGCCGTGGTGAAGGCGGCGAGGTAGCCGGCCTCCTTGACCATGGCCACGTGACGCTGGTCGAAGTCGAATCCGGGCTTGCCGTTGGGGTAGGCGAACAGCCGCAGCGGGCGCCCGACCAGTTGCTCCAGCGCGTGCTTGTTGTCGACGATTTCGTGCCTGGCCTGTTCGTCGGCCAGGCGGCTGAGGATGGGGTGGGTGGCAGTGTGGCCACCGATCTCCATGCCGGCCCGGGCCAGCTCTACGGTCATGGCGTGATCCAGCATGAGATCGGTGTCCTGGGCCTGGCCGGCATAGCGCTCCAGTGCGTCGATGACACGATGGCGCTCGGCCGGCGGCAGGTACTTGACGTGGTCGTTGAGGATGGTCGCCAGGTGGGCGCGATAATCGGGATCGTGGCCCATGTCGGGTGTGGCCGGCAGCAAGGCCGGTGGCAGCCCCAGCGCCTGCCAGTCCAGCGCGCCTTCGGGCAGGCGGCGCACCGCCTCCAGGATGCGGTCATTCCACATGCTGCCGTTTTCGAGGAAGGCGGTAGTGGTGAAGACCGTCGCACTCAGGCCGAATTCCTGCAATACCGGCAGGGCCAGTTCATAGACCGAGCGATAGCCATCGTCAAAGCTCAGGCACACCGCCCGCGCGGGCAGCGTACCCTGCCACATGCGCTGCAGCGCCTCCGGCAGCGGCAGTACATTGAAATGCTCGGCCAGCAAGCGCATCTGCCAGCGAAAGCTCGCCAGGTCGATCTCGGAACTGAGCAGGGGATCGGGTTGCTGCAGCACCCGGTGATAGGTCAGGATGCACAGGCGACGCCGCCCGGACATGGCAATCAGGTTACCCCCCAGGCGCAGCAGCAGGCCCAGCAGCGGATGCAGGCGGGACTGGCTCATGGGGTGTGCTCCGGGCCCTTGTCGGGCGCGCTGTAGCTGCGCGGCGCCAGCGCTGCGAACGGCGAGGCCTCGGGCTTGACGATGACCTTCTCCAGCACCACCAGCAGGACGATGATGTAGTAGTACAGGTCGAAATAGGTCAGCGACAGGAAGGCGCCGCCCACCGCATAGCCAACCACGCTGACCTGGCACATGGCAGCCAGGTCACCGGCCCACTTCAGATCCGGTCTGTCCTTGCAATAGGCGATGATGCGGCTGCCGCAGCGCCAGGTGCAGACCATCAGCGTGAGGAACAGGATCAGGCCGACGATGCCCTGTTCGCCCAGGGCCTGGAAGTAGATGCTGTGGGCCGCGTGATAGTCCAGCGGGTCCGGCGCATACAGGTAGAACATGGGCGGCGAGAACACCTTGAAGCCGCCGCCCAGGAAGTTGTGCGTGGCCACGTTGATGGCGAAATGCCAGGCATTGATGCGGCCCATCGCCGAGGCGTCCTTGTCATAGGAGTCGATGGTGCTCATGCGGTTGAACCACTGGTCGGGCATGACCGAATAGACCAGCGGGATCATCAGCAGCACGACGATGCCGGTAGCCAGTTTCTTGCGGCTCTTGAGCCACAGCATGAACAGCATCACGCCGCCACCCAGCAGGGCGCCACGCGAATAGGATCCCACCACCGAGACCACCGTGATCACGCACAGCGCCAGCAGCAGCCAGCGCAGCCAGCGCCGTGTCACCATCATCTGCAGGCCCCAGATGATGGGCAGTACCGTCAAGAGCGCCAGCGCCAGGTCGTTGTTGTCGGCAATGAAGCTGTCCGGCGGGCCGTAGACGTGGTCGCCACCGCCCGAGAGCAGCGTGAAGACGCCGCCCTTGAGGCCCCAGAAGCCCAGCGACAGGCCGATGGTCCAGGCAAAATCGCGGACATCGCGTTCCGTGTTCAGGGCCAGCATGGACACCAGCACCATGAACATGGTCTTGATGACGGTATTCCATTCGGCCCACACCACGTTGGGCTGCAGGGCGAAGAAGCAGGTGAAGGTGATCCAGCAGATGAACAGGATCAGCACCGTGGTGGTGTTCTGGCGCGGGAAGCTCTTGGGCTGCGTGGACAGGAACAGGCTGATCAGCGTCACCCCGGCCACGATGGCCGCGAACGGGAAGTCGTAGGCGAAGCCGTAGGTCAGGCGGTGCGGGTTCATCAGGCTCAGGCCGACATAGACCATCACCCCGGCGGCCGGGCGCTTGATGATGTAGGGCAGGGTCGCCATGACGACGACGAAGACCAGGATATCGCGCATGGCCTCAGTGCTCCCTGCCGATGATGCGGCCAAACAGCTGCAGCTGGCCCTGGGTGGTGGCGTCCCAGCTGAAGCCTTCGGCATAGCGCCGCGTGGCCTCACGGGCCGGATAGGCGGCCTGCAGCGCGCGCACGGCGGCGGCCACGCCGCGTTCGCTGCGCTCCTGCATGAGCACGCCGGCATCGGCATGGGCCACCACTTCGGGCGTTCCCCAGACCTTGCTGGCCACTACCGGTGTGCCGCAGGCCATGGATTCGAGCAGTACGTTGGCCCAGCCTTCGCGGCTGGAGGACAGCACCATGGCATCGGCGGCGTTGTAGTAGTCGCGCAGCTTGGCTTGCGGCTGCGGTCCCAGGAAACGCACCCGGTCGGCCACCTGCAGCTGCACCGCCAGCGCTTCCAGGCGCTCCCGCTCGGGGCCGCTGCCGGCGATCATCAGGCGTGCCTCGGGCAGTTCCTTGAGCGCGCCGATGGTCAGTTCATGACCCTTGACCGGCACCAGGTTGCCCACCGACAGCAGCGTAAAGCCGTCCACGCCCAGCTCCTTGCGCACCGCCGCGCGGTCCACCGGGCGGAACAGTTCCAGATCCACGCCATTGCGCAGCGACACCACCTTGGCCGGATCGGCGCCCAGCACGATCAACTCCTCGCGCAGGGCATTGCAGACCGTGATGATCCCTGCAGCCTGGTCGGCCGCCCAGCGGATCATCTTGCCCGGCCAGCGGTATTGCGGCAGCAGGGTGATGTCGGAGCCGCGCGCGGTAATCACCACCGGCTTGCCGAATTCCTTGCCCAGCATGGCTGCGGCCACGCCGTCGGGATAGAAGTAGTGGGCGTCGATGGCGTCGAAATCGAAACCTTCATCGATCAGCCGGCGCAGCACCGGCTTGACCGCCATGGCCATGAGCAGGGGCGCGGGCGTCATGCCGATCTTGGGCAGCAGCGCATAACGCGGATGGCGCACCTCGATGCCGCTGCGCACTTCGGTCTGCGGCACCCGCGCAAAGCGTCCATAGCTGCCGAAGCGCGCATGGCGCAACGGGAACCATGGCACCGGCGCCACCACGCGCGACTCCACCCGGCCACTGGCGACCAGGTGGCGCAGGCGGGTTTCCACGAAGATCCCGTGGCTGGGACGTTCGAGGTTGGGGAACAGCGTGGAGAAGGTCAGCAGCTTCATCATGACTAGGCAACCAGGCGCGGATAGATCTGCTGGTAGCGCGCCACGCTGGCGGCCCAGTTGCGTTCGGTTTCGACGAAGTGGCGACCGGCGGCCTTCAGTTGCGGCCATTGCTGGGGCGCGTCCAGCAGGGCCAGTACCTTCTGCGCCAGCGCCTCGGGAGAGCCGGCGGTGAACAGCACGCCGGTCTGCCCATCGACGATCAGCTCGCGATGACCGCCGACGTCGGAGGCCACCACCAGGCGGCCCTGGGCCATGGCCTCGAGCGGCTTCAGCGGCGTGACCAGGTCGGTCAGGCGCATCTTCAGGCGCGGGTAGACCAGCACGTCGATCAGGTTGTAGTAGCGCTGCACCTGGTCGTGCGGCACGCGGCCGGTAAAGACCACCTTGTCCGCCACCCCCAGCTGCGTGGCCAGGGCGCGCAATTCCTTGTCCTGCGGTCCGCCGCCCACCAGCAGCAGGCGCACGTCGGGATTGCCCGCCAGCAGCGCCGGCAGGGCCTTCATCAGCACCGGCAAGCCCTCGTAGGCATAGAAGGAGCCGATGAAGCCGAGCAGGGTCTTGCCTTCCAGACCAAGCTCGCGCGCCAGTTCGGGGTCAGCCGGCTGGCCCTGGGTGAAGTCTTCGATGTTGACCGCGTTGGGGATCACCGTCATCTTGGCCAGCGGCACGCCGCGCGCGGCGATATCGGCGCGCAGGCCCTCGCAGATGGTGGTGACGGCATCGGCGCGCTTCAGGGCATAGGTTTCCATGGCGCGGGTGAGGCGATAGCGCAGGCCGCCTTCGCTGCTGGTGCCGTGGTCGACGGCGGCGTCTTCCCAGAAGGCGCGCACCTCATAGACCACCGGAATGCCTAGGCGACGCCCCACACGCAGCGCGGCAATGGCGTTCAGGGCCGGCGAATGGGCATGCAGCACATCCGGGCGGATCTTGCGCGCCACCTCTTCCAGTCGTGCTGCCAGGCCGTTGATGACGGCCAGCTGGTTCAGCACCGGCAGCTTGGCCAGCGGCCCGGAGGAGGGCGGCGTGCGATAGAAGTGCCAGCCATCGACATCCTCTTCGGCGGCCGCGCTGGCGCCCTGCTTGGCGCTGGTGATGTGCGAGGTCTGCCAGCCCAGCGCGCGTTGCTGCTTCAGGATGGACAGGGTGCGGAAGGTGTAGCCGCTATGCAGCGGGATGGAGTGGTCGAGGATGTGCAGGATATGCATGGTGTTCGGTCGGTTCAGCAGTTCAGGCCGCGCGGGCCCTCGGTTGGGTGGCGCCAGAGCCGGCGTGCAGCACGTTGCGCAGGAAGGAGGCAAACATCAGCAGCGCCCACAGCGGCGCGGCGTAGTCGCGGCGACCCGACTGGTGCTGCTCGACCATCTCTTCCACGAAGGCCATGTCGAACAGGCCGGTCTCGCGCAGCAGCGGTCCCAGCAGGCTGTCCTGCACGGTCTGGCGCAGCGGGCCACGGAACCAGCTGGACAGGGGGATGGAAAAGCCCATCTTCTTGCGATAGAGGATGTCTTCGCTGAGGGTGCCTTCCAGCGACTTCTTGAAGATGTACTTGCCCTCGCCCTCATGCAGCTTCAGCGACGGCGGCAGGCAGGACACCCATTCCACGAACTCGTGGTCCAGCAGCGGCACCCGCACCTCCAGGGCATGGGCCATGCTGGCGCGATCGACCTTGGTCAGGATGTCGCCGGGCAGGTAGGTCTTCAGGTCCAGGTATTGCAGCAGCGACAGCGGGTCGTCGGTGGGCGATTGCGCCGCATGGCCGCGCATGACCTCGATGGCCTGGTAGCCCTGCAGCTGCTGGCGCATGGCCGGGCTGAAGAGACGGTTGCGTACGCGGTCCGGCATGATGGACACGCCATGGAAGTAACCCTCCACGGTGTCACGTGCCAGCGCTTCGAAGGTGGTCTTGGCGCGCAGCACGCGCGGTGCCCAGTCGGCCTTGGGATAGTGACGGCCGAGGAAACCGAACAGCGGCTTGCGCAGCCCGTCGGGCAGGCGGGCGCGCACCTTTTCCTCGTTCATGGCGTAGCGGTAGCGACGGTAGCCGGCGAAGTTCTCGTCGCCACCGTCGCCCGACAGGGCTACCGTGACGCGCTCCTTGGCCAGCTGACAGACGCGGTAGGTCGGGATGGCCGAGCTGTCGGCGTAGGGCTCGTCGTAGAGATTGGCCAACTGGTCGATCAAGCCATAGTCGTCCTTGTCCACGGTGCGCACATGATGGCGGGTGTGGAATTGCTCGGCTACCTGGGCGGCGTATTTGGACTCGTCGTAGGCCGGGTCGTTGAAGGCGATCGAGCAGGTATTGACCGATTCGCCGGTCAGCTTGGCCATCATGGCCACCACCGCGCTGGAGTCGACGCCGCCGGAGAGGAAGCCGCCCAGCGTCACATCCGTGACCAGGTGGCTGCCGACCACTTCGCGCAGGCGTTCCAGCAGCTCGGCGGCGACTTCGTCGGCCGGGCGTTCGCTGCCTTGCTTGAAGGGGACATCCCAGTACTTCTTTTGCTGTGGCTCGCCCACCGTCACGCCACGCTGCATCAGCAGGGTGTGGCCGGGATTGAGCTTGCGCACTCCGCCCAGGATGGTACGCGGCTCCGGCACATAACCGTAGGCGAAATACTCTTCCACGGCGCAGGGATCGAGCTCACGCGGCAAGGCCGGATCGGCCAGCAGCGATTTCAGCTCGGAGCCGAACAGGAAGCGGCCATCCGGCAGCAGGGCATAGAACAGCGGCTTGATGCCCAGGCGGTCGCGTGCCACGAACAGGGTCTGGCGGTTGCGGTCCCACAGGGCGAAGGCAAACATGCCGCGCAGGCGGGTGACGCAAGCCTCGCCCCATTGTTCCCAGGCATGCACGATGACCTCGGTGTCGCAGCGCGAACGGAACTGGTGGCCCAGGGCGGTCAGTTCGGTCATCAGTTCGCGGTAGTTGTAGATCATGCCGTTGAAGACCACCACCACGCTCTCATCCTCGTTGAACAGCGGTTGCTGGCCGGTGGAGAGGTCGACGATGGACAGACGCCGATGGCCCAGGCCGATGCCCGGTTCCAGGTGCATGCCGCCCTCGTCGGGGCCACGATGGTGTTGGGTCTCGTTCATCCGGTCGAGCAGGGCGCGATCGATGTCCGGGTTGCCGTGCAGGGCAAAGATGCCAGTGATTCCACACATGATTGTCTATTCCTTAAACGGTCCGTCGGCCTTGCTTGGCTGCCAGCATGCGGTCATACATGCCGGCGTAGGCTTGCAACATGGCTTGCATGCTGTACTGGCGCAGGCTGCTCTCCAGGCCGGCGGCGCCGTGGCGTGCGAGCAGTTGCGGGTCGGCGACGTAGCGTGCCATGGCGTGCGCCATGGCTTGCGCATCACGGGCCGGCACCAGCGCGCCGGTGGCGCCCTCCTGCACCACCTCGGGCACGCCGCCCACCGCCGTGGAGATGACCGGCAAGCCGCTGGCCATGGCCTCCAGGATGGTGACGGGAATGCCTTCCGCGATCGACGACAGCGTAAAGACCGAGAAGCGCCGCATCATCACATCGATATCCATGCGCGCACCGGGCAGCCAGACCAGCTCGGCGATGCCGGCGGCAGCCACCTTCTCGCGCAGGCCCGGCAGCAGCGGACCATCGCCGACGATGGCCAGGCGCAGCCGGGTACGTTGTTCGGGCAGCAGCGCCAGCAGGGCGATGAAGGCGTCCACCAGCATGGCGTGGTCCTTGACGTCCTGGATGCGCCCCACGGTGCCGAACACGAAGCAGCCCTCGGGCAGTTCCGCGCTGGCCTCGCGCTTGCCGTCCACGGGCGGATGGAACTTGCGCGTATCCACGCCATTGGCCAGCAGCAGGTTCTTGCCCTCGGGCACGCCGATGGTGTCGCGCAGCCAGTCGCGCAGGTCTGCCGAGACCGCGTAGTAGCAGTCATAGAAAGGCAGCACCAGCCGGCGCAACAGGTTATGGCGCGCATTGGTACCTTGCGGGTCGCGCGCATCGCGGCCGTGTTCGCCATGCACGCGCACCGGTACGCCGGCCAGGGCGGCGGCCGGGGCATATTCGATGGCCGACAGGTTGTAGGTATGCAGCACCGCCGGACGCAGGCGGCGCAGCAGACGCCACAGGTGTAAATGGGTCTGCGGTGCCAGGCCAGGGGGCTTGTGCAGGGCGTACACCGCCACGTTGGGCTTGTGGATCTTGTTGGCGAAATCGGTGTAGTCGGTCAGGCACACGATGGCATGCCGATAGCGCTCGGCTGGCATGCCATTGATGCAGTCGACCAGCAAGGTCTCCAGCCCGCCGAAGTCGAGCCGGTAGATCAGGTGTACGACCAAAGGAATATCTCGATCCACGCTATGCCTACCGCTTGCCGTTGTTGTTCAGGGTTGCCTCGATGCCGGCGAGGTTATCGTCCAGATAGCGGCGCAGGACGGTGCGCGCCTGTTCCGGTTGCTCATCGATGTTGGTGAAGACGAACAGTGCGGCACCGTCGTCCCCATGCATTTCCAGCTGGCTCTTGGTCTGCAGCAGCTTGGCCAGGTAGTCGTTTTCCACGAAGCGCTGATCGATCCAGTACCAGCGCCAGATCATCATGCGCCCGGCCGGGGCGCTGATGATTTCCTCGCGCAGCGCCAGCGCTCGTCCGGCCACCGTTTCCGTGCGCACACTGTTGCCGGTGCGGATCCAGGGACTGTTCTTCTCCGGCAGGACGCGGTTCACCGAGCTGACCAGGGTGGCGCCCGGATGCTGGCCACGGTAGTAGCGTACGAACAGGCCCACCCGCATGCCGTCGTGGCCATAGAAACGCGACAGGTCGGCTACCCCCGGGTGGAAGTCCGGTGTCCAGTTGCTGAAGGCGGCGCTGTCGTTCCAGGTGCTGCGCAGGGTGCTCAGGTCGACCGGGGCGCCGCTGGCGTCGAGGCGGTGCATATAGATCGCGTAAGCCGGTCCCACGCCGACGGCGGCCAACGTCAACAGCGCTGCCAATGCCAGCCGTATCGGTGTGGCGCCAGCCAGGCGGGGCGCCGCGCCGGCAGTGCCGGCCATGACGGCAGCCGTAGCTGCAGCCTCGGGATCGTCGCCACGCTTCTTCTTCGCGTCGATCCAGAAGCCGCCGATCCAGAACATCAGGAACATCACCAGGCCGAAGAATAGCCAGCCATAGATCAGGTGGTCCACGCCCACTGCCAGTTGCATGCTGCTGAGGTGGCCGATCATCACGATCATGTAGGCCCGCAATCCATTGGCGATCACCGGGACCACACCGGAGAGCAGCACGAAGCCGGCCTGACGCCAGCGCGAACGATAGCTCAGGTGGGCATACAGCACGCCCAGCGTAAGCGAGGCGATCAGGTAGCGCACCCCGCTGCAGGCTTCCACCACCGACCAGCGGCCGCTGGGGATGACGAAGGTATTGCCTTCGCGCCAGACCGGGATGCCGGTCAGTTGCAGGGCGGTGATGGTGAAGTCGGCCGTGAATTCGATGAGCGGCTCGATCAGCACCTCGCCGGCCGGCACGGCGAAGATCAGGAACAGCAGCGGGAAAGCGATCACCCGCGATATACGCAGGCCCAGCACGGTCACCACCGCGCTGATCATGATGCTCACCAGGGCGAAATGCTTGACCACCTGCACATCGGCCAGCTCGCCCAGCAGCCAGCCCAGGCTGCACAGGGCCAGCACCACCAGTCCGGGCAGGAAGGGCTGGGGCGCCAGGCCGCGCAATTCATCGCGCTGGCGCCAGATCAGCCACAGGCTGATGGGCAGGATCAGATACTGGTGGGTAAAGGTCTCGGAACGATCCCAGATCTCCACCATGGACATCAGGGTGTCGCGATAGACCAGCATGGGCAACACCAGCGCCAAGGCCAGCAATACGATGGTGGCGGGCGACAGGCGTTGGGCGAGGGGCAGGTCGGCGGGGCGCATGGGCAGCCTCAGGCAGGGGTGAAATGGAGTGCCTCGGCACTTTCCAGCAGGGTGTCGAGCTGTGACAACTGCCGTTCCCAGCCGTAGTCCTGCTCGATCAGGGCGCGCGCGCTGGCGGCCAGGCGCTGGCGCGGCCCGTCCGGCTGCACATCCTGCAACAATGCAATGGCTGCCTGCGCCAGGGCCTCGGCGCCATCGGCCACCAACAGGTCACGTCCCGGCGTGGCCGAGATACCCTCGAAGGCTTGCGGCGAGGCCAGCACCGGCATGCGCATGGCCATGGCTTCGAGCACCTTGTTCTGGATGCCACGGGCCACCCGCAGCGGTGCTACGGCGCAGTGGGCGTGGGCCAGGTAGGGACGGATGTCGGGCACGGTGCCGGTGACGGTCACGCCCGGCAACTCGGCCAGTGCCTGCACCTGGGGTGTGGGACGCGAGCCGACGACGTAGAACTGCGCCTGCGGCAGGCGCGCACGCACCTGCGGCAGGATCTCGCGGGCGAACCATTGCACCGCATCGATGTTGGGCCAGTAATCCATGGCGCCGGTGAAGACCATCACCTGGGCATCGGCTGCATAGGGATTGTCCAGTTGGTGGGCCGGCGAGAAGTAGTCGATATCGACGCCGTTGTTGAGGAAGCTGGTCTTGTGCGCACTGGCCGGCGCCAGCTGGCGGAACAGGGCCGCTTCGGCCTGCGAGACGAACAGCGAGACATCGGCCGCGGCGGCCACCTGGCGTTCGAACTCCAGCAGGCAACGGCCCTCGCGGCGATACAGCCAGCTCATGGGCCAGGATTTCTTGGCGGCGTATTGCGCCCACTTGTCGGAGTCGACATCGACGAAGTCGACCACGCTGCGCGTCAAGCGCGGATCCTGCGCGTACTGCGCCATCACCGAGGAAAACACCAGCACGCGCGAAATCGGCGCCGCATCCAGCTGCGTTGCCACCCACTGGCGCAAGCCACTGTTGCGGTAGTAGTCCAGGCTCAGCGCGCGCGTGCTGGCCAGTGCCGGCAGGCTGCGCAGGCGCGCCTGCATGCCGTCCAGGCGGGCGAAGTGGCTGGACTGGCAATAGGCCTTGACGGTCTCCACATACTGCCAGTCGGCCGGATCATCGACGAAGCTGCCGAGATGGACGTGATAGCGCTGGGCCAGATGCTTGAGCAGATGGAAGGAACGTATCTTGTCGCCCTTGTTGGGCGGATACGGGATGCGGTGCGCCAGGAAAAGCAGGTGTTCCACAGCTCACCCCAGTTGCCGGACGATATGCGGGCCGATCATGTTGGCGGCCCACAGCGGCAGCCGTTTCCAGGTCTTGATCATCAGCTGGTACTTGGGGTTCAGCGGGTTGGTGTCCGGCACGTCCTGTCCACGCAGGAGCTGGTACTCATAGTGCAGCGGCTCGGGCGTGAAACCCCAGTTCTTCTTGAAGTCGAAGGAGCCGGTGCCCTGCTTGCTGCGGCCGAAGTCGAAGACGCGGATGCCGCGCGCGGCCGAGCGGCGCATCAGTTCCCAGTACATGAAGTCGTTGGCGGCCAGGTCACGGGCGCGCTCGTTGCCGCCGCCGTAGTAGGGCAGCACTTCGTCGCGGAAGTAGAAGCTCATCACGCTGCTGATGGTCTGGCCGTCCTTGGTGATGGTGAGCACTTCGCAATCCTTGCCGAACACTTCGGCCAGGACCTTGAAATGCTTGCGCGAGAATACCGGTGTGCCCAGGCGATGCACGCTGGCCGAGTAGGCGTCGAAGAAACGATCAGTATTGCTGTCGATCTCGCTTTGCAACTCGAACTTGATGCCCTTGCGCACCATGGCGCGCTGCTTGCGCGGGATGGCCTGCATGTTTTCTTCGTCGTCCGCCGAGATCTCCTTGCGGAAGGTCACGTAGAGCGCCTTGGTCGGCCAGTCGCTGTGTTGGGGGGCGATGTTGCGGTATTCCAGGTGTTCCGCGTTGAGCTTGCGCGCCAGCTCGATGGCGGCACCGTCCAGCAGGGCGCGGGCCTGGGCATCTTCGCCGGCCACGCCGCCATAGACGCAGAAGGGCAGCGAGCCCAGCCAGCTGCCGAACAGGCGGCTCCTGATGTGGGCCAGCGGCAGCACGGCCACGATGCGGCCGGCACGCTGGGCATACATGAAATAGGTGCGATGGCCGAAGGAGCGCTCCATCACTTCCTTCCAGCCGGCGCGATGGAAGAAGGTGGCCTGCGGGCATTGCAGGACGAACTCGTCCCAGCGCTGCACGTCGGCGCTCTGCAGCGTGTGTACGGTGAGCTCGCCCGCAGCGGCAGCAGCGGAGGTGGCCTGGTGTTCGGAAACCGAGGTCGTGGCGTTCATTGGGCACCCAGATAAATGCGGTCCATGCGATCCCACTGGAAGTCGGAGGCCAGCTCCTTGATGCGCTCTTCCGTGCGATGCAGGTTGATGTAATGGCGGAAGCGCGTCTTGGCGCTGATGCCGCTCTGGCGTGGTTGCCCGGGATCGATTTCCCAGGGATGGAAATAGAAGATGGCCGCTTCGCCATCGCGCTGGTTGACCCGGCGCAACAGCCAGCGTGACAGCGCATACGGGAAGAAGCGGAAGAAGCCACCACCGCCGGCCGGATAATTCTTTTCGCCGAAACGCACCGTGCTCACCGGCACTTCCAACAGGCCATCCGGGCCATTGGGGTAGTAGGCGAAACGCGGCGCATCGGGCACGCCGTAGTGGTCATGCTTGACCGGATAGATGCTGGAGCTGTAGCGATAGCCGGCTTCCTGCAGTACATCCAGCGCCCACATGTTGTCCTTGCCGATGGAGAAGCTGGGCGCGCGATAGCCCTTGACCTCCTGGCCACCGATATCTTCCAGCAGGGCCTTGGCGCGGCCGATGTCCTCGGCGAACTGGGCGCGATCCTGGTCGCTGGCGCGCAGGTGGCCGTAACCGTGGCTGGCCAGCTCATGGCCCTGCTCGACGATGCGGCGTACCACGGCCGGATAGCGTTCGGCGATCCAGCCCAGGGTGAAGAAGGTGGCGTGGATATCGTGGTCGGCGAAGATGGCCAGGATCCTGTCCATGTTGCGCTCGACCCGGCAAGGCTGGCTTTCCCAGCTGTCGCGCGAGATGGTGTTGGCGAAGGCCGATACCTGGAAGTAGTCCTCTACATCCACCGTCATGGCGTTGCGGATAGGCGAGCCCATGCCAGTTCCCCTCAAGCCGCGGCGCGGCGCTGGTCCAGCCAGGCGCACAGGTCCTGGGCGATACGGTCGGCGGCGTGGCCATCCCAGAACTCGGGGACGCGGCCACCCTTGCCACCGTGCTCGATCACGTCGCGGAAGATCGCCAGGATCTTCTCCGGATCGTTGCCGGCGATGGTGTTGGTGCCTTGTTCCACCGTGATGGGGCGCTCGGTATTGTTGCGCAGGGTCACGCAGGGCACGCCCAGGGCGGTGGTTTCTTCCTGGATGCCGCCGGAGTCGGTCAGCACCAGGCGGGCATCCTGCATCAGGCCCAGCATTTCCAGGTAGCCCATGGGCGGCAGCTGCAGCACCTGCGGGATATCGATCAGCTCGGCCAGGCCGAACTTCTCGATCATGCCGCGCGTGCGCGGATGCAGCGGGAACACCACCGGCAGCGTGGCGCTGATGGTGCGCACGGTTTCGAGCAGGCGGCGCAATACTTGCGGGTCATCGACGTTGGAAGGACGGTGCAGGGTCAGCACGGCATAGCCCTGGGCATGCTGGAAGTCGCTGCGGCCATGGGCTTGGAGGATCTGCGGCAGGCGGATGGCGCGCGGCAGGTTGCTGCGCAGCGTGTCGATCATGACGTTGCCCACGAAGCGCACGCGCTCGGCGGCGATGCCTTCGCGCGTCAGGTTGCCCAGGGCGCTGGCTTCGGTGGTGTAGAGCAGGTCCGAGATCTGGTCGGTCAGGATGCGGTTGATTTCCTCGGGCATGGCGCGGTCGTAGCTGCGCAGGCCGGCTTCCACGTGGATCACCGGGATACCCTTCTTGGTGGCCACCAGCGCGCAGGCCAGGGTCGAGTTGACATCACCCACCACCAGCACGGCCGAGGCCTGGGCGGCGTCCAGCGCCGGCTCGAAGTGTGTCATCACGGCGGCGGTCTGCACGGCGTGGCTGCCGGAGCCGATTTCCAGGTTGATGTCCGGCGAGGGGATGCCCAGCGCCTCGAAGTACTGGTGGTTCATCGCCACGTCGTAATGCTGGCCGGTATGCAGCAGGGTGGCTTGCACCTTCTCGCCCATCCTGGCGAAGGCCGACATGATCGGCGCGATCTTCATGAAATTGGGGCGGGCGCCGACGATGCAAAGGATGCGGTGCGGTGCTGCGGTCGCGTTGGTGCTCATGGCTTGGGTTCCTGGGAATTGTATTTGGACGAATGCGAGGTGAGGTCGCGCAGGATCTTGAGGATGGACGCCGTGGCGTTCTCCAGCTTGCCCACGCGCTGCTGCAGCTCTTCCAGCGCATCGTCGTTGAACTGGCGTTCGACCGAACGCAGTTCGGCCATGGTCTGTTGTTCCTGATCGGGCAGGGGCTGCTCGAACTCTTCCTGGATGTCGCTGATGACGGCGGCGACATGCTCGGCACCGAAGGCGCGCAGCTCTTCCAGGTAGCCCATGAGCAGCAGGCGGTCGCACAGCGAGTTGATCTTGCGCGGGATGCCGCCGGTGTAGTTGTGGATGGCCGAGTAGGCGCCGGCATCGAAGGAGGGATCGTTTTCCCAGCCGACCGTGCGCAGGCGATGCTGGATGTAGGTGATGGTCTCTTCCTCGTCCATCGGCCCCAGGTGATAGGTGGCGATGACGCGCTGGCGCAACTGCAGCATGGCGTCGCTATGCAGCGTGATGCGGAACTCGGGCTGGCCCAGCAGGAAGGTCTGCAACAGCGAGCGGTCGCCGCTCTGGAAGTTGGAGAGCATGCGCAATTCTTCCAGCGTGGTGGGCGACAGGTTCTGCGCCTCGTCCACCACCAGCAGGGCACGGATGCCCTTTTGCTCGCAATGCAGGAAGAACTGTTCCAGGCGCGTGAGCAGGGTGGCCTTGCTGGCATCCTCGCTGGGCAGGCCGAAGGCGGCCGCGACCATGCGCAGGGTGTTGTCCGGGTCCAGGTGGGTGTTGACGATGTGGGCAGAGATGATCTGCATGGGGTTGATCTTGGCCAGCAGCTTCCTGACCAGGGTGGTCTTGCCGGCACCCACTTCGCCGGTGATGATGATGAAGCCTTCGCCTTGCGACAGGCCGTACTCCAGATAGCTCATGGCCCGCTTGTGACCCTTGCTGCCGAAGAAGAAGCTGGGGTCGGGACGCAGGCGGAAAGGCTTGTCGCGCAGACCGTAGAATGATTCGTACATAGCGGGCTCGATGCTCCTAGAGCTTCATGTTCAGATAGGCGCTCACCGCGTTTTCGCGGTAGGACACGTCAGATTGGGTCGACTGGCCCTGGTTGCGGCGCACTTCCACGGTGCCCAGCACGTCCGGGGTCAGCTGGCGCGACACGCCCAGGCGCAGGCTCTGGGTATTGTCGACCCGGCCGCTGGTGATCGACTTCACGCGCGAGGCCACCAGGGATGCATTGGCGCGCACCCGCTCACTGAGGCGGCGCGAGAGCACGGCACTGGCACCGATCTGCTCGGTGCGATCATTGCCGGTACCCACCAGGGTGCCCAGGCTGTTGTTGGAAAGCGGCTCGCGCTCGGTATCGAAGATCGAGATCAACAGCGTCGTGCGCGCGCCGCTGAGCAGTACCGAACCCTGCAACTGCTTCTGCAGGAACACCGTGTTGGTAAAGGAGTTGACCGAGGTGGTCAGGGTGCTGGGCAGGTTGCCCTGCTGGATCATCTGCTGCACCGCTGCGGCACGGGCGGCGCTATCGGTGATCGAGGACGACAGCAGCTGGTCCAGGAAGGTTGCGGTATTGACCGTGGTCGGCTGCGAGAACTGCGCCGGCGTGGTGGTCACATCCTCGTTATAGCTGAGCAGCCAGTTGGCCACCCGGCTGCGCGTGGCCGCCGACAGCGAGAAGGTGCTGCCATAGTACTTGTGACCGATGGCCGCGTTCAGGCTGGTGCGCTGGTTGAGCTTCCATTCGAAGCCACCGGTCCAGGAATAGCCGGAGCTGGAATTGGCCGTGAGCGAATAATCGTTGCGATCGTAGCCGACCGTGCCGACCAGGCGGAAGTGTTCGTCCAGCAGGTAGGACAGGCGCCCCACGATATTCTGCAGCTCGACATTGCTCTGGCCGGTGTAATGGGTGTTGGCGTCGCTGTACTTCAGGCCCCAGCCGATCAGGTGGTAGGCCGGGCCGCTGTCGGCCTTGAACGAGACGGTGTCGGTATTGCTGTTGGACAGGCCGCCGTTGCTGGCCGAAACGGTGTCGCGGGCATAGCGCAACTCGGCCGTGGCATCCGAACCGAAGGTGCGCGCCAGGTACGGGCTGATGCGGGTGGTACGCACGGTAGTGCGGTTGCCGCTGCCATTGGTGTTGTCCACCGGCTGGGCGCCGAAGGCCGAGATGTTCTGTTCGGTGATCGAGGCCGCGCTATCCAGGTACAGCAGGTTGTCGATGAACCTGGCGTTGGCATTGGCATTCAACAGGTTGGTCAGTGACGAACCGGCGTTGTGGTTGGCGTAATAGGTTTCCTGCAGGCCGTAGTTGGCATTGAGGGTCAGGTTCGGCCCCTTGGAGACCACCGTCAGCGACGGCGTGACCTGGGTGACGAAGTCGCTCTTGCCCTGTGGCTGCAGGTTCACGTTGTCGGTATAGGTCTGGCTGACATTGAGCGAAGGCGTGATGGTCCATTCGGCCGCCTGGGCGCCCGAGGCCACCAGCAGCGCGGCGGCCATGGCGACCGTGCGATGCGGCAGGGAAGGGGAGACAATCGCGTTGCGCTGGTTCTCAGTAGCCATAACCATATCCGTATCCATACTCCGGGGAGCCGGCAAAGGCCATGCTCTTGTTATAGATCAGGCTGACGTTCTGGCAGCCCTTGAGCTGATTGAGCGAGGTCTTGACGGCTTGTTGCGAGGTGCTTTCGGCGGCCACCACCATGGCGATCTGGCCCATCTTGGTGGCCAGCACGTTGGCTTCGCTGGTCACCAGCAGCGGCGGCGAATCGAAGATGACGATACGGTCAGGGTAGCGGCTGGCGATTTCTTCCAGCAGCAGGTGCATGGACTGGCTGGCCAGCAATTCCGAGGAGTGGCTGTGGCGCGGACCCACCGGCAGCACGCTCAAGGTGTCGACGTTGGTCTTGAGCAGTACGTCGGCCATGTCGACCTTGTCGTCGAGCAGCAGGTTCATCATGCCCGCGCCTTCCTCGGCCACGTCGAAGGTGCGCAGCACCGAGGGACGCGCCACGTCGGCATCCACCAGCAGCACGGTGTGGTCCAGCTCCATGGCAATGGACAGGGCCAGGTTGATCGAGCAGAAGGTCTTGCCCTCGTTGGGCAGCGAGCTGGTGACCATGATCAGGTTGCCCGGATTGGCGCCGGCCTCGCGCGGCGCGAACGCCTGGCGCAGCAGCGAGCGCTTGATCATGCGGAACTGCTCGGAGATCAGCGAACGGCTGCCCGGCGTGAGGAAACCCATGCCGGCCAGGCGTTCCAGATTGATATCGATGCGCTTGGCCGGCGTGGTGCGGACCGGTGCAGTTTCCGACGCCGGTGTTGCTGCAGCCGCTGCTGCCGGAGCCGCTGCAGCAGCTGTCGGTGCTGCCGCCGCTGCAGCTGTGGCAGGGGCAGCAGGGATGGCAGGGGCAGCAGGCACGACCGGCGCGGCAGCTTCGCTGGTGGCCGGCGTGGTCGCATCCACTGCGGCCTGGGCCGCAGCCTTGGCCTGGGCGTCAGCCTGTGCGGCCTGCTCGGCCGGCGACAGGATCTCGCTGGCGCCGGCCGGGCGCTGCGAGGCGTGGGTCTTGAGGCGGCTGGCGGCGCGTTCGATGATGCTCATGCGTGCTCTCCTGGAACACCGCGGGTGCGGCGAGGCAAACTGGAATGAAGGGAAAGGCGCATCATCAATACCTCAGGAACAGGAAGGCCATCATCACGACATAGGCCACAAAGAAAGCGACCACCAGGGCAATGAACTTGCGCACGCTGCCCTTGCGCTTGGCGACTTCGGCATCGGTCCAGTTCATCGCCACCGCACCCAGCACGGGCAGCCCGGTGACCTGCTGCAGCTGGTGCTGGGTGATGAAGGAGGGACGCACCTGGCTCAGCACCACCGTCACGCCGAAGCCGGCGGCAATGGCGGCCACGAACAGCAGGGTCAACAGACGCAGGCGATTCGGACCCACCGGCAGGCGCGGCACGATGGGCGGATCGATCACGCGGAAGGTCATCAGGTCGGTGGCCGAGCTGAGGTCGCCGGAGAGCTTGGCGGCGTCGCGGCGGGCCACCAGTTTCTCGTAGTTGTCCTTGTTGATCTGGTAGTCGCGGTTGAGCTGGGTGAACTGCGCTTCGACGTCGGGGGCGGCAATGCTCTGCGCCTTCAGGCGCGCATAGCGGGCCGCATATTCATCGACCCGCGCGCGCAGGCTGGCGGCCTTGGCGCGGGCGTCCGACAGCGACACGCTGAGCTGCTGCATCATGGGGCTGTAGTTGGCGCCCGGATCGGCGCCGGGCTGGCGGTTCTTGGCTTCGTCGCGCTTGCGCTTTTCCAGCTCGGCGATCAGGCGCCGCGTGCCGACCACGTCGGGATGGTTTTCGGTGTACTTGGTGCGCAGGTCATCGAGCTGCTTGACGGCGGCTTCCAGGCGGGAATCGATTTCCGGCGTGGGCATGCGCGGCATGTCGTCGCTGTTGCCGCTGCCGCCGGTGAGCTGTTTCTGGATGGCGTTGCGGGCCTGCTCGGCTTCGGCCAGTTCCAGGCGCGCCTGGCTGAGCTGGTCGGCGGCATCCTGCAGCTTGGAGCCATAGTCGCTGCCCTGGCGCGGCAGCAATTCAGCGTTCTTCTGCTTGAATTCCTTGAGCGCGTTCTCAGCATTGGTCAGCTTTTCTTCGTAGCTCTTGATCTGGTCGCCGATGAAGCGCACCGCCTTGTCCGAGTCTTCCTTCTTGTCGCCCACGCTGCCCTCGACGAAGATGGTCAGCAGCGACTGCACCACATCCTTGCCCAGCTTGGGGTTCTCGTTGTTGTAGGTGATGGTGTAGATGTCGTCGCGTCCGGTCTGGGTGATCTTGATGCGTTGTGCCAACTCATCGACCAGCTTGTCCTTGTCGGCCACGGTCTGGGCCTTGATGTCCAGGTCGGCCATGCGGGTGACGCGCTCCAGATTGGGGCGGCTGAGCAGGGTGCGGCTCATGATGGAGACCTGCTGCTCGATGTTGGGGACGGTGGTCATGCCGGCCAGCAAGGGCTTGAGGATGCTTTGCGTGTCCACATAGACACGGGCCGAGGCCTGGAAGTCATTGGGCAGACGGAACACGATGACACTGCCTACCAGTAGCACCACCCAGGCCACCGAGATGGCCAGCCAGCGATGCTTCCAGGCGCCCTTCAAGAGCGATAAGAGTTGCGATAGTAAATCCGCCATGTGAGCCGCTTCCCCTGCGATCGAGATTCAACAAATTGAGTGTTTGACAGCCAGCCTGCCAGGTCAGGGTGCCGAAGGCGGCCTCGCCGTGTAAAGCGAGCCGACATCGACAGGCCATGCGCCAGCCCACTTGAGTGCAGCGTCGTGGCCTGTTTGCAACATCGTCGTGGTGAGTGATTTCCCCGGAAAGCTCCCCCTCCTGGCAAATCGGGTCAGCCCCGATGGATATCTCCCCCTTCGAGATATCAAATATCGTTAAATCAGTAGTAATAGTGACTTTTTGACAATCGCAGAATCATACCATCCTGCTTCACATTTCCAGTGCGGAATAAGACACAAATTACGCCAAAATTTACACTATTTCTGTGCGTTATTATTTGCTAGAAAGCCGCGCCACCACTGGTTTTCTTGCTGTAATGCAAGCTTGTCGCAAGAACTGATGACAAGCGCCGCCAGAGTCGTCCCATGTCGTGTCGCAACAGGCCCGCCAAGCCATCTGCGGTCAGCGGATTGAAGGCGGCCAGACCCCAGCGTTCGCGGCGGTGCGACATCCAGTCGCGCTTGTAGCCGTCGTCGCCCATCAGGTAATCGACTTCGCGCACGCCGTCGATGTCGATGACGTGTTGCATCATCCGCGCGGTCAGCACCGAGCCCACCGAGAGCGCGGCAAAGCGTTCGTCATAGGCGAGTTTGTAGATGGCGGCCACGCCGTGGTGGACGATCCACAACTGGGCAGCTGCAGCCTGCCCATCGATGCGCACGATGCCCAGGCGCAACTTGCCCTGACGGGCGCACAGGCGGATCAGGCCGGGGATGAAGTCGGGATGGGGTTCGGCCTGCTTCCAGCTGGCCTGGTAGACCGCCTGGTAGTCGGCAATGCCGCGTTCGAGCGCTGCGCCTTGCTCGATGATGGTGATCTCCACGTCACCGGCGGCCCGCAGTTGCTGCGACTTGCGCGCCAGGGTATTGCGCAGGCGCGAGGGCAGGGTGGCGTGGTATTGGTCATAGGTGCGTCCGGCCACATCCAGATACCAGTTGCCAAAGCAGTAGTAGGGGCGCACCGCCAGACCGCAGGAGCGCAGCGCCTGATGCAGGGCTGCAAAACCGGCCTCTTCGCGGGCTAGCGGATGCAGGTCGATGCGGCTGTAGCGGGGGCGTTCGGCGACGATGGCGGCCATCAGTGCCGGCAGGTCGCGCAGGTCTGCAACGGGGTCGACCATCAACGGGCCGGCCAGGGCCGAATAGTAGTTGGCCTGGGCTTGCAGACGGTGCGCGCCCGGCCAGCCGGCATGCGGCTGGCACATCATCGGCAGCAGGATGCGCGCGGCCCCCTCGCGCTGCAGGCAATACAGCCTTAGCGATTGCCCGGCCGCGCCGGTGCTTGCGGCCAGGTGGCGCAGCCAGCCGGGCGTGAGGCAGAAATCGGCCTGCTGCCCGGCGTGCTCGAAACACGCCAGCACTGCCTGCGGCATGTTGGCGAAACCGTCGTAGCGCTCGATGGCGACCATGTCAGCTGCCCGCCCCGGCAATGCTCAGGCGGAGGCTCCCAGGTGGTCGATGTACCAGTTCATGGCTTCCTGCAGGCCGGCATGGATGCGATGGGTAGGTGCATAGCCCAGGCCTTCGCGGGCCTTGCTGATGTCAGCCTGGGAATCGCGGATGTCGCCGGCGCGGAAGCCCACATAGGTCGGGCTGTGCTGCTGCAGGTGCGGGAAGCGTTCCACCAGCAGACCGCGCATGACCTCGTAGAGCTGGTTGAGGCTGGTGCGGTCGTTGAGGGCGATGTTGTAGACCTGGTTGGCGGCTTCGGGCGCGGCGGTGGCGGCCAGCAGATTGGCCTGCACCACGTTGTCGATGTAGCAGAAGTCGCGCGTGGTCTCGCCATCGCCATTGATGCGCAGCGCATCGTTGCGGATCATTGCCGTCACCCATTGCGGGATCACGGCGGCATAGGCGCCGTGCGGATCCTGGCGGCGGCCGAAGACATTGAAGTAGCGCAGGCCGATGCTTTGCAGGCCATAGCAGCGGCCGAAGACGTCGGCATACAGTTCGTTGACGTACTTGGTCACCGCATAGGGCGAGAGTGGCTTGCCGATCACGTCTTCCACCTTGGGCAGGCCCGGGTGGTCGCCGTAGGTCGAGCTGGAGGCGGCGTAGACGAAGCGCGCCACCTTGGCATCGCGGGCCGCCACCAGCATGTTGAGGAAGCCGTTGACGTTGTTCAGGTTGGTGCGCAGCGGGTCTTCGATGGAGCGCGATACCGAACCCAGTGCCGCCTGGTGCAGCACGTAGTCGACGCCGGCGCAGGCGCGCGCACAGTCGTCGTTGTTGCAGATGTCACCTTCGATGAAGCTGAAGTTGGCCCAGGCAGCCTCGCCGACCTCGGCGCGGACTTCCTCCAGGTTGGCCTGGCGGCCGGTGCTGAAGTTGTCCAGGCCGGTGACCTGCTGGCCCAGCGAGAGCAGCCGGGCCAGCAGGTTGGAGCCGATGAAGCCGGCCACGCCGGTGATCAGCCAGCGCTTGGGTTCTTGGGTCAGTTGCGTACTGATCGTTTCGTATCTGGTCATGGTGTAGCGTTTCTGGCGACCTGCCGATCAGAGGCGCCAGACGCTGTAGCCGGCGGCGCTCAGAGCGTTCTGGTCGAATTGCGACTTGACGTCGATGAAGCAGCCATTGTCCTTGAGCTTGGAGACGATCTCGGTCAGCGGGCGCGCCAGCAGTTCCCTGTGCGACACGGCGGCCACCACCGCATCGGCGCGCGGCAGGTCGGACCAGTTCTCCAGCTTGATGCCGTATTCATGCTCGGCGTCCTCGCTGGCGGCGACCGGATCGTAGACGTGCACTTCCACGCCATAGGATTGCAGCTCGGTGACGATGTCGACCACCTTGGAGTTACGCAGGTCGGGGCAGTTTTCCTTGAAGGTCAGGCCCAGCACGTTGACCTTGGAACCCTTGATGGGGAAGCCTGCGGCGATCATGGACTTGACCGTCTTCTCGGCCACGAACTTGGCCATGCCGTCGTTGATGCGGCGACCGGCCAGGATCACTTGCGGGTGATAGCCCAGCATCTCGGCCTTGTGGGTCAGGTAGTACGGGTCCACGCCGATGCAGTGGCCGCCCACCAGGCCCGGACGGAAGGGCAGGAAATTCCACTTGGTGCCGGCAGCCTGCAGCACTTCCAGGGTATCGATGCCGATCTTGTCGAAGATGATGGAGAGCTCATTCATCAGCGCGATGTTGAGGTCGCGCTGGGTGTTCTCGATCACCTTGGCGGCCTCGGCCACCTTGATGCTGGAGGCGCGATGCACACCGGCGGTGATGATGGATTCGTAGAGCTGGGCGATCTTTTCGAGGGTCTCGGCATCATCGCCGGAGACGATCTTGAGGATGGTCGTCAGGGTGTGCTGCTTGTCGCCCGGGTTGATGCGCTCGGGGGAGAAGCCGACGTGGAAATCCTGGCCCCACTTCAGGCCCGAATGCTGTTCCAGCAGCGGCACGCAGACTTCCTCGGTGGCACCGGGATAGACGGTCGATTCGAAGATGACGATGGCGCCGCGCTTCATGTGCTTGCCCACGGTCACGCTGGCGCCGGCCAGCGGGCCGAAGTCCGGGTTGTGCGCTTCGTCCACGGGGGTAGGCACGGCCACCACGATGAAGTCGGCATCAGCCAGGATGGCCGGGTCGGTGCTCACGCTCAGTTGCGTGGAGGCACGCAGTTCCTCGGTGCTCAGTTCGCCGGTGGGATCGACGAACTTGCGGTAGCTCTCGATCTTGCTCTTGGAAAGGTCGAAACCCACGGTGGGACGCTTCTTGCCAAACTCCACTGCCAGCGGAAGACCCACGTAACCCAAGCCTACGACTGCAACGATACTCATGTTTTCCATCCCCAAAAATAAAGACAAATGATCGGGCACGTCCCATGCCCGCAAATTGGTGTTGCCGATGTTGCTGCGCGGCTATTCTTTCCGTGCCGCAATCAGGGCTGCCTGCGACAGGCAGAAAAATCCTCGAACGCGCCATAGGATACACGGGCGCTACGCATTCCTTTGCATAAATCAGGCACCTGTTCCTGCATGTTTTCTCGTACAGGCGGCTTGTCCTTCCAGCGCATGTCCAGCATCTGCGGCGACTGGAACAAGGCGCGCACCGGATGGCGTCCCAGGTACAGGTTCAGCGCGCCGGTGATCTCGTTCTCGGCGGTGCGTACCAGGCCGTCATCGCGTGCGCGCACCACGCTGTCGATGAGGTTGCCTTCGATGTCGGCCGTGCTTTCGGCGAAGCGTACCGTAATCCCGCCGGTATCGACCAGTGTGTTGTGCAAGATCTTGCTGGCCGCAGCGCGGTTGAGATAGATGCCGTCGTCGGAGCAGGAGGCAATCAGGTTGCCGGCGATCACGCCGCCATCCTGTTCGGTGATACAGCGCTTGTCGCGGCAGTAGGGCAGGCCGGTACCACCGCCCCCCAGCGACAGGCCGACCTGCTGACCGGTGTGTCCCTGCAGCAAGTATTCGCACAGCACGATGTTCTGTTCGATGCGGTTGCCGCTGCCGGCGCCCTTGACGAAGGCGCCATAGCTGATGCGGTCGCCGCTGGCCTTGATGAAGTCGCTGATCTGGTTGCGCGCGATGTGCCAGTTGCTGGCCGCTACCAGGTCGATCGGCGTGACCGGCCCCATGGTCTGGCGCGGCGCGGTGTTGGTGAGGGTATTGCCCTCGATGCTGCCGCCATCGGGGAAGCCGCCCTCGTCACCATTGATCTTGAAATGGGCGTTGAAGTTGACGATACGGTTGTTGCGGGCAATGAAGTGCGCTCCCCGGCCCACCACATGGAAGGCATGCTCGCAGAATTCCTGGCTCTTGCAGACGCCCTCGATGTTGAGGTTTTCAAAGATCCACCAGGGTGCGTCGACCTTGAAACCCTCGCCGGCGTTGAGCTCGATGAAGACCGTCTCCGGACGTGCGGCCCGCACCACGATAGGCGACTGGGCCGTGCCGGCCTGGCGCACATCGAGCGAGCCGTCACCGTCGATGCGGTAGTGGCCTGGCTGCAAGGTGATGACCTGGCCGGGGCGCGCTTGTGCCAGCGCCTGGGCCAGTTCGACGGTATTGCCCACCGGCACCACCACGCCCGTCGGTGCCGGCGAGAAAGCCTCGGGCTGGGCACCGATGGTCCATTGCTGTGGCGTATGGATGGTGCGTTGGCCGCGATCCAGGCGTTGCAGCAGTTCGGCCGCCTGCATGACCAGGCTGGTCAGGGCCTCCTGGTGCCCTTCGGCACGGCGTTCCAGGTAGGGGGCCAGCTGGCGCGGCGGGATGTTCAGGCGCGACAGCGATACCGCCGCAGTCACGATCGCCAGCACGAAGGCCGCCAGCAGCAGCCAGAGAAGAAGCTTGAGTCGCTTGATGGAAGTGGTCATGGTCACGTTCGGGTTAGGCGTGCTTAGCTCGGATGGTTGTCATGCAGTTGCAGGCGATACCACAGCAGGCCCAGCCACTCATAGGTGGCGTAGTAGGCGCGGCGCAATCCTTCTGCACTGGGCAGCAACGACAGCGGTGTGAGGTGCTGCAGGCCGAAGAACATGGTGGGGGCGGCGATGACCTGCAAGCCCGCATGCTCGAAGGCCATGACCGCGCGCGGCATATGCATGGCATCGGTGACCAGAAGGATGCGCTCGACTCCATCGGCGCGCAGCAAGGGCGCCGAATAGCTGGCGTTCTGTTCGGTATTGGCCGATTGCCCCTCGATCCAGCGCACCGGCGTGGCAAAGTCTTCGCGCAGGGCGCGTGCCATGGCCTGGGCCTTGGAGCGCTGCGGCGCATCGGCCGGTGCGTTGCCCCCCGACACCAGTATCGGCAGACCGGTCTGGTGCTGCAATCTGGCCGCGTAGCGCAGGCGTGCCAGCGCCACGTAATCCGGGATATCCATGCCGTCGTATTCGGCAGCATGGTCCTCGCTGCCGGCAGCCAGCACCACGATGGCCTGGCCCTGGCTGCGGGCCACCGGGGTGAGCACGGCGGTCTGGCTTTCCAGCGGCTGGACCAGCAGGTTGGCCACCGCTGGCATGCATAGCAAGACCAGCAGCACGATAGCGGTCGCGGCCACCGTCCGGCCCAAGCGAGCATGCCACCGACAAAGCACAAAACCTGCCACTGTCACCAGTAGCAGGTTCATGGGCGGCAGCAATAGACATCTTGCTGCGACCGAAAGCCAGAGCGACGCACTCATCGATAGGCCGGGACGCGCCGCGAAGGCCGGCACATCATCCAGATCTCAGAACGCGCGGCTGTCCTTGCGCTGGCGCCATGCCAAGAGGGCCACCAGGCCCAGACCCAGCAGGGCGATCGAGCCCGGTTCCGGTACGGCGTTGGGCACGTTGATGGCTGCGCTGAAGTAGACCGTATTGAAGTCGCCCGAATTGTTGCTGGCGTAGTTCCAGACCCATTGTGGTGTCAGTGCGCCATAGCCGCTGCGCAGGCCCCAGGGCGCGGCACCGTTGGCGCCCTCGGAGACGGTGGCGCTGGTGGCCTTGCCAAAACCGGTCAGGTTCTGGGTCAGGCCGGCGTCGCCGGTGAGCAGGGTGTTGCTGCCGTTGGCAAAGACCAGATTGGCATCCGACAACACGAAGGCGCCCAGCAGGCCGCCGGGGCCACCCTGGTTGGCGACGATGATATGCAGGAAGTTGGTCACGCCGGCCGTCAGCAGGGTGTTGAACTGGTAGGTGGTGGTCCAGTCATTGGCGCTGCCCACTAGGGTGCCCAGCGTGTTGTTGTTGGTGCTGACATAGACCTGGAAGAGGTTGTCGGCATTGATCGTGGTCGACAGCGTGGTCGCGTTGGCAGTGCCGGGGCCGAGGTTGGCCAGGGCGAACAGGGCGGCGAGCAGGAATTTTTTCATCAGGAGTGGCCTTTGCTTGGATATTTGGATGATGACGTGGCGCTCATCAAATTAATTGTCGTTATAGCAATTATTATGCCTGCACCTGAAAGCAGCATGTTTTCAAGCGCTTGCGTTTTTCTGCGACCGTCCTTGCCTTAAACAGTGTAAGTTTTTCCGACATGGGTGAAATTTTCTTCACGTCACTTTTTTACCCGATTTTTCTTGGCAGAGCCAACTCGAAATCAAGTAAATTTTTGTGCCTCGATTATGTGGAATTGCCCGCTAATCCGCATGGATAAAGGATTCTTGCGAAATGAATGCCGCCCGGAAATGTCCAAAAAAACTGACGAATGATGTTGCAAATATGACCAAAAAAGTTCATTCTTCAGCGCTGTGAAGCTGAAGGAATGCGTTAGTGAATGTAAATACTTGCGCAGAGAAAATTCACGTGATCCCGGCGCGGGGTTGCGGGTAGAAAAAGTGTGTCGTCGCGAGTCGAGTCTGAGGGAGGGGCTGGTCGTGTCGCATGGTCCGAGAGGCTAGGTTCGCAGCGCGGTAGTCAGGGAAGTTGGGGGAAAGAATGTTTAGAATTGCCAACCACTATGTATCCAAGGTAGTGGCGTTTTTGCTGATGATCGAGCTGGCCATGTTGCTCGGCGCCGGCTATCTTGGGGTCAACCTGCGTTTCCTGGGCAAACCGGAGCACCTCAAGGATTTCCATCAATTCTGGTTGCCGACGGTGGTGGTGGCGGTATGCATCGTGTTGGGCATGAGTGCGGTGGGCATGTACCAGCGCAACATCGAACAGAGCGTGCGCTGGACGCTGGTGCGCCTGATGCCTTCGCTGGGCATCGCGCTGGTGTTGATGCTGGTGCTCTTCTATCTCGCCCCTGACCTCTATCTTGGTCGTGGCATCCTGGCCATTTCACTGGTGCTCTCGGCACTGTCGGTGTTGCTGGTGCGCACGATCTTCTTCCATGTGGTCAAGTCGCGCCTGCTGGTGTCGCCCATTCTCTTCCTGGGCAGCAGCGACCTGGTGCGTGACTGCATCGAGACCTCGCGCCAGAACCTGCGCAATCACAAGTACAGCATCGTCGGCGCCATTGCGGTGGCCGGCGAGGAAAGCACCATGACCAAGCTGCTGGAGCCGGCCGGTACGCTGCTGGAGACAGCGCGCAAGTACAAGGCCGACGAGATCGTGGTGGCGGTGCAGAACCGGCGTGGTGGCGCACTGCGCATCCAGGAACTGCTGGAATGCAAGATGAAGGGCGTGCGCGTGACTGATGCGGCTGGCTTCTTCGAGCGCGAGGCCTGCCAGATCCGGCTGGACTCGCTGCACCCCAGCTGGCTGGTGTTTGGCAACGGTTTCGACCAGAGCATCATTCGCACCTTCATGAAGCGCAGCTTCGACCTGGTCTGCAGTCTCATCATGCTGCCCTTGCTGTCGCCGGTGATGCTGGGTGCGGCCATCTGCATCTGGCTGGAAGATCGCGGTCCCATCCTGTATCGCCAGGAGCGAGTGGGCAAGAACAACGAAAGCTTCATGGTGCTCAAGTTCCGCAGCATGCGGGTCGATGCCGAGAAGGCCGGCAAGCCGCAGTGGGCGCAGGCGGACGATCCGCGCATCACCCGCGTGGGTAACGTGATGCGCAAGTACCGTATCGATGAATTGCCGCAGCTCTTCAATGTCTTGCGCGGTGACATGAGCTTTGTCGGCCCGCGTCCGGAGCGCCCTTATTTCGTCGAGCAGTTCGCCAACGAGATCACCTTCTACAACGTGCGCCACAGCGTCAAGCCCGGCATCACCGGCTGGGCCCAGGTGCGCTACAAGTACGGCGCCTCCAAGGACGACGCCGTACAGAAGCTCCAATACGATCTCTACTACGTCAAGAACAACAGCCTGTTCCTGGACATGCTGATCCTCATCGACACGCTCAGTGTCGTCCTGTTCGGCGCCGGAACCTGAGGCGCTGTCCATGTTCGGCATGCTGATGGAAGCCGCCCTGGTCAGCTACCTGGTCGCGGCATTGACCTTTTTCCTGTTGGGCGGCTTCCTGGTCTTGCGCAACAAGGCGCAGTCGCGCCGTATCGCACTGGGGCTGACCTGCGCCATCAATGCCGTGTGGGCCTTGCTGCTGGCGCTGCAATTGTGGGCGCCGATGCGCTGGCCGATGGCCGCAGCGTTGCTGGAGGTGGCGCGCAATGTGGCCTGGGATCTGTTCCTGCTGCTGCTGGTGGGGGCGTTCAACCACGAGCGCCGCGCCACGCTCTCCAATGCCAATCGCTGGCTGGTGGTGGTGCTGCTGTTCTACGCGGTGACCCTGGTGTGTACCCTGATGGTGTCGTGGCAGCAGGGCTATCCGGTACGGCTGGGGCAGTTCACCGTGATGACGCTGCTGCGCACCGGTACGGCCATCCTCGGCCTGTTCCTGGTGGAGCAGCTCTACCGCAATACCATCGAGGCGCAGCGCTGGGGCATCAAGTTCGCCTGCCTGGGCATGGGCGTGATCTTCGCCTACGACTTCTATCTCTACAGCGATGCACTGCTGTTCCGTCACTTCAATCCCGATACCTGGGTCGCGCGTGGTTTCGTCAATGCGCTGGCAGTACCGCTGATCGCCATCTCGGCCTTGCGCAACCCGCGCTGGTCGCTGGGGATCAAGGTATCGCGTCGGGTGCTGTTCCATTCGGCCGCGCTCTTTGGTAGCGCCGCCTACCTGCTGGCCATGGCCTCGGCCGGCTACTACGTGCGCATCTTCGGCGGCAGCTGGGGATCGGTGGCGCAACTGGCCTTCCTGTGCGGCGCGCTGGTGTTGCTGCTGGGGGTGCTGTTCTCGGGTGGATTCCGGGCGCGCCTGCGGGTGTTCATCAGCAAGCATTTCTATCACTACAACTATGATTACCGCGAGGTCTGGCTGGCCTTCACCGGGTCACTCTCGGCCAAGGGGCCGGACCTGGAACAACGCGTGGTGGAAGCCCTGGCGCGATTGGTCGAGAGCCCGGGTGGCGCGGCCTTCGTGATACGCGAGGGCAGCATCGAGACGGTGGCCTGCTGGAACATGGCGGTCAGCGCCGTCCCCGATGCCGCCAATGCCGAACTGTTGCGCTACCTGGGCGAGAAGCATTGGGTGATCGATCTGCTGCAACACAAGGCCGAGCCTGCGCATTATCACCACCTGCCGCTGCCGCAGTGGCTGCGCGAGACGCCCCGGGCCTGGCTGGTGGTGCCGCTGCATGTGCATGGCAGCCTGATCGGTTTCGTGGTGCTGGCGCAGCCGCGCAGCCCGCTCAAGCTCAACTGGGAAGTCATCGACCTGCTCAAGATCGCCGGTACCCAGGCCGGCAGCTACCTGATGCAGCAGCAGTTCGCCAACGATCTGATGGTGGCGCGCCAGTTCGAATCGTTCAATCGCATGTCCACCTTCGTGGTGCATGACCTCAAGAACCTGGTGGCACAACTGTCGCTGCTGATGGCCAACGCCGAGCGTCACAAGGATAATCCTGAATTCCAGCGCGACATGATCGATACTATCGACTTCTCGGTGCAGAAGATGCGGCTGTTGCTGCACAAGCTCAGTCGCAAGGACTCGGCCGAGCAGAACGAGATCATCGACCTGGACGAGTTGCTGCAACGGACCTTGCGTGCCAAGTCGGCCGGCGGCCCCAAGCCGCGCCTGATCGTGGCCGCCAGCGGCCTGCGGGTGGTGGCCGACTGGGAGCGTCTGGAGCGGGTGACCGGCCATCTCGTGCAAAATGCCATCGAGGCGGTGTCGCCTACCAGCGGCCAGGTCGATGTGCGACTGGACCGCGTCGGCGATCAGGCCGTCATCGAGATCATCGACAACGGTCACGGGATGAGCGAAGACTTCATCCGTGATCGCTTGTTCAAGCCCTTCGAGACGACCAAGTCGGCCGGGATGGGCATTGGCGTGTTCGAAAGTCGAGAATACCTGCACGCGCTGGGGGGCGTGCTGCAGGTGGAAAGTACCGAGGGGGCAGGCACCCGTTTTTGCATCAGGCTGCCCCTGCATGCGGCCACGGCCGCGGCTTCGCGACAATTACAAGAGGAATCCAGTGAGTCAAAACAAGCCTAAGCTCTTGATCGTTGAGGATGACCCAGGCCTGCAGAAGCAGTTGCGCTGGAGCCTCGATGCCTACGAAGTACTGGTCGCGGGCGACCGCGAAAGCGCGCTGGCCATGGTGCGTCGGCACGAACCGGCGGTGGTGACCATGGACCTGGGCCTGCCACCGGATCCGGACGGCGCCACCGAAGGCTTCGCCACGCTGCAGCAGGTACTGGCGCTGGCGCCCGATACCAAGGTCATCATGCTCACCGGCAACCAGGACCACGCACACGCGGTCAAGGCCATCAGCCTGGGAGCCTATGATTTCCACCAGAAGCCCTGCAACGACGAGACCCTGCGCCTGGTCGTGGAGCGTGCCTTCTACCTGCACGCGCTGCAGCGCGAACACCGCCGTATGCAGCAGGGCAATGGCAGTTCGCCGCTCAACGGCCTCATCACCCGTGATGCCGGCATGTTGACCGTGTGTCGCAGCATCGAGAAGGTGGCGCCGTCCTCGGCCTCGGTCATGCTGCTGGGCAATAGCGGTACCGGCAAGGAAGTGCTGGCGCGTGCGCTGCACCAGTTGAGTCCGCGCAGCGAGAAGCGCTTCATGGCCATCAACTGTGCGGCCATCCCCGAGAACCTGCTGGAAAGCGAACTGTTCGGCTACGAGAAGGGCGCCTTCACCGGCGCGGCCAAGCAGACCATCGGCAAGGTCGAACTGGCCAATGGCGGTACCTTCTTCCTCGACGAAGTGGGCGACCTGCCCATGCCCCTGCAGGCCAAGCTGCTGCGCTTCCTGCAGGAGCGCGTCATCGAGCGGGTCGGCGGCCACACCGAGATCCCGGTGGATGTGCGGGTCATCTGCGCGACCCACCAGAACCTCAAGGAACTGACCGCCTCCGGTGCCTTCCGCGAGGACTTGTACTATCGCCTCTGCGAGATCGTCATCAAGATTCCCGCCCTGAAAGACCGCAACGGCGACGCCGTGCTGCTGGCCCGTCACTTCGTGCAGAAATTCTGTGCCAAGGAAGGCCGTGCCACGCTGCACCTGAGCCAGGAAGCGCTGGATGCCATCGAAGCCTACGACTGGCCGGGCAACATCCGCGAGATGGAAAACTACATCATGCGCGCCGTCATCATGGCCGATGGCCAGCACATCACCGCCGAGGACCTGGGCCTGTCGGTGGAAGGCCGCGAGGCCGAACCGCTGAACCTGCGCCAGGTGCGTGACGAGGCCGAGCGGCGGGCGGTGATCAAGGCCATCACGCGGGTGGACGGCAATATCCTCAAGGCGGCCGAACTGCTGGGCATCAGCCGTCCTACGCTGTATGACCTGATGAGCCGGCACGATATCAAGTGAGCATCACGCTGATCCATGAACTGGTGAGCGCTACCGCGCAGGCGCGGCCGACGGCCGTGGCGCTGCGCTATCGCAACCAGCAACTGGACTACGCGGGCTTGGCCGGCGGCATCGATCAGGTGGCATCGGCCTTGCTGGCGCTGGGTATAGGCGCCGGTGAGCGGGTCGCGGTCTACCTCGAAAAGCGCCTGGAGACGGTGCTGGCCCTGTTCGGCACGGCGGCGGCAGGGGCGGTGTTCGTGCCGGTCAATCCCTTGCTCAAGCCGGCCCAGGTGGCGCACATCCTCAATGATTGCGGCGTGCGCGTGCTGGTCACTTCGTTGCAGCGCAGCCAGGTGCTGGCCGAGAGCCTGGCGCAGTGCCCGCAATTGCAGAGCGTGGTGCTGGTCGATGGCGACGCTGCTGTCGACGCCGCCGGCGTTGCTGCCCTGGGCGATGCCAGGCAGATCGGCTGGGCATCCTTCCTGCAACTGGCCGGTCAGCCGGGTGGCCGGCGTGGCCATCGGCGTATCGACTGCGATGTCGCGGCCATCCTCTATACCTCCGGCAGCACCGGTCGCCCCAAGGGCGTGGTGCTGTCGCATCGCAACCTGGTGGCCGGTGCTGTCAGCGTGGCCAGTTATCTCGGCAATCACCCCGGGGACCGCCTGCTGTCGGTACTCCCCCTGAGTTTCGACTATGGCCTGAGCCAGCTGAGCACGGCTTTCCTCAGCGGTGCCTCGGTGGTGTTGCTGAACTACCTGCTGCCGCGTGACATCCTCAATGCCGTGATGGCCGAGGGCATCACCGGGCTGGCCGGCGTGCCGCCGCTATGGCAGCAACTGGCGCAGTTGCCCTGGCCCGAGCAGACCACGCTGCGCTATCTCACCAACTCCGGCGGCGCCATGCCGCGCCCGGTGCTGGCGCAATTGCGCACTGCCTTGCCGCGCGCCCAGGTATTCCTGATGTATGGCCTGACCGAGGCGTTTCGCTCGACCTATCTGCCACCGGAAGAACTGGATCGCCGGCCCGACTCCATGGGGCGCGCCATCCCCAATGCCGAGATCATGGTGGTGCATCCCGATGGCAGCCCATGTGCGCCGGGCGAGGTGGGCGAGCTGGTGCATCGGGGCGCGCTGGTGGCCCAGGGCTACTGGAACGACCCCGAGAAGACCGCCCAGCGCTTTCGTCCCACACCGGGGCGCGATCCCAGCCTCACCGTGGGTGAACTGGCGGTCTGGTCGGGCGACTCGGTGCGCATGGACGAAGAGGGCTATCTCTATTTCGTCGGCCGCGAGGATGACATGATCAAGGTCTCCGGCTATCGCATCAGCCCGCACGAGGTGGAGGAGGTGGTCTATGCGACCGCCCTGGTGGAAGAGGCCGCCGCCATCGGCCTGCCGCATCCGCAGACCGGCCAGGCCGTGCTGGTGGTGGTGCCGGGTACGGCGCAGGTATCGCCGCAGGCCCTGGTGCAGGCATGTCGCCAGCATTTGCCGTCCTATATGGTGCCGGCCGCCGTGTACACCTGGCCCGAGGCCTTGCCGCGCTCCCCCAATGGCAAGCTTGATCGCAAGCTCCTGCAGCAGACGCTGGCAGGGCATTTTTTCCAGGCCTCTGATGAACGCTGAACGTCCCGCCAAGCCGCTGCACGCCGAACAGCGTGCCTTTCCCCTGGTCGATGGCATGCTGCAGGTGGGCGGCATGGCGCTCACGCGCCTGGCCGACCGGGTCGGCAGCACCCCTTTCTACGCGTATGACCGGGCCTTGCTGTCGGCGCGGGTGGCGCATCTGCGCGCCGCCTTGCCGCCGGAGATCGGCCTGCATTACTCCATCAAGGCCAATCCCATGCCGGCGCTGGTGCAGTGGATGGCGCAACTGGTCGATGGCTTCGACGTGGCCTCGGGCGGCGAATTGAGCATTGCCCTGGATACGCCCATGGCGGTCGGCCATATCAGCTTCGCCGGCCCGGGCAAGTCGCAGGCCGAGCTGCGCCGGGCGCTGGCGGCTGGCGTGATGCTGCACATCGAATCCGAGCGCGAAGCGGCGACGATACTGGCCCTGGGCGCTGAACTGGGGGTCCAGCCGGTGGTGAGCGTGCGCATCAATCCGCCGTTCGAATTGAAGTCCTCGGGCATGCGCATGGGGGGCGGCGCCAAGCCCTTTGGCGTGGATGCCGAGCGCGCCGTCGAGCTGTTGCGCCATCTGGTCGCGCAGGGCGCCGATGTGCGCGGCCTGCAGATCTTCTGCGGCTCGCAAAGCCTGGACGCCCAGGCCATCATGCAGGCCCAGGCCAGCAGTTTCGAGCTGGCCATCGCGCTGGCGCAGCAATCCGGAATCGACCTGCGCATCCTCAACATTGGCGGCGCTTTCGGGATTGCCTATTTCCCGGGCGACCGGCCGCTGGACATCGTCCCCATCGGCGCCCACCTGGCGCAGTGGCTGCCGCGTCTGAAGGCGGCCTTGCCCTCGGTGCAAGTGGTCATGGAAATGGGGCGCTACCTGGTCGGCGAGGCTGGCATCTATGTCACCCGCGTGGTCGATCGCAAGGTCTCGCGCGGGCAGGTGTTCCTGGTGGTCGATGGCGGCTTGCATCACCACCTGGCCGCCTCCGGCAATTTTGGCCAGGTGATCCGCAAGAACTATCCGGTCACCGTGGTGCCGCGGCAAGCCCCAGCCACCGGGGCCAGCGTGCCGCGTGAAGTGGTCTCGGTGGTCGGCCCGCTCTGTACGCCGCTGGACGTCCTGGCCGCCCAGATGGAGTTGCCCCAGGCCGACGTGGGTGACCTGGTGGTGGTGTTCCAGTCCGGCGCCTATGGTTTGAGCGCCAGTCCGACGGCTTTCCTTGGGCACCCGGCAGCGGCCGAGGTGCTGGTGTGAAGAGGGCGTTTTCCTGCTATCTCGACCTGATGCGCTTCCTGGCTGCGGTGCTGGTGGTGCTGGACCATTTCGTGGCCTATCGGTTCGTCTCGCCGGCGCAGGGGCAGTGGTTGCCGCAGTGGGGCAGGGAAGCAGTGATGATCTTCTTCGTGCTCTCCGGATTCGTCATCGCCCATGCTGCCCAGTCCCGCCAGCAGAGCCTGGCGCAGTATGCCGCCGCGCGCGCGGCGCGGCTTTACTCGGTGGCCTTGCCGGCGCTGGTGCTGGCCTTCGGCACAGCCTGCGTGGCCCAAGCGTATCTGTCCGAGCCGCTGCGCGATGCCTACGAGGTACAGAAATGGTTCATCTATTTGCCCTTCCATGCCCTTTACCTGGGCGAACTGTGGCGCTTCTCGGAGACGCCCGTCTGGCTGGGGGCCTATTGGTCGCTGGGTTATGAGGCCTGGTACTACGCGTTCTTCGGTGCGCTGTACTTCCTGCGCGGCCGCCTCCGCCTGCTGGTGCTGGCGCTGATCCTGCTGGCGATGGGCTACAAGCTCTGGCTGCTGCTGCCGGTGTGGTTTGCGGGTGTGCTGCTGTGGCGCTGGCAGGGCCGCTGGCCGCTCTCGGCCGGCCTGGCCCGTGCCGGCATGCTGCTGGCGCCGGCCGTGCTGCTGCTCTACAGCCATTGGCAGGGCGAGATGGTCTTGCGCGCACTGGCCGAGACGCGCTGGCCCTGGCCGGCATGGCCCCTGGGCAGCGCCGACCGCGTGCTGGGGGACTACCTGGTGGGCTTGCTGGTCTTGCTCAATTTCTACTGTGCCTTGCATGCGCGCCTGTCTACGCCTGAGTGGCTGGTGCGGCTCGGACGTGTCCTGGCGTTCTACACGTATCCGCTCTACCTGGCGCACAGCCTGGTGATGTCTGCCTGGATGGCCTTGCGGCCATCGGCTCAGGACGGCGGCGAAGAGTTGCCGGTCATCATGACCATCGTGCTGCTGACCTGGTTGTTCGGACAAGTGTCGCGCCCCTTGCGCAGCGCCCTGGAGCGCTCCCTGCTGGCGCTCTGGCAGACCCTGTGCGAGGCCGGGGGCGGCGTGCGCAGCTGGCTTGGGAAATAACAGATGCTCTTCAATTCCTTCGGTTTCCTGTTCCTGTTCATGCCAGCCGTGGTGCTGGGCTTCTTCACGCTGGCGCGCATCCGGCGCGACTGGGCGGCGGCCTGGCTGGCGCTGGCCTCGCTGTTCTTCTATGGCTGGTGGGATGTGCGCTACCTGCCCCTGCTGCTGGGCTCGATCTGCCTGAACTACCTGGCCGGACGCCTGATCAGCCAGGGCGTCGGCGCGGCGCGCTTGCGCTGGCTGAGCCTGGCGGTGGTGGTCAACCTGGCCTTGCTGGCCTACTACAAGTACGCGGCCTTTGCCATCGGCAGCATCAATGCGCTGCTGGGGAGCCACTATCCGCTGCTGGCGGTGGTGCTGCCGATCGGCATTTCCTTCTTCACGTTCACGCAGATCGCCTTCCTGGTCGATACCTACCGGGGCGAGGTCAGGGAAGTCAATTTCATCCATTACCTGCTCTTCGTGACCTACTTCCCGCACCTCATCGCCGGACCGGTGCTGCATCACAAGGAAATGATGCCGCAGTTCGCCGATGCCCAGAACTACCGTTTCTCGGCGCGCAACTGGGCGGTCGGCCTGTCCATCTTCGCCATCGGCCTGGCCAAGAAGGTGCTGGTGGCCGACAACCTGGCCGAGTATGCCAATGCGGTCTTCAACCAGGGCGGCTCGCCGGGGCTGCTGGTGGCCTGGGGCGGGGTGCTGGCCTACGCCTTCCAGCTCTACTTCGACTTCTCTGGCTATTCGGACATGGCTATCGGCTTGTCGCGCCTGTTCGGGGTCAAGCTGCCCTTGAATTTCCACTCACCCTACAAGGCGGCCAACATCATCGCGTTCTGGCGGCATTGGCACATGACGCTGTCGCGCTTCCTGCGTGACTACCTCTACATTCCGCTCGGGGGCGGCCGCAAGGGGGCCACACGCCGGTACCTGAACCTGATGGTCACCATGGTATTGGGTGGCCTGTGGCATGGCGCCGGCTGGAATTTCGTCATCTGGGGCGCGCTGCATGGCGGCTACCTGATGATCAACCATGGCTGGCAGGCGCTGTGGGGCGCGCGCGCCCAGGGGCAGGGCAGCCGTCTGGGGCGAGTTGCCGGCGTGACGCTGACCTTCGTGGCGGTGTGCGTGGCCTGGGTGTTCTTCCGTGCCACCGATCTGCAGCGGGCGCTGGAGATCCTGCGCGGCATGCTGCTGATGTCGGGCATCGGCCTGCCCGACGCCATCGGCCTGCGCCTGGGCGATGGCCTGCGCGGCTGGCTGGAACAGCATGGCGTGGTGTTCTACCTGGGCGGCGGCGCGCGCTTCGTGCAGACCTGGCTGTGGGTGGGGGCGGGGGCCTTGCTGGTGTTCTGCTGCCCCAACACCCAGCAGATCATGCGTCACTTCGAGCCGGCGCTGGCCGAGAAGGGTGTTGATCTTGCCGCCGGGGCTGGCCTGCCGATCCTGCGCCGCGGCTGGCAACCGCAGCTGCGCTGGGCAGTGTGGATAGGGGTGCTGCTGGTGCTGAGCCTGCTGTCGCTGAACCGGCCGGCCGAGTTTCTTTATTTCCAGTTCTGAGGATGGATGCCGGCATGAACGAGAGCCGTCGCTTTTCGCGTTTCCTGATCTGGCTGCTGGCGGCGGTGCTGCTGGGCAGCGCGCTGGTGGTGGCAGCAGTCGTGGCCATCGACCCCTATCGGCTGTACCAGCTGGTGCAGCTGCCGGGCTGGTCGACGCTGCGCCCGGCGCCCGAGCACTTCCAGGAAGAGATCAAGCTCACGCTGGCGCGCAAGCTGCAGGCCAATGTGGTGGTGCTGGGCAATTCCCGCGCCGAATGGGGGTTTGATCCGGCCCAGCTGGTGACGGCGGCGGCCGGCAGCAGGGCGGTGCCGTACAACCTGGCCATCTCCGGCAGTGGCATCCACACCTCGCGCAGTGAGCTGGCCTACCTGCGCTCCGTGCAGGCCATGCCGCAACGGGTGGTGATGGGGGTGGAGTTTCTCGACTTCCCGGTCGATGGCGGCGCGGCGCCCCCGCCGCAGCCCCAGGAAGGCTTCCCCATCGACGGCTTCAAGTGGCGCTTCGATACCCTGTTCTCGATGACGGCAATGGCTGACAGTCTCACCGCCATCCGCGTGCAGCGCGGGCTGGAGGCACCGCTGATCACCGCCAACGGCTTCAATCCCATGCTCGACTATGCCAAGTACGCCCGCGACGAAGGCTACTACGCCATCTTTCGCCAGCGTGCCGAGGAATATGCCGCCACCTTCCAGCGCCGGCCACGCCAACTGGTCTATCGCGCCAGCGCCAGCTCGCCGGCCTGGGACGACCTGCGTGCCGTCCTGGCGCTGGCGGGCAAGGACAAGCGCGTGCTGCAACTGGTGATCTATCCCTATCATGCGCAGATGCTGGCCCTGTTCGAGCAGACCGGTCTGTGGCCACTGTTCGAGGACTGGAAGCGCCGGCTGGCCGAGGAGGTGGCGCAGGCCCAGCACGATCACCCGGATAGCCAGATCAGCTTGTGGGACTTCAGCGGTTTTTCGAGCTACCAGTGTGAACCGATTCCTGCCAAGGGCGATCGCCGTACCAGCACACGCTGGTATTGGGAGGCGGGGCATTTCAAGAATGCCCTCGGGCAGCTGGTGCTGGAGCGCCTGAATCTGGGACTGCTCGATCCGCAGGCGCCGGCGCAGTTCCCGGGGGTATTGCTGACGCCGGAGAACCTGCAGCAGGATCGCCAGCGCATTGCCGACGAGCGCGCGGCCTGTCTCCAGGCCCAGCCAGCCATCTTCGACGAGGCCCGGGCGCTGGCGGCGCGTGCGGCCAAGTCCGGTTCCTGATATCCCGCAGTGACAAGGAGAGTGCCTTTCATGAAGCTTTTCCGTAACTTCGTGGCAAGCTGGCGGCGTGCGCGGCGGTTGCTGCCCGTGCTGGGCCTGCTGGCCTCCGGGGCCGCTGGCGCGGCCGATCTGGTGCAGACCATCCAGGCGGTCAAGCCGTCCATTGTCGGCGTCGGTACTTATCTGGCCTTGCGCAGCCCGGCGGTGAGCTTCGTGGGGACCGGCTTCGTCATTGGCGATGGCCTCACCGTCATCACCAACGCCCATGTGGTCCCTGCCGTCATCGACGATGAACGCAAGGAGAGCCTGCGCGTGCTGGTGCCCAAGGGCGGAGGCGCGGCCGAACCGCGCGAGGCGGTGCTGGTGAGCATCGACAAGCTGCACGACCTGGCCGTGCTGAAGATGAGCGGGCCGCCCCTGCCAGCCTTGCGGGTGGGGGATTCGACCACGGCCAGGGAGGGGCAGATGCTGGCCTTCACCGGTTTTCCCCTGACCTCCATCCTGGGTTTCCATCCGGTAACGCACCGTGGCATGGTGTCGGCCATTACCGTGGTGGCGACCCCGGCGCCCAATTCACGCACCCTGGACGCCAAGGCCATCGTGCAGCTGCAGCGCAGCGCCTACGAGGTGTTCCAGCTCGATGGCACGGCCTATCCGGGCTTTAGCGGCAGTCCCCTGTATGACCCCGAGACCGGCGTGGTGCTGGGTGTGATCAACAAGGTCCTCAATGCCACCAAGGAGTCGGCCATCACCGCACCCAGCGGCATCACCTATGCCATTCCGGGTAATTTCATCCGGGATCTGCTGGGCAAGTAGCCAACCAGGGCGGACCGGGGCAGGGGCAGTGTCGCCAAATTTTACAGTTGTGCCGGAACCAGGAAAATTATTGTTTTTTCGATAACTACCGGGATTGCGAGGCGGGCTGCTTGTGATTCCACTTGTTGTCAATGGATCAAGCATTGCCAAGCCTGTCGATGGAATTTACACCGATTTGTGGGTTGTGATGAATTATGTGGATTTGCGGGTCTTGATGCTTCCAAGCTATTGATTTTTAAAGGAATTATATTTTTCCTATTTGACATGGATCATTGGCATGCTCTTTGCTGACTATCGATCGTTATTGTCAAAAAGACCACGTTCATATCATGAAAAAAATCTTCGCCACTCTTGCCGTCTCCGCAGCCAGCCTGATCGCCACGTCCGCGTTCGCTGCCCCAGTCAACCTGGTCACCAATGGTGGCTTTGAAAACATCACCAACGGTGCTGGCAAATTCAACACCAGCTCCGGTGGCCTCGCCGGCACCACCGTTGCTACCGGTTGGACCTCGACGGGTTACGCCTTCATCTTTACTCCGGGCTCGGCCGATACCACGGGCGCGGGTCCTGGCCACCTCAAGCTGTGGGGTCCTGGCGATGGTTCCAACAATGGCCTGACCGGCAGCCCGACCGGCGGCAACTTCCTGGCCTCCGACGGCGTGTACCAGATCGGCGCCATCCAGCAGATCATCAACGGCCTGGTGATCGGCCAGTCCTACCAGTTGAGCTTCGACTGGGCCGGTGCCCAGCAGTACGGCTTCACGGGTCCCACCACCGAGGGCTGGCAAGTGAGCCTGGGTGCACAGACCTTCAACACCCCGACCATCAGCAACGTGAACCATGGCTTCACCGGCTGGCGTAACCAGACCTTCACCTTCACCGCTACTGGCGTGAGCGAAGTGCTGTCCTTCCTGGCAACGGGCAGCCCGAATGGCTTGCCGCCGTTCTCGCTGCTCGACAGCGTTTCCCTGGTCGCCGTTCCGGAACCGGGCAGCGTGCCGATGATGGCCATCGGTGCCCTGGCGCTGGCCGCCGTGGTGGCGCGTCGTCGCCGTCAATCGCAGCGTTGAGTCGTTCGGTAGGGTAGTTGTGCGGGGGGCGTCAGCTCCCCGTTTTGTCAGCTTGAGAGAATCATGGCCATGAGCCTGCTGCAATCCATCCTGTCGCATCTGCCTGGCTTTGCCACGGACGTGTTGCGCCTGTGCCTCTGGCTGGTCTTGCTCACGGCGCTGTTCGCGCCGCTGGAGCGCTGGTTCGCGGTGCGCGAGCAAAAGCTGGACAAGCGCGCACTGGCGCAGGATCTGGGTTTCTATTTCCTCAGCAGCCTGACGCCCGCGCTGGTGATGGGTTTTCCGCTGGCCATGATTGCCGAGCTGGGCCGTGCGCTGCTGCCGGCTGGCCTGTTGCAGGCCAGTGCCTCGTTGCCGCTGCTGCCGCGCCTGTCGCTGGCCTTCGTGGTCGGCGAAGTCGGCTTCTACTGGGGCCATCGGCTCAGCCATGAGATCCCCTGGCTGTGGCGCTTTCATGCGGTGCATCACCGGCCGCAACAAATGTATTACCTGGTCAATACCCGTGCCCATCCGGTGGACCTGGTGCTGACCCGCCTGTTCGGTTTGACGCCCCTTTACCTGTTCGGCCTGGCCGGCCCGGGTGCGGCCGGCATGGCAACGCCGGTGGCGGTGATCCTGATCGGCACGGTATGGGGATTCTTCATCCATTCCAACGTGCGTTTCCGTTTCCGGCCGCTGGAGTGGGTGCTGGCCACGCCGGTGTTCCACCACTGGCACCATAGCCGGGTCGATCATATCAATCGCAACTATGCCTCGACCTTCCCGCTGCTGGACCGCCTGTTCGGCACCTATTACCTGCCGCAGGCCTGGCCGGCCGACTATGGCGTGGCAGAGGATGCGCGGCAAGAAGATGCTGTCGGGCAACCCGGGGTAAAGGCGGCAAAGGCCGTTGATGCACGGTAATGGCAGGCTCATTGCGCGGCAGTGAACGTTGTATTTTTTGTTTTTGTGAATTGCATTATTACCGGATGGGATTGCATTGATCGGTTCAAGCGCCGCTTCGCTACAATCCTGCTTATCGCTGATCCAATGGAAGAGTTTATGCGCTCCTTGAAAATCCTTGCCTTTGTTGCTGCCTCGCTGGCTTCGGGGATGTCCTCTGCCTCTGCCTTGACAGCCAGCCAGATCCTGTCGCAGTTCAACGTCGTGGCAAGTACCACGCTGACCTCGGGTCATGACATCGAAGGCCGTGTGGTTGCCGGCGAGATCACCGGTGGCGCAACCTTCTACAATAATCCGCGTGGCGCGGCCTCGTCCTATGCCGCCATCAATGCCATCAAGATCGACAGCTTCAACGCCAACATCAACAACGGCGGCAGCGTGAACTATCAGGTCAGCGACGCGGCGCACTTCAACTTCAATGGTGGCGGCAGCGCCGGTTACCAGAGCACGCCGTTTGCGATGAGCGATTTCACCACGCCGCTCAATGCGCTGGCGCTGCAGTTGGCGCAACTGTCGGCCAACAGCACCATCAATGCCAGCGATCCGAACAATTTCACCTTCAAGCTCACGCCTGACGCCACCGGCACGGCGGTCTTCAACCTGACCACCGCACAATTGTCGGCCTCGCGCAATCTGGTCTTCAGCGGTACGGCGCAGACCATCATCATCAATGTCACCGGTACCAGCTTCGTCGATACCACCAACTTCAATGCCAACAGCTTCCTGAACACGCACATCATCTGGAACTTCGAGAACGCCACCAGCCTTTCCTTCACCGGCTGGCACGGTACGGTCCTGGCCGGCAATGCCGCAGTGACCAATTCCTCGGCCATGGAAGGCTTCCTGTATGCCAACAGCTTCACTGGCAATGGCGAGTTGCATGACTATGGTTTTGCCGGCACCTTGCCCCCCGTTGTCACGCCTAACGCCCCTGTGGCGCAAGTGCCTGAACCGGGCGTGCTGGCGCTGTTCCTGGCGGGTGCGTTGAGCTTGATGGGGCTGGCAGCGCTGCGTCGTCGCGGCCTGCGTCGCTTGCCCGAGATGGTGGGGGCGCGCTGAGCGCCATCAGTGAACAGGCAGTCCAATGAAAGAGGGGCGCATCGTGGATGCGCCCCTCTTTTTTGTGCTGCTGTGACCTCGCTACTGGCGCGCGCTGCCTGGCGCATGTGCACCGGGCGTGCTCATCTAGAACTGCTCCCACGAGCCGCTGTCGTCATCGGAGCCGCCGGGCAGACGTGAGCCGGTGGCGGCCTTGGCGGGTGCTTCTACTTTGCGCGGAGCAGCGGCAGCCGGTGCAGGTGCACGGGAGACCGCGCTTGGCCGGGCAGCAGGGCGGGCGGCAAAGCTGTGGGTGGAGGGTGCCGGCTTGGTCTTGCGCGCCGTCGCCATGGCCGCATCCTGGTCGAGCCGGAAGAAACCGACCGTCTCGGTCAGTGTTTCAGCCTGTTCCTGCAGCGACTGCGCGGCGGCGGCGGCCTGTTCCACCAGCGCCGCATTCTGCTGCGTGACTTCATCCATTTGCGTGATGGCGATGTTGACCTGCTCGATGCCGTCGCTCTGCTCCTGGCTGGCCGAGCTGATCTCGGCCACGATATCGGTCACCCGGCGCACGCTGTCGACCACTTCGTTCATGGTATTGCCGGCCTTCTCGACCAGCTGGCTGCCCATGTTCACCTGGCTGACCGAGTCTTCGATGAGCTCCTTGATCTCCTTGGCGGCGGCGGCCGAACGCTGCGCCAGCGAACGCACTTCGGAGGCTACCACGGCAAAGCCGCGTCCCTGCTCGCCGGCCCGCGCGGCTTCCACTGCCGCATTCAAGGCCAGGATGTTGGTCTGGAAGGCGATGCCATCGATGACGCTGATGATGTCGGAGATCTTGCGTGAAGAGGCATTGATGGCGCCCATGGTGTCGACCACCTGGTTGACCACGCTGCCCCCGGCACTGGCGACTTCCGAGGCCGACACCGCCAGCTGGTTGGCCTGGCGGGCATTGTCGGCGTTCTGCTTGACCGTGGAGGTCAGCTCTTCCATGGCCGAGGCGGTTTCTTCCAGCGAGCTGGCCTGTTGTTCGGTGCGCGAGGAGAGGTCCAGGTTGCCCGCAGCGATCTCGGTAGAGGCCGTGGTGATGGTGCCGGTCCCTTCGCGGACCTTGGTGACGATCCCGACCAGGCTGTCGTTCATGCTCTTGAGGGCGCCCAGCAACTGTCCGGTTTCATCCTTGCCAGCGGGGACGATGGCCGTGGTCAGGTCGCCGCCGGCCACACGCTGCGCCACCGAGACGGCCTCCTGCAGCGGACGTGCGATCAGGCGCGACACCCAGAGCGCCAGCAGCATGGCCAGCGTGATGCAGACGACCACGTTGCCGATGATCCAGACACGGGCTTCGTTATAGGTGCCGTCGGCCATGCGGTTGGAGCGCTCGGCACCGTCGTCGTTGACGGTAGCGAGCTTCTCCAGGTCTTGCAGCGCGGTGCGATAGGCCTGGGTGGAGCCACCCCGCTGCAACGCGCGGGCGTCCTCATCCTTTCCCTGGCGCGAGAGCGCGATGATCTTGTCATGTTCGCTCAGGAACTGGCTGATGAGCTTTTCCACCTCCGGATAGAGGGCTTTTTCCTCCGGCTCGGAGATCTCGGTGACATAGGTCGCCTGGGTCTTCTTGAGGCTGTCGATGTAGCCCTTTGTGCTGGCGTCGATGTCCGCCTGTTCCTTGGGATCGTGGGAAAGGATGTGTTGCAGCTCAAGACTGCGGATGCGCGACATCGTCAGTTGCATCGCATTGAGGGAGCGGATGCTGGGAAGCCAGTTGGTGGATATCTCGGTCGAGGCGCTATTGACCTTGTCCAGTTGCCTGATCGCGAAGATGCCCAGGGCAGCCACCATGGCCACCACAAGCAGGAAAGTCGTGATCAGCTTGCGTGAGATCTTTAGATCATAGAACCATTTCATGGCATCGCCTCCTGGTTGGGCCTGCCTGTAGGACGGCAGGTTCTGTCATCAATATTGCAAACAAAACAATGCAATGCAAGGATGAGTCGGCCTGCAGAGACCGACGGCATGTTGCAATGATCTTAAGAACAAGCGATGGCAGGAGACATCAGGATTTTCCTGATACGACGGCGCCGCCCGGTCGATGTCAGCGTTGGTCGGCCGGTTGCAGATGGGGTGGCAGCCAGCGCGATACGGTCTGGCTCACGAGCTGCATGAATTCGCGGGCGTCGACCGGCTTGACGAGGTAGTCGTCGGCGCCGGCGGCGAGGCAACGGCGGGCATCGTTGTCGTCCCGCGAGGTGGCGAACATCACCACCGGCAGTTCGCGCGTATGGGCGTGGGTGCGCAAGAGATGCAGCAACTCCAGGCCTTCCATGCGCGGCAGGCGCGGCTCCAGCAGGATCAGGCAGGGCAGGGCATCCGGATGGGCCTGGGCCTCGGGGGTAAACAGCGATTCGGCAGCCCGCTCGGCGTCCTCGAACCAGCCGAAGGCACAGTCCAGCTTGCTGCGCCAGAGGCTGAAGCGCGCCAGCTCAACCGACTCCGGGCTGGGATCGACCATCAATATGCTGGGGCAGGACATGCGTGTAATGACCGGATGATGCGCTGTTTTTATGGGAATTTGGCGGTGATACCCGGCAAGTGTGACATAGCAAGTTACAGAAATCTATTGCAAATTGCTCACGCCCCCGGCGTCACGCCAGCAAGGCTGCCGAATTGTTCCCGCGACAAGCCGGCAGGTGTGGTCACTATGCCAGAGGTGAGCGGTCCATGGCGAGCCTGGCCTTGCCGGTGCTGATTCATTCAATCCGTGAATGGCTGATATACGGGAATTAAATCTCGTATCGCGGCATGGCCGTCTCATGGCTCGGCTATATTCGCGGCGTACACGATAGTTACGTGCCGGTGCAACGGTGCTTACCTGTTGGTGTGGGGCGATCACTCCGGCCGTTGCCCGCCGCCATCTTCCTTTTTGTTATCGACAGACCTTCGACCATGACCATTACCAAACGCCTCATCCTCACGCTGTCGACGGCCTTGCTGGCACTGCTGTTCGTCGGCGCCGACGGCCTGTGGCAACTGCAGCGCTCCCAGCAACGCCTGGAACTGATCCAGAACCGCATCATGCCGGCCATGGACAGCCTGAACCTGCTCAAGGGCTACCTGGCCGATTCGCGCCTGGCCGGCTATCGCCTGTCGGTCTTCGCCAACCTGTCCGACAAGAGCGGCTTGCAAAAGGCGGTCGATACCGCCAACAAGCAGCTCGACGATGAGTTTGCCCATTACGAGCGGGCGCTGGTCTTCGATGACAAGGACCGCGGCCTGATCCAGGCCGACAAGGCCAATATCGAGGCCTACCGCAAGGCCCTGGTGCCATTCTTCGCCGCGGCCTATGCCAATGACATGGACACCGTGCGCGCCACCCTGCAGGCCGGCACGCCATTGGCGGTCTCGGCGGCGGCGGCCAAGAAGGGCTTCGACGACCATATCCTGATCGGCCGTACGATGATCGATACCATCAAGCAGGAAAGCGACGACGCCTACGCCTTCGCCTTGCGGACCATGGTGGCGGTGATCGTGGTGGCGGTAGCGCTGACGGCCTTGCTGGGGATCCAGGTCCTGCGCGGCGTGATCGGCAGTCTGGGCAAGCTCCAGCACACCTTCGAGCATGTGAGCCAGACGCTGGACCTGTCGCGCAAGGCACCGGTGGAGCGCATGGATGAAATCGGCCATACGGCGGCTGCCTTCAACCGGCTGCTGGCCCGTATCGTGGAAGTCGTCGCCACCACCCGGGCGTCCACCGACTCGGTCACCGTGGCGGCGCGCCAGATCGCCGCCGGCAATGCCGACCTGTCGGCACGCACCGAGCAGCAGGCCGCCGCGCTGGAGGAAAGCGCCTCCAGCCTGGAGCAGCTGACCTCGGTGGTGCAGCAGAACAGCGCCAATGCCCGCCAGGCCAACCAGCTGGCGCAGTCTGCCTCGTCCATTGCCTCCCAGGGCGGCGAGGTGGTGCGCCAGGTGGTCGACACGATGAATTCCATCCATGCTTCCTCGCGCAAGATCGTCGATATCATCGCCGTCATCGACGGCATCGCCTTCCAGACCAATATCCTGGCCTTGAATGCGGCCGTCGAAGCCGCCCGTGCCGGCGAGCAGGGCCGTGGCTTTGCCGTGGTGGCCTCCGAGGTGCGCTCGCTGGCGCAGCGTTCGGCTGCCGCCGCCAAGGAGATCAAGGCGCTTATCGACGATTCCGTGGACAAGGTCGGCAGCGGCAGCCTGCTGGTCGAGCAGGCCGGCAACACCATGAGCGAGATCGTCGACAGCGTGCGCCACGTGACCCAGATCGTGGGGGACATCGCCGACGCCAGCGTAGAGCAGAGCGCCGGTATCTCCCAGGTCAACCAGGCGATCGCGCAGATGGACCAGGGGACGCAGCAGAACGCCGCGCTGGTCGAGGAGGCTGCTGCGGCTGCACAAGCGCTGCAGCAACAGGCCGAGACCCTGGAGAGCGTGGTCAGCGCCTTCAAGCTGGACACTCGCCGCGTCGCGGCGGTGTCCGTGGCAAGCGCTGCGCGGTCGATGGCGGTGACGCCGGCGGCGGCACGCCTGCCGGCCCAGGGAGCTACCCGTGGCGTCGAGGCCGAGATGGTCTAGTCGACAGGTCGTGTCGTCGTGCTGCTCCAGCTCAACCATCCGGCCCAGGCCGGATGGTTTTTTTTCGTGGTCAGCTTTGCATTGGCACATGGCACAAGTGGACAACGCATGTTGCCTCAAACAATGATATACTTAATGCTAATCATTATCATTTGACCACCAGGAGAATACGCAATGATGGGTATCAAGAAACTTGCCGTCGCCGCCGCACTGAGCGTCTGTGTTGCCGGTGTGGCTTCGGCGGCCGAGTATCCGATCGGCAAGCCGCAGATCCAGAACGGTTTCGAAGTCAACGCCGTCTACCTGCAGCCGGTGAAGATGGAACCGGACGGCATGATGCGTAAGGCCGAGGAATCGGACATCCACCTGGAAGCCGACATCCGCGCCGTGGCCAAGAACCCCAACGGCTTCGCCGAAGGTGACTGGATGCCCTATCTGGTGATCAAGTATGAACTGACCAAGGTCGGTTCCACCAAGACCGTCAAGGGCGACATGATGCCGATGGTGGCCAACGACGGCCCGCACTACGGCGACAACGTCAAGCTGGAAGGCCCGGGCAAGTACAAGCTCAAGCTGACCATCTCTTCGCCGCAGGCCAATGAGCACGCCCACTTCGGCCGCCACGTCGACAAGGAAACCGGCGTGGGTCCGTGGTTCAAGACCTTCGAACTGAACTATGACTTCACCTTCGCCGGTATCGGCAAGAAGGGCGGCTACTAAGCCTGAGTCTGATCAGTGATTCGACGCCGGCGCACCGGAGCTTCCGGTGGGCCGGTTTCCCATTTGTACGGAAGGGTGTTTCATGTTCCAGAGAATAGTCCGCCTGGCTCCGGCCCTGGCCCTGGCTGCGGCAGCATGGCTGGGAGCGAGCGCGCCGGTGATGGCCTCCGACCTGCCGACCTTCAAGCTGGAGATGCAGGACGGCAAGCTGATCCCGCCGCGCATCGAAGTGCCGGCCGGGCAGCGCATCAAGATCGAGGTCCACAACATCGGCAAGTCCGCCGCCGAGTTCGAGAGTGTGGAGTTGCGCAAGGAGAAGGTGCTGGCGCCGGGGGCGCAGTCCTTCGTGGTGATCGCCCCGCTGCGGCCGGGCGAATACAAGTTTTTCGATGACTTCCACCTCAACATGCCGCAAGGCGTGATCGTCGCCAAGTAGGCGGCGGGAAGTCCGGGTTCTAGCAAGGAAGGGTAGTTCATGGGACAGGTCATGTTCATCGTCTGGCGCGAGAGCGTCGAGGCGCTTCTGGTGGTCGGTATTCTCTATGCCTGGTTGCAGAACGGCGATGCCGGCGCGCGGCGCGGCATTCCCTATCTGTGGGGCGGCGTGGTGGCTGGCGTGGTGCTGGCCGCGGCCCTGGGCGCGGCGCTGCTGGGCTTCTCCGAACTGCTCTCGGGCGACGCCCAGACCTGGTTCCAGATCGCCATCGTGCTCATCGCCGCCGTGCTGATCGTGCAGATGGTGTTCTGGATGCGCAAGCATGGCCGCACCCTCAAGAAGGACATGGAAAGCTCCATGCAGTCCAGCTACGAGAGCGGCAACTGGTGGGGCGTGTTCATCCTGGTGATGCTGGCCATCGCCCGCGAGGGCAGCGAGACGGCGGTGTTCCTGTACGGTATCGGCCTGGGGCAGCAGGATGCCAGCACGGCGTCCCTGGTGCTGGCCGGGGCGATCGGTTTCGGCCTGGCCTTCCTGACCTTCTACCTGCTGCAACTGGGCGGCAAGATCTTCTCGTGGCGCCGCTTCTTCCAGGTCACCGAAGTGATCCTGCTGCTGCTGGCTGCCGGCCTGCTGGTCACGGGCGTGGAAAAGCTCTTCGACGTGCTGGTGGAGAGTTCGGATGTGCTGTCCTCGGCCGACTGGACCCTGACCCTGACCTCACCCCTCTGGGATACTTCCGCGCTGCTCGACGATTCCACTACGCTGGGCAGCCTGGTATCGACCCTGACCGGCTACCGCGCCCGTCCGGCGCTGCTGTCGGTGATCGTCTATGCGCTCTACTGGATCGTGGTATGCTCGGCCCTCTCCCGGAAACCCAAGCCCGCCCCCAAGCGGCAAGAAGCCGTCTGATTCCCGCATGAATACCTGTACGCAATCGCCGAATCTGCTCTCGCGTACCGGAGAGTGGATGCGCCGCAACGGCGCATTCATCCGTGGCCTGCAATGGATCGTGGTGGCGGTCTACGCCATCCTGATCCTGGTCCCGGTATTCCTGCCCCTGCCAGACGAAACCGCCCACCTCTGGTCCAACCTGACCGTGATGGCCCAGTTTGCCTTCTGGGGCATCTGGTGGCCCTTCGTGCTGGTGAGCATGGTGCTCATGGGGCGCGTGTGGTGCGGCGTGCTTTGCCCGGAAGGAGCACTGACCGAATTCGCCAGCAAGCATGGGCGCGGACGTGCCATTCCGAAATGGATGCGCTGGGGCGGCTGGCCCTTCGTCGCCTTTGCCCTGAC